>JAJEEP010000167.1 GCA_022820945.1 Alphaproteobacteria bacterium | reverse complement strand
CCGAGGGGTAGACGCGGACCCCGAAGCCTGCCAGCTCCCGGTCCCAGAAGATGGCGTCCTTGCCCTCGACCGAGAGCCGCTCCACCGCCCGACCGCTCAGCGTCAGCCCGCTACGACGCGGCATACCCGTCACATCCCGGGGAGGGGGCGCCGCCGGAGGGGAGCGCGGGCGCCGTCATCACGAGTCGCCATCGCGGCTTCACCGCGTAACGCGCCGGAATCACAGGAATACGCCCGTAAGCACTATGCGTAGGCGCCGCACAATGCAGGCGGCTGAGAGGCCACATCGAAACTGTTGGGGATAGAAGGCGTTATTGCCGGTGAGCGCGGTTGTCCGACCGCCGTTCTCCGCGTTGAAATGCCGGATCGAGGCTGGTTGAGGCCTCCCGACGAGGCCTCTTCATTACCGCGCACGAATGGCATCTCCAACGGCAGGCGTAACGTCACTGTCTCGCACTTGAGAACGCGGGTACATCCTCCATGTTCCCGGGCAGTTCGTATCCTGCGAAGCGATGTAGCATGCCGCGCGCCACACGGCTTCCAGCGCGCCAGCCCACCCTCGTGGCGGGGAGCGTGGCTTTCAACGCGGCCGTCCCTGTTGGGGCCATCCAAGAGCGCGCGCGTTCGCCTTGACGGTCGCTCCAACAAGCCGGTTAACAACACCACAACAAAAAGCGCGACATGTCCAACACGGAAAATAGAGAAAACCCGAGAGTCACTCTCCTAATTCGCAGATTATCGTAAGGAGCGCAATTTGCATAGAGCGAGTCATCCAAGACGAGAGAGTTATCGTTATCTTCGAATCAATGTCCTGACTCACTTAGAGATCAATTGGCGCATTATGGTTACCTATCGGAGAAAGTGTTCGAACTATTACTGAAACAATTGAGGGTTATTTTCCCGAAACTCCGAACGATTAATTTGTTCTCTCCTCGGTGAATTTCGAAGACACGCACGGCCAACGGTGGCCGAGCAAACGTCGCCACCGACGCTCTGCTCACCGATCAGCGTAGGTTCGGACGCTCGGCGCTGCGGTGAGGGGCACCAGGAGGGCGGCCGAGAGGACCAGGGCGAGCCACCAGTTTTGCCAGGCGCCATGGGCGACGGGAAGCGCGAGTGCCTTCCAACCGAGGCCTCTTGCCCAGAGCAGGGCCGTCACCGGCCAGACGATCAACGCCAGCGCGACGGCACCGCGATTGAACCGGACGAGCTCTTTCCCGGCCTCGGCTGCCCCGAACAGGCGAAGCAGGGGATAGCCGCTTGCGACCTCCGCGCTCGCGAGGACAAGCGCCAGCACGAAGCCGCCGATCAGCCACCGGCCGACACGCGCGCGCGCCGCGCCGTCCAGCGCCGCCGCGATGGGGAACAGCACCCCGCCGGCCGCGAGGATCACGGCGATGCGGAGCACGAGCACGAGAGAGCGTGCGGGGTCGGCACTCCAGGCCGAGGCGATTGCGCACCACAGAACGAGGACGGCGAGGGCAATCGCGATCTTCGAATCGGGAATCGGGATTCGCCTGTTCGCCCACCACCAGGTCGAGACGGCGAGGGCCGCCGCGAGCAGCAGAAGCACCACGGTGCCCTTGGGCGTCGCGACGCAGATGATGGGCAGCAGCGCGGCGAAGGCGCAGAAGATCGCGGTCAGGAGTCGCTTCGGCCAGCTCGAGTCCCGCGCTTCGCCGTGCTCGTCGCCTTCGGCCACTGCAAGCGGGGACAGTTCGCGCCTCACGGTCTTGTCAGGCGCGCCGGGCGACCCGCTCGGCGGCGGCGATGACGTCGGCGACCGGCAGGCCCGCGAGCGGCACACGACGCAGGACCGTGACGGCCTCTCCGCACGGCCCACTTTGCGCGGGATCGGAGGCGGCGCCGAACAGTGCGACGGTGGGGGAGCCCACCGTGGCGGCGATATGGATGGGGCCCGTGTCGTTGCCCACGGCGCATGTCGCGCGGCGCGCCAGGGCGGCGATCTGACCCAGGCCGGTGCGCCCGCCGAGATCGATCGCGCCGGGTGCGCGCCGTGCGATCGCGTCGAGAACCGGCGTCTCGGCCGCCGCGCCGATCAGAACCGGCGACGTGCCGCGCGCGGACAAGAGCCGGGCGAGTTCGGCAAACCGTTCGAGCGGCCAGCGCTTTTCCGGCCGGTGTGCCGATCCGCCCGGCACGATGAGCGCGAAGGCGCCGGGCGGTGCCAGCGCGTCGATATCGGCATCCAGCCACGCGAGGGTGGGTGCCGGCACGTCCCCGATGCCGGCCAGGCCGAGTTGTTCCGCCTGGCGCGCAACCGTGTGCATGAACCGCCGTCGAGGATTGCGGTGCGGATGCGAGCAGCCGGCGGCGATCCCCGACCATTCGGGGCGCCGGCGGCGCGGCAGCAAGCGAAAGTAGACGCCGGTGCGGCACGAGGTCTGGAGGTCGTAGACGCGCGTGAATTCGCTTTGGATCAAGCGCCGGCGCAGCCCGATCCACGCGAGCGGCCCGGCAAGGAGGCTCGCGCGTTCGTCGGTCCAGATCTCGTCGAACCAGCCGCAGCGCCCGCCCAGGTCGGCAAGGGCCGGCGTCGTCAGAAGAGCGATGTGCGCAGACGGATGATGGCGGCGGATCGCCGCAAAGCACCCGGTCGCAAGGACCCAATCCCCGAGCGCGCCGTGCTTGATAACCAGAACTCGCTCAACAACCGACATGAGAATACGGGGTGTTATTCGTGGCGCGCGGGTGTTTCGTTGTCTGTAGGTTCGGTAGCCGGATTACGATCCGCTGTGCCAGCGCTCGGCGTCGCGGTCGTCGGCGTCGCGCGCCGCGACCCAGCGGTCACCCTCGGCGGTCTCCTCGCGCTTCCAGAACGGCGCCTTGGTCTTGAGCCAGTCGATGAGGAAGGCGCAGGCATCGAGCGCCGCGCGGCGGTGCGCCGCGGCGGTCACCACGAGCACGATGCGGTCGCCGGGCTCGAGCCTGCCGTAGCGGTGGACGATCAGCGAGGCGGTGAGGTCCCAGCGGCGGCTCGCCTCGGCCTCGATGTCGGCGAGCTGCTTCTCGGTCATCGCCGGGTAGTGCTCCAACGTCATCGCGGTCACGGCGTCGCCGGCGTCGGTGCCCGCATCGGCGCGGGTGATGCCGACGAACGACGCGACCGCGCCGATCTCGTCGTTGCCGCCGGTCAGCGCCTCGATTTCGGCGCCGATGTCGAAGTCCTCGCGCTGGACGCGGATCACGGCCGGCCTCCGCCGGTCACCGGCGGGAACAGCGCGATTTCGTCGCCGTCGGCCACCGCGCGATCCGGCGCGGCGAACTCCTGGTTGACCGCGACGCGGATGACCGAGAGGTCTTCAAGCGCGCTGGCATAGCCGCCGCCGCGGCTGCGCAGCCAGTCGAGCAGCGCCGCCACCGTCTGCACGTCGGCAGGCAGCGCGATTTCCTCGGTATCGAGGCCGATCCGCTCCCGGACCCAGGCGAAATAGAGCAATGTCATCGGTACATCTCGTTGAACGGGAGAAAGTCCACCATCGTGCCCGCGCTGAGCGAGGTGAGGTCTTCGGGCAGCTCGATCAACCCGTCGGCAAAGACCGCCGAGGTGAGGATGCCGGCGCCGTCGCGGCCGAACTTCTCAGCCCCGAGGGTGCCGTCCGGCCGCGCGGAGAGCCGCGCCCGCAGCCATTCGCGCCGCCCTCGCTTCTTCTTGTAGTCGAAGGCCGCCGGAACCCGGTAGTGCGCGGGCTCCACGTCGGTGCAGCCGCCGAGCCGCAGGATCAGCGGGCGCGCGAAGCGCAGGAAGGTGACCATGACGGCGACCGGGTTGCCGGGGAGCCCGATGAAGGGCACGCGCCCGACCTGGCCGAGGGCGATGGGCCGCCCCGGCCGGATGGCGAGGCGCCAGAAATGCAGGTGGCCGAGCGCCTCCACCGCCGCCTTGACGTGATCCTCGTCGCCGGTCGACATGCCGCCGGAGGTGAGCAGCAGGTCGTGGTCGCGACTCCGCTCCGCCAGCGCGCCGGTAATCGCGTCGAGACTGTCCGGCAGGATGCCCATGTCGGTGAGGGCGCAGCCGAGCCGCTCCGCGAGGCCGGCGATGACGTAGCGGTTGGAGTCGTAGATGCCGCCTTCGCCGAGCGCCACGCCCGGCTCGTAGACCTCGTCGCCGGTGGAGAAGATCGCCACCCTGAGCCGCCGGAACACCAGGAGCTCGGTGCGCCCGATGGAGGCGGCGAGGCCGACGTCCTGCGGGCGCAAGGCCCGGCCGGCGGTGAGGATGGTCGTGCCGGGCGCGATGTCCTCGCCTGCGTGCCGGCGGTTGGCGCCGCGCTTGATTCCGGGCGGCACGACGACGGCGTCGCCGTCGACGCGGCAGTCTTCCTGCATCAGCACGGTATCGGGCCCGGCAGGCATCGGCGCGCCGGTGAAGACGCGGATCGCCTCGCCCCGCCCGGCGGGCCGCCCGAGCGGGTGCCCGGCCGCAGCCCGCCCGGTGCAGGGCAGGCGCGTGTCCCCTGCGGCGTTGAGGTCGTCGAAGTAGACCGCGTAGCCGTCGACGGCGGCGTTGTCGTGCGGCGGCACCGCGCGTTCCGAGATCACCGTCTCCGCCAGGATGCGCCCGTTCGCCGCGCGCAAGTCGACGGTCTCGGTCTCGGCGATGGGATGGATGACGCTCTCCAGCTGCGCCAGCGCCTCCGCCGCCGGAGTCAGCGCGCCGCCGAAGGCGAAGCAATCGTCGCTAAGCTGTGCCATGGGCCAACATCGGCGCGTCGCTCTCGGCAACGCCGCAGTGCGCCACCACGAACGACGCGATCGCATCCACGTCGTCGATATCGAAGACCGGCACCCGGCGCCCGAGCGCGGCCGCCGCCGGCACCGGCCGGTCGCTCGCGATGGCGACCACGGTGGGGTCCGCGGCGGCGAGAAGCGGCGAGCCGCCCGCGCCGCGCCGCACCTCGATCTTGTCGTGGCCGCCCCGCTTGTAGCCCTCGATCAGCACGAGGTCGGCCGGCTCCAGGCGCTCGAGCAGCCGGTCCAGCGGCGGCTCGCCGTCGTCGCCGGTCTCGCGCAGGTGGGCGAGGCGATCCGAGCCGACCAGCACGATGTCGCGGGCGCCGGCAGCCCGCCACGCGTGGGCCGGATGGCCCTCGGGCAGCAGGTCGAAGCCGTGGTGGGCGTGCTTCACCGTGGCGACGCGCAGGCCGCGCGCGCGCAGCCGCGGCAGCAGCCGGCAGACCAGCGTGGTCTTGCCGCTGTCGCTCAGCCCCGTGACCCCGAACTGCCGCACCTACTCCTCCTGCTCCGGCCGTGCCGCCCGCAGGCCGCGCACGGCGCCCCGAACATAGCCGATCGCGCTGGCCCAGGTCAGCACCGCCGCGAGCCAGAGCAGCCCTTCGCCGGCGGTGGCGAGCCCGGCGCCCGTCGCTTCGGTCAGCCAGGGCGCGATGGCCGGGGCCAGCAACAGCAGCGCGATGGCGACCATCTGGGCGGCGGTCTTCCACTTGGCGAGCGGCTGAACCGGGAGCGCCACCTTGCCGGCGAGCGCCTCCCTGAGCCCGGAGATCAGAAGCTCGCGGGCGAGGATCGCCACCACGGCGATCGCCGGCGCGCGCCCGTCGGTCGCCAGCATCACCAGCGCGGCCGCCACCAGGAGCTTGTCGGCGATGGGATCGAGAATGCGGCCCAGCAGAGAGTGCTGATCGAGCCTGCGCGCCAGCCAGCCATCGAAGAAGTCGCTGAGCGCCGCCGCCGCGAAGACCGCGAAGCCGAGCCAGAGTCCGCTCGCACCGGCGATGAAGAACGAGCCGACGAGCACGGGCACCAAGACGATGCGGAGCCCCGTGACCGCATTGGGCCAGCTCGCGACTCGCAGCGGATCGGCCTCCGTCACAGGCTCCGCAGCTCCAGCGCCTCTAATGATCGGCGCGGAAGTGGTCATGGATCGCGCGCGCGACCGTGCTCGATATGCCGTCCACGGTCTCCAGATCGGCGAGGCCCGCCTGGCCCACGCCCCGCGCCGAGCCGAACCGGTGCAGCAGCGCCTTCTTGCGGCGAGGGCCGACGCCCGGAATCTCGTCCAGCGCCGAGCGGGCGCGGGCCTTGGCGCGCTTGGCCCGGTGGGTGCCGATGGCGAAGCGATGCGCCTCGTCCCGCAGGCGCTGCAGGAAGTAGAGCAGCGGCTCGCGCGCACCGAGGGAAACCGGCGGCCTGTCGGGCAGGAAGATGCGCTCGCGGCCGGCGTTGCGCTCCGGCCCCTTGGCGATCGCCGCGACCGCGAGGTCGGCGATGCCGAGATCGGCGAACACCCGGCGCGCCTCGCCCAGCTGGCCGGCACCGCCGTCGATCAGCACCAGGTCCGGCCACGATTCGCCGGCGCGGCCGGGGTCCTCTTTGATGAGGCGGGAGAAGCGGCGGGTGAGAACCTCGCGCATCATGGCGTAGTCGTCGCCGGGCGCGGCCGGGTCCTCTGCTGCCATGGAGCGGATCGTGAACTTGCGGTAGGCGTTCTTGATGAAGCCGTCCGGCCCTGCGACGATCAGGCTGCCGACCGCATCGGTGCCCGAGATGTGGCTGTTGTCGTAGACCTCGATCCGCTCCGGCGCGCTCTCCAGCCCGAACTTCTGGGCCAGGCTCTCCAGCAGGCGCCGCTGCGCCGTGCTCTCGCCGAGCCTGCGGGCGAGCGCTTCGCGGGCGTTGCGCTCGGCGTCCTCCACCAGCTTGCGCTTCTCGCCGCGCTGCGGGCGGTGCAGCCGGACCCGCCGCCCGGCCCTGACCGTCAGCGCCTCGGCGAGCAGCGGGGCCTCCGCCAGCGGCCGGTTGACCAGCACCAGCGGCGGCGCCTCCCGCGCGCTG
This sequence comes from Alphaproteobacteria bacterium, assembly GCA_022820945.1. Lineage (GTDB taxonomy): Bacteria > Pseudomonadota > Alphaproteobacteria > UBA828 > UBA828 > WTGU01. Next base: position 15,292 of record JAJEEP010000167.1, on the reverse strand, counting down.
TAGAACTGCCCGATGAAGGCGCGCAGGATCGCCTCGGCCGTCTCGTCCGCCCCGTGGCGCGGGAAGAACGCCCGGTTGCCGTAGTTCTGGCCTGAGCGGAAGAAGAAGACCTGCACGCAGGCCTGAGCGGCCTCATCGTGGATGGCGACCACATCGGCATCGTCCATGGAGGGCAGGTTGATGCCCTGGCGCATCTGGATATGGGCGAGCGCCTTGATGCGGTCGCGGTAGGCGGCGGCGGTCTCGAACTCCAGCGCATCGCTCGCGGCGGTCATTCGCTCGGTCAGCCGGCTCTGAACCTGCCTGCTGCGCCCGGCGAGGAAGGCCCGCGCCTCCTCCACCAGCACGTCGTAGTCGGCCTTGCCGATGCGGCCGACGCAGGGCGCGGTGCAGCGCTTGATCTGGTACTGCAGGCAGGGCCGGGTGCGGCTCTCCAGCACCGAATCGGAGCAGGAGCGCAGCGGGAACGCCCGCTGCAGCGCGTTGATGGTGAGGTTCACCGCGCCCGCCGAGGCGAACGGGCCGAAGTAGTCGCCCTCTGCGCTCTTGGCGCCGCGGTACTTGGTGATCTGCGGCCAGGTGTGACCCCGGCGGAGCAGGATGTAAGGGAACGACTTGTCGTCCCGGAGCAGGATGTTGTAGTGCGGCTTGAGCCGCTTGATCAGGTTGCTTTCGAGCAGCAGCGCCTCGACCTCGCCCTCGGTCGTGATCACCTCGACCGACGTCGTGGCCGCGATCATGCGCTGCAGGCGGACCGGCAGCGTGCGGACGTTGACGTAGGTCGCCACGCGCTTGCGCAGGCTCTTGGCCTTGCCGACGTAGAGCGGCTTCTCGTGCCGGTCGCGCATGCAGTAGACGCCGGCGCCGGCCGGCATGGTCCCCAGCGCCGCGCGCAACGCCGCGACGCCGCGCTCCAGCGAGACGCCCGGCTCGGCGAGCGCCGCGGCATCGTCCGTGACGGACGTGGTCGGCCGCTCGATCTGCACGTCCACCATCGCGTCATCCGCCTGATGCGTGGCTAGAGCGTTTCCGTTTAACACGGGAACGCTCTCGCACCTTATCGCTCACGGCAGCCGGCCTACGGCCGGCGCCTCCGCGTCGTGCGGCCACGCGCGCAGGGGCGCACGATGTGCGCCGCATTCGCGGCGGGCCGCGGTCGCGGCCTGTCGCGCGTCCGTCAAAGACGGTCGCGCTCTAGGCTCGAGAGATAGTCCCTGCCCCGCGGCCCGTCAACGCGCTAACCGGGGCAACTGCAGATCACGAGGCATGACTCGATTAGCCAATCCGTTCGAATCACCGGTCAAAGCGCGCTATGATTTGCGAACCGGTCGGCGCATCGCGCCATCACTTGGGCGTGCGGCCGCGACCCTCGGACAGGGAGCACGAATCATGAGAAGGAATTGGCGCGTTACACTTGTCGCGGCTGCCGCCGCGCTTTGTCTTGGGCTGGCGCCGGACGCCAAGGCCGACGGCCACGAGGTGAAGGTCGGGGTCATTCTCGGCTTCACCGGCCCGATCGAGTCGCTGACGCCCCCCATGGGGGATTCGGCTGAGTTGGCCATGAAGGAGGTGTCGGATTCAGGCGCCTTCCTCGGCGGCAAGGTGATGGTCCCGGTCAGGGGCGATTCGACCTGCATCGACGCCGCCGCCGCGACCGCTGCGGCAGAGCGCCTGGTTACCTCCGACGGTGTCGCGGCGATCTTCGGCGCCGACTGCTCCGGCGTCACCATCGCCATCACCAACAATGTCGCGGTGCCGAACGGCGTGGTCATCATCTCGCCGTCGGCGACCTCGCCGGCGCTGACCACGATCGAGGACAACGGCCTCTTCTTCCGCACCGCGCCGTCGGATGCGCGGCAAGGGCAGGTGCTCGCCGAGGTCCTGATCGAGCGGGGCATCACGAGCGTCGCGGTCACCTACACCAACAACGACTACGGCAAGGGGCTCGACGGCAGCTTCGGCGCGGCGTTCGCCGCCCTCGGCGGCACAGTCGAGATCTCGGCGGCGCACGAGGACGGCAAAGGCGACTATTCGGCCGAGGTGGGCGCGCTGGCCGCCTCGGGCGCAGAACACCTTGTGGTCTTCGGCTATATCGACCAGGGCGGCAAAGGGATCATCCAAGGGGCCGTCGACACGGGCGCCTTCGAGAACTTCATCGTCGGCGATGGCATGATCGGGGACTCGTTGATCGAGGCGATCGGCGACGCACTGACCGGCACGATCGGAACCGCGCCGGGCTCGGCCTCCGAGGGCGCCGCCGCATTCGTCGAGCTTGCAGCAGCCAACGGCGTGGACGGCGACGGCCCGTTCCGCGGTGAGTCTTACGACGCCGCGGCGCTTATCGCGCTTTCCATGCAGGCGGCGGGCACGGCCGATCGCGGCGCGTCCGCGTCCAAAGTGCTGGAAGTCGCCAACGCGCCGGGCGAGCAGATCGGACCGGGTGAGCTCGGCAAGGCTCTGCAGATTCTCGCCGACGGCGGCGAGATCGACTATCAGGGTGCGACCAACGTCGAGCTCACCGATGTGGGCGAGGCCGCTGGCTCCTATGCGGTGATGGAGGTCGAGGGCGGCGCCTTCGTGACCAAGGAAATCCGCTAGATCGCCCAAGACGGGCGGCGGCTCGGGCAGCGATGGCCGGGCCGCCGGCCGCATCCCCTGCTCCGGAGGGCAGCGCGAACGGCGTGCCTGCCATGATCCGGGTCGAGAATCTGCATCTGCATTTCGGCGGCATCCGCGCCGTCGACGGCGTCAGTGTGGAGATTGAAGAGGGGTCGATCACTGGGCTGATCGGCCCCAACGGCGCCGGAAAGACCACCCTCTTCAACGTCATCGCCGGCGTGTATCCGCCCTCCGAGGGCCGCGTGTTCCTGCAAGAGCAGGAGATCACCGGCCTGAGGCCGCACCAGCTCTTTCACAGGGGCGTGCTGCGCACCTTTCAGATCGCGCACGAGTTCTCGAGCCTCACCGTCCTCGAGAACCTGGCGACGGTGCCGGGCGGCCAGGCCGGCGAAACCCTGGTCAACGCCTGGTTCCGCCGCGGCAAGGTGCGTGCCCAGGAAGAGGAGATTCGTGACCGGGCCTGGGACGTGGTTACGTTTCTCGGCCTGGAGCGGGTCGCCACTGAGCGGGCGGGCGCCCTATCGGGCGGACAAAAGAAGCTCCTGGAACTCGGCCGGACGATGATGGCCGAGCCCCGGATCGTGTTCCTCGACGAGGTCGGCGCCGGCGTCAACCGGACGCTGCTGCGGTCCATCGGCGACGCCATCCTCCGACTCAACCGGGAGCGTGGCTACACCTTCTGCATGATCGAGCACGACATCGACTTCATTACGCGCCTGTGTCAGCCGGTGATCGTCATGGCTGAGGGCAAGGTGCTGACCCAGGGCTCGCCGGCCGAGGTCAAGGCGGACCAGCGGGTGATCGATTCCTATCTCGGGCGCGGCCGGCGGCGCGGCGCGGGCGCATCATGAGCTTTCTCGCCGGCGAAAGCATGACCGGCGGCTACGGCGGCGCGGACATCATCCGCGACTGCACCATCGAGGCTGAGCAGGGCGAGGTCGCCGTCATCGTGGGGCCAAACGGCGCCGGCAAGTCGACCGCGATGAAGGCGGTCTTCGGCATGATTGTGCTGCGAGAGGGCACGGTCCGACTCGACGGCGAGGACATCACCCGGCTGAGCCCGCAGGAGCGCGTGCGCAAGGGCATGGGCTTCGTGCCGCAGGAGCGCAACGTTTTTACCACCATGACGGTCCAGGAAAACCTGGAGATGGGCGCCTATGTCCGCGACGTCGGTGTGGCCGATACCATGGCGCGGGTCTTCGACCTCTTCCCGATCCTGAAGGAGAGGCGGCGCCAGCCCGCCGGCGAGCTCTCGGGCGGCCAGCGCCAGCAGGTGGCCATCGGCCGGGCGCTGATGACCGAGCCCCGGCTGCTCATGCTGGACGAGCCCACCGCCGGCGTCTCGCCCGTGGTCATGGACGATCTCTTCGACCGCATCCTGGAGATTCGCGCAACCGGCATCGCCATCCTGATGGTCGAGCAAAACGCCGCCCAGGCGCTCACCATCGCCGATCGGGGCTATGTGCTCGTCACCGGCCAGAACCGCCACACGGACACCGGCGAAGCGCTTCTCGCCGACCCCGAAGTCCGGCGTTCGTTCCTGGGCGGATAGTCCATGACCGACGTCGCGAACGCGATCGTCCTGCTGCTGAATTTCGTCGTCGTGCCGGGCGTCGCCTACGGCTCCCAGCTCGCGCTCGGCGCCCTCGGGGTCACGCTCATCTTCGGCATTTTGCGTTTTGCCAACTTCGCCCACGGCGACGTGATGGCGTTTGGCACCATGGTCGTGCTGCTGACCACGTGGTGGTTCCAGGGGATGGGCGTCGGCATTTCGCCGCTGCCGACGGCGCTCATCGCGCTGCCCTTCGGGATCGTGGGCGCCGCCGCCTTCAACCTGGCGGCGGACCGCGTCGTCTTCCGCTTCTACAGGCGGCGCAAGAGCCCGCCGGTGATCCTGCTGATCGCCTCGGTCGGCGTGATGTTCGCGCTGCAGGGAATCGTCCGCTTCATCATCGGCCCCGACGACCGGCGCCTCGCCGACGGTGCGCGCTTCATCATCAAGGCCTCCGAATTCAAGGCCGCGACCGGGCTGAAGGAAGGCCTCGCGATCAAGCTCTCGCAGGGGCTCACCGTTGCCGTCGCAGCGATCGCCGTGGCCGCGCTCTTCTGGTTCCTGCACCGGACGCGGGCCGGCAAGGCGATGCGCGCCTATTCGGATAACGAGGATCTGGCGCTGCTCTCGGGCGTGAGCCCGGACCGCGTCGTGTTCTACGCCTGGCTGATCGCCGCCACCCTGGCTGCGGTGGCCGGCACGATGTACGGCATCGACAAGAGCTACAAGCCCTTCACCTATTTCCAGCTTCTCCTCCCCATCTTCGCCTCTGCGATCCTGGGAGGGATCGGCCACCCCATCGGCGCGGTCGCCGGCGGCTTCATCGTGGCGCTCTCCGAGACCGCCGTGACGTATGCCTACAAGAAGTTCCTGCGCTATCTGGTGCCCGAGAGCTGGGAGCCGAGCGGGCTCATGCAGCTTCTGTCCACCGACTACAAGCTCGCGATCTCATTCGTGATCCTGGTGGTCGTGCTCCTGGTGCGCCCGACCGGGATCTTCCGCGGGCGGGTGCTGTCATGATGCCGAAGCTGCGCTCGCCCGTGCTCCGCACGCCTTCGCTCTTCGCCGGCATGGCGGTGCTGCTGATCGCGGTGGGAGTCGGCCAGTCCTGGGTGGTCAGCCTCTCGATCCTCAATCTCTGCCTGATCTCCGCGATCATGGCCTTGGGCCTCAACATGCAGTGGGGCTATGCGGGCCTGCTCAACGTCGGCGTGATGGGCTTCGCCGCGCTCGGCGGCCTGGCCGGGGTGCTCATCTCGCAGTCGCCGGTGACAGAGGCATGGGCGGCGGGCGGCGCGGGTCTCGGCATTGCGCTCGCGGTGGTGGTGGCCGCCGCAGCGCTGATCGTCCTGCTACGCCGTTTCGTGCGCAGGCGATCGCTGCGCACGGCGGGGACGGCGCTCGTCATCGTGGCCGGCTTCTTCATCGCCCGCATCTTCTTTGACCCGGCGGTGGACGAGATCGAACGCATCGACAGCTCGACGACCGGATATCTGGGCGGCGCCGGCCTGCCGATCGTCCTGTCCTGGGCAGTCGGCGGTCTGCTCGCCGCCGGCGCGGCGTGGCTCATCGGCAAGGTCGCGCTCGGGCTGCGCTCGGACTACTTCGCCATCGCCACGCTCGGTATTGCCGAGATCGTCATCACCGTCATCAAGAACGAGGACTGGCTCAGCCGCGGCGTGAAGAACGTCACGGGCCTCGACCGGCCGGTGCCCTACGAGATCGACCTGCAGCAAAGCCCCTGGTTCCTCGATCTGGTCCAGTGGCTCGGCGCGGACCCGACCACGGGCTCCAGCATCTTCGTGAAGCTCTGCTACGCGGTGTTGTTCGCGCTGGTCCTGATCGCGATCGTCTGGCTCGCCGAGCGCGCGCTGAACTCGCCCTGGGGCCGCATGATGCGCGCCATCCGCGACAACGAGCACGCGGCAGCCGCGATGGGCAAGGACGTGACCCGGCGCCACATGCAGATCTTCGTGCTGGGCGCGGCGGTGATGGGGATCGCGGGTGCCATGCTGACCACGCTGGACGGACAGTTCACGCCGGGCAGCTATCAGCCGCTCCGCTTCACCTTCCTGGTTTGGGTGATGGTGATCGTTGGCGGCTCGGGCAACAACTGGGGCGCCGTGTTCGGCGGGTTCCTGGTCTGGTTCGTGTGGGTCGAGGCCGAGCCCGCCGGCTTCTGGCTGATGGATGCGATCACCGCCGGTCTTCCGGAGGACAACCCGCTGCGGTCCCACCTTCTCGACAGCGCGGCCTACATGCGCCTCATCGTGATGGGGCTGATCCTGCTCGTCGTCATGCGCTTCAGTCCGCGCGGCATCATCCCGGAACGGCGCGGGCGTTGACGAAACGCGCACGCGCTAGATGCGGAGCCGCTCCCGCGTGATGGCGATGAGGCGCGCCATGCCGTGCGGCTCGAGAATCAGGATCGCGATGATGAGGCCGCCGAAGATGATCACCTCGATATGCTTCGCGATGTCGACGGCCAGGTCGATGCCCAGGATCGGATTCAGGTTGGTGAGGAAGATCGGCAGTATGGTGATGAAGGCAGCACCGATGATGGAGCCCGCGATCGAGCCGAGGCCGCCCACGATGATCATGAAGAGCACGAGGAAGGAGACGTTGACGTCGAAGGCGATGGTCTCGGCGCTGCCCAGATAGAGGAAGACGAAGAGCGCGCCGGCGACGCCGCAGAGATAGGAGCTCACGCCGAAGGCCAACAGCTTGGTGCGGAGCAACGGGATGCCGACGATCTCGGCGGCCACGTCCATGTCGCGCACCGCCATCCAGGCGCGACCGAAGCGGCTCCGCATCAGATTCCAGGAGAAGAAGACGAAGACCGCCAGCAAGACGAGCGCCACCAGATAGCGCACCTCTGCAGCGGCCTCGGGCCCCGTGACCATGACGCCGGCGAAGGTGCGCGGCGGCGCCGTGATCGTGCCCGACGGGTTGTCGTTGTAGAACCACGGCACCCGGTTGAAGAGCCAGATCAGGAAGAACTGAGCGGCGAGCGTCGCCACTGCCAGATAGAAGCCCTTGATGCGCAGGCTCGGCAGCCCGAACAGAATGCCGACGCCGGCGGCGAAGAAGCCCGAGATGAAGAAGATCGCGATGATGTCCAATTCGGGCCACGCAGTCGTCATCTTGAAGGCGGCGTAGGCGCCGACCGCCATGAACCCGCCGGTGCCGAGGGAGAGCTGGCCGGCGAAGCCGGTGAGCAGATTGAGCCCGAGCGCCGCGAGCGCGAAGATCAGGAAGGGAATCAGGATCGCCTGCAGCCAGTACTCGTTCGCCAGCGTCGGCACGGCGAACAAGGCCAGCAGCGAGATCACGGTCACGAAGACCGTGTTGATCGCGCGCGAGCGGGTCGCGAAGAAGGTGCCGTAGAGATCTGTCAAGTAGTTGAGCACGGTCACACCCGCTCGATGATCTTCTCGCCGAACAGGCCCTGGGGCCTGAACATGAGCACCAGCATCGCCAGCATGTAGGCGAACCAGTTCTCGATCGCGCCGCCGATCACCGGACCCCAGTAGACCTCGGCGACCTTCTCACCGAGGCCGATGATGAGCCCGCCGACGATGGCGCCCGGAACCGACGTCAGCCCGCCCAGGATCAACACGGGCAGCGCCTTCAGCGCGATCAGCGAGAGGCTGAACTGCACGCCGCTCTTCGCCCCCCACATGATGCCGGCGACGATGGCGACGATGCCCGCCACCGACCAGACGATGATCCAGATCGTCCTGAGCGAGATGCCGAGGGAGAGCGCGGCCTGCGGATCGTCGGCCACGGCCCTGAGCGCGCGGCCCATGGGCGTGTGCTGGAAGAGCAGCGCCAGCGCCGCCACGAGCACCGCCGCCACCAGAGCGGCGATCAGGTCGAATTCGTTGAGTAGCATGCCGCCGACGTCGACCGGCGACGAGGGAATCCCCAGGTCGAGCGCCTTCACGTTCGAGCCCCAGACCCACTCGCCGGCGCCTTCGAGCAGGAAGCTCAGCCCGATGGTCGCCATGAAGAGCGTGATCGGCGGCTGATTGATCAGCGGGCGCAGCATCCCGCGCTCGATCGCGAAGGCGAGCGCGACCATGACGATCGCCGTGACCGGCAGCGCGCCCCAGACCGGGACGCCGTGCTCCATCAACCCCACCAGGGTGAGCGCGGCGAACAGCACCATCGCGCCCTGGGCGAAGTTGAATACCTGCGAGGCCTTGAAGATGAGCACGAAACCGAGCGCGACGAGCGAGTACATCACGCCGGTGAGCAGCCCGGAGACCGCGACCTCGGCCAGGAATATCGGGAACTCGATCATGTCGAGGAAGGGCGCGACGAAGAAGTCCCAGAGAAACTCCATCAGGCGTCGTCCTCGGTCGCGACACCCAGATAGGCATCGATCACGGTCTGATCGTTGCGCACCTCCTCGGGCGTGCCGTCGGCGATCTTGCGGCCGTAGTCGAGCACGACGATGTGGTCGGAAAGCTCCATGACCACGCTCATGTCGTGCTCGATCAGCGCCATGGTCGTGCCGAAGCGCGCCTTGGTCTCGAGGATGAAGCGGCTCATCTCGGCCTTTTCGTTCCTGTTCATCCCGGCCATGGGCTCGTCGAGCAGGAGCAGATCGGGCTCGGCCGCGAGCGCACGGGCGAGCTCCACCCGCTTCTGCAGTCCATAGGGCAGGCGGCCCACCGGCACGTTGCGGATGTCCTCGATCTCGAGAAAGCTGATGACCTCGTCGGCGGCGGCGCGGTGGCGCGCTTCCTCCGTCCGCGAGGGCCCCGCCGGCAGCAGACAGGCGACGAAGTTGCTGCGCATCTTGAGGTTGCGACCGGCCATCACGTTGTCGAGCGTGCTCATGCCCTTGAACAGCGCGACGTTCTGGAAGGTGCGTGCCATGCCCTCCATGGCGGCAACGCGCGGGTGCATCTTGCGGCGCGTGCGCCCCTTGAAGGTGATGGTGCCCTCGGTCGGCTGATAGGCACCGTTCAGCACGTTGAGCATGGAGGTCTTGCCGGCGCCGTTGGGGCCGATGATGGCGCAGATCTCGCCGGTATAGATGGTGAACTCGACACCGGCCAACGCCTGGACGCCGCCGAAGCGGAGCGCGATACCCTCCACGCTGAGCATGGGCGCGCCGGGAGCAAGAGTCTCGTGCGCCTTGTCAGCCGGCATGGCCGCCGTCTTCCGACGCAGCGTCCGCGGCATGCGAGAGGCCGAGATAGTGCTCTCTCACTGCCGGGTTGTCGTGGAGCTCCGTCGCCGAACCCTCCAGCGCGATCTGGCCGGAGTCCATGATGTAGCCGTAATCGGCCACGCCGAGGGCCACGTTGGCATTCTGCTCGGCAAGCAGGAACGTGACTCCCTCCTCCCGATTGAGCAGGCGGACCTCCGAGAAGATTCGGGCCACCACCTGCGGTGCCAGGCCCATCGAGGGCTCGTCGAGGAGGACCATGGTCGGCCGCGACATCAGCGCGCGGCCGATGGCGAGCATCTGCTGCTCGCCGCCCGAGATGAAGCCCGCAAGGATACGGCGGCGCTCGGCGAGCGCGGGGAAGTGCGCATAGACCCGCTCCAGGTCGTCTCGCACCGCAGCCTTGCCGTCCTTCCGGGTATAGGAGCCGGTCAGCAGGTTCTCGTGCACCGTAAGGTGGGGGAAGCAGCGGCGCCCTTCCATCACCTGGATGATGCCGCGGCGCACGAGCTCCCCCGGCGCGAGGCGGTCGATCCGCTCGCCCCGGAAGTGAATCGTGCCCGCGGTGATGTCGCCCCGCTCCACGCGCAGGAGGTTGGAAACCGCCTTGAGCGTGGTGGTCTTGTCGGCGCCGTTCGGCCCCAGAATGGCGACGATCGCCCCTTCGGGGACGGCGATGCTGACGCCCTGCAGGACCGAGATCACATGGTCGTAGACGACCTCGACCGCGTCGAGGCGCAGCAGAGCCTCAGGGGCGGCGGCAGTCGCTTCGCCGCCGCCCCCGGCTTCACTTACAGTCGAATCGCTCACATTTCCTGCGAGCAGTCGCGCGGGGTGATGTTGTTCTCCTCCGCGTACTGGGCTGCCGCCGCCTCGATCATCGGGCGTACGACATCCTGCATCGGCTCGATCCAGTCGCTGACGATGTTCCAGGCCGAACCGTCCCACTGCTGGATGATCACGGGGCCATTGCCCTCATGGTCCTCGCAGGTGATCTTCACCGGCTGGGTGAAACCGGCAAGGCCAAGTTCTGCCAGCCGCTCCTCAGTCAAATCAAGGTTCTCCAGGCCCCAGCGCACCTCGGCGCCGGTGAGCGGCCGGTTGCCGTACTTGGCCTGGGCGGTGCGGATCGCCTCGGTCGTGTAGACAGAACTGAGGACCCCGCGATTGTAAAGAACTTCGCCGAAGTTCTTCTCAGCCGCAGCCGCCGCGTCGCCGCCGTAAAGGGTCTGCAGGATCTCGTCGTGACGCGGGAATCCCGCACCCGGCGAGTGGAACGAGCCACCGCGATAGCCGACGGCATCGTCGCCGGCGGGTACCACGTCGGATTCGCTCGACGACCACCACACGCCGATCAGACGCTCCATGTCATAGGCGATGGCCGCCGCTTCCTTGAGCGCCACCTGGTTCATCACGCCCCAGACCCACAGGAAGGTCCAGTCGGGTCTGATCTTGCGAATCTGCAGCCAGGTCGCCCGCTGCTCCTGCCCCGGATGGTCGACCGGCAGCAGCTCCAGGGTGTAGCCGTACTTTTCGGCCAGCACCTGCAGCGTCGGGATCGGCTCCTTGCCGTAGGGGCTGTTGTGGTAGATCAGCGCGATCGTCTTGCCGGCCAGCTGATCCATACCGCCTTCCTCGGCGCCCACGAACTTGATGAAGGCCGAAGCCTGACTCCAGTAGGTGGTGGGGAAGGTGAAGGTCCACGGGAAGACGCGCCCGTCGGATGCCGCAGTCTGCCCGTACCCCATGGAGTGCACCGGAATCTGGTCCACCGGCGCCCTGGGGTTGAGCTGATAGGTCACGCCGGTGGACAGCGGCATGACGATCGACGCCCCCGTCGGCCCCTGGTTCTTGAGGCGCTCGTAGCACTCGACGCCGAGCTTCGTGTCGTAGCGGTACTCGCACTCCTCGAAGGCGAGCGAGACGCCGTTGATCCCGCCGTCGCGCTCATTGATCAGCGAGTAATAGTCAAGCGCGCCGTTCGCGGCCGGGATGCCGTTGGGCGCGTAAGGCCCTGTCCGGTAGACGAGCAGGGGAATGAACTGCTCGTCCTGCGCTTGCACCTCGGTGCTCGTGAGAGTCGTCGTGGCCGCCACCGAAAGCCCGCCGGCAACGACTGCCGCGGCCAGCACTCCGCTCATGCCGCGACGCAATCCGTTCCTCAATGCCATTTTCATCCTCCCGCGTCAGAATCTGACGCGCCCGGAGGGCGCGCCGCTCGTTCCGCGCAAACGTTAGCACGGAGAAACGCCTGCGACCATTTCTACGCAGACATTTTTCTTGTTGTACGCATTGATACGAATGCGATGCCAACGGCACAGGGGCGCGAACCTTTTGGCCCGCGCCCCCGCTCTTTTCGCCGTGACCGCGAGGCAAACTCGCGGCCTGAGCCGATCAGGAGGCCTTGCGGTCGATCCGCTTCCGGCCGCCGGTCTCGATGGCGATCTTGCGCGCCTTGAGCGCTTCGGGGAGCTCGCGCACCAGGTCGATGTGCAGAAGGCCCTTGTCGAGCGCCGCGCCCGTTACCTGGATGTGATCGGCGAGGTTGAAGCGCCGCTCGAACGCGCGGGTGGCGATACCCCGGTGGAGACAGCTCTCGTTCGCGCCATTCTCCTTGGCGAGCTTGCCCGCGACGGTGAGCAGGTTCTCCTTCACCTCGATGCCGATCTCGTCTTCGCCGAAGCCGGCGACGGCGAGCGTCACGCGATAGGCGTTCTCGCCCATCTTCTGGATGTTGTAGGGCGGATAGGTCGGCGCGGTCTCGCTCGGCAATTGCTCGAGCATCCGGGCCATCCGGTCGAAACCGACCGTGGTGCTGAAGAGCGGGGAAAGATCGAATGCACGCATGGTGTGACTCCTTTTCGCAAGCAAGTCTTCCAGTGGTCCGCCGTTATGGCCGGACCGGTTCCATGCCCTGCCGGAGGCCCACTCTGCGGCACCCCCTCGGGCAACGCTGAAATGGGGATTCGCGAGCGGGTCTTCAAGGCCCGGAAGGTGCGTCCTGCGCTGGACCTGCGCACGGCGCTGCGCGAGGGTGCGCGCCATGACGGAGTCCCCGGCCCCGCGCGGCGTCTCCACGCCCGGCGTCCACGCCGGGGTGTTCGTCGCCATGTTCCTCATCTCGTTCAGCTATCCGGTGGGCGAGGCGATCGCCAACGAGATGAACACCGGCGCGATGCTGTTCATTCGCTTCGGTCTGGCGATGGCGATCTTCGCCCCACTGGTCGCCTGGCGCCACGGCATCGCCTGGCCGGGTTGGCGCACGCTTGCGGGCTACGCAGCGATCAGCGCCTCGCTCGTCGCGTTCTTCTGGTGCATGTTCTACGGCCTGCGGACCACCAGCGCGCTCAACACCGGCGCAATCTCGACCCTGATACCCGGCCTCACGGCGATCGCCGGTGCGATCCTCGTGGGCGAGCGGCTGGGCTGGCATCGTCTCGCTGCGCTCGCCATCGGCCTGATCGGCGCGCTCTGGGTGGTCTTCCGTGGCGATTGGGACCGCTTCGTTACGCTCGACCTCAACGAGGGCGACCTGATCTTCTTCGCAGGCTGCGTCGCGATGGGCTTCTACAGCCCGTTGGTCAAGCTCTTCCACCGGGGCGAGCCGGTATTGGTCATGACGTTCTGGATCGCGACCATCAACGCGGTGTGGTTCCTGCTTATCGCGAACGAAGCGCTATGGTCCACGGCGTGGCTGGATGTACCGCTGTTCGCCTATGGCGGGGTCGTCTTCGTTGCGATCTGCTCGACGGTAATCGCCTCCTTCATGATGCAGTGGGGCACCATCAGGATCGGCCCGACCCGCGTCCAGTCCTACAGCTACATTCTGCCGGCCCTCGTGCTCCTCATCGACTGGGCGCTGGGCAAAGGCCTGCCGAGCATGCTCACCATCCCCGGTGTCGTCATCGTGCTGGCGGCCAGCCTGGTGATCCAGCGCGGCGAGATCTTCGCCGGCCGCTCGGCCGACGCCGCACGCCCCTAATCCCAAATACTCGCCGGGGTCACAGCTTGCGGCGTTCGATCCCGAACAGCGCGGCCGTGATGACGAGGCCGATGGCCGGGCAGATCAGCATGCACCACCAGGCGGCCTCCCAGCTACCGAGGCCGCCGACCACGATCGCCATGAGCGGCGGCCCCAGCAGCATGCCGATCGCGGCCCCCTGGGCCATGAATCCGTTGGCCATCGCCCCGAGCTCGGGCTTCGGCACGTGCGCGGCTGCGCCGGCGTAGGCAGCCGCAGGCAGGATGCCGCTGCCGGCGCTGAAAACGATCGCGAGCGGGATCTTGGCATCGTCCGGCACCGAGCCGGCGAGGATCAACACGCCGGTGACCGCCATGATGACGTTCGCCGCGCCCACCAAGGCGTAGCGCGGCACCCCGTGATGCATCAGCCAGCCGCCGATCATGTTGCCGGTGACGTTCATCCCCACCACCAGCGCGGAGAAGAGCGCGGCGCCGATGGGCCCGCGGCCCTGTGTCTCGGTCAGAAATGTCGGCAGCCATGCGGCGATCGCGAACCATTGGATCGTGAAGAGCAGAAAGGCCCCACCGAAGAGCCAGAGGGCGCCGACCGGCAGCGTCGCCCGCACGCCGGCCCAGTCGAAGCCTGCGTCCGCGTCGCGGCGCGGCTGCTCGGGCCAGCGCCGGCGCGACATGCCGACCGCCGCGAGCACTGCCGCAATCAGCGCCGCACCGGCCATGAGCCACCAGAGGCTGCGCCAGCCTACCGACTCGGCGAGGAAGGGCGCCACGATCATGGCGAGCGCCATCCCGCCCGGCATGTAGCCGCTCCAGATGCCGAGTGCGAGGTTCCGGTCCTCGGGTCGCGTCGCGTCGAAGGTGATCTTGGGCGCCGAGGACACGATGGCGGCGAAGCTGATCCCTTCGAAGACGCGGACCGCGAGCAACATGGCGGCACTGGTCGCGAGCGCGCCGGCGATGCCGCTCAGGACGAGAACGAGAACGCCCGTGAGCAGGAGCGCGCGAGCGCCGACGCGCCCCCCGACCATTCCGGTCAATACGCCGAAGCCCGCCCCGTAGGCGAAGAAGATGGAGGCGAGCCAACCGGCGGTCACCTTGTCGAGCCCGAATTCGTCGGAGACCAGTCCGATGGTCGGCGGCACCTTGCCGACGGCGTAGCCGACGACGACGCTCGCAAAGATTGCGGCCGAGACGACGCCCCACCGGGTCCGGGTCACGAGAGCGCCGGCCATGATGCCGAGCGGCTCAGCGCCAGGGGCCGCAGGCGGAGAGCGCCTGCGTGTCCTCGTAGGCGTCCCAGACGGCGATCCTACCGTCGCGCACGGTGAAGACCCAGCACCACTTCGCGCGGTAGTGCTTGCCGCTGACCTTGGACGAGCCGGCCTCCTCGCCGTTGACGGAGACGGTGTCGCCGTCGACCACCCAGGTCTTGATGACGTGCTCGTGCATGGCGAGCGCCGCCGGCATGACCTGGAAATAGTCCTGGATCGCGGCCCGGCCCTGCCAGCGGCCCGCCCAGGGCAGGTCGTCACCGCCCGGCATGTCGATCACAGCATCCTCGGTGAACATGGCCACGATGGCGGCGGCATCCCCGCCCGCGAGCTGGCCGAGGAAGCCTTCAACGACGCGTCTTGCAGACATCGGCATTGCTCCTTGGTCACGGGAGCGCGCAACCCGCACCCGGACGCCATTGAATGGGAGTCATACCACCTCGGTTGAGTCTTGACGAAGCGCGGTGGGGAACGCCAGGGACAGCGCTTCATTGGAATTCATTATCCATACTGACAGAAAACGGTATTGGCGACTTTGTCGGGTCCGCCGGGTGTACGTCGGGATTGTGAGATTTGAACGAAGTGTGTGGTCTTCGGTCGTTTTCGGGTATTGTTCTGACAGTGTATTCGGCTGTCAGAACGGAGGCCCCCATGACACCGCTCCCCGAGTTGTCCGAACTCGGCCTC
>JAJEEP010000137.1 GCA_022820945.1 Alphaproteobacteria bacterium | reverse complement strand
AAGCAGGGCTGGAACATCATCGAAGCCCTGACCAGCCCATCGGATCGGCTCATCGCCACCGTCAAGTGCGCGTAAGCCCGCCCGGCAAGGGCTCTCCAACAGCGGAATTATGCCCATGAACCACCTGGGCAGTTACAATTTTTCTCAAATTTGCTCAATCTAACAGGAGACTTTTGCCAACAAAGATGATATGATCGTAAGACGCGACCCGGAGCTTACAACTATAGAAGGCAAGTCGATGGCTCAGAACTCTTCCTCCCGGATTGACGAGAGCACCCTGACCAAGGGGCAGCGCCGCAAGCTCAATGCGCTCAGAAAATCCGTCGGCGACGAGGTCGGAGAGCGCGCGTTTGCCGAATGGCTCGCGACTCGGCCGGTGGCAAAGTCGGACGAGAATGCGACGTTGATCGTCGATACGCTATGGCCACTCGTCCAGCAAGGTAAGTTGGCAATTCCGAGGGGCGGCTATCTGCTCAGGCGCGGTCGCGGCCGGATCATCGTCGAGCCGGCCAAGCAATAAGCTGTCTACGCATTAGCGGATTCACGTGGTACGGAGCGGTCCAGGGTCTAATGGGGCCGCTCCCGGTCGTCTGACGTTGGCGCGCACTGTTCAGTCGCGTCGAGTCCCTGACTAACCCACTCTACACACCGGGCTGGCTGCGCGCCCGCTCCATCTCAAGCACTCAAGCCAAGTTTGGCCGCGCCTTCGACGCAAACCGATGATCGGTGCCGGGAAAACGTAACTGTCAATCCTGCGACGCCGGGTGACGGATATGCCCCATTTGCGCGTGGGGCGCGTGGGGTACCGCTTGCGGACAGACCACAAGATGTTTCCCGGATAATAAGTGTTCTCGTCGGCAGTGTTGGCGTTGGCGTTGCTCTGTTGACAAGGCTTTCATGCTGCCACGGAACCCACGCCGTTACCCAGCTAGGGTCTCGGGCTCCGTCATGGCCCACTAGTAGATCTGTGGTTTCAGTAGTGACTTCGACAACGCGGCCCAATTCCTGGAAATTCGGCGTCACGACTGAGGTTTGTCGCGCAGTAAATCGAAGTTTGTTCGAGAGTCATTGAGATATCGTTTGTGGTATGGGCAGAAAACTTGCCCTTCAACGATTGCAGGTGCCCGAACCGACAAGGCGTGCCTGGCGCTCATCCATTGGCGGTTTGCTCACGCAATGAGCCAGTTCTTGCAAAGTAGCGACGCCCGCGTCCGGCTGAAAACCGGTCTGTCACACGCGGTCACAGCCATCTAAGATTGGGTCACGGTCCAGATTTGCCGGTCCACCGCCCGTCGTTGAGCCGCAAAACGCTTTTTCAGTGCCGTCCCGAAGCGCTTATTGAGACGACAAATCTCTGTGCGGTGGCAAGGGCGTTCCAAGTTGCTGCGGCATTGTTGGCGCTCTTGCTAGAGGCCGCGCTATTCTCTCGCGTGCTCGACGGAGCCGCGGGACGCGCGTAAGCAGGAAGACCAGCATCCACAAGGAGGCGATGATGCTCTCGATGCAGAAGGCGATACGGTCCGTCGTCATCGGCGCGATGCTCGCGCGGGAACGCTGGCAAAGCGGCGTCACGTACAACCCACTGTCGAGGCAGACCGCCCAAGACCCTTATCCAGTCTATGCGGCACTCCGAGAGCGCGACCCGGTGCACCGCAGCGGGCTGATGAACGCCT
Organism: Alphaproteobacteria bacterium; assembly: GCA_022820945.1. Taxonomy (GTDB): domain Bacteria; phylum Pseudomonadota; class Alphaproteobacteria; order UBA828; family UBA828; genus WTGU01. The sequence goes on along the minus strand of JAJEEP010000137.1, from coordinate 37,645 downwards.
GGCTGTTCACCCGACACGCCGATATCGACACCATGCTTCGCGATCATCGGCTCTTCAGCAACGACCCGCGCAAGGGCACCCTCTCTCGCCGGCAGCGCGCCGGCCTACCGGCGGATGAAGAGTTCACCATGCTTTTCCTCGATCCGCCGGACCACAAGCGGCTCAGGGCCCTCGTCAACAAGGCCTTCACGCCCAAGGCGGTGAACGCGCTCGAGCCTCACATCCGCAGCCTGCTCAGTTCTCTGCTGGACGACATCGACGACCCCGCTGGCTTCGACCTCATGCAGACGGTGGCCCAACCGCTGCCCGTGATCGTGATCGCCGAGATGCTGGGCATACCGCCGGAGGACCGAGCGCAGTTCAAGATTTGGTCGGACCAGCGCGCGCGTACCCTTGAGCCGTCGATCGATGCCCGCGAGCGGGCGCTTGCCGATGCTGCCAACAAGGCTCTCAACGACTACTTCCGACCGATCATCGAGGAGCGGCGAGCGGCACCGCAGGACGACATCGTGAGTGCGCTTGCGCAGGCGGAGGAGGAAGGCGACCGCCTCACCGAGCTCGAGATGCTGAACATGCTGCGCCTGCTGTTGATTGCGGGCAACGAAACCACCACCAACCTGATCGGCAACGGTGTGCTGGCGCTGCTGCGTCATCCGGACCAGCTCCAGCGGCTCAGGGATGACCCGAGCCTGATCCCTTTGGCGGTGGATGAGCTGTTGCGCTTCGATTCTCCGGTGCAGACCGATTTTCGGCGCGCACTGGAGGACTGCGAGGTGAATGGCTTTCCCCTGAAGAAGCGCGACAACATAGTCCTCCTGCTGGGTGCGGCCAACCGGGACCCCGACGTATTCGACGAGCCCGACCGGCTCGATGTCGGCCGAGGTGACCGCTCTCACCTATCGTTCGGGCGCGGCATCCACCACTGCATCGGCGCTCCGCTTGCGCGCCTGGAAGGGCGGATCGTCCTCGAAATGCTCTTGGAGAGATACTCGCAGATCAACCTTCGCGGCGAGCAGCCGAGATTCCGCAACAGCATCGTGCTGCGCGGACTGGAATCTCTGCCTGTCCGCTGCGTCAAGGCTTGAAACGCGATCGCGATACCGAGCGCCGCGGCACGGCTGAAACCGAACCGCGGTGAAGCGAAAGGACCACGCCATGCTCGACACCCCGCCCGCGCTCACCATCCGTCGCACCTTCCAACGGCCGCCGCGCGACGCCGTCTCCGCGCTCGAAGGCGCGATGACCGGCCAGGTCGTCGACGCGCTCGGTGGGCTGGGCGCGCTGGACGCTGCAATCAAGCCGATCGCGGGCGCGCCGGCTGCCATGCAGAGCTTCGTGGGCCCGGCCTTTCCCTGCATGAACAGCCCGGCGGACCAGCTCGGCCTGGTCGGTGCGCTGGCCTATGCGGAGCCCGGCGACGTGCTTGTGGTCGGCACCGAGGCCTATCTCGGCACCGCCGTGATCGGCGACCTGATGGCGGGCATGCTGCTTAACTGCGGCGCCGCAGGCCTGGTCACCGACGGCGCGGTGCGCGATACGCCCGGCATCGTCGGGGTCGGCCTTCCGGTCTTCTGCGCGGGCGTCAGCCCCAACTCGCCGCAGCGGAACGGCCCAGGTACCGTCGGCCTCGCTATCAGCATCGGCGGGGTCACGGTGAACCCCGGCGACGTCGTGGTGGGCGACGTGGATGGCGTGGTTGTCGTGCCCCAGAATGCGCTCGACGACGTGATCGATCGCGTCGATGAAATTCGCCGTCAGGAAACCGAGGTGGAGGCCAAGGTCAAGGAGGGCCTCACCTACCCCGATTCCTGGCGCGCCTACCTGGAGCCGGGGGCCGCGCACTTTGTCGAGTGATCCCGGTGCCGTCCGGGAGCAGGCGGCAATCCTCAGGCGAGGGACGAAGGTCTTGATCTTCGACCTTTACGGCACAATCGTCGACATGCAGGCGGGGTTGACCGAGGCCGCAACCCCCTTCCTCGAGGAGAAGGGCTGGGGCGGCGCACCGCACCGCTTCGTCACTTGGTGGCGCCGCACCCATTTCGAGAACTCGATGATCGACTCCCTCTGCGATCGGGGCCACACCTCCTATCGCGAGATCAGCCACCGCGCGCTCGGCTACGTGATGGACCGCTGCGGCTTCCCTTACACGCAGGAGGAGGTGATAGGGCTGGTGAGCCGAATCGAAACGCTCAAGCCCTTCCCCGAAGTGCCGGCCGCGCTGGAACGGCTGCGCGCCGCGGGCTACGCGCTTGCCATTCTCTCCAACGGGGACCGTGATATGCTGGAGGCCGCGATGCCTCATGTCGGCATCCCCTTCGACCACGTGATCTCTGTGCAGGAAGCCGGCGCCTTCAAGCCCCATTGGCAGACCTATGCCAAAGCTGCGGAGATCGTCGGTGTCGACCGCACGGTCTGCGCGCTGGTCGCCAATCACGCCTTCGATTGCATCGGCGCCAAGGCCTACGGTATGCGCACGGTCTTCATCGACCGCCGCAGCCGGCCCTTCGGCGAGACCCCGCATCAGCCGGACCTCATCGTCGAGGACGCGACGGCGCTCGCAGCAGCGATCGCCTGACTCATCGCAACCGAAGCAGCGGCGAAATGCAGGCGGACTATATCGTCATCGGCTCGGGCTCCGGCGGAGCGGCGGTCGCAGCCCGCCTCGCAGAGGATCCGCGGAACCGCGTGCTACTGCTCGAAGCGGGGCCGAAGGACACCAACCCGTTTATCCACATCCCTGCGGGCTTCACCCGCCTGCTCACCCACCCGACACTCAACTGGCGGCGGCAGTCCGAGCCGGTGCCCGGCCTCGGCGGCCGGTGCATGCCCTTCCCCTCCGGCAAGGTGCTGGGCGGCTCCAGCGCGATCAACGGCATGCTCTACATTCGCGGCCAGGCCGAGGACTACGACGGCTGGCGCGACGCCGGCAACGTTGGGTGGGGCTGGGAGGACGTGCTGCCCTACTTCCGCAAGGCCGAGGACCAGCAGCATGGGGAGAACGAGAGCCACGGTGTCGGCGGCCCCATCGGGGTAAGCGACACGCAACCGAGCAGCCCGGCCTCCCGGCTATTCCTCGACGCCGCAGTGCGGAGCGGCATTCCGCGCCTCGACGACCTCAACACCGGCGATCAGCACGGCATCGCGCTGGTCCAGGGCACGATCAGGAACGGCCGTCGCATGACCACTGCAGTGGGCTACCTGCGCCCGGCGGCGGTGCTGGAGAACCTGCGCATCGTGACCGAGGCGTTGGTGGACCGCATCGTCGTGGAAGACGGCGTCGCCACCGGTGTCGTCTATACTGACAAGTCCGGCGGCGCTGTCACCGCGCGTGCGGAGCGCGAGGTCGTGCTCTGCGCGGGCGCCGTGGCCTCGCCCCAGATCCTGCTGCAATCGGGGATCGGCGATGCGGACCAACTCAAAGCGCTCGGCATCGTGCCGGTCCACCACCTGCCGGGGGTGGGCGAAAACCTGCACGACCACCTGTTTGTCTTCGTCCAGCCCCGGTTGAAGAAGGGGGTGCCGACGCTTAACCGCCTGCTGCGCAGCCGCCCGCGGCTCGCGGCGGAGGTGCTGCGTTACGGCCTCTTTCGCACCGGTGCCCTGTCGCTCACCTCTTGCGAGGTCTGCGGCTTTCTCGATTCCAGGGAGCAGGGCGGGCGGCCGGATATCGAGATCACCTTCCGCCCGCTCAGTTTCGACCTGTTGCCGGACGGCGGCTGGCGCCCGCACCCCTATCCTGGCGGCACGAGCTCGGTCTGCGCCACCCGGCCCAAGAGCCGGGGCCGGGTGACTCTGGCGAGGGACGGCAGCGGCGCACCCCGGGCGGCGATCCAGCCCAACTACCTCGCACACGATGACGACGTGATGAGCCTCGTGCGCGGCGTGCGCATCCTGCGGGGTATCCTGGGGACCGAGCCATTCGCCTCATGCGTCGAGGCCGAGCAACGGCCCGGCCCGGACATCGAGAGCGACGAGGATCTCATCGCCTACGTGCGCGAGACGGCTGGCACGGTCTATCACCCGGTCGGCACGTGCAAGATGGGGAGCGACGCGATGAGCGTCGTCGACGAGCGGCTTCGGGTCCACGGCATCGCAGGGCTCCGCGTCGCCGACGCCTCGATCATGCCTGCGATCCCTTCTGGCAACACCAACGCCCCCACCATCATGATCGGCGAAAAAGCCGCCGACATGATCCGCCGCGACCACAATTAGCCGGACCAGGCGGCCTCCATTAACGCCGGACTTCTCACCAAATTGTCTCCGCTGGCCGCCTTGCCCCGCTCTGGGCGGGGCGGCATAGTGCGCCCATGGAATGGCGCCATGCAGCGGTTAGGGGTACGCACCGCGCGGCGGAAGAGCCGCCGGTCCGCGTGTGCGAGTATCCCGAGTGTGAGCTGCCGGCGGACCACCGCGCGCCCCGCGCGCCCAGCGATCTCCGCTCCTGGCGCTGGTTCTGCCTCGATCATGTGCGTGACTACAACCGCTCGTGGAACTTCTTCGCGGGGTGGAGCCAGCACGACATCGAGCGCTTTCAGCACGACGACGTGACCGGGCACCGCCCCACTTGGCCGTTCTGCCAGGGCCCCGGCGGAGGCCGGCGGGAGGACCTGGAGGCGGCGTTCCGCGCCTTCTCTCGCGAATGGCTGGACGGCGAGGAGGCTCCAAACGGAAGAAGGCGGACAGGTACGGAAACGATCCCCGAGGCCAGGCTCGAAGCGCTCGCGATTTTCGACCTCACGCCGCCCTTCGATCTCGATGCGCTCAAGAGGCGTTACAAGTCACTGGTCAAGCGGCACCACCCCGATGCCAACGGGGGCTCCCGCGAATCCGAGGAGCTTTTGAAACACATCAATCACGCCTATAACTATCTGAAGAAGGAGTGCTCATAGACGAAGGCATTGTCGATCGGACTGGCGCAGGAGCGGCCGCCGATGGCGGCCTTATTTGTGCAGAGGGAATCGCGCAATGCAGACGAACGAGGCAGGGGCGGCTGTCACCAATGACGGAGTGCCGGATATCCAGGTTTCCGTCAGCCAGACTTTCGGCATCGATACGGACATGGAGGTTCCCGCGTTTTCGGAGCCCACCGATCATGTGCCGGACATCGACACCGCCTACCGCTTCGACCGCGACACCACGCTCACCATCCTCGCCGGCTTCGCTCACAACCGCCGGGTGATGATCCAGGGCTATCACGGCACAGGAAAATCAACGCACATCGAGCAAGTGGCGGCGCGCCTCAACTGGCCCTGTATCCGCATCAATCTCGACAGCCACATCAGCCGTATCGACCTGATCGGCAAGGACGCGATCGTCATCCGCGACGGGGTGCAGGTGACGGAGTTTCGCGAAGGTCTCTTGCCATGGGCGCTGCAGCACCCGACGGCGCTGGTCTTCGACGAGTACGACGCCGGCCGGCCGGACGTGATGTTCGTGATCCAGCGCATCCTCGAGGTCGACGGCAAGCTGACACTGCTCGACCAGAATCGAGTGGTACGGCCGCATCCCGCGTTCCGCATCTTCTCCACCACCAACACCGTCGGCCTTGGCGATACGACCGGCCTCTATCACGGCACGCAGCAGATCAACCAGGGCCAGATGGACCGATGGAACCTGGTCGCCACGCTGAACTATCTTCACCACGACGAGGAGGTGAAGATAGTGCTGTCGAAGGTGCCCTCCTACGAGACGGAGGAGAAGCTCAAGCTGATCCACGCGATGGTGGAGGTGGCGGATCTTTCCCGCTCAGGCTTCATGGCGGGCGACATCTCAACCGTCATGTCGCCGCGCACGGTCATCCACTGGGCCGAGAACGCTGAGATCTTCGGCGACGTGGGCTATGCCTTCCGCACCACTTTCGTCAACAAGTGCGACGAGATGGAGCGGCCGATCATCGCCGAGTACTTCCAGCGCTGCCTCGGCATGGAGCTTCCGGAATCGTCGGCGCCGCTGCAGCCGACCGCCTGAGCCGGAGCAGGCCGCGTGCCCCAGGAAGAATCCCCCGTCGAGACCTTCCAGCGCGCCGTCGGCTCGGCGCTGCGGGCCATCGCCGGCGAGGCGGGCGAAGAGCTTCAGGTCTCATTCGGCGCGGATCAGCCGCAGATCGCGGGCGATCAGGTCCAGCTCCCCTTCCCCGCGCGGGATCTGAACGCACTTGACGTCGAGCTCGTACGCGGCTCGGCGGACGCGCTGGCGCTGCGGCTGCGCTATCACGACCAGGGTGCTCACGTGCGCGAGCAGCCACGCGGCAAGACCGCGCGCGCGATCTACGACGCGATCGAACAGACACGTGTCGAGGCTTTGGGCGCCGGCCGGCTGGCAGGCGTCGCGGCAAACCTCGATTCTGCGCTGGAGCAGCGCTGCCGGCGCAAGGGCTACGACCACTGCACGGTGCCCGAGGAGGTGCCGGTCGCCGAAGCGCTCGCCATGCTCATGCGCGAGAAGCTCACCGGCCGGCACCTGCCGCAGTCCGCCCGCCACATGGCCGACCTGTGGCGCCCCTGGTTCGAGACCAAGGGCGCGCGGCACACGACGCAGCTCGTGCGCGCGATCAACGACCAGGAGCAATTTTCTTCGCTGTGCCGAAGCCTCATCAAGGACCTGGATCTGCCGGACGAGGATGCCGAAGACCCGGACGACGCCGAGGACCAATCCAGCCCCGAGCAGACCGACGATGACGACGCGAGCCAGCCCGGCGACGCGGAACGCGGCGACGAGACGGATTCGGACAGCGACCGGGACGCGGATGCCGACGCAGACGCGGATGCCGACGCGCAGGAAGCTGCCGACGAGGACGCCGACGCCTCGATGAGCGAGGGCGAGGAGGACGACGAAGAGGCCGGGCGGCGTCGCTTCCATCCTGGCACGGGACGGGGCGGCAAGGAGCCGCCCTACAAGGCGTACACCACGCAGTTCGATGAGATCGTCAGCGCCTCCGAGCTATGCGATTCCGAAGAGCTGGCCCGGCTGCGCACCCAGCTCGACCAGCAGCTCTCCCAGCTTCACGGCGTCATCAGCCGGCTCGCGAACCGGCTGCAGCGGCGCCTGCTCGCGCGCCAGACGCGGTCCTGGGAGTTCGACCTGGAGGAGGGCCTGCTGGATACCGCGCGGCTCTCGCGCGTCGTCACCAACCCGCTCCACCCGCTCTCCTACAAGATGGAGAAGGAGACCTCGTTCAGGGACACGGTGGTGACGCTGCTGATCGACAACTCGGGCTCCATGCGCGGGCGGCCGATCATGGTCGCCGCCATGAGCGGCGACATCCTGGCGCGGACCCTGGAGCGCTGCGGCGTGAAGGTGGAGATCCTGGGCTTCACCACGCGCGCGTGGAAGGGCGGCCAGTCGCGCGAGCGCTGGCTGGCGGAAGGGCGCGCGCGAAACCCGGGCCGCCTCAACGACCTGCGCCACATCATCTACAAGAACGCCGACGAGCCCTGGCGCCGGGCGCGCAAGAGCCTCGGCCTGATGCTGCGCGAGGGCCTGCTCAAGGAGAACATCGACGGCGAGGCGCTGCTCTGGGCCCACGAGCGCCTGCTCGGCAGGACCGAGGAGCGGCGCATCCTGATGGTGATCTCCGACGGCGCGCCGGTCGACGACAGCACGCTCTCGGTCAACGCGCGCAACTATCTGGAGCGGCACCTGCGCTCGGTGATCGACTGGGTCGAGACCTTCTCGCCGGTCCAGTTGCTGGCCATCGGCATCGGGCATGACGTGACGCGCTACTACCGCCGCGCCGTCACGCTTACCGATGCCGAGCAACTCGGCGGCACCATGACCGAGAAACTCGCCGAGCTCTTCGATGAGCAGCCGCGCGACGAGCGCGCTTTCGAAACCCGCCCGCGGCTCAAGAGCGCCTGACCCCACCTCCCACGGCGGTTACCGCCCGCGCCCCACACAGGCGAATGGGACGGCTTTGCAATTTTATTGGCGGGATTTGCCGGGATCGGGCGAGACCGGTGGGACAAGCGGGACAAGCGGGATAGGCGGGATAGGCGGGATTCCACGGGCGGGCGACGGCCGCCCCCGATCACCGTTGTAGCCCGTTTGCTCCCGTCCATCATGGCGCGATGATGGCGTGCCCGACTCACGCCGTGCATCGCACCATGGTCCGGGGCGTTTACCGCCTGCGGCCGCCCATCATTCGGCGCTCACCAGCGCGCCGTGCTACACCCCGGCGTGAAATCCCGTCCAACCCGTTTCCTTACGTCAGGTGGGCTGCGAAGAAATCCAGGGTGCGCTGCCAGGCGAGGGCGGTGTCCTCTTCGTCGTAACGGGCGCTGGTCGGGTTGGCGAAGCCGTGGTCGGCCTCGTACCAGTGGTTCTCGGCGTTCTTGCCGGCCGCCGCCATTTCCGCCTCGAAGCCGTCCACCATCTCCTGGTTGATCCACCTGTCACGGGTGGCGAAATGGCCTAGAACCGGCCCTGCCAAGGAGGCGAGCTGCTCCTTGGTCCTCTTCACGTTACCGTAGTAAACGATGGTCGCATCGACCGGCGCCGCGATTGAGGCGTTGAGAGACCAGCGGCCGCCGAAGCACCAGCCCACGGTGCCGACCTTGCCGCTGCCGCTTTCGTGGTTCCGGAGCCAGTCGATCCATGAGGCGCAGGTGTCGGTGGCGGCCTGCGGCCGGACCCCGGTCGCCAGCTCCCGCGCCACGGCGGGATCGGCGGTGACGTTGCCGTCGTAGAGGTCGATGGCGAGTGCCAGATAGCCGGCGTCCGCCAGCGCGGCGGCGACCGACTTGATCTGGTCGTTCAGCCCCCACCACTCGTGCACCAGCATGACGGTTGGCGCCGGCAGCGTGGCGGGCACACCGAGCGCCGCCGAGACGGATCGGCCGCCGGCAGTGGTGATGGTGACGGTCTCGAGGCTGGCGGCGGCGGCGCGGGCGAGCCGCCGGTCGGCGAGGACCGCCGCGAGCGGCAGCCCGGCGAGACCGATCAGAAGGTCACGTCTTGCGAGTCCCATGGCGCGTCGTCCTGCATTGCGATGTGAGAGCGGTCATGGTCGGGCGCGCACGTCCCCAACGCAAGGCGCGATCGGGACGGGCCCCTCGCTTTCTCCGCTGGACCGCTCCCTGTATCCTCGCGCGGCTTCAGCGGAGGAGGGCCATGGCGAGTTCGATCCAGGCGCGAAAGACCAGACGTCGGCAGTGGGCCGGCGCGGACCCCGCGCGGCGGGAGGACATGGCGAACCGCGCCTATACCGGCGGCGATGCGCTGGTCGCGACCCTTCTCGAACACGGCGTCGATACCGCGTTCGGCGTGCCGGGCGAGAGCTATCTCGCCGTGCTGGAGGCACTGCGGGCGGCGCGCGAGCAGCTCCGCTTCGTCATCACCCGCCACGAGTCCGGTGCCACCTTCGCCGCATGCGCCTACGCCCGGCTCGCGCGCAAGCCGGGCGTCGCCTTCGTGACCCGCGGGCCGGGCGCCACCAATGCCTCTATCGGCATCCACACCGCACGCCAGGATTCCGTTCCGCTCGTGCTCTTCATCGGCCAGGTCCCGTCGGATCAGCGGGGCCGCGAGTCGTTTCAGGAGATCGACTATCACCGCATGCTGGGGCCGATGACCAAGGCGGTCTTCGAGCCCCACACGCCCCACAAAGTCGCCGCAGCGACGGCGGAAGCCTTTGCCATTGCCATGGACGGCAGGCCGGGGCCGGTTGCGGTGGCACTGCCCGAAGACGTGACCGAAGGCGAGACCGAAGACGTGCCGGCGCCGCGGCCGCGCGCGCGCCGCGTTGTGCGGCCCGCGCCCGACGACATCCGCGCCATCGCCGAGCGAATCGCAGCGGCCGAGCGTCCTGTCGCAATCGCAGGCGAGATGGTGGGCTTCGAGGGCGCCAACGACGCGCTTGCCGCCTTCGCCGAGGCCTATGGCGTGGGCGTGTTCAGCTCCTTCCGCCAGCAGGGCGTGGTGCCGTGCGCGCACTCCGCCTATCTGGGGACGCTCGGCCTCGCGCTCCCACCCTATCAGGAGGACCTGCTGGCCGAGGCGGACCTGATTCTCGCACTCGGCACCCGGCTCGATCTCGCCACCACGGTCGACGACCGCGTCATCCATGAGGCCCGCTTCGTAGTCCACGTCTATCCGGACGCGGACGCGCTGGCAGCCGCCGGGGCCGGGCTGCAGGTCTGCGCCGACATCGCTCCCGTGCTGGAAGGCCTCGTCGCTGCAGCGCCGGAGGCTCCGCCTGCCTCCCGCAGTGCCTGGCGCGCGTCGCAGCGGGCGGTGTTCGACAGGTTCCGGCACGAGTCTGCCGGGCCGGCGCTCGGCGCGGTGGATCTCGCCGCCGTCGTGCAGACCCTCGCCGAGCAGGTGCCTCAGGATGCCACCGTCGTCAACGACGCGGGCAACTTCTCTACCTGGCTGCTGCGCCACTTTCCTTACGAGCATCCGCTGGCCCAGGCCGCGCCGTCGGTGGGCGCAATGGGTTACGGCGTGCCCGGCGCCATCGGGGCTCAGCTTGCAAGGCCCGGCAAGCGGGTGGTGGCGCTCGCCGGCGATGGCGGTTTCGGCATGACCGGTCAGGAGGTGATCACGGCGGTCGGCAACCGGCTGCCGATCGTCGTGCTGGTGTGCGACAACAGCATCTACGGCACCATCGCCATGCACCAGTACAATCGCTACGGCGCCGATGCGACCTATGGCGTCGCTCTCCACAGCCCCGACTTCGCGGCCGCGGCGCGCGCCTGGGGCGCCGATGCGTGGACGGTCGAGAAAACCGAGGCCTTCGCGCCGGCGCTGGAAGGGGCGCTGGCGGCGGACGGCCCCGCGCTGATCCACCTCAAGACCGACATACGCGACCTCGCGGCCTCCGGCGCCAAGATGCGGTGACAATGGCCACGGGCGAGGAGACGGAGAATAAAGCGGAGGCCGGCGAGGATGACCCTGCGCTAGCAGGTACGCAGGACGAGGGCTCGGTCGAGGCCCATGTTCTAAGCTCGATCACCCAGGTGCAGGCCGCCGACTGGGATCGTTGCGCCGGCCGCGACAATCCCTTCGTCCGCCACGCCTTCCTGTCCGCGCTGGAAGAGAGCGGCTCGAGCACGGTCGAGACCGGCTGGCACCCCCGCCACATCGTCCTCAAGACCCCGCAAGGCGCCGTCCTCGGCGCCGTGCCGATGTATCTCAAGAACCACTCCTACGGCGAGTACGTGTTCGACCACGGCTGGGCGGATGCGTTCGAGCGCGCGGGCGGCCGCTACTACCCCAAGCTCCAGGTCTCGGTCCCGTTCACGCCGGTGACCGGACCGCGCCTGCTGGCGCCACCGGGGCCGGGCGCGGAAGCGGTGCGGACGGCGCTGCTTTCCACCTGTGTCGGCATCTGCGACCAGATCGGCGTCTCCTCGGTGCACATCACCTTCCCCAGCGAGGACGAGTTCGACTTGATGGGCGAGGCCGGGCTGCTGCAGCGCACCGGCATCCAGTTCCACTGGCTCAACGAGGGCTATCGCGACTTCGACGACTTCCTCGCGAGCCTCGCCTCGCGCAAGCGCAAGCAGATCCGCAAGGAGCGTCAGGCCGTCGCCGAGACCGGCCTCGCGATCGCGGCGCTCTCGGGCAGCGAGATCGAGGAGCGCCACTGGGACGCCTTCTTCGCCTTCTACCAGGCGACCGGCAGCCGCAAATGGGGGGTGCCTTACCTCACGCGCGAGTTCTTCAGCCTGCTGGGCGAGCGCATGGCCGATGCGGTGGTGCTGGTGATGGTGGAGCGCGAGGGCCGCCCCATCGCCGGCGCGCTCAACCTCGCCGGCTCCGACACGCTCTACGGCCGCAACTGGGGCGCCATCGAAGACCACCGCTTCCTGCATTTCGAGGCCTGTTACTACCGTGCCATCGACTACGCCATCGTCCACGGTCTCAGGCGGGTCGAGGCCGGCGCCCAGGGGCCGCACAAGCTCGCGCGCGGCTACCTGCCGGTGCCAACCTACTCCGCCCACTGGGTCGCCAACGAGAGCCTGCGCGATGCGGTCGCCCACTACCTCGAGCACGAGACGCGGGAGATCGACCGCGAGATCGCCGTGCTGGAGCGGCACGGCCCCTTCCGCCAGAGCGACGACGCGGCGTGAAGGGATCGCCGCGCCGCTTGCCTGCGGCACCGCGCCGCCCCAAGATCGCCCCCACATCAACCGCCGCGCTTCAGGAGAGACCGAATGGACGCCTCCAATCTCGACGCGCTCACCCGCGACGCGCTCGACTACTTCCTGTTCCCGCTCGCGAGCAAGGAGGAGATCCGCACGCAGGGCCCGATGATCTTCACCAGCTCGGACGGGATGGAGATCACCGACGCCGGCGGCAAGACCTACCTCGACATGATGAGCTGCCACACAAGGGCGGGCTCCCTCGGTTATGGGCAGGAGCGCATCGCGCGCGCGATCTACGACCAGCTCGTGTCCCTCCACTACGCCGGCACCATCGCCAATGTGGTCGACGTCACGGTCAATCTCTCGGCCAGGATGGCCGATCTCGCGCCGGGCTCGCTCACCTCGACGGTGTTCGCCGGCAGCGGCTCGGAAGCCAACGAGATGTCGATCAAGCTCGCCCGCCAGTACCACATCGCCAAGGGCGACAAGCCGCACGCGCACAAGGTCATCTCGCGCTGGAACGCGTATCACGGCGCCACCATGGGCGCGATCGGCTGCACCGACTATCTCGGCACCCGCGCCATCACCGAGCCGGGCGTCCCCGGCTACAGCCGCGTCCCGGCGCCCAACCTCTACCGCACGCCCTTCGGCATGGACCCCTCCGAGGTCTGCGACTACTGCGTGGACTTCCTGGAGCAGCACATCGTTCACGAGGGACCGGAGATGGTCTCGGCCTTCATCGCCGAGCCGGTGATGCAGGGCGACGGCGTGCAAGTGCCGCCGGACGACTACTTCGCGCGCGTGCGCGAGGTCTGCGACAAGTACGACGTCATGCTGATCGGCGACGAGGTTATCACCGGCTTCGGCCGCTGCGGCTACTGGTTCGCGCTGGAGCACTGGGGCGTCGAGTGCGACATCATGAGCACGGCGAAGGCGATCACCGCCGGCTACTTTCCGCTCGGCGCGTCCACGGTGACCCGCAAGGTGGCCGACATGCTGCCGGCCTTCACCCACATCCAGACCTACAACGGCCACCCCGGGGCCTGCGCCGCGGCGATGGCCACCATCGATATCCTCGAAAGCGAAAACCTGATCGAGCGGGGGCGCGAGACCGGCGCCTACTTCCTCGACCGGATGCAGCGGCTGCGCGACCTCCCCGTCGTGGGCGACGTGCGCGGGCTCGGCATGTGGACCTGCATCGACTTCACGGTCGACAAGAAGACCAAGGCGCCGTTCACCGACGACACGGTGAAGGCGATCACGCGGCGCATGGCCGATCTCGGCGTGCTCGGCGGCGAGGAAGGCACGGCCATCGAGTTCGGCCCGGCGCTCGTCGCCTCCCGCGAGGACGTCGACCGCTGCGTCGATGTGGCGGAGCAGGCGATCCGCGAGGTGATGGCGGACCGGAATCTCGCCTGACCGTCGGGATTACTCCAGGATCACGCCGGGGTTGAGGATGCCGGTGGGGTCGAGCGCGCGCTTCAGCGTGCGCATCAGGTCGATCTCCTCGGCCGTTCGCGCGAGCGGCAGGTAGGCGCGCTTCATCACGCCGATGCCGTGCTCGGCGCTGATGCTACCCGCGTGACCGTGCACCGCACCGTAGATCGCGTCCGCCAGCGCGGGCTCCAGGGCGAGGAAGTCGTCGTCCGCGAGCCCCGGCTCCTGCGCCATGTTGACGTGGACGTTGCCGTCGCCCAGGTGCCCGAACAGCACCACCCGCACGCCCTCGAACCCCTCTGCCAGAGCCTCCATCTCGCCGAGGAAAGCGGGGATCACGCCAGGCGGCACGGTCACGTCGAACTTGTGGGTGAGCCCGCGGCGGCTCACCGCCTCGGTCGGCGCCTCGCGCACCCGCCAGATCGCCCGCGCCTGCGCCTCCGAGCCCGCGACCACGGCGTCGGCGATCAGCCCTTCTGCCAGCAGGCTCTCCAGCCCGGTGGCGAAGGCCTCGCCCGCCGCCTCGCCGGCCGCCGATTCCTCCTCGATCACGACCAGACTCCCGTGTGCGCCCGCGAGAGGGATGCGCAGCTCGGGGTCCGATGCCCGCACGTAGGCCACGGTCTCGCCGTCGATGAACTCCAGCGAAGAGAGGCGGGGGAAGCGCGCTCGCGCCGCCTGCAGCAGGGCGGGCAGCAGGTCGCGGCTGGTGAGCCCCGCGAGCGCGGTCTGAAACGCCTCCGGCGCGGGCTGCACCTGCAGCACGGCGCGGGTGATGACGCCGAGCGTACCTTCCGAGCCGATGAAGACCTGCTTCAGGTCGAGGCCGGTGTTGTTCTTCTTCAGGATGTTGAGGCCGCTCACCACGGTGCCGTCGGCGAGCACGACCTCGAGGCCGCGCACCTGCTCGCGCATGTGGCCGTAGCGGAGCACCTTCACGCCGCCGGCGTTGGTGGCGATCATGCCGCCGATCTGGCACGACCCGCGGCCGCCCAGGTCCACCGGCATGTCGTAGCCGCGCTCGGCGAGGTAGCCCTGCAGCGCCTCCAGCACGACGCCGGCCTGGACCGTGACCGTGGCCGAGGCCTCGTCGAAGGCCTCGATGGCGTTGAGACGCTCGACGCTCAGCACCACCTCGCCCGCGCGGGGCACGCCGCCGCCCACCATGCCCGTGTTGCCGGCCTGCGGCACCACCGGCACGTCGAGCGCGGTGCAGGCGCGGAGCACCGCTGCCACCTCCTCGGTCGTGCGCGGCCTGACCACCAGCGGCGCGGTGCCGACGTACTTGCCGATCCAGTCCCTGGCATAGCGGGCGGTGTCGGCGGGGTCGTCGAGATAGAGCGCCGGGTCGCCGAGCCTGGCGCGGAGCCTCTCGTGGGGCGCCGTCATGCTGCACTCCATTCGGCAGAGGGGCGGTTTTGCGGCACTATGACGCGCAGGTCAAACGGCAGGGGCGGAGCACGGCGGGTGCCGGTCAAGGTCTTGTTTCTCGATTATGACGGCGTGATCGCCGACAGCATGGGCGCCAAGGCGGAGGCCCTGGCCGATGCCTTCGCACCCTATACGGACGACCGCGCCGGGGTCGCCGACGGCTTCAGGCGCCACGCCGGGAGCGGCCGGGAAGTCATCTTCGACCGCATCTACGAGGACCTGATCGGCCAGCCGCTCGACGAGGCCACGCGCGAACGCATCCTTGGCGTGTTCCTTGACCGTATCGACGCGATCAACGCGGCCATCGGGCTCTTCCCCGGCGTCCGCGCCTTCATCGAGGCCCAGGCGGCAAAGCGGCTCGTGGCCGTGGTGACCGGTGTGCCGCAGGAGGAAGCCGAGCGGCAGCTCGGGCGTCTCGGTCTCGCGCGCTCCCTCGCCTCGGTCCACGGGGCGACGCGCGAGAGGCCCAAGCACATCCACATGGGGCGCGTCCTGGAGGCCCGCGCCATCGCGCCGGCCGACGCCCTCTTTGTGGGTGATTCCCATGCGGACATGCGCGAAGCCGCGAAGGCCCGCGTCCCCTTCGTCGGCATCGGCGAGGCGGAGTTTTTCGCGGCCGGCGCGCCGCTCGCCGTGTTCCCCCACCTGCCCGACCTCGCGCCGCTGCTCGACGGCTGACCCCCGCGGGGCCGGCGGCCCCCCAAAAGAGAAGCGGGCTACTCGGGGATACCGTGGGATTTCGAGCCGCCGCCGGCCCGCTCCAATTGGTGCTGCGGCGACCGAGTGGGCTGTGGTCGTCGGCCGCCGAAACCCGAAGTTCATGCCTCCGTCTGCTGTTGTCCCATCACTCTCGCGTCACACGGCGCAATACTGGCGCGCCCGCCGCGCGCCGTGCACCGCACTATGGTCCGGGGTCGTGGGGCGCACTGCTACCTCGGGATTCGGTCGTCACGGGACTCAAGAATCGGGGCGACAACGCGTATTTCGTTCTGTAAACTGCTACGTGACAGGTGACATGACCGCATATGATTCTTCGTTTCCGTCACGCGGGCCTCGGGCGCTTGTTCGAGAGGGGCGATGGTCGACGTGTCTCACCACACTTGGTGCCCAAGGTCGAACGTGTCCTGGCCCGTCTCGACGAAGCGACTGAACCTGGCGACATGAACCTGCCGGGTTTTCGGTTGCATCTCCTGAGGAGCGATCTGGCCGATCATTGGGCCGTCAGCGTCTCGGGCAACTGGCGCATCGTCTTTCGCTTTGAAGGCCGAGACGTCACGGATGTCGATCTGGTCGATTACCACTAGGGGCACAGGAGGGCCGAACCATGCCGATGAAGAACCCGCCGCATCCGGGTCTCTCGGTACGTCATGACTGCCTCGAGCCGTTGGGCCTCAGCGTGACGGAAGCGGCGCGCAAGCTCGGCGTCAGCCGCAAGCAGCTCTCGGACATCGTGAACTGTCGCGCAGGCATTTCGCCGGAGATGGCGATTCGTCTCGACAAGGCGTTCGGCGGCGGCGCCGATACGTGGTACCGGCTCCAGTCGACCTGGGAGCTGGCTCAGGCACTGAAGAAGGCGGATCAGATCAAGGTCGAGCGCCTCTCGCCTGCCGCTTAGCGTCCCGCGCCCTTCGGTGCATCGTGCTTGGCAGCGCTTGCGATATGATCGGGCGTTGGCGACACCGCGTCCTCGGAGACTTCCGGCCTTGACCAGCACCCCGCTCACGACCGGCGATACCGGCGCACCCCCGCCGGTCGATCTTCCCTTCTCCCGCGAGGAATACGCGGCGCGGATCGCGAAGACCCGCCGCGCGATGGACGCGAGGGGGCTCGACCTGATCGTCGTCTCCGACCCTTCCAACATGGCATGGCTCACCGGCTACGACGGCTGGTCCTTCTACGTGCACCAGTGCGTGCTGCTCGGGCTCGAAGGCGACCCGGTGTGGTTCGGGCGCGGCATGGACGCGAACGGGGCGAAGCGCACCGTGTTCATGGGGCACGACGACATCGTCGCCTACGGGGACCACTACGTGATGTCCACCGAGCGCCACCCGATGGACTACCTGAGCGAGGTGATCGCCGAGCGCGGCTGGGCCGGCGCGCGAATCGGCGTCGAGATGGACAACTACTACTTCAGCGCCGCCGCCTACCGCTCGCTGGAGACTCACCTGCGGGAGGCGACCCTGCTGGATGCCACGGGCCTGGTGAACTGGCAGCGCATCGTGAAGTCCGAGGCCGAGATCGGTTTTATGAAGAACGCGGCGCGCATCGTGGAGAAGATGCACGCGCGCATCATGGAGGCGATCGAGCCCGGCATGCGCAAGAACGACCTGGTGGCGGAGATCTTCCACGCGGCCATCACAGGCGTGGAGGGCGCAGGTGGCGACTATCCCGCCATCGTGCCGATGGTGCCGACCGGCATCGACGCCTCGGCGGCCCATCTCACCTGGGACGACAAGCCGATGCGGGCGGGCGAGGCGACGTTCTTCGAGATCGCGGGCGTCTACAGGCGCTACCACTGCCCGCTCTGCCGCACGGTGTTCCTGGGCCGGCCCACGGCCCGCGAGCGCAACGCGGAAGGCGCGCTGCTGGAGGCCGTCGAGGCGGGGCTCGACGCCGCGAAGCCGGGGAACCTGTGCGAGGACATCCACCGCGCCTTCGTGGACTCCCTCGCGCGCCACGGCCTGACCAAGGAGAGCCGCTGCGGCTATTCCATCGGGCTCAGCTATCCGCCGGACTGGGGCGAGCGCACGATCAGCCTCCGCCCCGGAGATCGCGCCGAGCTGCGGCCCGACATGACCATCCACTTCATGCCCGCGCTCTGGTTCGAGGACTGGGGCCTCGAGATCACCGAGAGCATCCGCATCACCGAGACCGGCGCGGAGACCCTCGCCAACTGGCCCCGCGAGTTGCAGGTGAAGACCTGAATCACAGCGCGGCCGCCTCATGGTCGGGGCGTGAAGCGGGTCGCTACTCCTCAATATTGGCCAGGAAAGGATTTCGGACCGTCACCGTGCCGTACATGCGGCCATGCTGAAAATCCTCGGAAATCAACTCCTCGATCCCGTGAACGTCTGCATAGGCCCAGAGGTGCGCATCGTACCATGAGAGGCCGTATGCCGCCGCGCCTCGAAGTGCGGTTCGTAGCACTGCGTCGTCGGGATAGATGATCGGGAACTGCGCCATGAGTTCCTCTGCCTCTCGGCGCGCGTCGGCGGTATCGAGCAGGCGGGCTTCTGGACCGCCTCGAGTCGTTGCCGCGATGAATTCGACAATTACCTGATGGGGAATGCGCACGTTCCCGCTGACGATGCCCTCGCGGAGAACGTCGGACGCAATCGACTGCTTGTCTGGGAACCGCTCATCATAGCGGTAGATCACGATGTTTGTATCAATCAGCGCGCGTGCGGCCACGCTCGTAGAGCTCCTCTCTGGTCCAGCCGCGCGAGCTTACCGTGCGCAACGAGCGGCCCGCTTCGCGCGTCCGCTGCCGGGCGGTGGCCGCGTCAAAGAGCCGAAGGCGCGCCTCGGTATTGAGCACCTCGGCAGGTTTGGCGGCAGCGTCGGGGACCACGCGCATGACCTCGCCAGCCTCCTCAAAGCGGATATCGTCGCCGGGCTGGATTCCGTAACGCTCCGCGAGCGCCTTGGGCACCGTGACCTGGAGCTTGCTCGTGACCTTGCTCATATCCTTACTCTAGTAAGGATAATGTCCTTGTCAAGGCCGCTCCAGGGCCGCTGAACGCCACCCAGCCCCTAAATCTTCCGCTGGTGTCCTTCCCAAAACCGCTCGCGGACCTTGCGTTTCAATACTTTGCCCACGCCGCTGCGGGGCAGCTCGTCCCAGAACTCCACCGTCTTGGGCGCCTTGTAGGCCGAGAGCTCCCGCTTGCAGAGCGCGATCAGGTCGCCGCCGCTCACCCGCTGGCCCTGCTTCAGCTCGACGACCGCCTTCACCGCCTCGCCCCACTTCTCGTCGGGCACGCCGATCACGGCGCAGTCCTGCACCGCCGGGTGGCTCCAGATCACGCGCTCGATCTCGATCGGGAAGACGTTGAGACCGCCAGAGATGATCATGTCCTTCTTGCGGTCGACGATGTAGACGAAGCCGTCCTCGTCCTTGTAGCCAATGTCGCCGGTGTGGTGCCAGCCGTGGGCGCGGATTTCCGCTGTGGCCTCGGGGTCGGCGAAGTAGCCGAGGGAGACGAAGGTGCCGCGCACCACGATCTCGCCCCACTCGCCGGTGGGCATCAGGGTGCCCGCGTCGTCCATCATCTCGACCTCGACGAAGACCGGCGGCCGGCCGCAGCTCACCAGGCGGTGCTGCTTGGCGGGGTCGGCCAGGGCCTCCAGGTGGTCGGCCGGCGTCAGAATGCCGATGGTGCAGGGGCACTCGGCCTGGCCGTAGATCTGGGTCATGCAGGGGCCGAAGAGATCGATGGCCTCGGCCACCTTGTCCGCCGACATCGGCGCGCCGCCATAGACGAAGTAATCCAGCGTCGAATAGTCGAACTCCCTGGCGCGGGGGTGCGCCAGCATCATGTAGATCATCGTCGGCGGCATGAAGGTGTGGGTCACGCCGTGGCGGTCGATCGCCTCCAGCACCGTGAGCGGATCGGGCCTCTGGATGCTGACCGTGGTGCCGCCGAAGGCCATGGCGGGCCAGGCGAAGACGCCCGCACCGTGGGCCATCGAGGTCGCCACCAGGTGAACCGGCGGCTTCCTGATCGGCAGGTGCGCGTAGACGTTGGCGCACCAGGCCTCCCAGATCAGGTTGGACCACATCGCCCCCTTGGGGAGGCCCGTGGTGCCGCCGGAGGTGAAGTGGCTGATCACGGCATCGCGCTCGTCCGGCAGCTCGGGCGCCACATCGCCGTGGCCCGCAATGAACTGCTCGAAGGAGGGCGCGTCCGCGCCTTCACGGTCGAGGCAGACGAGATGGCGGAGCTTGGGGCACCGGGCGCGGATCTGCCCGATCACGGGCTCGAAGCTCGAATGGTAGAAGAGCCAGGCGGCCTCGCGCTGGTCGATGACGTAGGCGTTCTCGTCCGCCGACGCGAGCGCCGCGAGCCCGACCCAGACGCCGCCGGCCCGCGCCGCCCCGATCCAGGCCTCGAAGGCGCGGCTCGAGTTGGGGCTCAGGATCGCCACCCGGTCGCCGGCCGCGAGCCCGCCCGCGAGCAGCGCGTTCGCGGTGCGGTGGCTGCGCCGGGCGACTTCGCGGTAGCTGAGCTCCCCGGTCCCGTCGATGAGGCAGGCGCGGTCCGGATAGTAGCGATGGCCACGCTCGAAGTAGTCGATCAGCCTCATGCGGCTCCTCCCGGCTCGCCCCTCGAATGCCCGAATTCACGCGGTGCGCGCCGCCACGCTCTACGCGGAATTGACTCGGATTTCAAACAAGTGTTTGCTCGGCAGCACCCGGCCCGCGCCGGCCGCCGCAATCGGAGAGACCCATGCTTTCGCTGCCCAAGCAGGAGCTCAAGGGGCACTTCACCATGCTGCCGATGGACGAGGTCCATTTCGGCTCCGGCAGCCTCGACAATCTCTCGGCCGAGCTCGAGAAGCAGGGCGTGAGCCGGGCCGTCATCGTCACCGGCAACACCCTGGCACAGAAGACGAATCTGGTGGACAAGGTGGCCGCAGCCGCCGGCAACAAGTGCGCGGGCGTCTTTCACGAGACCTCGCAGCACGTGCCGCGCCGCACCGTCATCGCCGCCGCCGAGTACGCGCGCGAGCGCGATGCGGATGCGCTCATCAGCTTCGGCGGCGGCACGCCCAACGACACCGCCAAGGCGACCCTGATCTGCCTCGCCGAGGGCATCACCGAGCCCGCAGGGCTCGATGCCTACATGATCAAGTTCACCTACCCGGACAAGGTGGAGATTCCGTCCCTCGCCAACGACCCGATCCCGATGTTCGCGATCCCGACCACGCTCTCCGCCGGCGAGTTCACCTACTTCGTCGGCGTCACCGACGAGGAGCGCAAGGTCAAGGATCTCTACGTCGACCGGCGGATCACGGCGAAGGCGGTCATCCTCGACCCGGAGCTCACCATGGAGACGCCGGAGCGGCTTTGGCTCGGCACCGGCATGCGCGCGGTCGACCACTGCATCGAGGCGATGTGCTCCAGCACCAGCCAGCCCTTCATCGACGCGCTCGCCTACCGCGCGCTCAACATGCTGGTGCGCTACCTGCGCGAGACCAGGGCGGACCCCGGCGATGCGGCGGCGCGCGCGCAGTGCATGGTGGCGGCCTGGATGTCGGTCTGCGGCCTCGCCAACGTGACGCTGGGCCTGAGCCACGGTATCGGCCACCAGCTCGGCGCCCGCTGCAACGTGCCGCACGGCGAGACCTCGGCGGTGATGATGCCGCACGTCATGGCCTTCAACCGCGAGACCACCGCGACCCGCCAGGCCTGGGCGGCCGAGGCGATGGGCATGGATATCGGAGGCATGAGCGAGGAGGAGGCCGCGACCGCCGCAGCCGACGAGGTGGCTAGGCTGGTAAAGGACGACATGGGCCTGCCGTGGCGGCTCCGCGACGTGGGCGTCACCCACGACGACTTCCCCGGCATCGCGGCCGATGCGCTGGAGGACATCATCGTCGCCGGCAATCCGCGCCAGGTGACGTCCGAGGACGAGGTCATCGACCTCTTGCACAAGGCCTGGTAGCGCAGGTTTACGGGAGACACCCATGGGCTATCGCATTGCCGTCGATACCGGCGGCACGTTCACCGATGTCGTGGTCGCCGACGAGGCGGGCAGGCTCACCGTCGGCAAGGCGCTGACCACTGTAGAGCGCACCTTCGAGGGCTTCAGCGGCGCGCTTGCCAACGCGGGCGACATCGCCGGCGTCTCCGCCGAGCGGCTGCTCGCCGAGACCGAGATGCTGATCTACGGCACCACGCGCTCCACCAACTCGATCATCGAGAGCAAGGTCGCGAAGACTGCGCTGCTCACCACCGAGGGCTTCCCGGACACGCTGCTCTACCGCCACGGCGGCAAGCGCGAGCCGCTCAACCTCGCGATGGAGTTCCCGCCGCCCTACATCCCGCGCCGGCTCACCTTCGAGATCCCGGAGCGGATCAACGCCGAGGGCGGCGTCGAGCGGGCGCTGGACGAAGCCGCCGCGCGGGCGATCATCGAGAGCCTGCCGCGCAAGCGCATCGATGCGGTCGCGGTCGCGCTGCTCTGGTCCATCGTCAATCCCGACCACGAGCTGCGCATCGGCGCGTTGATCGCGGAGATCATGCCGGGCGTGCCCTACACCCTCTCGCACCAGCTCAACCCGATCATCCGGGAGTTCCCGCGCACGTCTTCCACCGCCATCGACGCCTCGCTCAAGCCGCTGATGCAGAGCCATCTGGCCGAGTTCGAGAGCGACCTGCGCGCGGCCGGCTGCGAGGGCGAGGTGCTGATCTCGACGTCGTCGGGCGGTGTCATGCACGTGGACGACGTGGTGGCGAAGCCGATCTACACCGTGAAGTCCGGGCCCGCGATGGGCCCGCTCGCGGGCATCGCCTACGCCGGCGCCGAGGACCAGGGCGACGACGTCATCATCGTCGATACCGGCGGCACCACCTTCGACGTGAGCCTGGTGCGCAGCGGCCAGGTCAAGTACACCCGCGACACGTGGCTGCTCGGTGAGTGGATCGGCCACAACCTCGGCCTCTCCTCGGTGGACGTGCGCAGCGTGGGCGCGGGCGGCGGCTCCATCGCCTGGATCGACGCCGGCGGGCTGCTCCGCGTCGGCCCGCAGAGCGCGGGCGCGCGCCCCGGCCCGGCCTGCTACGGCCAGGGCGGCGAGGAGCCCACCGTCACCGATGCCGCCGTGGTGCTCGGCTACATCGACCCCGACTACTTCCTCGGCGGGCGCATGAGCCTCGATGTCGCCGCAGCGGCCACGGCGATCGAGCAGGTCGCAGCCCCCCTCAAGCTCTCCGCCGACGAGGCCGCCTCGGCAGTGCTGACGCTCGCCGGCGAGCAGATGATCAAGGCGATCCAGGAGATCACGGTCCAAGACGGGGTGAACCCAGGCGAGAGCATCATCGTCGCGGGCGGCGGCGCCGCCGGCCTCAACATCATCCCCATCGCCCAGGCCCTCGGCTGCCGCCGGGTGCTGCTGCCGCGCACCGCCGGCGCGCTCAGCGCCTGCGGCGGGCAGTTCTCCAATATCGTCACCGAGTTCAGCGCGAGCCGGTATGCACATTCCAACACCTTCGACTTCGAGGGTGTCAGCGCCACGCTCTCCGGCATCGCACAGCGCATGGACGCGTTCGAGGAGAAGCTGCGCGGCCGCAGCATCGAGCGCTTCGGCCGCGAGTATTTCGTCGAGGCCCGCTACATCAACCAGCAGTGGGAGATGGAGATCCCCATGCCCATGGATCGCTTCGACACGCAAGCGGACGTGGAGCGCTTGGTGGAGACCTTCCACGACGTCCACTTCCGCCGCTACGCGGTGAAGGAAGAAGGCGGCGCCATCGAGTGCATCAACTGGAAGGGCCGGATCACGGCGTTCCTCGAAAAGCCGTCGTTCCCGGCCGAGCCGATGACCGAAGCCGCGCTGCCCAAGCCGCGCCGCACCACGCGGGCCTATTTCGGCGAGTCCGGAGCCTTGGACACGCCCTTCCATCTCGGCGATGATCTGCTGCCCGGCATGGTGCTGAAGGGGCCGGCCATCGTCGAGGAGCCCACGACCACGATTGTCGTCTATCCGGGCTCGTCGGCGACCGTGACCGCCGGACGGAACTACCTGCTGGAGACCGGCGCCGCCGGCGCCTGAGGGAGGAAGCGATGGCACAAGCACTCGCCGACGCTGGGCGGGAGAACCGCATCAACCCGGTGCTGCTGCCGGTGATGGCAAACCGCATGGACGCGGTCTGCCGCGAGATGACCAACACCATGCTGCTGGCGGCGCGCTCGTCCGTCATCGGCATGGCGCGCGACTTCTCCTGCGCGGTCATCACGTCCGACAATCAGGTGCTCGCCGTGGCCGAGGGCTTCCCCATCCACGTCTGGGGCACCAACATCCAGACCAAGTCGATGCAGGACCTGCATCCCGACTATGCCGAGGGCGATGCCTTTCTCCACAACGACCCCTACCTCGGCAACACCCACCCGGCCGACCACACCATCCTGGTGCCGGTGTTCCACGAGGGCGAGCACTTCTTCACCGTCGCGGTGAAGGCGCATCAGGCCGATGTCGGCAACAGCCTGCCCACCACCTACATGGCGCAAGCCGCGGACGTCTATCAAGAAGGCGCGCTGATCTTCCCCTGCGTCCAGGTGCAGCGCGAGTTCCAGGACATCGACGACATCATCCGCATGTGCGAGCGGCGCATCCGCGTGCCGGAGCAGTGGTACGGCGATTATCTCGCCGCCGTGGGCGCGGCCCGCATCGGCGAGCGCTCGCTCAAGAGCTTCATCGCCAAGTACGGCGCCCACTCGGTGCGCCACTTCACCGAGGAGTGGTTCGACTATTCCGAGCGTCGCTGCATCGAGGCGATCCGCGCGCTGCCCAAGGGCAAGCTCAAGGGCTCGCAGGCGCACGATCCGGTCGAGCCCTGGGTGCCGGACGGCATTCCCATCAACGTCACCATCGATATCGACCCGGACGCGGCGAAGGTGACGGTGGACCTCCGCGACAACATCGATTGCATCGACGCAGGCCTCAACCTCACCGAGACCACGTCGACCATGGCGGCGGTGCAGGGCGTGCTCACCTGCCTGGGCGAGGACCTGCCGCCCAACTCCGGCACCATGCGGCGCATCGAGGTGCTGCTGCGCGAGAACTGCGCGGTGGGCATCCCGCGCTTCCCGCACAGCTGCTCGGTGGCCACCACCAACCTCACCGACGTGATCGTGAACGTGACCCAGTCCGCCTTCGCCGAGCTCGGCGACGGCCAGGGCTTCGCCCACGGCAACTACTGCAATTCGGCCGCAGCCGGCGTCGCCTCCGGCACCGACTGGCGGCGGGACGGCGAGCGCTACATCAACCAGATGTTCATGATGGGCGGCGGCGGCGGCGCATCGGCCGAGAACGACGGCATGCACTACCTCTTCGTGCCGGTGGCCGCCGGCCTGCTCTATCGCGACAGCATCGAGATCAACGAGCAGCGCTTCCCCGTGCTGATCGACAAGATGCACGTGGTCACCGATTCCATGGGCCACGGCCGCAGGCGCGGCGGGCCTGCGACCGAGGTGATCATGGGGCCGCGAAACGATCCCATGCGCATCCTCCACGTCTGCAACGGGCTAGAGAGCGCGCCCAAGGGCGTGCGCGGCGGCACCGGCTCCCAGCTCGGCGGCAATGCCAAGATCGAGCGGGACGGCTCCGAGCACCCCTATCCGGCGGTGATGGTGTGCGACCTGGAAGGGGGCGAGCGCCTGCGTGCGCGGGATCAGGGCGGCGGCGGCTACGGCAGCCCGCTGGAACGCGAGACCCATCGGGTGCTCAACGACGTGTCCGAGCGCTATATCACCGTGGAGACGGCACGTGAGACCTATGGCGTCGCCGTCACCGGCAGCGTGGAGGATGACTCGCTTGCCGTGGACGAAGCCGCCACCGCCCGGCTCCGGTCCTCAATGAACGGCGGTGGTGCTACGGCCTAGGGGCTCAAGCGGCACCGCAAGCCGCGTCGCGGGGGCATCTGTGCCGATCACCCTCCCCGGCAAGGCGGCGATCGTCACCGGCGCCGGCCGCGGCATCGGCAAGGCCGTGGCCGAGGTCTTCGCGCGCGAGGGCGCACGCGTGCTCGTGGTGAACCGCAGCCCCGAGGCCGGCCAGAGCACGACCGACGCCATCGTGGCCGAGGGCCTGGAGGCCTCGTTCCTCCAGGCCGACGTGCGCAGCAGGGCGGACATGGAGCGCATGGCCCAGGTCTGCATCGAGCGCTACGGCCGCATCGACATCCTCTGCCTCAACGCCGGCATCTACCCCAACGCGCTGATCGCCGACATGACCGAGGCGATGTGGGACGACGTGATGGACACCAACCTCAAGGGCGTGTTCTTTGCAGTCCAGGCGTGCCTGCCGCAGATGAAGAGCCAGCGGACAGGGCGGCTGCTCGTCGTCTCGTCGATCACCGGACCGCGCGTGGGCCTGCCGGACGTGAGCTGCTACATGGCGTCCAAGGGCGGCGTGAACGCCTTCGTGCGCGGCGCGGCGCTGGAGCTTGCGCCCTTCGGCATCACCGCCAACACGGTCTCACCGGGCTCAATTCTGACCGAGGGCATCGCCCAGGCCCGCGGCGACGAGGCGGTGGCGGAGTTCAGCCGCGTGATCCCCGCCGGGCACCTGGGCGACCCGGAAGACGTGGCCTACGCGCTGCTCTATCTCGCCTCCGACCAGGCCCGCTTCGTCACCGGCCACGACATCGTGCTCGACGGCGGCCAGATTCTGCCTGAGAGACCGCTGAGCCTCTGAGCAGGATTTACTCGGGGCTGCCCGGACAAGGCCGAGCAGAACCGGTCAAAGCGCGGCGAGAGCGTCCTCCCTGGAGGGGTGGACCGGGACCATCTGTTCCATGCCGCTAAGCTTGATCACCTTCGCGATGGGTTTCGGCGGAGAGCACACCGCGAACCCTGCACCGCGCTTCTCAAGCTCCGACGCGGTCATGAAGACGACGCGAAGACCCGCGCTGCCGAGGTACGTGAGTTCCCCGAAGTCCATGATCACGGCCCGCTCGACGTCTTCGCTCTCGGCTCTGACCGCCTTCAGGAAGTCCGCGGCGTTGGCTGATTCCAGCCGCCCGCTCGCGGAGATGAACAGCACACCGTCACGACGCTCGAATGTCACTTCCACCGCAGCTGCCCCCCTGTCCGGCCAGCATTTAGCGTTAAGCGCTATTCATCCTCATAACGCGAGATGCAAGGTACGTCCAATTGCGGACACAAGCTTTCCCCTGTGGCGTCGACCGATCCCCGTCGGCGCACGTCTTCGGGCGCCCCGCCCGCCGCGACACGGCGGCCATTGACAGCCGGCGACGATGGCCCGAGTCTCCGCCCGTTCGCGGCAGACAGTGCGGGAGAACGATGAGCGCGCCAGGCGGCATCGACTTTGCCTTCGTTGCGGCGCCGGTGGGCGAGGACGGACTCTCCGACGCCGCGCTCTACAAGGAGATCCTGGCGGACTGCGCCTTCGCCCACCGGGCCGGCTACCGGGCGGCCTGGATGATCGAGCATCACTTCTCCGACTACTTCCCGACCCCCAATCCCCTGGCCTTTCTCTCCCACATCGCCGCGCGCTTCCCGGATTTCGCGCTCGGCACCTGCGTGCTGGTGACGCCCTGGTACGAGCCGCTGCGGCTCGCCGAGGAGATCGCGCAGCTCAACCTGCTCACCGACCAGCCGCTCCACATGGGGCTCGGCCGGGGCACGGCGAAGTACGAGTACGACGCCTTCGGCGTGCCGATGGAAGAGAGCCGGCAGCGCTTCCGTGAGGTTTGGGAGATTGTCAGTACCGCGCTCGCCGGCGGGCGCTTCCGCTACGAGGGCAAGTATCTGACCGTGCCGACCCGGGTAGAGCTGCGCCCCCGCTCGGACACGAGCAAGATCAACTTCTACGGCGCCGTCGGCGGCAGCCCCGACTCAGGCGCGGTGATGGCCGCGCTCGGGCTCCCGCCCATCATGACCGCCTTCAGCAACCTGCCGCTGCAGCGCGAGGCACTCGCCGGCTGGAAGGAGGCGGCGCAGGCACGCGGCATGGACGTGGACGCCTGCCGCTACCCGATGATGATCAACTGCATCGTCGCCGACACCGACGACGAGGCCTACGACCTCGCCAAGCGCTACATCCCGCGCTTCCAGCAGGCACAGATCGACCATTACGAGGCCGACGACGGGCATTTCGAGACGCTCTCGACCTACACCGCCTGGGCCAAGATCTTCGCCAAAATGAAGGCGCGCACCGATCCCGCCAACATCCCGCCCTGGGCCGACGGTCAGTTCGTGGGCTCGCCCGAGACGGTGCGGGAGCGTGTCGCGGATTACGTGGACGCGGGCTTCAACAGCTTCCTTATTCACACGGCGACGCCCGGGGTGCCGCGCCGCCTCCGGCAGGCCTGGCTCGGCCGCTTCGCCGACGAGGTGGCGCCCTGTTTCGAGGGCGGCGAGGCCCTGCGCGCCGCCGCTGGCGCCTGACGCACGCCATCTAGACAAGCCACCATGAAGCTCGACCCCGCGCTGGCGGAGATTTTCGCCGCGCTCGACCCGAGCGCCGAGACCCCGGTCGAAGAGATGACGCCGGAAGACGCCCGCGCGGAGTGGAAGGAGGAGATGGCCGCCGTCGCCGGCAAGCCGCTGCCGGTGAAGTCCGTCAGCACGCACGAGGCGCCGGGGCCCGCCGGCCCTCTCGCGGTCAGGCTTTACGAGCCGGAGGGGGCGGGCACAGGCCCGCTGCCGATCCTCGTCTATTACCACGGCGGCGGCTGGATACGGGGCGACCTCGACACCCACGACGATGTCTGCCGCTACCTCTGTCATCACGCGGGCTGCCTGGTGGCGTCCGTGGACTACCGACTCGCGCCCGAGCACCGCTTCCCCGCCGCACTCGAGGACTGCGACGCCGCGACCCGCTGGGTGGCGGAGCACGCGGCACAGCTCGGCGCCGATCCGGCACGGCTCGCCATCGGCGGCGACAGCGCCGGCGGCAATATCGCCTGCGGCGTGACGCTGAATGCGCGAGAGCGCGGCGGGCCCGCGATCTGCTTCCAGCTCCTGATCTACCCTGCCACCGACCTCGCCGGCGAGACCGAGTCCAAGAGGCTCTATTCCTCGGGCTACCTGCTCAACTCGATGCCCTTCTATGTCGCGAGCTACGTGGGGCCGGAAGGCGATGCGGCCGACCCGCTCGCCTCGCCGCTGCTGGCGCCCGACCTCTCCAACCTGCCGCCGGCGTTCGTGCTCACCGCCGGCTTCGATCCGCTGCGGGACGAAGGCGAGGCCTACGCCAGGCGCCTGGAGGCGGCTGGCGTGCCCACGGAATACCGCTGCCACGAGAGCATGATCCATGGCTTCGTCTCGATCACCGGCCTGATCGAGAGCGCCGAGGCGGGCCTTGCGGACTCGGCGGCGGCGCTCAAGGCCGCCTTCGCCCGCTGAGAGAGGGAGCAGCACCATGAGCGCAGGGTTCGCCGGCAAGGCCTGCGTGATGACCGGCGCAGGCGGGGGCATGGGGCTCGCCATCGCCCGCGCGCTCCGCACCGAGGGCTGCGCGGTCACCGCCATCGACCCGAAGCCCGAGCCGCCCGAGTTCGCGGCGGGCGCGGGCACCGCCGGGCGCTACGTCCAGGGCGATGCCACCGACGAAGCCCTGGTCGCGCGCACCGTCGCCGAGGCCTTCGATGCGTCCGGACGCCTCGACTACCTGGTCAACGCCGCAGGCGTCGGCTGGTACGACCGCGACGGCTCCATCGCCGAGATGGAGATGGCGGTCTGGCACCGGGTGATGGAGATCAACCTCACCGCGTCCGCGCTGATGGCACGCCATGCGGTGCCCCTCCTCCGGCGCACCGGCGCCGGCGGATCGATGGTTCACATCGCGAGCGTGGTGGGCCTGCGCAACATGGAGAACATCCTGGAGGGCGGGCCCATCGACGCCTATCAGGCGTCCAAGGCGGGCCTTACCGCCCTCTCGCGCTCGCTCTCCATGCAGCTCGGGCCCGACGGCATCCGCTCCAACACCATCTGCCCCGGCGCTGTGCTGACGCCGATGACGGCGCCCACCTACGAGGCCGACCCCAGCCGTGCCGACGCCATGATCGCGCGCACGCCGCTCGGCCGCCTGGGGATGCCGGAGGACATCGCCCACGCCTGTCTCTTCCTGCTGTCGGACAAGGCGTCCTTCATCACCGGCATCGACCTCGTGGTCGACGGCGGCATCATGGCGAAGCTCTAGCCCGGACGTCTCAAGAGGGTCACGAGACCAGGGCCGCGAACAGCGCGCCGCTCAGGATCGCCCCGACAATGCCGAAGCAGACGTAGGCCGCGAACACCTGCCGGCGCACTAGCGACCAGACCGCGACCATGGCCGGGATGCAGGTCACCGCGCCCGCGACCATGAACGCCATCGCGGCACCCGGGCCCATGCCCTGTTCCATCAGGCCGGCGACCAGCGCAGGCGCGGCATAGCCGTTGAGGTAGGCTGGCGCGCCCACCAGCGCGCCTAGCGCAATCGGCGCCATTCCGTCGCCCCCCACGACGCCCGCGATCATCTCCGCCGGCACGTAGGTGACCAATAGGGCTTCGATCAGGTAGGCCAGCACCAGCCACTTGACGAGGAACCGGGCATTGGCGATGGCCTCGGCGCGGAATGCGGCCACGCGCGCCGGCTCACGCCAGAAGCGCCATACCGTCTCGCCCTCCTCGGACCCGCCGGCGCAGCAACCGCCGCCTGCGCTCAGGCGGAGCGGTTCGGCGAAGGCGCCGCGCCAGACGAGGAAGCGGACTCCGAAGCCGCCGAACAGGCCGAGCGCGACCGCCGCGACCGCCTTGCCCACCGCGAAATCCCAGCCGAGCGCGGCGGCGGTGATGAGCATGGTGGAGGGGTCGATGAGAGGCGATGAGAGCCAGAACGCCATGATGGCCGGGAGCGGCACGCCCACCGCGAGCAGGCCCGCGATCAGCGGAATGACCTCGCACGAGCAGAACGGGGCGAGGCCGCCGAGCAGCGCGGCGAGCACGATCATGCGCGTCTCGCGGCCCTCGAAGGCGCGGGAAACGAGCGCGGTGGCCCCGGTCGCCTTGAGCGACGCGATGAGCAGGACCGCGCCGGCGATGTAGGGCAGGGTGCCAGCGAAGGCCTTGGCGGCGATGAGCAGGATGTCCGGGACGTTCGGCGTGTCGAGCAACGCGACCGCGAGTGGGATGACGAGGATGAAGGTCCAGACCGACCGCACGCCCCGCGCTCCGCTGCGCAGGCCGTAGACGCTACGAAGAACGAGCGCGGTCATCTCGCTTCACTCGCGAGCGCCGCCCGCGCGGCACGGGCCTGAGGCGAAGGCTTCGCATCGGCGCAGCAGGCTTCGAGCAGGAAGGCGGCGAGGGCTTCGAGGCGCCGGTACGCAGCGCGGTTGATCACCGTGCGGCCGCGGCGTTCCTGTTCGACCAGGCCGCCGGCTGCGAGAAACCCGAGGTGATGGGCCAGGGTGGATGCCGGGATGGCGGTGCGCTCCTGGATCTCGCCGACGGTGAGCCCCTCGTCGCCGGCACGCACGAGCAGGCGCAGCACCAGGAGCCTGGGCTCGGAGCCGCATGCGGCGAAGCCCTGCGCCGCTTCCTCAAGCGCGACGGCGGCCTCCGGAAGCGAATGGTGAGCGTGTGACGAGGCCATATAACTAGTTTTGTAGTTATGTCGTCGTATGTCAAGGTTGTCCTGAGCGCGAGGCCCATGAGACGGCGAGTTCTTGCGAGGCTCTACGCGGCGAAGGTGCCGAAGGCGCCGCGGGAGTAGAGCAGGGGCTCCTGGGCCGTATCGGTCCGCACCGCCTGCACCCGGCCAGTCAGCACCGTGTGGGTCTCGGCCCGGAGGGTCTGGCCGAGCAGGCAGTCGAAGCTCGCGAGCGCGTCCAACAGCACAGGCGCGCCGGTCTCGAGCGTGCCCCACTCGCCGGTGGTGAAGCGCTCGGGCACGCGTTCGGAGGACGAGAACTGCGCGGCCAGGTCGAGGTGCCGCGCGCCCAGCACGTTGACGCAGAAGACCCGGCTCTGCAGCGTCGGGTCGTGCGCGCCCGCCTCGCGGTTGACGCAGGCGAGCAGCATCGGTGGCTCCGCGCTCAGCGAGCAGACTGCGGTGGCGGTCAGCCCGATGCGTTGGTCGCCGATGGAGGTCGTGACGATGGTGACTCCGGCCGCGAGCTGGCGCATGCCCTCCCGGAAATCGTCGGAATCGACTGCGACCACGGGTGCGGTAAGTGAATCGAAATCGAAATCGTCAAGCAGCGACATGAAGACCTCTCCCGGCGCGGCGCTTACTGTCCTCCATGCGCCGCGCGCGCATTATGAAGACCGCTGCCGCAGCGGTCCACGGCAGGGCGACGCAGTCGTTTGGCCGGCCGAGGTCAGTGGAAGTAGGCGCCGCCGTCGACGACGAGCGTCTGTCCCGTGACGAAGGCGGAATCCTGCGATGCGAAGTAGATCACCGCGCCCACGATGTCGTCAGGATGCTGATCCCGTTGGATGACACGGGCTTGCCGAGAGATCTCCTGGAGCTTTTCCAGCTGGTGGGGGTTCTTGAGCACGCCGTCCGACAGGGTGAATCCGGGCGCCACCGCGTTGACCCGGATGTCGGCGCCGCCGAGCTCCTTCGCCAGGGCCTTGGTCATCGCGTTGACAGCGCCCTTGCTCGCCACGTAGTGCAGCACGAAGGGCACGCCCTTGAACGGCGTTCCGGACGAGAGGTTGACGATCGAGCCTCCGCCCTGGCGGCGCATGGCGGGGACGACCGCGCGGGTCGCCATCGCCTGTCCGATGACGTTCACCTCGAGCACCCGCCGCCATTCGTCGATGTCCAGGTCCTCGAAGGGTTTCAGCTCCAGCGAGGAATAGACACCGGCGTTGTTGACCAGCACGTCGATGCGGCCGAACGCCTCCAGCGCGGCGCTCGCCATAGCCTCGGTGTCACGTTGGCTGGAGACGTCGCAGGCGACGCCGACGAGGCTGTTCTGAGCATTGTCGAGCGCCTGCGCAGCTTGCTCGG
Source organism: Alphaproteobacteria bacterium (assembly GCA_022820945.1). Classification (GTDB taxonomy): domain Bacteria; phylum Pseudomonadota; class Alphaproteobacteria; order UBA828; family UBA828; genus WTGU01. The sequence continues at coordinate 5,000 of JAJEEP010000137.1, read as the reverse complement.
CGCCGTCGCGGTCGGCGATGACGACGTTCGCCCCTTCCGCGAGGAGGGCTTCCACGATCGCGCGTCCGATCCCCATCGCCCCGCCGGTGACAATCGCGACCTTCCCACTGCAACGCATTGCCCTCCTCCTTCCGCTTGCCCTACGTCCCGCCGACTATGCCGATTCGAGTTCGAAGGGTCTCTCCGCAAACACCCGATAGGTTTGTGACTTCGGCTTGTCCCTGTCTTCGATGTTGACATAGCGAATGGACGACGCGCCCAGCAGAGAGCGCGGCAGGACCATCGTCCGGATGAAGCGGCTGGGGACATCAATCGACGCTTGCGCGAAGACGGGTTCCGGCCCGCTCTCGAACCAGGCGCCGCCGGGACCGTATGACGTGGACCGGCCTTCCGTATCGATCCTTATCTCCCCCTCTCGCAGGCATCGGATGCCGGGGCCTTGATGCGTGTGAAGGAACGCCGTCCCCCCGGCCGGGAAGGCGACGCTATCGAGCCGGATGAGGAGCTCATCGGCGATCGCGGCAGGGTCGATCCGGCCGGCGAGACGAAGGCTGGTCCGATGAGCGCATGCGTCGGCGCATTCATCGGCCGACCCGACCTCCCAACGCCAGACCATGGCGCCGTCGCCGCCGGCGCGCAACATCACCGCGTCCGTCGAGACGAGTCCTTCATCCGGCGGGAGTTCCTCTCCGTTCACGGCGATGCTGCCGGCCGAGATGTAGAGCGCCCTCGGCGCGGGATCGTCGAAGCGGACCTCTTCGCCGCCGAACAAGGTGTCCTCGAACAGGCGAATCTCATACGGCATGCGTTGTGACCTCATCCGCACCTCCAGGACGCGCGGGGGCCGCGCCAGCTCGAATCCTGCAGCGCATCAGTAGGCGACCGGGAGCGGATCGAGGCTCCGCCACAGGTGCCAGACCGCGACCGAGCGCCAAGGGCGCCAGCATTCCGCGTGGGCCTCGATCGCGTCGGGGTCCATGGAGCCGCCATCGCCGTAGTGCTGGCCCATGGCGCGCCGCACCCCGATGTCGGCGAGGGGCAGCACGTCCGGCCGCTGCAGGTAAAAGATCAGCACCATCTCGGCGGTCCAGCGGCCGACACCCCTGAGCGCCAGCAGGTCGTCGATCACCGCCTCGTCGTCGGCGCCTTGCCAGTGGTCCGGGTCGATGGCGCCGGAGACGAAGCCGTTGGCGATGTCGCGCAGGTAGCCCGACTTCTGGCGGGTGAGGCCGGCGCCGCGCAGCTCGTCCTGGGTGCGGGCCGCCACCTCGGGCGGCGCGACGGTGCCGACGCAGGCCTCGAGCCGCGCCCAGATGCTGTCGGCTGCACGCACCGAAATCTGCTGGGCCACGATGGCGCGCGCGAGGGTGAGGAAGAGGTCTCCCTGGCCCACCAGGCCTTCGCCCCGGTAGCGCGCCACGAGTGCCGCCATCGCCGGGTCGGCGGCGGCGAGCGCGGTCTGCGCCTCCTGCCAATACGCCGGCTGCCCCACCGGCCCGCTCGCCCAACGCGGCATGGCGCTCTGTCTCCCTTGCCCTCAGGCCCGGATCAGCGCCGGGCAAAGCCCGGCATCGGTTCGTCGATGCCTTCGGGGTCGGCGTGGATAATGACCTCCGCGTTGGGGAAGGCCTCACGGATACGGGCCTCGACGGCGTCGGAAATCTCGTGCGCACGCAGCAGCGTGAGCGAGCGGTCCATCTCGACATGGACCTGAATGAACGAATCGATGCCCGAGCGCCGGGTCCGGAGGTCGTGGCAATCCAGCACGTCCGGATGCTCCAGCACGATCTGCCGGATGCGCGCACGGTCCTCCTCCGGGAGCTCATGATCCATCAGCTGCTCGATGGAGCTCCGCCCGACGCGCACTGCGGCATGGATGATGACGCCCGCAATCACGATCGCGATGATCGGGTCGGCGAGCCCCCAGCCCAGGGTCAGCGCCAGCGCCAGCGCCGCGATCACGCCGATGTTCGTCAGAATGTCGGAGGCGTAGTGCAGGGAGTCGGCCTTGATCGCTGTCGAGCCGGTGAGCCGCACGACCCGGCGCTGATAGGCCACCAGCGCCGTGGTGACGACGATGGCAAAGACCATCACCCCGATACCCACCGGCGCCCGCTCTATCGGTTCTGGCTCGATGATGCGGCCGACTGCCTCAACGATGAGGAAGATCCCGGACGCGGTGATGAAGAGCGCCTGACCCAGACCCGCCAACGGTTCCGCCTTGCCGTGGCCGAAGCGATGCTCGCGGTCCGCCGGCTGGAGCGCCTGGCGTACGGCGAACAGGTTGATGAGCGAGGCGAGCACGTCCATCACCGAATCGGCGAGCGATGAGAGCAGGCTCACGGAATCGGTCACGAGCCAGGCGCCGAGCTTGGCGGCGATCATCAAGGCGGCGGCGGCGACCGCAAGATTGGTCGCGCGGCGCATCAATTGACGCGCGCGTTCGGGCTCGATTTGAGGGCCGCTCGGGGTTTCGGGCTTCACGCCGGCTGCTTATAGCATGGTCGCGGCCGATTTCCGTATGGAGACGCGCTTCTGACGGCCATAACTTGCGGCGTCGGGGGTTTTGTGTAGGATGCGACAAGGCGCGGGAAATCAACGCAAAACGAGGCTTCGATGGCGGATGCTTCGCCGCTGATGGCGGGCAAGCGGGGCATCGTGATGGGTGTCGCGAACGCGCGTTCCCTGGCCTGGGGCGTGGCCCATTCCCTCGCCGATCACGGCGCGGAGCTGGCCTTCACCTTTCAGGGCGAGGCGATCGAGAAACGGCTCAGGCCGCTCGCGGAATCGGTTGGCTCGGATTTCGTGGTCCCCTGCGACGTGACCGACGAGGCGAGCGTCGATGCCACCTTCGAGGCCATCGCCGAGCGCTGGGGTGGCCTCGACTTCCTGGTGCACGCCATCGCCTACTCCGACAAGGAAGAGCTGAAGGGGCGCTATCTCGACACCACGCTCGAGAACTTCCAGACCACGCTTCAGATCTCGTGCTATTCGTTCACGGCGCTCTGCCGGCGCGCCGTTGCGCTGATGGGCGAAGAGGGCGGCAGCCTGCTCACGCTCACCTACATGGGGGCCGAGCGCTGGGTGCCGCACTACAACGTGATGGGCGTCGCCAAGGCCGCGCTTGAGGCGAGCGTGCGCTATCTCGCCGCCGACCTGGGCGATCGCAACATCCGGGTCAACGCGATTTCTGCGGGCCCGGTCAAGACCTTGGCTGCCTCGGGCATCGGCGACTTCCGCTACATCATGAAGTGGAACGAGTACAACGCCCCGCTCAAGCGCAACGTCACCATCGACGAGGTGGGCGGTGCCGCGACCTATCTGCTGAGCGAGCTGGGCCGCGGCGTCACCGGCGAGGTCCACCACGTGGACTGCGGCTATCACATCGTCGGCATGAAGCGGCCGGACGCCCCCGACATCTCGGTGGTCTAGGGCCGCCACCCTCTGCCATGGCCAGCAACAGCTTCGGCCTGCTCTTCCGGGTCACGACCTGGGGCGAGAGCCACGGGCCGGCCATCGGCTGCGTGGTCGATGGCGTGCCGCCGCGCATTCCGCTCGCCGAATCCGACATTCAGCCCGCGCTCGACCGGCGCCGGCCCGGCACCTCGCGCTTCGTAACCCAGCGGCGCGAGTCCGACACCGTGCGCATCCTCTCCGGCGTCTTCGAGGGCCAGACCACGGGCACGCCCATCGCATTGGTGATCGAGAACGAGGACGCGCGGAGCCGCGATTACGGCCCGATCAAGGAGACCTACCGCCCCGGCCACGCCGACTTCACCTACGACGCGAAGTACGGCATCCGCGATTACCGGGGCGGCGGGCGGGCCAGCGCGCGCGAGACTGCAATGCGCGTCGCCGCCGGCGCCATCGCGGAGAAGATTCTGGGGGAGGGAGTGACCATCCGAGGCGCGGTCATCCAGGTGGGCGAGCATGCCGTCGACCGCGCGCGCTGGGACTGGGCGGAGACCGCCAATAACCCCTTCTTCTGCCCCGATGCCGAGATCGTGCCGACATGGGAGGAGGCGCTCGATGCGGCCCGCAAGGCGGGCACGTCCTTGGGCGCCGTCATCGAGGTTGAGGCGGCCGGCGTGCCGGCGGGCCTGGGTGCACCGGTCTACGGCAAGATCGACGCTGACCTCGCCGCCGCCATGGTAGGCATCAATGCGGTCAAGGGCGTCGAGATCGGCGCAGGCTTCGCTGCCGCTGCCCTGAGCGGGGACGAGAACGGCGACGAAATCCGCATGGAAGGCGGGACGCCGCGCTTCCTCACCAACAATGCGGGCGGGGTGCTCGGCGGCATCACCACAGGCCAGCCTGTCGTGGTCCGCTTCGTGGTGAAGCCCACGAGCTCGATCCGCACACCGCGCCGCACGATCACCCGCGCGGGCATCGAGACCGAGGTCTCCACCGAAGGCCGGCACGATCCCTGCGTCGGCATCCGCGCCGTGCCGGTGGGCGAAGCAATGATGGCCTGCGTGCTCGCCGATCACCTGCTGCGCCACCGTGCCCAGTGCGGTTAGGGTAAATTCTGGCTGTCTCATTAGAGGGATACTTTATCAACAACGTTCCGTCCCGGTCACACTCTCGACGACTTTGTCTATCAATGTTTTTTGTTGAACGAGGGGATGATCGTCGGGCGGAGGTGCACCATTTCGGATGTGTTCACAGAGAATATCGAAGTCAAGCATTGCATAATTTAGCCAACTACTTGAATATAAGCAATTGTATAAGGCAGGAAATAGTCGCTCCTCACTTGACCCAGAAGAACGCGCATCAAATCGCTTTTGTTGCAAAACACCGCCAAATAACATTAACCTCTCACCATTTGGATGCGCTTCTTCGCAAATTTGATCCCAAAATTTCGTAACTGCCCAGGTGGTCTGGTTTGTCATTTTGATCCAGTGGGTTGAGGCGTGTCTCGTTCGGAATTGGCGCGAAGGGCTTGACGGGAATTTCGGGAAATGACTCAACAACGACATGAGCAGTCCCGAGTCGCCGCG
>JAJEEP010000104.1 GCA_022820945.1 Alphaproteobacteria bacterium | reverse complement strand
GTGTCATCATGTTCCCGTAGTGTTCCGATCTCACGCCAAATCGCTGCATTCTGCTCACCCGACGGGGGTCAGGCAGTCGATATCCGGCCGCCAAAGATCAGCGGCGCGCCGTCGAAAAGCGCCACAACGCACATTCCTCGGCCTACGCGCCGCCGCTTGGATCGGGCTAGGGAGTGATGCCCTTGCTCTTCAGGCCGAGCACGCCCTGTTCCTCGATCAGCTCGAGGATCGCCTCGTCGCTGCGCATCCAGCGCCGCGCCTTCTTGTCCTTCGCCTCCAGGCCGCGCTCTGCAGCCCATTGGCGGACGAAGCCGTTGGCGCCGCGCCACTTTCCGCCCTCGGGCCGCACGAACTGCACCGCGAAGGTGGTGATGCCGTAGTTGGTCGTGAACAGGCCGTCCACGGTCACCCGCTGGTTGCAGAAGGGGATGAGATCGACGGTCGGCCCGGTGAAGGGGCCGGCGTTCTTGAGCGGCAGCACCAAGGTGCCGTCGTCCTGCAGCAGGCCGAGCAGGCGATTGCCCGCGCCGCAGTCCTCGGGGCAATCGCCGCTGAGAACGCAGAGCACGTCCGTCACCTTGGCGTCGAAGCGTGCCTCGACCTCGTCGGGCAGCCCCCAGCTGTTGGCGGCAGACGCGATGCCGGCGGCCGCCATCGAGCCTACGAAGACGAGGGCAGCGATGAAGCGGATTATCGTGCGATGGGCCGGCATGACTAGAGCCCTCCCGGCTGGATGTCGAAGTCCTCGTGGGAGTAGTTCACGATCCCATGGTCTTCGACGATCTCGCTGACGGCGAGGTAGTTGACGCTGTCGCGCTGGTAGAGATCGCCGGTGACGACGACCTCGTTGGTCTGCATGCGGAAGATCGCCTTGTTGCCGATCACGTCGGGATTGTTCTCCATCATGAGCACGACGTAGACCTCCTCGTCGTCCTCGCTCAGGATGCCCACCGGCACGCCGCCCCGCGCGCACCAGACCGCGCAGCGGTGATGGGCCGAGCCGGTCGCCCACATGATCTCGCTCAGGTAGCACCAGGAATCGATGACCTCGCCGGTCACCGTGATCCGCTGGGGCTCCGCCGCCGAGGCCGGTGCCGCGGCGACGGCCGCGAGCCCCATGCCTCCGGCGACCAAGCCTGCGGTCGCCAACCGTATCAAGCGCATATTCTTGACCCTCGCGTTGCGGTTCTTGTCGCGTAACCCTGCGCGCAATGGCTTCGCGCGCGTTGTTGCTACTGATATTGGCCCGGGCGGCGCCCTTCGCAAGCATGCCGCTCGGGCCGGGCAGGTGCGGGCGACACTAACAAGGTTCCCCCGCCCCTGCCATGCGAGCGGCCGATTCGGCTGTGCAACAGTTCGTGAAGGCGCGTGAGGCGTTTCGTGCGGGCGGCAAAGGGTCTAAAACCTCGGCAGCGCGCCCAACGCGGCGGCGCGATGGCGGGGGGAGTCGGCCAATGAGGGATTTTCAGCGTCCGGGGCGGTCCATGGTCCACGGCACGCGCGGCATGGCGGCGACCTCGCATCCGCTGGCGACCGCGACGGCGATCGAGATTCTGCGCGCGGGCGGCAACGCGGTGGATGCCGCGATCGCGGCCTGCGCGGTGCAGGGCGTAGTCGAGCCGCAATCCACCGGCATCGGCGGCGACTGCTTCGCCCTCTACGCCCCCGGCGGCCGGGTGCCGCCCTACGCCATCAACGGCTCAGGCCGGGCGCCCGCAGCGGCGAGCGTCGACTGGTTCCGGGAGCAGGGCATCGACGCCATCGGCTTCGAGAGCGCGCACGCCACCACCGTGCCGGGCGCCGTCGGCACCTGGGAGAAGCTGCTGGCGGACCACGGCACCAGGGGCCTCGACGAGGTGCTCCAGCCCGCCATCCGCTACGCCGAGGAGGGCTTCGTGGTTCACAGCCGCGTCGCTCACGACTGGGCGCAGAATGCGGAGAAGCTCAAGGCCTGCGAGAACGCCCGCGCCATCTACCTGCCCGGCGGGCGGACGCCTGCCGCAGGCTCCCTGCACAGCCTGCCCGCGCTGGCCGAGACCCTCCGCCTGATCGCGAAGGAGGGCGCCGCCGCCTTCTACAGAGGCGCCATTGCGGACGACATCGTGGCCCGCCTCGCCACCCACGGCAGCCTGATGACGGCGGACGACCTCGCCGGCTTCGCGCCCCAGGCGGTGGAGCCCATCAGCACCGACTACCGGGGTTACGACATCTACGAGTGCCCGCCCAACGGCCAGGGCATCATCGCGCTGCTGATCCTCAACATGCTGGAGGGCTTCGAGCTTGCCGGTCTCGATCCCGTGGGCGCCGAACGCCTGCACCTGGAGGCCGAGGCGAGCCGCCTCGGCTACCGGGACCGCACGGCGCTGATTGCCGACCCCGACGCGGTGGAGGTGCCGGTGGCGGGCCTGCTCTCGGCCGATTATGCGGACGCCATGCGCCGTCACATCGACCCGGCCCGCGCCATGCCGGCGGAGCTGCCGCCCGGCTACCCGGCCCACGGCGATACCGTCTACCTGACCGTGGTGGATGGCGAGGGCAACGCGATCTCCTTCATCAACTCGCTGTTCGCGTCGTTCGGCACCGGGCTCTGCACGCGCTCGGGCGTGCTGCTGCAGAACCGGGGCGCGAGCTTCGTCATCGACCCCGACCACCCCAACCGTATCGCCGGCGGCAAGCGGCCCATGCACACGATCATCCCCGGCATGGTGGGGCAGGGCGAGCACGCCGTGATGCCCTTCGGCGTCATGGGCGGGCACTTCCAGGCCTGCGGCCACGCCCACTTCCTCACCAACGTGATCGACTACGGCATGGACCCGCAGGCGGCACTGGATTGCCCCCGCGCCTTCCACTTCGGCGGCGTCATGGCGCTGGAGACCACCATCGCCGAGGAGACCGCCCGGCGTCTCGCCGCCCTCGGTCACACGGTCGCGTGGTCGGACATCCCCCACGGAGGCGGTCAGGCGATCGCCATCGACCGCGCCACCGGCGTGCTCACCGGCGGCTCCGACCCCCGCAAGGACGGCTGCGCCCTGGGGATTTAGACGTGGCGGCGCACTTGTCTGTCGCCTGAACCACCGAAGTTACTTCCTCGGTTCAATCGATCTCAATTGACAGGTTTTCTCTGAATCCTCCTCTTATAACCTTCAGATGTGGGCTGTAGATGTCCACAACATACTGAAATGAAATGGTAATTTGTGGTGATTGGTTTCTGTATTGCAATTTGCATGAAACGTGCGAAAGTCAAAATTACATGCAACGGGAGACCGCCATGTATCACAACGAAACGGCCATCATACGCGTTGTCTGCGAAGAGCGCGGCGACGGCGGCGTGCGTGTTTCAAGCCCCGACGTTCCTGGCCTTCATCTATCCGGTGCCGACAGGGACGCCGTATTCGCCGACATAGGGCCAGCGATCCAGGTGCTGTTCAAGGCGAACCACGACATCGATATCGAATGGCACCCGGTGGTGCCGTCGGTGGAAGCGCTGCTCGCACCCTCTCCAGACCCCACGCCAGTCGTCGCGGCGATGCAGACTGGCCAATTCGCCATCACGCGCGCGGCCAGCTAACGGCATGATCTCAGTCCGGTTGTGCGCGCGCGAAGAAGTTGAAACGAGACTCGGCCAAATGGGATGCACGCCAACAGGCACTGTACTGAAAACAGCGGAGCTGTGGGTGACCCGAAAGGGTCACTATTTTTTCGTGCCGTTCGAGGGGCCGGACAGGCGCTGCGATGGATTTACCTTGAACGCTATTGAAGACGAGATAAGGGACCTGGGTCACGATCAATAGAGACCGCACCAAAGGTTGAGTTCACATTATCTCTGGTGTGAAAATCTGGTAGTGTATCAGCTTGGCGTTCACGCCGTTCGGTAAAGCATTAACGCACGCTGCATTTTACCGCAACAATACTTGAACAATCAGGAGAGCTTCAATGCCAACAGGACCGAACGGAGAGAAGCGTCCTCAGAGCTCGGTGTCGAGTATGGTCATGGTGGGTACAAGAGCTGGAAGCCATTCTATTGTATCAAAACCGCAGCCGCCAGTAGGTGAGCGCTGTATCGTCACCCCCGGTAGAGGGTGTTGAGCGTATGCCTATCTGCTGCGAACTACCTACAGGGTAGCTGATGTCGGTAGTGCCATCAGCGTCAACGGAGAGCTGGAGCCCATGGGTTGGATTGTCAGTCTGAATCCAGCGCAAGACAAGAGCCGGGTGTACGTCGGGATTGTGAGATTTGAACGAAGTGTGTGGTCTTCGGTCGTTTTCGGGTATTGTTCTGACAGTGTATTCGGCTGTCAGAACGGAGGCCCCCATGACACCGCTCCCCGAGTTGTCCGAACTCGGCCTC
>JAJEEP010000064.1 GCA_022820945.1 Alphaproteobacteria bacterium | reverse complement strand
GCCCGATCGCGGCCGAAACCAACTACAGAATCATGCCCTCGTCACCGAACCAACAGCGTCGGCGCTCAACCGTCTGCCGAAAACAGCCTCACGCGCTGGAAAACCGGCGAATAAGCGCGCCTCTTCACCGGCGTCAACAGGGCGAGGTGTTTCGCGGCGATCCCGCCCATGGTGCCGACCCGCATGTTGGAGCAGAGCGTCCCTTCCAGCAGGGCAAGAGGGAAGCCGTGCTCGATCTCGGAGAGGATCATGACCGCCGAGAGGTTCTGTATGCCATGGACCTCCGGGTTCTCGGGGAAGACGGAGACCCACTTCACGCCGCAAATCTTCTCAGGCAGCAACGTCGCCGGCAGGCAGTTGATGCGGGCCTGCGTGTCCTGGTTGAAGATCTGCACGATCTTCTCGGGGAACATGATGTCGCCCTTCTGGTAGGCGAGCATGGCCTGTTCGGCCGCCTCCATCGCCATTCCCATATCCAGGCAGCCTGCGCGCAGAAGATCCTCCTGCGACAGGAAGAGGGTTTCGATGCGATACTGGCTCACCATTGAAGGGCCTCGATCCGTCGTCGAACGCGGGCAGCGTCTCGCAGCAGTCTGGCCCGCATTTCTTGCCAGGGCTATGGCCTGCACGCCGCTCGCCGGGCCTGCGCCAGCATGGCCGTGCTGGCGGTCTCGGGTATTGATCTGTCTCAAACCCAACGCGTCGAAAACAGATGGAACGCCACAAGGTCTGGGCGTGCGCCAGGCCGGTCACCCATGGCCCAGATCGGCGAGTGGTCGATGTTCAAGTCGATACTCGCGGCATACGACGGCTCCGATCACGCCGACAGGAGCGTGACGATTGCCAGGAGACTTGGCGGACCTTGCCGCGCAGGAGCATTTCGATAATCCCGAGCTGGCAGAGGAGCGCGCCGTAGAGGGGCGGGAGCTTCGACCGCTCGCGGACCGCCGCGCAAGAGCGAGCCGCCAATTAATACGTTAGCAAGACATCTATAAATTTAGGCGCCCGCCCTAACACACTGATGTTGCTGCCTGATTGGCGACCCTAGACGGCTTTTAGGGGCGGGCGGGTTGACGGGCCCGCGCGCAGGCGGTTGATGAGCGCGTCGAGCTGCTCCGGCTCCTTGTAGGCGATGGTCATGCGGCCGCCGGCGCCGCGGGCGGCGGGGTCGATGGTGACCCTGAGGCCGAGCATGCGGCTCAAGTCGTCCTGCAGCGCCCTGAGGTTGGGGTCGGCCGCGCGGGTCTTCGGCTGGCGTGTCCGCCCCTCGCCGGCGCGGCGCACCAGGGCCTCGGTCTGGCGCACGGTAAGCCCCAAGCGCACCACGGTGTCGCAGAGCGCCGCCGGGTCGGCCGCTGCCAGCAACGCGCGGCCGTGGCCTGCGCTCAGCGTGCCGTCGCCCACCAGTGCCTTCACCTTCTCGGGCAGGTCGAGCAGGCGCACCGTGTTGGCCACGTGGCTGCGAGACTTGCCGAGTGCGGTCGCCACATCCTCCTGCCGGTGGTCGAACTCGCGGATCAGGCGGCGATAGGCGGTCGCCTCCTCCAGCGGGTTGAGGTCGCGGCGCTGCAGGTTCTCGACCAGCGCGATCTCGATGCTTTCGGCATCGCTCAGGCGGCGGACCACCGCCGGCAGCTCGTGGAGCCCGGCCCGCTGCGCCGCCCGCCAGCGCCGCTCGCCCGCAATGATCTGGTAGGGCGCACCGTCCTCGCCGCTTGGGCCGAGCCGCACCACCAGGGGTTGGACGATGCCCTTCTCCCGGATCGAGGCGGCCAGGCTCTCGATCTCCGCCTCGTCGAAGTGCTGGCGCGGCTGGTTGGGATGCGGCGTCAGGTGTTCGATGGGGATGGAGAGCAGCGCACCGTCTCGCCCGCCGAGCGCGCCTGCCTCCATGGTTTCGCCGAGGAGGGCGGCGAGGCCCTTGCCGAGGCCGCGCTGGCGCGTCGGGCCGCTCGCATCGGTTGTCATGCTGCGCTCTCCTTCCGGGTTCGCTCGCGCCGGAGCAGCTCGCCGGCCAGGTGGGCGTAGGCCTGGGCGCCGGGGCAGCGGAAATCGTGGAGCAAAACGGGAACACCGAAGGACGGCGCCTCGGAGACCCGCACGTTGCGCGGGATGATGGTCTCGTACACCGTATCGCCCAGGTGGGTGCGCACGTCGTCGCGCACCTGGGCCGAGAGGTTGTTGCGCTTGTCGAACATGGTGAGCACGACGCCTTGCACGCGGAGCGCCGGATTGAACGCGGTGCGCACGCGTTCCACGATAGTCAGCACCTGGCTAAGCCCTTCTAACGCAAGGAATTCGCACTGCAGTGGCACCAGCACGGAGTCCGCGGCGACCAGAGCGTTGACAGTTAGCATGCCAAGAGACGGCGGGCAGTCGATCAGCACGTAGCCGGATTCGCCGCCATGCGTGCTGCTGAGCGTGCCCTCGCGGGCGAGCGCCGGCGCCAGCGCGTCCCTCAGGCAGTGCTGCGGCCTGGGGGCTTGGGACAGTTCGATCTCGGCGCCCGCGAGGTCGCGGGTCGCCGGCACCACGGAAAGCCCCGGCACTGTCGTTTGCCGCCGGGCAGCAGCGAGCGACGTTCCTTGGAGCAGGCCGTAAGAGCCGGGTGCGCGCTCCGCCGGAGGGATGCCGAGGCCGGTGCTGGCGTTCCCCTGCGGGTCGAGGTCGAGCAGCAGAACCGGGCGGCCGGCCGCCGCGAGCGCCGTGCCCAGGTTGATCGCGGTGGTGGTTTTGCCGACGCCGCCCTTCTGGTTCGCGACCGCGATGATCCGGGGCCGCCTGGCCGATCCCGGCGCGGGCGGGGCGCCGGTCTCAGGGGGGGCGGCGCCGTTCGACATCGCTGATCCTCAGTATCCGCGCCTCGGCCGCCGTCCGGCTGGGGACGATCTCGACCGCGAAATTCCAGCGGCGGCGGGCCGTCTCCAGCTCGCTCCGGTAGCGGCGTCCTTTCGGGAATATACAATATGTATGGGTGTCCAGCACGGGAAAAACCAGACCTAGCAAATCCACCAGCGGCGCGCAGGCGCGGGCGACGATCGTGCCGGCGGGGCCAAGCGCGGCCCGGACCTCCGGCGCCTCGAGCCGGCCTTCGATGACGGAGACCTGGGTGCCGGTTGCGTCCGCCACCTCGCGCAGGAAGGCGCAACGCTTGCCATTGGCCTCGACGAGCGAGAACCGCCGGTCCGCGTCCAGGATCGCAAGCACCATGCCGGGGAAGCCGGCGCCGCTGCCGACATCGACCGTGTGGCCGACGGAATCGTCTGCGAGCAGGGGGGCAAGCTGTGCCGAGTCGAGAAAGTGCCGCGTCCAGAGTGCGGGCAGGGATGCCGCCGAGACCAGGTTGACGCGCCGCTGCCGTTGCCGGAGGAGAGTCTCGTAGATCTCGAGCCGCTCGCGTGTTTCACGTGAAACATCGCGCCGGAAGGCCTCGCCCGGCTCCATCCGGTTCTAGCCGCGCCCGGCCTCCGCCGCGCTCTTGCGGGGGCCCGTCTTGCGCACATGCGCCAGCAGCGCCGTCAGCGCCGCCGGCGTCACACCCGGCACCCGGCCCGCCGCGCCGAGCGTCGCGGGCCGCGCGGCGGCGAGGCGTTGTTGCATCTCGTGGGAGAGCCCGCCGACCCGCTCGAATGAGAGATCGCCAGGCAGCCTGAGCGCCTCGTCTCGACGAAACGCCGCGATGTCCGCCTGCTGCCGCTCCAGGTAGCCCCGGTAATGGGCGTCGTTCTCCAGCGCGCGCACGATCTCGGGCTCCAGCGCCGCCAGCGCCGGCCAGAGTGCCGCGAGCTGCGCCAGGGTCACGTCGGGATAGCCGATCAGCTCGCGGGCGGTGCGCCTGCGCCCGTCCCGGTTCGCCGTGATGCCATGGCGGCGCAGCGTATCGGGTGTGGCATCGAGCGAGTCGAGCAGGCCTTCGGTCTCGGCCAGTGCTTCACTCTTGGCGGCGAAGCGCCGCGCCCGCTCGCCCCCCACGCAACCGGCCTCGATCCCGCGTGCGGTCAATCGCCGGTCTGCGTTGTCCGGCCGCAGCCGCAAGCGGTACTCGGCCCTCGACGAGAACATGCGATAGGGCTCGCTCACTCCCTGCGTCACCAGATCGTCGATCAGCACGCCGATATAGCCCTCGGCGCGATCGAGCGTGAACGGCTCGCCGCCGTCCGCCGCCCGCGTGGCGTTGATGCCGGCGACGATGCCCTGTGCCGCCGCCTCTTCGTAGCCGGTGGTCCCGTTGATCTGGCCCGCGAGGTAGAGGCCCGCGATGCGGTCGGTCTCCAACGCGGGGCTCAGCTCGCGCGGGTCCACGTGGTCGTACTCGATGGCGTAGCCCGGCCGCAGGATCGCCGCCCGCTCGAGCCCCGGAATGGTCGCCACCAGCGCGCGCTGCACGTCTTCCGGCAGCGCGGTCGAGATCCCGTTGGGATAGACCGTGTGGTCCTCAAGTCCCTCCGGCTCGAGGAAAATCTGGTGCGAGGTGCGCTCGGCGAAGCGCACCACCTTGTCCTCGATGGAAGGGCAGTAGCGGGGCCCGCGGCTCTCGATCGCGCCCGAATACATGGGGGAGCGTGCGAGATTGCGGCGGATCAGGTCGTGCCCCTCGGGCCCGGTGGCGGTGATGTGACACGGCACCTGAGCACGCGCGATCGCGTTCGTGAGAAACGAGAAGGGCTCGGGCGGATCGTCGCCCTCCTGCACCTCCAGCCCGGCCCAGTCGATGGTGCGGCCGTCGAGCCGGGGCGGCGTGCCGGTCTTCAGCCGGCTCAACCGAAAGCCCAATCGCTCCAGCGTCTCGGCGAGGCCCGTCGCCGGCGCATCGCCCACGCGCCCCGCCGGGATCTGCCGCTCCCCGATATGGATCAGCCCGCGCAGGAAGGTGCCGGTGGTGAGCACCACCTGCGGCGCGGGGATGAGCGCGCTGTCCCCCAGCACCACGCCGCGCACGCGGGGTCGTGCCTCTGCCGCCGCATCCAGCGCTAGGTCCTCGACCGTGCCCTCGCGGATCGTGAGGTTGGGCTGGGAGCCAAGCGCCGCCTGCATGGCCGCGCGGTAGAGCGCGCGGTCCTGCTGCGCCCGTGGCCCGCGCACGGCCGGGCCCTTGCTGCGGTTCAGCACGCGAAACTGGATGCCCGCCTCGTCGGCGACGCGGCCCATGAGCCCGTCGAGCGCGTCCACCTCGCGCACCAGCGTGCCCTTGGCGAGCCCGCCGATCGCGGGATTGCACGACATCGCCCCGATGGTGTCGCGCTTCTGCGTGATGAGGAGCGTCGCAGCGCCCATGCGCACGGCCGCCGCCGCGGCCTCGCAGCCGGCGTGGCCGCCCCCGATCACGATGACATCGAAACGCTCGCGGCTCATGGCCGCCCTCCCGGCCTTGGTCTCGCCGGCCCGGCGCACCCTATAGGACACGCGCGCGCGCTCGTAAAGCGCCAAGCGCCTGACTCTACTTGCCGATGCAAAAGTCGCGGAAGACCTGGTCGAGCACGGCCTCCACGTCGACCCGGCCGGTGATGCGTCCCCGCGCGTGCGCCGCCAACCTCAGTTCCTCCGCCAGCCGTTCGTCCGCCGGCCCGACGACGGCGAGGGTAACCGGCCAGCCGGCCAGATCGAGGCGGACCTCGACTATGTCGCGAGTGGTGCCCGCGCGGGTCGAGACGATGGCTGCGTCGCGCCCCGCTAACCGATTGAGAAGACTAGACTTTCCCGCATTCGGCGCGCCCGCGATGGCCATGGTGAAACCTTTGCGCAGGCGCTCGCCCCGGCGGGCATCGTCGAGGTGCGCCGCGATCTCGGCTTCCAGCGCCGCGAGGCCGGGCGCTGCCGCCACCGGAAGACAGCGCGAAGATGGTGTCGCCGGTCATGGTCTATGGAGAGAGCGGCTCAATACCGCATCAACGGGCATGTATTCGCCACTCTCGGCAAGTCGCGTCCGGCCCGTTACTCTGGTGCCCTCTTCAGCAGCGGGAGCGGATCATGGAGGTATCGTGTAAAGGGCGTCGCGCGGTGGTGACTGCCGGCGGCTCGGGCATCGGACGCGTTATTGCGGAGACACTGGCGGCCAATGGCGCGGCGGTCTTCACCTGCGACGTCCAGCCCAGCTTGGTGGAAGACGTGCGGGCCGAAGGGATTGGCGCGATCGAGGCCGATGTCGGCGACACGGCCGAGGTCGACCGGCTGTTCGAGGCAGCGGCGGACGCCATGGGCGGCGTCGATGTCCTGGTCAACAACGCAGGGATCGCCGGCCCCACCGCGCGGGTGGAGCAGATCGAGCCGGCCGACTGGGACCGCACGATCGCGGTCAACATTTCCGGCCAGTTCTATTGCGCGCGGCGCGCGGTCCCGCTCATGCGTGAGGCCGGCCGCGGCGCCATCGTCAACATCTCGTCCACCGCCGGCCGGCTCGGCTTCCCGCTCAGGCTCCCCTACGCCACGTCCAAGTTCGCGATCACCGGCCTGACCAAGACGCTCGCCATCGAGCTCGGCCCCGCCAACATCAGCGTCAACGCGATTCTGCCGGGCTACATCCTCAACGAGCGGGGCGCCCGCGTTATTCGCGCCAAGGCCGAGGCCGCGGGCCGTACGGTGGAAGAGATGGAGGCGACCATCCTCGGCAACATCGCCATGCGCACCGGCATTGAAGAGCAGGAAATCGCCGACCTCGCGCTCTATCTCTGCTCCGACTCCGGCCGCCACATCTCGGGCCAGTTGCTGGGCGTCGACGGCGCTTTCGAGTCATACATGGGGATGGACAATCTCGACGACCCACCGCCCGGTGCAGGCGGCGCATGATTGTCCTGTTCACCGATTTCGGGCCGGGCGGGCCCTATACGGGACAGATGAAGGCCACGCTCGCCCGCGAGGCCCCGGGCATCCCCGTGATCGACCTCGCGGACGACCTGCCGGCCTGCGACCCGGAGCCTGCGGCCTATCTGCTCGCGGCCTTCGCGCCGGCGTTTCCACCGGGCGCGGTCTTCGTCTGCGTGGTCGATCCAGGCGTCGGCAGCGACCGTGCGCCGGTCGCGCTCAGCGCGGACGAGAGCTGGTACGTGGGTCCCGATAACGGCCTGCTTGCCATCGTTGCCCGTCACGCTGGCGATGCGCGCTGGTTTACGATCACCTGGCAGCCGCCAGCCCTCTCCGCCTCCTTCCACGGCCGCGACCTCTTCGCGCCAGTAGGGGCGTGCTTGGCCCGCGGCGAGGCGGTGCCTGGTACGCCGCTCGACGCTGCCGCGACGGTAGGCACCGACTGGCCTGCCGACCGCACGGCGATCGTCTACATCGACCCCTACGGCAACGCGATGACGGGGCTGCGCGCGGACCGCCTGCCGGAGGACGCGATGCTCGCCGCCGGTCCCCGGCGGTTCGCGCGGCTGCGCACGTTCTCCGACGCGGAGCCGGGTGCGGCCTTCTGGTACGAGAACGCGAACGGCCTCGCCGAGATCGCGGTCAACCGGGGCCGGGCGGACCGTCTGCTCGGGCTCCGCGTGGGAACACCGGTCCGTATCGAAACGGCGGGTGGGGTGGAATGACGGGCTGGCGGCCGAACGGGGACCAGATTCGTGCCGGCAAGCTCGCCGGCGCCGACCTTTCGCGCTTCGACCTGCAGGGTTTCCACTTCCGCCAGGCCGACCTGCGCGGGGCGAGTTTCGCCGGCAGCATCCTGCGCGAGGTCGACCTGTGGGGTGCCGATCTCTCCGGCGCCGACCTCACCGGGGCGAACCTCCGGCTCGCAACGTTCAAAGGTTCCGTGCTGCGCGGCGCGCGGCTCGCGGGCGCCGACCTCTGGAGCGCCGACCTCAAGGTCGCTGATCTCGGCGGCGCCGTGCTCTCCGAGTGCAATCTGGCGCAAGCCGAGCTCGCGGGCGCCAAGTGCCAGGGCGCTGATTTCAGCGGCGCCGAGCTCTACTGCGCCGACCTCCGCCTCGCCGACCTGGAGGACGCCAATCTCGGCCGCGCCGACGGGCGCCTCGCCAAGCTGGAGGAGGCGGTGCTGATCGGCGCCAACCTGCGCGAAGCGAATTTTTCGGGCGCGAGCTTCAAGCGCGCGCGGCTCGCGACGGCGGACCTGGCCGGCGCCAATCTGCGCGAAGCGAACTTTCGCGAGGCCGACCTGATCCGCGCGGACTTCCGGGGCGCCGAGGTGGCCGACGCCTTCTTCGGCCAAGCCAATCTCGACGGCACCGTGATGCCCGACGGCACCATCGAATCGGCCGCCCTGCGCCACTGGGCACCGCCGGTTGAGGCCGACGCGGATTAGACGAGTCTAGGCTCCTAGGTCCACGATCGCCACCACCGGGCCGCCGCCCTGCGGCCCCTGGTGCATCGCATCGACCGAAACGAACACGGCGGGATCGCCGATCGCGGCTGCGGCGACGCCGCCCACCGCACCCTTGGAATGGCGGTGATGGTGAACGTCGGAATCGTCCAGCATGATCTGCCGGCGGCCGCGCAGCCGCGCGGTACGGTCGGCTTCGCACTTGATGAAGCAGTTCACCAGCTTGTCGCCGAGATCGGCGGCGTGCGGGCGCTCCGGCAGGTCGAGGCCTGCATTGCGGATGCCGTCGTAGATGCCGTCGATGTCGAGCGCGTCCTGCATCACGCCGTGGCCGATACGGAAGCGCCCGCCAGCCCCCGGTGCGTTGCCGAAGAGGACGATCTGCCCGCGTTCGAGCTCCACGCCGGACGAGCACGAGGCGACCGAAGAGTAGAGATCGAGATTGCGGCAGATTTCGTCTGCCCTAGGCATGCTCACCTCGCCGAGCGCGATGGCGATGCCGAGCCCGGTGGTGCCGTTGGAGACCCCCATCGATTCATGGACCTCGCAGGCCACGGTCTCGCCGCGCCCGTGCGCCTCCCGCACCGTATCGATGGTGAGCAGCGGCGTCTTGGTCTGGACGTAGTGGACATCCGCCGGGTCGCCGATCCCCGCATCCGCCATCGCCGCGCGCACGCCGTCCGCGATCTTCTCCGCCATCGCGGGCCGGCCGATGTCCTCGGGCAGGATCGGCGCGCTCATGGCGGTCCCCATGGCGAGGCGCAGCGAGTCCGCCGGCCCGGTCTCGTCGTTGCTGGCGAAGACGGTCGCGTGGGGAGTAAGCACCCCGTCGCAGCCGCCGGACCAGACCATGGGGATCTCGCCGACTTCCGCCTCGCTACGCGTGCCGTGCTTGAGCAGGACGCCGCGGAAAGCGGTATCCGACAGGATGCGGGTGAAGTCGTTGACCCCGCCGTTGCCCTCCGTCTTGCCGATCACGGCCACGACCTCATCCGCCGCCATGCGGCCTGACGCGATCAGCTCCTCCAGGCCCGAGGCGTCCGAGACCGACTTGATCTCGATCTTCGCAACGTCGATGGCCATGGCTCCCTCCCCTGCCGCTCTCAGGACCAGGCCGTGCGCCGCTGGGTCACGGTCTCGGCGACCACCTGGCCGCGCTTGATGACGTGGGTGCGGTCCGCCCCCCTGGTCAGCGCCTCGAGAGGATCGGCCGCGTCAATGATCACCAGGTCGGCGACGCAGCCCGGCTCCGCCCCGTAGTCTTCCAGCCGCATGGTGCGGGCGGCGGCACCGGTCTGCATGTCGAAGACCGTCTCGATCTCGTGCGGGCGGCTCATGTGCGCGGCGTGGCTCGTGAGGAACGTCACCTCCAGCGGGTCCCCGCGCCCGAACGGGTAGAAGGGATCGCGGATGCAGTCCTGCCCGCAGGAGACGTTGACGCCGGCCTCCAGCAACTCCTTTACGCGGGTGATGCCGCGCCGCTTGGGCTACGCATCGCCCCGCCCCTGGAGAATGAGGTTGGTCGCCGGGTTCACGATCATGTGGATGCCGGCGTCGCGCACCAGCCCGATCACGCGGTTGGCGTAGTCCTCCTCGTAGCCCGCCAGCGCGCAGGTGTGGCCGGCGGTGACGCGCCCGTGCCAACCGTGTTCCATGGTCTGCTCGGCCAGAATCTCCAGAGTCTTGGCGTCGGGATCGTCGGTCTCGTCCACGTGCATGTCGATGTCGGCGTCGTGGTGCTTCGCGATTTCGAAGGCCAAAGCGATGTGCCGCGCGCTGTCGGCGGGTGAGTTCTCGTTGAAGGGCATGCCGCCCACCAGGTCGGCGCCGGCCTCCATCGCCTGCCACATCAGGTCGTCGGTGCCCTTGTCCTTGAAGATGCCTTCCTGCGGGAAGGCGACGATCTGAATGTCGGCAATGTCGCGGGTGCGCTCGCGCGCTTCGACCACGCCTTCCAGCGGGCGGAGACCGCCGATGCTGTCCACATCGACATGGCTGCGGAAGCGCGTGACCCCATGGGCGACGGCCGTGCGGATGGTCCGTATTGCGCGCGCGGTGATCTCTTCGACCGTGTAGGCGCGCTTGCGGGCCCAGATGATCTCGATAGCCTCGTCGAGGGTGCCGGAGCGGTTGGGCCTGACGTCGTCGTTGATCTGCGCCTTGTCGAGATGGATGTGCGGCTCCAGGAAGCCCGCCACGCAGAGGCGCCCACCGGCGTCGATGGTGTTTGCCGCCGCGGCCGTCCCGCCCGAGGGCGAGGGCACGAAGCGGCCGTCCCTGACGAAAAGGTCTCGCGGCGTCTCCTCCCGCCAGAAATGCGCGCCGGTAATCGCTAGGTCGACCCGGTCGTCCGTCATCGTTCGCTCCTCCCTCGGCCGCCGGCGTCCGTGGTCGCCGCCACGCTCTCCTCCGTCTCCGGCTACCGTCCGGCGACCAGGATGCCGAAGGGAAGGAGACGGGCTATCGTCTCCTCACGCCCAAGCGCCGCCATGACGGCAAAGATCCCGGGCGACGCATGCGAGCCCGTCAAGGCCGCTCGCATCGGCTGGGCGATCTTCCCCAGCCCGACCCCCTCGCCCTCGGCAAAGGCGCGCACGAAGCGTTCGATCTCGGCCTCGTCCCACTCTGCCAACTCTTCCAGCATGTAGGTGAGTGCGCCCAGGTGCGCCTGTGTCTCCAAGCTGAGGCCTTTGAGCAGCCGGTGCGCCTTGGGTGTCATTTCGCATTGCGGATCGCGAAACAGGAACGCCAGCTTGTCCGCGAGCTCGACCAGCGTCTTCGCCCGCGCCTTGGCCTCGGGCAGCAGGGCCATGATTCGCCGGCGCCCTTCGTCCGTGGCGGCGGCCGGATAGCGCGCGGCGAGCCGTTGCTCGACATCGGCCAGCAGGTCCGCATCGGCGCTCTCGCGGATGTAGTGGCTGTTGAGGCTCTGCAGCTTCTCCATGTCGAAGCGCGCCGCGCCGCGGTTCACCGCGTCCAGGTCGAACCAGGCAATCGCCTGATCGGTGTCGATGATCTCGTCGTCGCCGTGGCTCCAGCCGAGCCGCAGCAGCGCATTGCGCATGGCCGCCGGCAGAATGCCGAGCTCGGCGTAGGCGCCGACGGCGACCGCTCCGTGCCGCTTGGAGAGCTTTGCGCCGTCCGGCCCGTGGATCAGCGGGATGTGGGCGTAGGCCGGCGGCTCCCAGCCGAGGGCGCGGAACAGCTGGGTCTGGCGAAAGGCGTTGGTGAGGTGGTCGTCGCCCCGGATGGCATGGGTGATGCCCATGTCGTGGTCGTCCACGACCACCGAGAGCATGTAGGTCGGCGTGCCGTCGGCGCGCAGCAGTACCATGTCGTCGAGAGCCGTGTTATCTATTTTGATATCACGTTGCACCAAATCAGATATCAGTGTTTCCCCTTCCTGCGGCGCTCGAAAGCGGATTACGGGATCGATGCCGGGCGGCGCCTCCGCCGGGTCGCGGTCCCGCCAGCGTCCGTCGTAGAGCGCGGACCGGCCCTGGGCCCGGGCGTCGGCACGCATGGCCTCCAGCTCCTTCGGCGTGCAGTAGCAGCGGTAGGCGCCGCCGGCTGCGAGCAGGTCTTGTGCGACGTCGGCGTGGCGCTGCTTGCGCTCCGATTGCCGCACCATCTCGCCGTCCCAATCCAGGCCGAGCCAGGCGAGTCCGTCGACGATGGCGGCGATGGCTTCGGGGGTCGAGCGCTTGCGGTCGGTATCCTCCAACCTGAGCAAGAACTTGCCGCCGTGGTGACGGGCGTAAAGCCAGTTGAAAAGGGCAGTGCGCGCGCCGCCGAGGTGCAGCATGCCGGTCGGCGATGGCGCGAAGCGCGTGACGACGCTCATGTGCGGTCTCACCCCCGGCAGACGACCCGGCCCTCGGCCACGGCTCGGAACGGTCGAGCGTTTAGCACATCGCCCGACGACAGGCGACCGGATGGCCGTCGGCCGTGCGGCGGCGGGGCGCTGCCCGCGTGTTGAGGCTTGCGGCCGGGCTGCGCATCCATCTAGATGCGGCCTGGGTCGCCGAGCGTCGCCGGGTGTTCCTGTGGGTGCCGGTCCTCTTCGGTGCGGGCAGCGGCCTCTACCTCACGCTGCCGGTGGAGCCCATCGGCTGGATCGCACCGGCGGCTGCCGCGCTCTTCGCGCTCGCTGGGCTGCTGTTGCGCCGGCATACCGCACCGGCCCTGGGTCTCGCAGCACTGGCGCTGCTTGCCGCCGGCCTCGCCGCGGCAGACTGGCGCTCGGACCGGCTCACCGCCCCGGTGCTCGCGGCCCCTATCGGCCCGGTGGACGTGTTCGGGCGCGTGGTCTGGGTCGGCGCCGGCGAAGGCCCGCAGCGCTATCTCCTGGATCGCGTGACGATCGAGGGTTTGGCCCCAGACGAGACTCCCGCGAAAGTGCGGCTCAGCGTACGCAGTTCCGGCCCGGATGGCATGGCCGCGCCGGGGTCCTGGCTCACCGCGCTGGCTTCGCTCAGGCCGCCGCCGACGCCGGCGGAGCCGGGTGCGTGGGACTTTGCGCGGCAGGCATGGTTCCAGCGCATTGGCGCGGTCGGCTTCGTCTACGGTGCACCCGAACCGATGGCCGCTCCTACGGGGGAAAGCGGCGGCCTGCTCTCGCTGCTGTCGCGGGTCCGCCATTGGGTCTCGTCGCGAATCCTCGCGCACACCTCGCCCTCGGCAGGGCCATTTGCGTCGGCGCTTCTGACCGGCGACCGCAGCGCCATCGAGAAAACCACGATCAAGGCGATGCGGGATTCCGGCCTCGCCCACCTGCTGGCGATTTCGGGGCTCCATGTCGGTCTCATCGCCGGCTTCATCTTCTTCGCCACGCGGGGCCTGCTGGCGCTGATCGAGCCGCTCGCCCTCAGAGCGCCGATCAAGAAGTGGGCGGCTGCGTGCGCGCTGCTGGGTGCCGCGGCGTATCTGTTGCTCTCGGGCATGAGCGTGCCGACCCAGCGGGCCTTCGTCATGGTGGGCGTCGTGCTGCTCGCGATCATGCTGGATCGGGCGAGCCTCTCCATGCGGCTGATCGCCTGGGCCGCGCTGCTGGTCTTGGCAATCGCGCCCGAAAGCATGCTCGGGCCGAGCTTCCAAATGTCCTTCGCCGCTGCGACCGCCCTGATCGCGACCTACGAGGCGGCACGCGGCCCCCTCGCGCGAATGGCGGCGCGCGGCGGACTCGCGCTCCGCCCCTTTGTCTATGCGACCGGCGTGGCGCTCACCTCGCTCGTCGCCGGCATCGCTACCGGCCCTTTCGCGGTCTACCACTTCAACCGCATCGCAGACTATGGGCTCCTCGCCAATCTCGGCGCGGTACCGATCACCGGCTTCTGGATCATGCCCTGGGGGCTTGTCGCGCTCATGCTGATGCCGTTCGGGCTCGAAGGGATCGCGCTTGCTCCGATGGGCTGGGGGATCGACGCGGTGGTCTGGATTGCGCGCCAGGTCGCGGCCCAACCGGGAGCGGTCACCCTGGTTCCGGCGATGCCGGCAGCGGCTTTGCTTGCGATCTCGGTCGGCGGCCTGTGGCTATGCCTCTGGCGCAGCCGCTGGCGTTTTCTCGGGATCGCGGTGATCGGCGGCGGCATGGTGCTCGCCGGCCTGGAGCGGCGGCCGGACATTCTGGTCGACGGCGACGCCAAGGTGATGGCGACCCGTGGCGAAGACGGCCAGCTCTGGATCTCCACCCGCCAGCGGGGGCGCTTCGTGAGCGACATGTGGCTCAGGCGTGACGGGCAGGCGGAGACGCCGACCTGGCCGCGCGGCGGCAACGATGCACCCGCGGCCGGACTTCGCTGCGACACGCTCGGATGCATCCAGCAGCGCGGCGAGCGAATCATCGCGTTCGTGCGCGACCCGCGCGCGTTCGAGGAGGACTGCCGACGCGCCGACCTGGTCGTCAGCGCCGTGCCGGCCTGGGACCTGTGCCAAGGCCCCGAGACGGTGGTGGACCGTTTCGACCTCTGGCGGCACGGCGGCCACGCCATCTGGCTCGAGCCAGATGGCGCCCGTGTGGAAAGCGTGGCAGGCGCCCACGGCAAGCGGCCTTGGGTCGCCCGGCGCAGGCCGGGCCGATAACGGCTCAGTAGCTGCGCAGAATACCCTTGAGCCGCCCCTGTACCTTCACCCGGCCGGGGCCGAAGATGCGCGTCTCGTAGCGCGTGTTAGCGGGCTCCAGCGCGATGGACTCGCCCTTCTGCCGCAGCCGCTTGAGCGTGACTTCGCTATCGTCCACCAGAGCCACGACGATGGCCCCGCTCTCGGCCGTCTCGCAACGTTCGATCACGGCGGTATCGCCGTCGAGAATTCCGGCGTCGATCATCGAATCGCCGTCGACTTCGAGCGCGTAATGCTCGCCCGCCCCCAGCATCCCTCCAGGGACATCGATTTGGTTGGTCTCGTCGCGCAACGCCTCGATCGGTGTGCCGGCGGCGATGCGGCCGTAGAGCGGCAGTGCCACGCTCGCCCGATCGTCGGACGGTCGCTCGGTGACCCGCCCGGAACGGAAATCGCCCTTGATGACGCTCGGCCGGAAGCGCCGGCTCGGCTGCCGTTCCGGCAGGTCGGCAACGCGCGATGGCGGCGGCCTCAACACTTCCAGCGCCCGCGCACGATGCGGCAATCGTCTAAGGAATTCGCGCTCCTCGAGTGCCTTGACGAGCCGGTGAATGCCGGACTTGGACTTGAGGTTGACCGCCTCCTTCATCTCCTCGAACGAGGGGGCCATACCGCGCTCATTGATGTAAGAGTCGATGAAGAGCAGGAGTTCCTTCTGTTTTCTGGTCAGCATCGGCAAACTCCGCGCAATCGAACAAAAAGGGAATCGTCTGCATATGTTCTAGTTTGGTTCGCACCCTCTGTCAAGTGGGTGATCCATGCGCTGCAGAGTACGGGATTATGCGTGTTGCAGAAAAGGGGTATGCCGGGAGTTCAGCAAAATTTCGCGATCGGCTCTCCCCCTTGCCCCGGCTGCGCTGAGGGATACTCTCCATCGGTCATGAAAAAGGCAAAGATCGACGAGTTTTTCGAGCGGCTCGCGGCGCGTATCGAGGCACCGACCACCGAACTCGACTACCGCAACCCCTATACGCTGCTGGTCGCCGTGGTGCTCTCGGCACAGGCGACGGACAAGGGCGTCAACAAGGCCACCAAAGCGCTCTTCGCCGAGGTCGAAACGCCAGCGGAGATGGTTACGCTAGGCGAAGCGCAGCTCAAGAAGCACATCAAGACCATCGGCCTCTACAACATGAAGGCCAAGAACGTGATCGCCCTCAGCAAGGCGTTAGTGGAGCAGCACGGCGGCGCCGTGCCCAACGACCGAGCGGCGCTCGAGGCGCTCCCCGGCGTTGGCCGCAAGACCGCGAACGTGGTGCTCAACACGGTCTTCGGTGAGCCCACCATTGCGGTCGACACCCACATATTCCGGCTCGCGAATCGCAGCGGGCTCGCGCCGGGAAAGACGCCGCGCGCGGTGGAAGACGGCCTCAATCGCATCGTGCCCGAGCGCTTCAAGCAGCACGCGCACCATTGGCTGATCCTGCACGGCCGTTACGTCTGCAAGGCAAGGACGCCGGATTGCCCGGCCTGCGTCGTACGCGACCTCTGCCGCTATAAGGGCAAGACGGCTTAGTCCGCGCGCAGTTTGGACGCGGCCACGGACGGGAGATCGACTGGGCTCGAACTCAACTCCAGCTGATCGGGTTCGGAAGCCTCCTCCGACGGCGCTTGGTCGTCGGCGGCTGGCGGCATCGTCACCGGCTGCAGGTCCGCCTCCCGGTCCGCCGGGTCGTATTCGAGGCGACCGTCGAGGCGGCCGCCCCGCTCGACCTCGAACTGGCCGTATCGGATCTTGCCCGAAACCCGGCCCGACGCCCTGATGAAGAGCCGCTTCTTCACCTTGAGCTCACCCTCAAACGCCCCCGCGATATCGGCGTTGTCCACCGTCACGGTGCCTTTGAACACGCCACCCTTCACGATCTCGAGCAGACGCCCGTCAGGCATCGTGGCTTCGACCGTTCCCTCGACCGTGAGACGCTCGCAATCGAGCACCGTGCCGCCGCTGATGGTGGTTTCCCGCCCGACGGTGAGCCGCTTGGGATCGCTCTCCGCGCGCCCCGGCGCATCCGCAGGCTGGGGGTCGGGCGCGCCGCGCGGCACATCCGGGTGAAAAACGACGGTCTTGTTGGGCACACCGCGTCGCGACGATTCCACGACGACGCTGGGTGCGATGCGCTCCTCGGAGCCTTCTTGAGCCCGACCGTCTTCTTCCTGATCCCCGCCTTTGCGTCGGAACATATCCTCCTCCGCGCTTAGTTCGCGGTACCGGCCCGCTCCTGGGCGACGGCGCCTCGGCTCCGCTCGCCATCGAGGCCGCAGAGGTAGGCGATGCGGTCTGGTTCGGGGCCGGGCGGTGACAGTAGAGCGAGACCCACGCTTGCGCAAACAAATTGCGGTGCTCGCTAGATCGCGCTCGCGCCTCATGTCACGATAATCGGCCCTGAGGTGCCGGGCCTTGCCGCGCGCGTGCGAGGTGCGGCACAACGTTTCTCTCGATGCGGGATGACGGCATGGCGGCTGAGCGGCCGCGACCGGAAGCGGCCCGGCATGGCGAGCGCATCGCCAAGCGGATCGCCCGGGCGGGGTTCTGCTCGCGGCGCGACGCCGAGCGGCTGATCGCCGCCGGTCGCGTCACGCTCGGTGGCATGGTCGTGCGCAATCCGGCAACCAACGTCGATGACGCCAGCCTCATCACCGTCGACGGTGCGCCCCTGCCGGCGCCGGCGCCCGCGCGTCTCTGGCGCTACCACAAGCCGCCCGGCCTCATCACCAGCCATCGCGACCCGCAGGGCCGCCCGACCGTGTTCGAGAAGGTAACCGCGCAGCTCGGTTACGTCGTCACCGTGGGGCGGCTCGACTTCAACTCCGAGGGGTTGCTGCTGCTGACCAACGACGGCGCGCTCGCCCGCGAGCTGGAACACCCGTCTCGGGGCTGGCGGCGACGCTATCGGGTGCGGGTGCGAGGCACGCCGGATGAGCGCGCGCTCACAGCCCTTGAGAAGGGAGTCACCGTGGAGGGAGTCCGCTACGGGCCGATCGAGGCACATCTTGACCGCCAGAATCGGCAGAATGCCTGGCTCACCGTTGCGCTCGCCGAGGGGCGCAACCGGGAAATCCGCATCGTGCTCGGGCACCTCGGCCTGCCCGTGAGCCGCCTCATCCGCACGGCCTACGGGCCCTTCCAGCTCGGCGGCCTTGGACGCGGGGAGATCGCCGAAATCCCGCCGCGCGTGCTCCGCGATCAGCTCGGCGGCAGACGGAGCCCGGCGAATGCGGATCGTCGGCGGTAGCCTGCGCGGCCGCAGGCTGCGGGCGCCTGCCGGCAAGCGCGTGCGCCCGACCGGAGAGCGGGTGCGCGAGTCCCTCTTCGACATCCTGCTCCACGGCGGGATGTCGGGGCCGCTAGAGGGTGCCCACGTCGTCGATCTGTTCGCGGGAACCGGCGCACTCGGCCTGGAGGCGCTCTCCCGCGGCGCCGCGTCGCTGACCGCCGTGGAAAGCGAAGCCGACGTGCGCGGGGTGCTGCGCGCCAACATCGAGGCGCTGGGATGTGCCGACCGGACCACGGTCATCGCCTGCGACGCGACCCGCCTGCCGCCGGCAGTCACGCCGTGCGATCTCGCTCTACTGGACCCGCCTTACCGCTCCGGCCTCGCGGAACTGGCACTGGCAACGCTGGCAGCGGGTGGCTGGCTGGACGATGAGGCGACCATCGCGGTCGAGCACCGGGCTGACGACCCCTTCGAGCCGCCGGCAGCGCTCACGGTGCAGGATCGCCGCCGCTACGGTAGAACCGCCCTCACCTTTCTCGCGCCGACGTCAGAGTGACCTAACTCTCGGCCGGCGGGCCGCCGCCATAGCCGATCGGCAGGACCGCGTCCGCGATCTCCCCCAGGATTGCCGGATCGTCGATCGTGGCCGGGGTCTTGTACTCCTCGCCGTCAGCGATCTTCGCCATCGTGCCGCGCAGGATCTTGCCCGAGCGGGTCTTGGGCAGCCGCTCCACCACCACCGCCTGCTTGAAGGCGGCGACCGGGCCGATGGACTCGCGCACCATGCGCACGAGCTCGACTACGATCTCGTCCGACGGGCGGTTGACGCCCGCCTTCAGCACCACGAAACCCAACGGCAGCTGCCCCTTCAGCGCGTCGGCAACGCCGACCACGGCGCATTCCGCCACGTCCTGGTGCGCCGCCAGCACTTCCTCCATCGCCCCGGTCGAGAGGCGATGGCCCGCGACATTTATGATGTCGTCGGTCCGGCTCATGATCCAGAGATAGCCGTCCTCGTCGAGGACGCCGGCATCGCCGGTCAGATAGTAGCCGGGGAAGCGCGTGAAGTAGGCCTCCTGGAAGCGCTTGTCATTGTTCCAGAGCGTCGGCGTGAAGCCCGGCGGCAACGGTAGTTTGACCACGATCGAGCCGATGTCGCCCGCCGGCACCGCGTCGCCGCCCTCGTCCACCACCTCGATGCGATAGCCCGGCACCGGCTTGGTGGGCGAGCCGGGCTTCACCGGCAGCGCGCCGAGGCCGGTGCAGTTGGCGCCCATGGGCCAGCCGGACTCGGTCTGCCACCAGTGATCGTAGACCGGGCGTTCCAGATGGTTCTCGGCCCAGGCGAGGGTGTCGGGGTCGGTCCGCTCGCCGGCGA
The DNA here is from genome assembly GCA_022820945.1 of Alphaproteobacteria bacterium. Classification (GTDB taxonomy): domain Bacteria; phylum Pseudomonadota; class Alphaproteobacteria; order UBA828; family UBA828; genus WTGU01. The sequence goes on along the minus strand of JAJEEP010000064.1, from coordinate 14,986 downwards.
GGTAGAGCGTATCGAAGCAGGAGATGTCGTAGTCCGTGAGGCGTGCCGCATCGGGATCGTCCCGCTTGATCGCGCGGAAGGCTGTCGGCGCCGTGAACATGGCGCTCACGCCGTGCTGTGAGATCACGCGCCAGTAGGCGCCGGCGTCGGGCGTGCCGACCGGCTTGCCCTCGTAGAGGATCGACGGGCAGCCATAGATCAGCGGTGCGTAAACGATATAGGAGTGGCCGACCACCCAGCCGATATCCGACGCCGCCCACCACACCTGGCCGGGCTTCCGGTTGTAGACGCCGCTCATGGTCCAATGGAGCGCCACCAGATGCCCGCCGTTATCGCGGACGATGCCCTTGGGATCGCCGGTGGTGCCGGAGGTGTAGAGGATATAGAGCGGGTCGGTAGCGGCGACGGGCACGCAGTCCGCCGGCTCCCCGCCGGCCATCGTCTCCTCCCAGGTCTCGTCGCGACCGGCCGTGAGCGGCGCCTCCAGCTCGGGCCGTTGCAGGACGATGCAGCGGTCGGGCTTGTGGCTCGCGAGTTCGATCGCGGCGTCGAGCAGGGGCTTGTAGGCGATGACGCGGTCCACCTCGATGCCGCAGGAGCCGCAGACGATTACCTTGGGCTTGGCGTCGTCGATCCTGGTCGCGAGCTCGTTTGCCGCGAAGCCGCCGAACACCACGGAATGAACCGCGCCGATGCGGGCGCAACCCAGCATGGCGACGGCGGCCTCCGGAACCATCGGCATGTAGAGCACCACGCGGTCGCCCGCCTGCACGCCCCGCGATGCCAACGCGCCGGCGAAGCGGGCCGCGAGGTCCTGCAGCTCGGCATAGGTGAAGCTGCGCACGGTGCCGGTGACGGGGCTGTCGTAGATCAGCGCGGTCTGCTCGCCCCGGCCGGCGGCCACGTGGCGGTCCAGCGCGTTGTGGCAGGTGTTGACTTCGGCGCCCACAAACCATTGGTTGAAGGGCGAGCGCGACCCGTCGAACACGCGGTCCCACCGCTTCTCCCAGTCGATACCCTCGGCCGCTTCGGCCCAGAAGGCCTCGGGGTCTTCGAGCGAGCGGGCATAGGTCTCGTCGTAGCGGCTGGTCATGGGCGGATTCCAGTCGGTGGTGGCGTTGCCGATATTGGCGCGCGCATGCGGGCCGGGCAAGCGCATGTGGCCGCAGGGGCAACGGCGGAGCCGGTATGCCTTGATTGCAGCCTGATATGCCTTGTTTGGAGTCCGCAATCCCGTACCGTACGGTCGGTTTTGTCAGTACGCCCAGACGTTGGGGTCATGGTCGACCCGTCTTCCCCTGTCGCTTCCATCGATTCGCTGGGCAAGAGCCGGGCTGCCTGTGTCGGCGATCTGATGCTGGATCGCTTCGTCTACGGGCGGGTCGAGCGCACCTCGCCCGAGGCACCGGTGCCGGTCCTGCGCACTGAACGCGATGTCGACATGCTGGGCGGCGTCGGCAATGTGGTGCGCAACCTCGTCTCCCTCGGCGCGCGGGCGACGCTGCTCTCGGTGATCGGGGACGACAAGGTTGGGCGCAGGCTCAACGGCATGATCGGGCGCGAAGAGCAAATCGAGCTTCACCTGCTGGTAGAACGAGGACGAATCTCTACCGAGAAGACCCGCTTCGTTGCCGGCGGCCAGCAGCTCTTGCGCGCCGATTCCGAGACCACCGAGGCGATCGCGCCGGGCTCGGCGGAGCGCCTGCTCGGCCTCGCGCGGGAGGCCCTCCCGGGCTGCGACGCGGTCGTGCTCTCCGACTACGGCAAGGGCGTGCTCGGCGCCGACCTGACGCAGCGCCTGATCGAGACCGCCCGCAGTGGTGGCCGCCCGGTAGTGGTCGATCCCCAGGGCCCCGACTTCGGGCGCTACGCCGGTGCAACGGTGCTGACGCCCAACCTTGCCGAGCTCGGCGTTGCCGCGGGCGCTCGCCTGGAAACCGACGATGCCATCGTCGATGCCTGCCGGCGGCTCATCGCCCGCCACGACGCGGGCGCGATCCTGGTCACGCGCAGCCGCGACGGTATGACGCTGGTCTCGGCGGATGGCTGCGTCGATCAACTCAAGACAGAGGCGCGCGAGGTGTTCGATGTCTCCGGCGCCGGCGATACGGTGGTAGCGACGCTCGCCGCCGCGCTCGGCCAGGGCGCAGACCTGAATTCCGCGGCCCGGCTTGCCAACGCTGCAGCCGGCGTCGCGGTCGGCAAGGCCGGGACCGCCGCGGTCAGCACAGCCGACCTGCTGCGCGCGGTCCGCGCCGGCGACCTCTCCGCATCCGAAGCCAAGATCGTGCCCCTGGCCGCGGCGGTGGATGCCGTCGCCGGCTGGCGGGCGCGGGGACAGCGCGTCGGCTTCACCAACGGATGCTTCGACCTCCTCCATCCCGGCCATGTCTCGCTGCTGCGCCAGGCGCGGCGGGCGGCGGACCGGCTCATCGTCGGCCTCAACAGCGATGGCTCGGTGCGCCGGCTGAAGGGAGCGGACCGCCCGGTGCATCGCGCGGCGGCGCGGGCGCAGGTGCTGGCCTCCCTGGAGACGGTCGATCTGGTCGTGATCTTTGCCGAGGACACGCCGGTGAAGCTGATCGAGGCGCTGCGACCGGATTGCCTGGTCAAGGGCTCGGATTACGCCATGGGCACGGTGGTGGGCGCCGACATCGTGCGAGGCTACGGTGGCAGCGTGCTGATCGCCGAAAACGAGCCCGGCTACAGCACCTCCAGCACCATTAGACGCCTGCGCGGCTGATCGGCGCTCAGACGCTGTCGGCGGGCTGAACGAAGCGGTCGATGATCTTCTTGGTTCCGGCCTTCTCGAAGGCGATCTCCAGCTTGTCGCCGTCCGCCGTCAGAATCCGGCCGTAGCCGAACTTCTGGTGGAAGATGCGGTCGCCGGCCGTGTAGCCCGCCGGCCCCGCCCCGCTGCCGGCGGGCAGGGGCGTCGCGTCGATGACCGGCGCCATCTGCCGGCTGCGGTAGTCTCCGTGCTCGGCCATGAGGCGCCGCGCGGTTCCGGCCCCGCCGTGGCCGCGGTAAAGCCCGCCGGGCGCAGGCCGCACGGGCCGATCGTCGGCGAGGGCCACGTGGTCCGGCGCCAGCTCGTCGACGAAGCGGGACGGAATTGCGCTCACCCATTGCCCGTGCCGGTGCCGGTTCGCCGCGAAGAGCACGTGGGCGCGCCGGCGGGCGCGGGTAAGCCCCACGTAAGCCAGGCGCCGCTCCTCCTCCAGGCCGGCGTGGCCGGATTCGTCGAGGGCGAGCTGGTGGGGGAACAGACCTTCCTCCCATCCCGGCAGGAACACCGTGTCGAACTCCAGCCCCTTGGCACCGTGGAGGGTCATGATGTTGACCATCTCCTCGCTCGCCTCGCCCTCCCGGTCCATGACCAGGCTCACGTGATCGAGGAAGCCGGCCAGGTCCTCGAACTCGGAGAGCGCGTCCACCAGCTCTTTCAGGTTTTCGAGCCGGCCGGGGGCGGCGGGCGAGCGGTCCTTCTGCCACATCTCGGTGTAGCCGGACTCATCCAGCATCCTGCCCACGACCTCGGCATGGGGATTCTCGCCGAGTGCTGCGCGCCAGCCCCGTAGCCGGTCGATCAGGCCGGCCAGGCTCGAGCGGGCGCGGGGCTTGAGCTCGTCGGTCTCGATCAGGCGCTCCGCCGCGCGATAGAGGGAGATGCCGGCCGCGCGCGCAAGCTCATGGACCGGGCGCAGCGAGACCTCGCCGAGACCCCGCTTCGGCAGGTTCACGATCCGCTCGAAGGCGAGATCGTCGTCGGGGCGCACCACCACGCGGATGTAGGCCACGGCGTCCCGAATCTCCTGACGCTCGTAGAAGCGCAGGCCCCCGATCACGCGATAGGGCAGGCCGATCGCAAGGAAGCGCTCCTCGAAGGCACGGGTCTGGAAGCCGGCGCGGACCAGGATGGCGATGCTGTCCAGGCTCTCCCCGTCCCGCTGCAGCGCCTCGATGGCCTCGCCGACGGCGCGGGCCTCCTCGTCGCCGTCCCAGGTCTCGGTGATGCGGACCTTCTCGCCGTCCTCGCCCTCGGTCCAGAGCGTCTTGCCGAGCCTGCCGGCGTTGTGGGCGATCAGGCCCGAGGCGGCGGCGAGGATGTGCCCGGTGGAACGGTAGTTGCGCTCCAGCCGGACCACCTGCGCGCCGGGGAAATCCTGCTCGAAGCGGAGGATGTTGCCGACCTCGGCGCCGCGCCAGCCGTAGATCGACTGATCGTCGTCGCCGACGCAGCAGATGCTGTGATGGGTCTGCGCCAGCAGCCGGAGCCACAGGTACTGCGCGACGTTGGTGTCCTGATATTCGTCCACCAGCAGGTAGCGAAAGCGCTGCTGGTAGTCGGCCAGCACGTCCCGATGGCTCATGAAGAGCGTCAGGTTGTGCAGCAGCAGGTCGCCGAAATCGACCGCGTTCACGGTCCGCAGCCGCTCCTGGTAGGCCGCGTAAAGGTCCGGCGCGCGCCCGTTGGCGTAATCGGCGCCGTCCGCGCCCGCCACCCTGTCGACCGTGAGGCCCCGGTCCTTCCAGCGCTGGATGATGATCGAGAGGGTGCGCGCCGGCCAACGCTTCTCGTCGATGTCCGCCGCCTGGACGAGCTGCCGTAGCAGGCGGATCTGGTCGTCGGTATCGAGAATGGTGAAGTCCGGCTTGAGGCCGGCGAGCTCGGCGTGGCGGCGCAGGATGCGGGCCGCGATGGCGTGAAAGGTGCCGAGCCAGAGGCCGGCGGCGGAACGCCCCATCAGCCGTTCCACGCGGCCGATCATCTCGCGCGCCGCCTTGTTGGTGAAGGTGACCGCGAGTACCTGCCCCGGCCGGGCGCGGCCGGTGGCGAGAATGTGGGCAAGCCGCGTGGTGAGCACGCGGGTCTTGCCGGTGCCGGCGCCTGCCAACACCAGCAGCGGGCCGTCGAGTGCCTCAGCCGCCTGGCGCTGCTCCGGGTTCAGGTCGCCGAGATAGGCCGACGCAGGCGCCGGCGGACGAGCCGGCGGCGTGTCGGGCGCGGCGGGCAGGCCGGGCTCAGAATCGAATGGCTCGCTCATGGACCAAGGTGCGGGACGAGTCGTTCACTATAGCACGGGCCCGCCAGCCACCTCGGCGCGCCGGGGTCCTCAACCGGCCGCCGGCTCCGTCGTCTTGTCGCTACGGATGCCGAGGCTGTAGCGCTCGACCGTGATGCCGTCGAGGAAGTGGAACGGCCGGTACTTGGCTCCGGCGAAGCCGGGTGCCCGCATCAGGATCCCGTCACCCGGCCCGGCGTGGAGCACACGGGCTCCGGCGCCGCTGCGGTCGGTGCAGAGGCCGAAGCGCCCGTCCCCGCTCATCTGCACGATCGCCACCAGGCCGACGTAGCGCACGTGGTCGCGATGCGGGGTGATGCCGCGCGCGCCGGGCGGGTAGCGCTGCAGGACCAGGTCGTTCAGCGGCAGAGCGTCGAGCGGCGGTTCTGCCATGGTGCCGAGCGCGGCAGCGATGAGCCCCTCCACGGCACGAGTGAGTTGCCAGAGCCGATGCGGCTGCGGAATGGAGAGGCAGATGTCGAAATCCTGGTAGACCGCGCGCTCGCCCTCGCCGATGACCGGCTTTGCGGAGCGGAACGAGAGGTCCGCGCCGGCGTCGATGAATTCCTGACACTCCACCGGCGTGAGTAGGGGCACGACCGAAGCGTCCTCGCGCGCGACCCGGTCGAGGGCAGCAGCCATCTCTTCGGGATCGGCGCGCAGCAGCGGCAGCTCGGCGCGCCCTGCGCCGGCCGCGACCGTCCCAACCTCGCCGCTTGCCGTCATGGTCGCCTGACTATCGCGGAAGCCGCCGCGCCACGCCAGACCGATGCTATACGACACGGCGGTGGCTTTGCCGCCGGTGGCCTGAGCCCTATAGTCCCGCCGCCGTTGCACCGGCGGCATTGTCGCGTGAAGGAGAGTTGCATGGGGCCTCAACTGGATGTCGTCGGGATCGGCAACGCTATCGTCGATGCCGTCGCCCAGGCCGATGACGCGCTACTCGCCGACGAGGACCTGTCCAAGGGCTCGATGACGCTGATCGACGCCGCCCGTGCCGAGGCACTCCGCCCGCGCATGGGCCACGCGGTCGAGGTCTGCGGCGGCTCCGCCGCCAACACCATGGTGGGTGTGGCGCGGCTCGGCGGGGTCGCCGGTTACGTCGGCAAGGTGCGGGACGACGAGGTGGGCGCCGTGTTCCGCCGCGATATCCAGGACGCGGGCGTCGACTTCTCCACCCCGGCGGCGGCGGACGGTGCCGCGACCGCGCGCTGTCTCGTCTTCGTGACGCCGGATGCCCAACGCACCATGACGACTTATCTCGGCGCCTGCGTCGAGCTGGGTCCTGCCGACATCGACCCGGACTTCATCGCCCGGGCGCGGCTGCTCTATATGGAGGGCTACCTCTGGGACCCGCCGGCGGCCAAGGAGGCTTTCCGCAAGGCGCTCGGCATCGCCCATGCCGCAGGCGGGCGGGTCTGCCTCTCGCTCTCCGACCCCTTCTGCGTCGACCGTCACCGGGCTGAGCTGCGCGATCTGGTAGCGAATCACGTGGACGTGCTGTTCGCGAACGAGGACGAGGCGATGTCGCTCTACGAGGTCGCCGACTTCGACACGGCGCTCGCCGCCGCCCGCGCGGACTGCGCGATCGCCGCGCTGACCCGCAGCGCCAAGGGCTCGGTGGTCGCAGGCGACGGCGGGGTTCACGCCATCGAAGCCGCGCCGGTCGCCCAGGTGGTCGATACCACCGGCGCCGGGGACCTCTACGCCGCGGGATTCCTTCTGGGGCTCGCGCGGGGCTTCACGCTCGACCGCTGCGGCCGGCTCGCGGCGCTCACGGCCGGCGAGATCGTCGGCCACTACGGCGCCCGCCCGGAAGCCGACATCGCCCCCTTCGTCGAAGCGAGCCGGCATCCCCTTTAGCAAGCTGCTGAAAAGCTCCGATGCTCCTATTTTGTTCTGGAAATTTGTTAGAACGAATGAGAATTGAAATTGAACGAAAGGGAATCATTAACGGGGTCCGAATCGTTTTTCAGCGGCCTGCTAGCTCACTGACGGCGTCAACGTTTGGCTAAGCGTCCTTTCTGTCGACGTTATTTTGGCGACTTCTAACCAGCGCCCAAATCAAAACATGACACGCAGGCCCACGTTCACCAGGTGGTCGCTGCGGGAGCCGTCGCCGGTGCGGCCCGAGTAGCCCAGAACCGCGTTCACTTGGCCGCCGAGGCTCATGGAGACGCCGAGACCGACGCTCAGCCGGTCCCCCGGCGGCTTGAACCCCTCAGCCGTGAACTTCCCGTTCATGGTGTTGGAGCCCGCCGTCACCGAGACCGGATCGCCGTCGAGCTCCTTGGCGTAACCGACGGCGGCGTAGGGGCGAATGCCGAGGCTCTCCGAGCCCGCCTCGAACGAGAGCCGATAGCCGGCGCGGGCGACGAGGGAGCCGCGCTCGAACGCGGCAAAGTTCATGGCGGTGGCGGAGGTTCCGCTCTCGCGGTAGCCGTCCACTTCTTGATCGAGCCATGAGAGGCCGAGCGCGGGCCCGTGACGGGTTCCCTCCGCTTCTCCCATCGTCCAGGCAAGGCCGAAATCGATCCCGATCTGACGCCCCGTCGTCGAGCCGTGCTCGGTGCTCACCGCCGGCCCGAGGGACATCGCGCGCTCGATGTCCACTCCGGTTCGGCCCAGGTTTACCGCGCCGCTCACGTGCAGCCCGCCTTGCCGCATGGTTCCGTGCAGTGAGCCGATGGCCGTGTCGCTCTCGATGGTGGCGCCCTCGACGCCGTTGTCGTGGCGACCCAAGCTGAGCGCTACGCCCCAGCGGAAATCGCGTGACGCACGCTGGCCGAGGCCGAAAGTCACCGCGTGCTCGTCCACCTCCGCCTCGCCGAGACGGGGTGGGGCATCGACCGCGCGCCGGCCCGAGTGCGCCAGAACGAAGCTGTGCCAGCGTCCGACCGAGCGCTCGCGCTCGGCGAATTGCTCGGCCGCGATAACGCTGCGGTGCGCCGCCACCGCCGCCTCGCCCGCCTCGCCCGCGAGCGATACCTGGACCGGTGCCGCGAGAGTCGCTGTCACCACATTTGCCAAAATTGCATGCGCTCCGCCGCTGGGGTGCTTGTCGTCCGCAAACAGGTGGGTCCGGTTGGTGCCAGGCTCATAGGTGACGGGCGAGCCCGAGCCTGCCGGGGCGCAGACGATGGAATTGATTTCCCGGCTGACCGGCGCACATGCCGTTCCGGCAACGTTGGTGAAGCCGTAATTCCCAGGGTCCGCCAGAAGCGTGTTGAACAGGCCGAAGGCGTCGATCGGAACGATTCCGTCGTCGAGCGTGCCGATGCCCGCGTTCAGCGCTTGGTTGTAGGCTGTGGCAAGCGCGTTCAGCGTCGGCGGGAAGCTCGGATCGGGGATGCTCTGGGCGAACGGTGTCTGACCCGCATCGGGCAGGTTGAGGACCACGATATGGCGTGCCCCGGCCTGCTGCAGGCGCCGGACTTCGCCCACATAGCGTTGTGCCGTCGCCGGGATCGCGGTCTGGGGATTGACAGGCTCGCCCGCCGCGACGGCCTCGAGGACGGCAACGAGGTCGTTGCTCCCGGCCCACACGGCGTAAAGAGCATCTGCATCGGCCGCGCCGTCGGGCCGCGCCAGGAGATGTCGATCGATCTGCTGGTCGAGCCTCGGCATTTCGATCCGTCCAAGCACCGGCACGGTCACGTGGCAGGGAATGTCCCTGTTCACGCAAGCGCCGCCGACGGCGAAGTTCGTGCCCCCGGCGAGCGAGGGTTCCCCCGAAGCGCCAAAGCTCTCCGCCACGATCTCGGCCCAGACCGGGTCGGGGTTGGTGGTAAAGCTGCTTCCCGCCGGCAGCCCCAGCGGCAACGTTTCGACCACGTTGCCGGAATCGCTCAGGCTATCGCCGAAGACGACGACGGCGCTGTACTCTTGCGCTCGAACGCTGGAGGCGCAGGCGGCGATCGCGACGGCAACCAGGAAGGCACGGACAGGAAAACGCATCGGACTGCTCCCTTACGGCACGCGGCCAGCGCACGCGACGGCCAGAGGACCATCCGACTCAGCGCTGACTCTCGGCCCTGTCTCCAAGCGAAGAGCGCGTACGTCCGCCATTATCGTTCTCTCTCGCCAACGGCGCCACCTGCTTACGCGCTAAGGAGCATCCACCTCCTCGGCGAGCAGGGCGGCAAGGCCGGCGCGGTAATTGGGATAGCGCAGCGTGACGCCCAGCTCGGTCTTGATGCGGTCGTTGGAGACCCGCCGGTTGTCGGCATAGAAGCTCCGCGCCATCGGCGAGAGGTCTGCCTCCCCGAAGCGTGTGAGCGGCGGCGGGGCGACGCCCAGAAGGACACAAGCATGCGCGACGACATCGGCGGCCGCCGCCGGCTCGTCGTCGCAAACATTATAGAAAGCGCCAGCACGGGGCTTGACGATGGAGGCGGCCAGCACCTGCGCGATATCCGCCACGTGAACGCGCGAGAAGACCTGGCCGGGATTATCGATGCGCTTGGCTGTCCCACGCTTCACCGCAGCCAGCGCGTTGCGACCCGGCCCGTAGATTCCGGCCAGGCGAAAGACGTGCACGGCGAGCCCGTGTTCCTCGCCGAGCTCCAACCACCTTTTTTCGGCCTCGACCCGGCGTCTGCTGCGCGCGCTGGTCGGCGCAGATGGCGCGCTCTCGTCCACCCAGGCACCGCCGGTATCGCCGTAGACCCCGGTGGTGGAGAGATAGCCGATCCATTCCAGGTTCTCGACGGCAGCGATATCGGCGCCGTGGCAATCGAGCGCAGGGTCGCCCTCCGCATCCGGCGGGATCGAGGCGAGGACATGGGTTGCGCCGGCGATCCTTTCTGCCGGGTCTTTGAGGGGTGTCTCGCGCGCGAAGGGGACGGCATCGACGCCCGCGTCCGCCAGCGCCCGGCAGCCTTCGGGAGTTCGGCAGGTGCCGGCGAGCGTCCAGCCGGCGGGGCCAAGCAGCGCGCCCAAGGCTGCGGCGCTAAATCCGTAGCCGAAGCAGAACAGCCGCTTGTCGCGCGCCGTCGTCATGATCGCGCGCGGCCGGAAGCGCCCGCTGCGGGCTCGGCATTCTGCCATTCCGCCAGCACCGCTGGATCCGTTTCGGTTGGCGCATGACTGGCGCGGAGCGCAGCGAAGGCGGCGGGGGCCGCAAGCCGCCGAGATGCCCAGACCGCCATGGCCCGCACGAGCGGGGAAGCGTCGTGGAGTAGACGCCTCGCTGCCGGCAAGGCCGCGGCGTCGCCGCAGTTGCCGATGGCGATCAACACGTTGCGCACGAAGCGGTCGCGCCCGGTGCGCCTGATCGGGCTGCCTGAGAAGACGGTTCTGAAGGTCTTGTCGTCCAGCGCGGCGAGGTCGGCAAGCCGGGGCGCGTTCAGTTCGGCACGCGGCAGGAAGGCGTACTCCTCGGTCCGGCGCGCGAACTTGTTCCACGGGCAGACCGCGAGGCAATCGTCGCAGCCATAGATCCTGTTACCCATGGCCTCGCGATATTCGGGCGCGATGTGGCCCTCGTGCTCGATGGTGAGGTACGAGATGCAGCGCCTGGCATCGAGCCGGTAGGGCGCGGGGAAGGCGTCGGTCGGGCAGATGTCGAGGCAGCGGCGGCACGAACCGCAATGGTCGCCCTCCGCCTCGTCGGCCGCGAGGTCGAGGGTCGTGAACAGCTCGCCGAGGAAGAGCCAGGAGCCGTGGTGGCGGGAGACGAGGTTGGTGTGCTTGCCCTGCCAGCCGAGGCCGGCGCGCGCCGCCAGCGGCTTCTCCATCACCGGCGCCGTGTCCACGAAGAGCTTCACCTCCGCGCCGAAGGTATCGACCACGAAGCGGGCGAGGCGCCGGAGCCTGCCCTTGAGCACGTCGTGGTAATCGCGGCCTTGGGCGTAGGCCGAGACGATGCCCCGCGTGCGCGCGGCCAGCAGGCGAAGCGGATCGTGCGCCGGGCCGTAGTTCAGGCCCACCACCACGACGCTGCGCGCCTCGGGCCAAAGCGCGCGGGGTGCGGCGCGTCTCTCGGCTGTGCGGGGCAGCCACGCCATGTCCCCGGCATAGCCATGCCCGATGAACCGACGCAGCGCCGCCCCGTCCTCGGGGACATCGGCGGCGCTGGTCACGCCCACGGCCTGAAACCCGAGCGACCGGGCGTGAGAGAGGATCGCGTCGCGCGCAGGCGCTGGATCAGTCGTCTGAACCGCTGCTTTCACTGCTGCAAGGCGCCGTCGATCAGCATGTCGAGCGCGGTCGCCACTGTTGCGAGGCGGACCGCGCCGCGATCGCCTGGATAGACCACGCGCCGGTGTAGGACAGCGCCACTTGGTCCGGCGCAGGCATGGTGCACCAAGCCGACCGGCTTGGCGGCCGTTCCCCCGCCGGGACCCGCGATACCGGTCACCGCGACCGCAAGATCGGCGTCGGAGCGGGCGAGCGCGCCGGCCGCCATCGCCCGCGCCACTTCCTCGCTGACCGCGCCCACGCGCATCAGCACTTCATCGGGCACGCCGAGGAGGTCCCGCTTGGCCTCGTTGGCATAGGTTACGAAGCCACGGTCCACCACGTCGGATGAGCCGGCGATCTCGGTGAGACACGCGGCGATCAGGCCGCCGGTGCAGGATTCCGCCGTTGCAACCCGCAAGCCCTCCGCGCGGCAGAGCGAGAGGAGACGCTCGGCACGCTCGGTTATGTCCGCAGAAAAGGTCACAGCCATATCCAGACATTCCAGAGCAGGACCGCCGCCAGGGCGCCGGCGACGATGTCATCCAGCATTACGCCGAGCCCGCCCTTCACGCGCCGGTCGAGCAGGCTGATGGGCCAGGGCTTCACCACGTCGAACAGGCGAAACAGCACGAAGCCGATCGCGTAAGCGGCAACTGTCGGCGGCACCAGCAGCAGGGCGACGAACTGGCCGGCCACCTCGTCGATCACGATGGCGGATGAGTCGCGGACTCCGGTGCGGCGCTCGTAGGCGCCCGCCGCCCAGATGCCGATCACGATGAGCGCGAGAGTGGCGATGGCGAGGCCGAGCGTGCCGGTGTAGGTCCTGAGCAGCCACGCGAGGGGCAGCGCCAAGGCCGACGCCACCGTCCCCGGCGCCCAGGGCACGAGGCCCGCGCCGAAACAGGTCGCGATCAGGGCCGTCGGATGGCGCAAGTGAACACGAGCCGGCTCCGCCTCAGCGGTCATCGGCGCCATCCACGGGCAGGCGGATCGTGGCGACTGCCTGCGCCGCGATACCCTCGCCACGTCCGGTGAAGCCAAGGCGCTCCGTCGTGGTCGCCTTGAGGCTGATGCGCCCAGGGTCCAGGCCCAGAACGTCCGCAAGCCGTGCCAGTATGGCCTGTCGGTGCGGGCCGATCTTCGGTCGCTGGCAAATGACCGTGACATCCACATGGCTGAGCCGGCCGCCGCGCTCCGTCAGGAGTGCCAGCGCATGGGCCGCGAAACGCGCGGACTCGGCATCTCGCCACGCCTCGTCGGAGGGCGGGAAATGGGTGCCGATATCGCCCGCCGCCAATGCCCCGAGCACTGCGTCGACGATGGCGTGGAGCACCACGTCGCCGTCAGAATGGCTGACCACGCCCTGCGCGTGCGGCACCGCCACCCCGCCCAGCATGAGGTGGTCGCCGGGGCCGAAGCGGTGGACGTCGAAGCCCATGCCGACACAAGTCTCGAAGACCTGAGCGGCCGCCACGGCGTGACCGTCCTGCGCCGCCAGAATGCGCTCGGCGCGGGCGAAATCCTGCTCGGTGGTGATCTTGAGGTTATCCTCGTCGCCGAGCGTAAGTGCGACGGCCAGGCCGGCCTGCTCTGCCACTGCGGCATCGTCGGTCAGATTATCGCCCGCTGCAGCGCGGTGAGCGTCGAGAATCGCAGGATAGCGGAAGCCCTGTGGGGTCTGGGCGCGCCAGAGCCCCTCCCGCGCCACCGCGCCTGTAACCAGAGTACTACCCGGCGCCGCCCGCTTGAGGCTGTCGCTCACGGCGAGCGCGGGAAGGGCGCCCTCGTGGCCCTCAAGCGTGTCGAGGGCGCCGTCGATCACGACGCCTGAGACCAGGGGACGGGCGCCGTCGTGGATCAGCACCAGCTCGGGCGGCGCGTCCGCGAGGCTTTCCAGGCCGTTCCGCACGGATTCCTGCCGCGTCGCACCACCGGCGACCGGCGCGAGCAGCGTGGCGTCCGCGGCACTGGCGCTCTCGCGCACCGCCTCATCGTAGAGCGGCCGGTCGGCGGGGTTGATCACCACCCTGACCCGGTCGACGCGCGCGTGGGCCGCGAAGCGTTGTACGCTGTGGGCCAGCACCGCCCGTCCGGCGAGCTGGCGATACTGCTTGGGCAGTGGCCCACCGATCCGGTGGCCGCGCCCGGCCGCGACGATCAGGGCGGCGGTGACCATGGTGGGTCCGTGGCGTGGGTGGAGGCGACCGCCGCCCCTCCTCGATCGGTGCCGGCGGCAGGACTCGACCCCGCAACCCCTTGACTACAAATCACGGAGAATCCGTTCAGTTTCAAAGGGCTTGGACAATATTCAGCCCTCTTCGCCGCACCATGGATCAAGGGCTTATCAGTGAATTGTCGAAGGATTGCAATGGCCTTCGACAATGGCATCGGTAACGTGCGCGCAGTTCTTCGCGACTTGAGGAAAGTCTGAACAACCCCATCTTGGCGGCTTCGAGGGTGAGAGGCAGCTTGGATTTGAAGCTCGACGATATTCCCGACAGGCCGGGGGCCGCTGATGTCGCGGGATAAGGAGCGAACGGGCGCCGGCCGCGCCCCGCCTTCGGATAGAACGGCTCGCCCTCCCGGCCGGTCAGCTCGTTGCCATTCAGCGAAAGCAAATGTCACTATCTCAATTGTCACATCCACAGAGAAAAATCTGCGTGCTTCCCACTCAGCAGACCAGATCGTGTCACCACTCCCAGCGCCGCCCGGCATTCACGAAGCAGCCATAGCAAAGCATCTGGCGCCGCTCCGTCGGTTGGAAGCGTTGCTCCCATTTGGTGTACAGCTGGCGCGGCCCGTCTAGCTTCGGGTCCGCGTTCGGGGGCGGCATTGGCCCCTTGTAGACGCGCGCGTTCATCCGGTTGCGCAGCAGCTCCCCGGCCGCGGGTTGCCGGCTGCTCAGAAAGAACGGGCCGCTCTTTCGCCGTGCAACAACGCCGCGATGGTGAACGCCTTGTCGATCGTCATGCCTTCGGCCTGCATGAGCTTGGCGAAGACCGCGGAGCGGCTCATTTGGTCCTTGGCGGTGGAGTCGAAGCGAAGTCGCGCAGTCCGCGAGGCGCTGAAAGATGCCGGTCAGGTTGTCGCCTTGCGCGCCGTGTAAGGCTTCACGCACGCAGGTTCGAGGGGAGGGGGAACGAGGCGACAGGGGCGACCTCGATAGCCACCCCGTCTTGATTCGTGTGGAATCAGCGCTTGACCCCGCGAAGTTGGCGCGTCCGGAGCCATGGCAACGCCAGCACCGTGGAGAGACCTTGGAGATATTCTCTTGTTTGCCCCGCTCGCGATCTACGTGAATGCGGGCGCATCCGGAAAAGCGCACAGGCCGGATGGCGGTTGGGCAGACTATGCTCGAATGCCCTATACCCCGTCATGGCGAGCCGGCAAGCGAGACCTTAGAGATGCGAGGCGCACGCCCGCACTTGGACCGCAACTTTGTGCACGGTCGCAGGCTGCGCGACGCTATGCTCCGTCACCGTCGCATCGTGTCTTGCTCGTCGGTGCGTGTCTACGCGTGACAATGCACATGGCACCATCCGCCCGGTATACGATGCCAAAGCCGTGCCGCCATTCTCCGCTCGAATAGGAAATTTTTCGTAACTGCCCAGGTGGTCTGGTTTGTCATTTTGATCCAGTGGGTTGAGGCGTGTCTCGTTCGGAATTGGCGCGAAGGGCTTGACGGGAATTTCGGGAAATGACTCAACAACGACATGAGCAGTCCCGAGTCGCCGTGC
>JAJEEP010000043.1 GCA_022820945.1 Alphaproteobacteria bacterium | reverse complement strand
CGCCTGACCACTTCCCCACAGGCCCAGCAGCAACAGAAGCGGTCAATTCATCGGGGACAAAAACCCGTCAACTACATCGCCACCGAAAGCACGCGCCCCCAAAAAAGCGAATAAGCGCCGGTCTAGACCGTCATCAACAGACTGCGAAAGCGAAGGCCCCGCCACGCGTGCGGGGCCTTCTTTTTCCGGCGGCGGGAACCTGAAGAAACGGGTTAGTGCCGGCTCCCCTCGCCGAGAACTGCCGTCTTGAAGATCGTGGTGTCCTCGACGTACTCGCCGCCTTCGGAGACGGCCGGCATGACGTCGCGGTAGCGATCCTCCAGCACGATGTGCGGATCGTGCCCCTCGACCCACCCCAGGAAAATGTCGTGCAGGTGGTAGCCAATCAGGTGCTGCACGTCCTCACGCAGGTTGCGCGCCACGGCCGGAGGAACCGCGAGGTACTGGTTCTCCTCCTGGCGTAGCCATCCCAGGCTATAGCCGGTAATCGCGCCGGTGCGCCACTCGTCCTCGGTATTGTTCTGGCCACCGCCGTGATAGACCGAGCCCAGATAGATCAGGCACGAGCCGCGCGGCATGACGGCATAGGCCCTCGGCGTGTCGTCGTCGGGGTAGGTGTCGTCGTCCCAGACATGGCTTCCCAGAACCACGTTGGTGGCGCCGTTCTCGTATGTGAAGTCGGTGAGCGCCCACATCGTGTTGCACAGGCACTGCGGTCCAGGGTGGCGGAAGGGCATCAGTGCGTCGTCGCGGTGGATGATCTGCAATCCCTGACCGGGGCCGATCCGCACCGCCTGGGTGACGTGAAGCTGGTAGCGCTCGCAGCGCGGCAGCAGAAGGCGGTCCATCACGCCAAGGATCTGCGGGCACGTGGCGAGCTCTTCGCCATAGGTCTTCGACTTCGCGACGAGCGAGCTCACCCGCTTCGTCTTATTGCCCCAGAACTCGCCCTCGCCGTAGTAGGCGCGCGAGAGGAAGGGCTCGAGTTCGGCGTTCACCCGGTCGACCACCTCATCGTCGACGACCTGGCGATAGACGACGGCACCATCCTCTTCCAGGATCGCCATCGCTTCGTCGGCGGACGTATGCCGGTCGATTGAACGCACAGTGTCCATATGTACCTCCCGCTCCAAGAACGCGCGAACCTAACCCGGATGCTTGACCGAGGTCACGTCTGGCGTCATCGCGCAGGCGGGCGCTCGGCCGCCCGCAGCGCGTGGTCGGTTTGAGCGCCCGACCGTCGGCCGGCCGCGCGATGGAATTCGCTCTCGATCAGGCGACCGCGCTTTCGAGACGAACGTATTCCACTTTGTAGGGCACGTCGGCGACAGCGCCGGCATCGAGCTCGCGCGCAAACTTGTGGCCCTCGTAGACCGCGTGCTGGATCGTGCCAGCGGCCACGCAGTCGCCGACGCGGGCGAGCGTGGTAATCCCGGCCTTCTCCAGCTTCTCCGGCTCCGCCGCAAGCTCCCGATAGAGCGCGTCGTTCGGCAGGCGCGAGGTGGCGAGCACAAGAGACTGATATCCGAGATGCTGCCGCCGCTCCTCGTGATAGACGTTGTAGATCTCGATGCTGTTGTCGCCGATGTGGGCGATGTTGTGATCGGTGATCAGCTCGATCCCCATGGAGAGGACTTGGCTCATGATCTTCTCCATCTCCAGGGTGTATTCCGACCAGCGTGAGAGCTCCATCAGCGGGGTGACGATGGTCACCTCGTGACCGGCGGCGCGGAGCTTCTCGGCAATGACGCCACCCATGTAGTAATGATCGTCGTCGAACACGACGATCGGGCCCTCGAACTCTTTCCCATCCATCACGTCGTCCGGGGTGAAGACTTTCTTGCCGTCGCTTCCGGGGATGGGATGGGTGTTGGTATAGGCGGCGCCGTCGCCGCGCCAGCGCGACCCTGTGGCGACGACCACGGTCTCGGCGCCGTAGTCGAGCACGTCCTGTGC
Organism: Alphaproteobacteria bacterium; assembly: GCA_022820945.1. Lineage (GTDB taxonomy): Bacteria > Pseudomonadota > Alphaproteobacteria > UBA828 > UBA828 > WTGU01. Next base: position 24,460 of record JAJEEP010000043.1, on the reverse strand, counting down.
TGACAGGCGCGAGCCCGTGTGCACCTCGACATTCTTCATCTTCGCGATCTGGCCGACGCGGTAATCGCGCACACGGCCCCATGCGGCGAGACCCGGCAGCGCGCTTTCGCATGACACACGGCCACCGACGTCCTGCTCCGCCTCGACGAGATGAACCGTGTAGCCCCGCTCTCCGAGCGCGCGCGCACACTCCAGTCCAGCCGGGCCGGCGCCGACGATGAGCACACCGCTGTCGGACCCTTTCGCCTCGATCGTCTCCGGATGCCAGCCGCGCCGCCACTCCTCGCCCGCAGTCGGGTTCTGCGTGCAGCGGAACAGGCTCGTCGTGTTCTCCGAGGCCACGCACATGTTGCAGCCGATACACTCGCGGATGTCGTCGTTCCGCCCCTCTTCGATCTTCTTGGGCAGGAAGGGATCGGCGATCGACGGGCGCGCCGCGCCGATGAAATCCGTAATCCCGCGACCGATCTGAGAGATCATCGTGTCCGGCGAGGTGTAGCGCCCGACCGTCACGACCGGCCTGTCCGTCTTCTGCTTGACGAAGGCGACATAGGGCTCCTGGTAGGCTTCGTCGGTAAACCGCGACGTGGCGGAATCGTAAGCCCAGTCGCTGATGTTCACGTCCCAGAGATCCGGCAGGTCGGAGAACATCTCGACCACCGCCTGGCCTTCCTCCTGCCAGGTAATGCCGTGCTCGCCCCGGTTCTCGTCGACCGCGAGCCTCAGCGCTACGGCCGCCCGGTCGCCGACGGCCTCCTTGGTGTTCTCCAGCAGCTCGCCAATCAAGCGGGCGCGATTCTCGACGCTGCCGCCATATTCGTCGGTGCGGTGATTGGTGTGGGGCGAGAGAAAGTGCTGCGGCAGAGCGATATCGTGGCCCGCATAGATGTAGACGATGTCGTAGCCCACGTTGACCGCGCGTTTCGCGGCTTCGACTTGCCAGCGTCGGAACTCGCGGATGTCGGCCTTGTCCATCTCGCGGCCCATGATCGGGTCCCAGTTGTAGTGCACCATGTTGGGCGAGGGACCCAACGGGAACTCCTTCGTCTTGCGGTTGGAGAAGCCGAGCCCGTTATGGACCAACTCCACGGCGGCGAGTGCACCGTACTCGTGCATGGTGTCCACCCAGCCGCGCAGCTGCTCCGCGTACTCATCGTTCCACAGGCGGCGTTCGCCGTAAGGAGCGGCGCAGGAGCTCGGATGGATGCTGCATTGCTCCGTGCAGATGACGGCCCATCCGCCTTCGGCCTTCATGCGCCGATGCGCGACATCGCCGTGGTGTTCGCCGTAGCCCATCGCATTGCAGTGAGGCACTTGATAGAAGCGGTTCTTGGCGATCTTCGGGCCGATCTTGATCGGCGTGAACAGGATGTCGTAACGGGGATCGCGGGCCATGATTGCCTCCCTGCAGCGGATACGGGCGGCGCCGTTACGGTACGCCCTCTTGCATGCATCGAACGACCGCCCAGCGGCGAACGCGCCACGCGCGTGAGCGCTCGGCGCGGCGCCGCCGGGATGTGAGAGCCCCGCCTAGGCGGCGAGCTGCTCGGACTCGGGGTCGTGAATGAAGAAGACCTTGCGGACGGTCTCCTCGATGACCCAGGTCACCTTCTCGCCCTTGTTCGTGTAGAAGATATCGCCGGCGGTGTAGGTGTGGGTGGTGCCGTCCTGTTCGGTCACGTGGATCTTGCCCTTGAGCAGGGTGCAGATTTCGTCACCCGGATAGGTGTATTCGAACTTGCCCGGCGTGCACTGCCAGACGCCCGCCATCGTGCGCATGCCGAAGCCGCCAAGATCGAAACGCCCCTCGTGCACAGGGTTCCCCTCGAGCACGTTCACGAACGGCAGCTCCTCCAGCGGCGGCCACGGCTCGAGCCCGCCCTCGTCCTTCAACGTCACATAGTCGAGCATCCTCTTTCTCCTCTCCCTATTTCGGCCCGTGGGTCAGGCCATTGTTGGCATCACGGAAGCCTGTCGGCGCGATACTAGGACACTTTCCGCCGCTCAGGCGAGGCGCTTGGGAAACGTCTCGTGCCCCCAGACCTGGCGCTCGCGAATCCAGGGCAGCGGCTGCTGCGGATCGTCGGATTCGAACTCGCGCGCGAGCCTGTGGCCGTCGAAGATGGCGTTGGCGACGATGCGTGGGGCGTGGCAGTCGCCGACCCGATAGACCGCCTGGATGCCTTGCCCGGCCCACTCCGCATTGCGCGCCTTGACCTCGCGAAACACCTTGTCGTTGCTCAACCGGGCCGTGCACAAGACCACGCTGTCGCACTCGATTTCGGTTACCTCGGTGCCGGCACGGCGCGAATACTCGCCCTTCTTCGGCGTCAACGTTCGAACATAACCGTCCCGATAAAGATAGAAGACGGTGAGTTTGACGGCGTTATCGACCTCCAGTTTATCCGCCCAATAGAGGGTATGTTGCTTGATTTCCTTCTCGTGCAACATGCGACGAATATCGTGAATTTCCTCGGTATAGATGCAGTGTGACGCAACGTTATCGAAACTGGTGACGATGGTGACGTCGCTGCCTCGATCGGCCAGCAGCTCCGCCATGCTCACGCCGGTGTAATAGCCCTCGTAATCGAGCACCACCACGCGCTTGCCGGTCTCCTTGCCGGCCATGATCTGCTCGGGTGTACAGACGTGGGGGAGCGTGGCGTCGGCGCCCTCCAGCGGCGCCTGGGTCACGCCGCCGAGGCCGTTCGTCGACCAATGCGCGCCGGTAGCGAACACCACCTTGTCGGCGCCGTATTCCAGAACGTTGTCAGCGCTCATTTCTCCGACCCCGGTATGGACCTCGACGTTCTTGAGCTTGTCCAGCTGACCCTGCCGGTAGCTGATGACGCGGCCCCACTCGGCCAGATGCGGGTAGCGCATGATGTCCTTCATGCAACCGCCGATCTCGTCCGACGCCTCGCGCAGGTGGACGTCGTAGCCACGCTCGCCGAGGACACGCGCGCACTCCATCCCCGCAGGGCCGGCTCCGACGACGAGGACCGAGCACGGATCCTCCGCGCGCTCGAACTTCTCGGGATGCCAGCCGCGCCGATACTCCTCCATGGACGTGGCGTTCTGCGTGCAAATCAGGGGTGTCGTCTGCCACCACTTCGAGAGGCACATGTTGCAGCCGATGCATTCGCGAATGTCGTCGGTCCTGCCTTCGTCGATCTTGTTGGGCAGGAAGGGATCGGCGATGGAGGGGCGCGCCGCGCCGATGAGGTCGGCCTGCCCAGACTTGACGATCTGGACCATCTCGTCCGGGCTGGTGACGCGGCCGGCGCTGACCACGGGCACGCTGCATGCCTTCTTGGCTTCCCTGATCCAGGGCGCCATGTAGTTGGAAGCCGTGGAGCGCGAGGCGGCGATTTCCAGCGCAAGCTCCGAGTAGCGGCCGACCTTCATGTCCCAGACGTCGCACAGGCCTTCCCGCTCGTGAACCTCGATGAACTTGATGCCCTCGTCCCAAACCTCGAGGCCGTCTGGACCGTCCATGGTGTCGACCGAGTAGCGATAGCCGACCGCGCACTCGTCGCCGACGGCCTTCTTGGTCGCCTCCGCGACCTCGAGTGCAAAGCGGGCGCGGTTCTCGAACGAGCCGCCGTACTTGTCCGTCCTCCTGTTGTAGTAGGGCTGCAGGAACTGATTCATGATCATCGAGTCCGAAACCAGGTTCTCGATGATGTCGAACCCCGCATCGCGCGCCCGTATCGCCGCGTCGACATGCATCTGGATGACGGCGCGGATGTCGTCCTCATCCATCTCGGAGGTGCTCGCCAGGGGGATCGCCTCCGACGGCGCCTGGCTCGGAACTCGGCTGATCGCGCGGGACTCACCGGCCTGGGAGTGCAAACCGGCGTAGTAGAGCTCGACGCCCGCAAGCGCGCCATGCGCGTGAATGCTGTCGGTCACGTGCCGCAGGCTGATGACGTCGCCTTCGTCCCAGAGACGCGCGGACCAATGCGGCGAATCGTCCGATTCCGGGTGGATCGCGGTGTACTCGATGAACACCGTGCCCCAGCCGCCCTCTGCCTTCATGCCGCGAAACGCGGCCTGGGTACCGGGACGATCCGAACCCGCACTGTTGCAATGGGGCGTTTGCCAGAACCGGTTCTTCGTTGCTTTTGGGCCGACCTTGACCGACTCAAACAAAATGTCGTGTTCCGGGTTCCGCGCCATTACTCGGTTCTCCCTATTTGCGCAAATATGCTGCAGATACACGCCTCTCTGACTACTTTTTCGAGCTTACACGATGGAGACTGCGATTCAAGATTCGGCCCCTGCTGCGCGAACTTAGAGCAACCGATTCAACCTCGTCATGCGGCCCAACCGGTTGACGGCAGCCGAAGGTAGCGCACTTGCCCTCGCGCGGCCGGTGGGAGCAAGCTGAGCACGCAACGCCCGCAGGGAGAAGGACGGCGCCATGACGGACTCGGAATACGACGCGATCATCGTCGGCGCGGGACACAACGGGCTCGTCGCCGCCTTCTATCTCGCGCGCGCCGGCCGCAAGGTGCTGCTCTGCGAGCGCAGACCGTTCGTCGGCGGTGCCTGCGCGACGGAAGAACTCTTCGAGGGCTACCGCGTCTCGTCCTGCTCCTACGTCATGTGGAAGCTGGAGCAGAAGGTGCGCGACGACATGGGGCTCGACGCGCGCGGATTGACCATGCACCTGATCGACCCACCCGTGTTCCTCCCTTACGAGGACGGCTCGCACGCATTCCTGCACTACGACATGGAACCCACCGTGGCTTCGATCGCGCGGCTGAACGCGCACGACGCCGCGCGCTTTCCCGAATGGGTCGATCTGTGGACCCGAGCGACAGGGCTGGTGCAGCCCTACATGCTGACCGATCCGCCGACACTCTCCGACGTCTGGGAGCGTGCCAAGGCGAGCGGCGACGAAGCCGTGCTGGAGCGTTTCCTGACCACCTCGCTCGTCGACCTCGCAGCCGACTATTTCGAGGACGAGCGCGTGCGCGCGATGATGCTCTACGTGCAGGACATGGCCGACCCCTATGCCAATGGCAGCGCCTGGGCCGAGACCTTCTTCCAGTTCGGCGCTGCCGGCGGACACGGCTTCTACGTCGTCGAAGGCGGCATGGGCTCGATCACCCGTCTCATGGCCGAGGCGGTGGAAGAGCAGGGCGGTGAGATCCGCTGCGATGTCCCGGTCGCCCACGTGCTGGTGGAGGACGGCGCGGCCGCCGGCGTGCGCCTCACCTCCGGCGAGGAGATTCGCGCCGGGATGGTGCTCTCGAACGCCGATCCCAAACGCACCTACCGCACCCTCTTCGCGCTCGAGGACCTGCCCGCCGGTCTTTCAAGCCGTGTGGAGCGTCTCAAGACCGAGACCGGCTACTTCAAGTTTCATTGCGTGATGGACGAGCCGCCGGACGTCTCCGGCTACCTCAACGGCTACGACGGCCCGCCCATTTCCTACATCCTGATCGCGCCGAGCCTGGATCATTACGCGCTGGCGGGGGCGGAAATGCGCGCGGGCGAGCCCTGCAGCGAGCCGATTTGCCATCTTCAGGTTCCGACCCTCTACGACGAGACCCTGACCGACCGGGACGGTCACATCTGCTCGATCTGGGGCCTTTATGCGCCGCCCCGGCTCGCGAGCGGCACCTGGGAGGAGCGCCGTGAGGAAGTGGGCGAAGGGGTCATCGATTACGTGACGCGGTTCGTTCCCAATTTCCGCTCCGGCATCCGTGAATGGATGTTCATGAGCCCGTGGGACATCGAGCAGCGCACCGGGATCACCGATGGCGCGATCCGCCATCTCGACGTCGTGCCAAGCCAGTTCCTGAACGGGCGGCTCAGCTACGACACCGAAATCCGCAACTTCTACCTCTGCGGCGGCGGCACGCACCCTGCCGGCGAGGTCACCGGTGCACCCGGCCACAACGCCGCCCACCACATCCTGCGCACCAACGCCTGACAGCCCCGCCTCGCTTCGTGATCCGGGCGGCCCGCTGGTACACTCTCGCCCGCCAGACTGGAGGGGCAAGGACAGCAGTCGATGACCCAGGGGTTTCCCGATCGGGCGCGCGTCGTGATTATCGGCGGCGGAGCGATCGGCTGCGCGACCGCCTACCATCTGGCGAAGCATGGGCGGGAAGATGTCGTCCTGGTCGAGAAGGCAAAGCTTACCTCCGGCTCGACCTGGCACGCCGCCGGCGCCTTCGCGCAGTTCCGCACCGATCCCAATGCCGGCCGCCTCATGGCCTACGGCGCGAACCTCTACGCGTCGCTGGAGGAGGAGACGGGCCAGGCCACCGGCTGGCACCGGACGGGCGGCATGCGGGTCGCCTCCAATCCCGACCGCCGGCGCGAGTACGAGCGGGCGATTACGACGGCGCGTTCCTTCGGTGTCGAAATGGAGCTGATATCGGCGAAGGAAGCCCAGGCGCTGTTTCCCTTCATGACCGTCGATCACGTGGATTGCGCGCTCTACATCCCCACGGACGGCGCCTTGAGCCCGTCGGATACGTGCATGGCGCTTGCCAAGGGGGCGCGCCAGTACGGTGCCCGAATATTCGAGGACACGGCGGTTACCGGATTCGAGTTCGAGCGCGGCAGAGTCGCTGCCGTGGCGACCGAGCGCGGCACGATCCGCTGCGAGATCGCGGTGATCTGCTGCGGCATCTGGTCGCGCGAGATCGGGCGGCTCGCAGGCGTGAATGTCCCGATCCAGCCCTCGCATCACTGCTATTTCATCACCGAGCCGATCGAGGGCGTGACCCGCGACCTGCCGACGACGCGGGACCCCGATCTCTGGCACTACATTCGCGAGGAGGTCGGCGGGTTGCTGGTCGGTCAGTACGACCCCGATCCGATCCCGTTCACCGATCCGATCCCCAAGGACCACGAATTCAAGCTCATGCCCGAGAACCTCGACCACTTCATGCCGCGGCTCGAGGGGTTGCTCGACTGGATCCCCGTGCTCAAGACCGCCGGCATCAAGAGCTGGTTCAACGGCCTGGAATCCTTCACAGAGGATCAGAATCCGGTAATGGGCGAGGCGCCGGAGGTGCAGGGCATCTTCGTGAGCGCGGGCTTCAACGCCTACGGGCTCACCGGCTGCGGCGGCGCCGGCATGGCGCTCGGCGAGTGGATCCTCAACGGCGAGCCCCCCTACGACATCTGGAGCTTCGATATCCGCCGCTTCGGCGGCTACCACCGCGGCGACGGCCAGGTCCTGGTCCGCTCGCTGGAAGGCCAGGGCCACCACTACACCATCGTCTGGCCCCGCGAGGAGATGAAGGCCGGGCGGCCGCTCCGGCGCAGCGCGATCTACGACCGCCTCAAGGACAATCGCGCCTGTTTCGGCGCCAAGTTCGGCTGGGAACGGCCCAATTGGTTCGCACCCGAAGGGGTCGAGCCGTTGGAAATCGACAGCTTCGTGCGCCCCCACTGGCACGACCACGTGGGCGTGGAGCACGCGGCGTGTCGGAATGCGGCGGCGCTCTTCGACCAGTCCTCCTTCGCCAAGTTCGCCCTGGTCGGGCGCGATGCGGAGGCCTGCCTGCAGCGCATTTGTGCCGCCGATGTGGGCAAGCCGCCGGGCCGTGTCACCTACACGCAGATGCTCAACCGCAATGGCGGGATCGAGTGCGACCTGACCGTGGCGCGGATCGCCGAGGACTCCTTCTACATCGTCACCGGCACGGGCTTCGCAACCCACGACTTTGACCATATCTGCCGCAACATCGACGACGACGCCCACGCCTCGCTGATCGACGTGACCTCTGCGTACGGAGTGCTCGCGTTGATGGGACCGCGTGCCCGCGAGATCCTCGCGTCCGTGTCGGAAGGCGAGCTGGGGGCGGAGGCCTTCCCCTTCGGCTCGGTGCGGGAGATCTATGTGGCGGGCGCGCCCGTCCGCGCCGTGCGCATCACCTTCGTGGGTGAGCTCGGCTGGGAGCTCCACGTCGCCACCGAGTATATGCTCACGGTCTACGATGCGCTGAAGGCCGCAGGAGCCGCGCACGGCCTGTGCGACGCGGGCTACCGGGCGATCGACAGCCTGCGGCTGGAGAAGGGCTACCGCGTCTGGGCGGCCGACATCGGCCCGGACTTCAACCCGCTGGAGGCGGGGCTCGGCTTTGCGGTGGCGCTCGACAAGCCCACGCCGTTCATTGGCCAGGACGCCGTACGCCAGCAGCGGGAGCGGCCGCTGACCCGCCGACTCGTGACCTTCACCATCATGGACGACCCCGAGGTGCAGCTCTGGGGACGCGAGACGATCATCCGCAACGGCGAGCGCGTCGGCTGGCTCGCCTCGGGCGGCTTCGGCCATACCGTCGGCCGGAGCATCGGCATGGGCTACGTGCGGAACCCGGCGGGTGTCACCGACGACTACCTCAACTCCGGCACTTACTCGCTGGAAGTCGCGACCCGCGAAGTGCCGGCCGAGCTCCACCTGCGGCCGCTCTACAATCCCGGCAATGACCGGATCAGGGCATGAGCAACACTTTTCAGCGGGTTCCGGAGGCATGACGAGCAAGCCCATATCCGACGACGAGGTCTATTCGCTGGTCGGCGGCGCGCGCGGCATGGAGGCGCGCAGCGGTGCGGCCATCGAACGCGCCCGCGCCCTGCCGATCTGGAGCGGCCCGGTCGAGCCCGCGTTGCTGAGCGGAGGCTTGAGCAACATCAACGTCACCGCAGACGACGCCGGCCAGCGCTACGTGATCCGCGTCGGCGAAGACGAACCCTTCTTCGGCGTCTCCCGAGAGAACGAGCTTCAGGCCTTTCGTGCGGCCCACGCGGCGGGCGTTGCGCCGGAGGTGGTCTACGCCGAGCCCGGCCTGATGGTGATCCGCTTCATCGAAGGCCGCTCGCTCCTGCCGTCCGACGTGCACGAGCCGGCGCGGCTCGCCAAGGTGGCTCGCCTCTTCCGCCAGCTACACCGCGAGGCCCACAAGCACCTGGACTCGACCGGCTTCATGTTCTGGCCGTTCCAGCATCACCGCGCCTATATCCGACTGCTGCAGGGGCGCTCGGACCGGCTCTACACGCGATGGCGCGACATGTTGCCTGGCCTCGCCGCGGCAAACGAGGCGCTGGAGCGCGCGATGGGGCCGGCGACCATCGTCTTCGGCCACAACGATCTCAACCCGCAGAACATCATGGACGACGGTGAGCGGGTCTGGTTCGTCGACTGGGAGTTCGGCGGTTTCACGGTGGACCTGTTCGACCTCGGTGTGCTCGCCATGAACATCGAGATCAGGCCGGACGAGATCGACCCTTACCTCGAGACCTACTTCGAGACGTCGGCTACCGATGAGCTGCGCCACCGCTTCGCCGCCGCGACGGTCCTCGCCGCCATCCGCGAGACCACCTGGAGCTTTGTCTCCGAGGTGATGGACAAGCCCATCGACTTCGACTTCCGCATCTACTCCACCATGAATGCGGAGCGCTACGAGCGCATGTACGCGGAGTTTCGCGAGACCTACGGCGCCTCAGGGTAGTAGGGGGAGCAAGTGATGACCGAGGAAAGACAGCCCGACGAGACCTGCCGCGTGGCGGTCGAGGGCGGCGAGGTGGCCGTCTACAGCTTCGGCACCGGCGAGCGTGTGCTGCTCGTTCTACACGGCGGCCCCGGCCTCCCCTGCGACTACGTGCGGGACAGCCACTCGGTGCTGGCGGATCACGGCTGGCGCGTGGTGGCCTACGACCAGCTCGGCTGCGGCCAGTCCGACAAGCCAGAGGATACCTCGCTCTTCAACGTGCCCCGCTACGTGGACGAGGTCGAAGCGGTGCGGAGCGCACTGGGTCTCGGCCGCGTCCACCTCCTCGGGCAATCGTGGGGAACCTGGCTGGCGACGGATTACTGCCTGAAATATCAGGAGAACGTCGCGTCCTACGTGATCGCGAACGGCTCAGGCTGCGTGCCGCACACGGTCGCGGAGATGAAGCGCCTCCGCGCCGCGCTCGGGCCCGAGACGGTGGCCATGATGCAGCGCCACGAGGCGCAGGGAACCACCGACCACCCCACCTACGAGGCCGCCATCACGATCCTGTACCACCGGCACCTGTGCCGGCTCGACGCGTGGCCCGCACCCCTGCAACGCTCGCTCGACGGCATCAACATGGACGTCTACGGCACGATGTGGGGCCCCAACGAGTTCTGCTGCGTCGGCACGCTCAAGGATTGGGACCGGCTCGCGGAGATGGGGCGCATCACCGTGCCATGCCTGATCGTGAGCGGCCTCCACGACGAGCTCACGCCGGAAGGCGCCATGCTCATGCAGGACGTGCTGCCGAGTGCGCAGAGCGTGGTCTTCCCCAGCAGCTCGCACACGCCCTTCTTCGAGGAACCCGAGGCTTACTTCGCGGCGCTGCACGATTTCCTGGACCGTCAGAGCGGCTGAGCCCCCGTCCGCTCCTCAGTGGATGCTCAGGCCGGCGCAGACATTGATCGCCTGACCGGTGACGTAGCGGCCGGGCTCGCCGGCGAGGTAGACGGCCATCTCGGCGATCGCGGTCGGCGGGATCAGGGTGCTCAGCATGTTGGTGCGCATGCTCTCGTCGTAGACCTTCTCGTAAGGCTCGCCGAGATCGCGCGCCATGTCCTCGTGCAGCTCTACCGCCATCTTGGTCTCGATCCAGCCGGGGCAGATGGCGTTGACGCGGATGTTGTGCTCGCCCACCTCGGCAGCGAGACAGCGGACGAAGCCCACCAGGCCGTGCTTGGTGGTGTTGTACGCGGTCCACTCCGCATCCGCCGTCTTGGCGTTTGTGGAGGCATTGAAGAGCTGCACGCCGCCGGTACCCTGTTCGATCATCGCCGGAAGCGTGTGCTTGGAGACCAGATAGGGCGCCTTCAGGTTGACGGCCATGATCCAGTCCCACATGGCCTCGTCCATGTCGACGACCTTCTTGTAGTCGGCGACTCCGGCGTTGTTCACGACCACGTCGATGCCGCCGAGCCTCTCGATGGCGGCCTTGCACATCGCCGCGATGGCCCCAGGCTCGGTCAGATCCGCCGGGGCGGCGAAGGCCTTGCCGCCGGCGCTGGCGATGGCATCAAGTGTCTCCGCCGCCCGTTCCTCGCTGCGTGCGTGAACCGCGACCGTCGCGCCTTCCCGCGCGTAGGCCTCGGCGATGGCGCGGCCGATGCCGCTCGCGGCTCCCGTAACCAGGGTTCGCTTGCCCTCCAGACCGACTTTCATGGCTCTCTCCCCAAGGCTGCCGGCATCGCCACCGGATCGTTCAGGCGACGCCGAGATAGGTGTGCTGCACCTTGTCGTTCTCGCGCAGGTCGGACGCCGGGCCCTCCAGAACGATCCGTCCCGTCTCCATCACGTATCCCTTCTGGGCAAGCGCGAGGGCGAGGCGGGCGTTCTGCTCGACCAGCACGATCGTCCGCTTCTCGGTGTGCAGCGCGCGGATGATTCGCGCGATCTCGCGGCACATGATGGGCGAGAGTCCGAGCGACGGCTCGTCCATCAGGATCACGTTCGGCTTCGACATCAGTGCGCGTCCCATGGCAAGCATCTGCTGCTCGCCGCCGCTGAGCGTACCGGCAAGCTGATTGGCGCGCTCCTGCAATCTCGGGAACCGCCTGAAGACGTCCTCGAAGTCGGCGCGCAACGCGTCTCCGTCCTTGCGCAGGTAGGCGCCCATCTCCAGGTTTTCGCGTACCGTCATCATGGGGAACACACGCCGTCCTTCGGGCACGTGGGCGATGCCGAGCTCGGCGATCTTCTCCGGCGACGCGCCATCGATGCGCTTGCCCTCGAGGCGGATTTCACCGCCGCTCAGGCGTTCCAAGCCCGAAATCGCCCGCAGCGTCGTGGACTTGCCCGCGCCGTTGGCGCCGATCAGGGTGACGATCTCACCCTCCCTGACGCCGATGGTAATTCCCTTTACGGCCTCGATCTTGCGATAGCGGACCGATACGTCCTCGAGCTCAAGCAGCAAAGTCGTCGTCTCCCAAGATGTCCTCGGAGCCGAGATAGGCCTCGATCACTTCCGGGTTTGAAACGATCTCCGCCGGCACTCCCTCCGCAAGCTTTTTTCCGAAGTTCAGGACCGTGATGTACTCGCAAAGCCCCATCACGGTCTTCATGTCGTGCTCGACCAGAATGATCGTGATGTTCCACTCGTCCCGCAGCTTGCGAATGATGCCGGTCATTCGTTCCGTCTCAGCGGGGTTCATGCCGGCGACCGGCTCGTCCAGCATGAGGATGTGCGGCTCGGTGGCGAGCGCCATGGCGACGCCGAGCGCCCGCTGATGGCCGTGAGAGAGGTTTGGCGCGAGATCGTCCTTGAATTCGCTCAAACCTATGAATTCGAGGATTTCCAGCGCCCGCGCCTCATTGGCCTTCTCCATGCTGCGCGCCGTGCCGACGATTGCGCCGAACAGGCTCTCGCGCGCATGCAGGTGCCGCGCGATCGACACGTTTTGCAGCACGGTGAAATCGCTGAACATGGCGGAGCGCTGAAAGGTGCGAACCCCGCCCTTGCCGGCAATGCGGCTCGGCCGAAGGCCGGTGAGCTTGTCGCCGTTGAGAAAGACGTCGCCCGAGGTCGGCTTGTATGTGCCCGAGATGACGTTGAAGAGCGTGGTCTTGCCCGCACCGTTGGGTCCGATGATCCCGCGGATTTCGCCCTCTTCCACCGTCATGTCGAGATCGGCAATGGCGAGCAGGCCGCCGAAGCGCTTGTTCAGTTTCCTGACTTCGAGAAGCGACACGAGACCGGCCCCTACGTTCGCGATGCAAAGGTCGTAAACCAGGTGCGCAGACGCTGGAACTGCTGGCCTGGCGGCGTGCGGAGTGCATTGCCAACCTTGGGGAACAGGCTCTCCAGCCCGCCTGGCAGGAAGATGAGAAAGAAGATCAGGACGGCGCCGAACATCAGAGGGCGCCATTCCAGCAGCGGCCGGCTCCACTCGAAGGCGACGGTCACCACGACCAGTCCCACGATCGGCCCCCAGAAGGTCGCCGTTCCGCCGACCACCACCCAGATGATCAGATAGATCATCGTGGTCAGGTCGAAGTTTCGCGGATCGATCGAACCCATTCTGTACGCCAGCAGAGCGCCGGCGATGCCGGCGAAGAACGCGCCCGTGATGAAGGCGAGGCTGCGGTAGCGCGCGACGTCGATGCCCACGCACTCCGCTAGGAGATCGTCGCTGTGGATCGACTTCCATGCGTTGCCGATCCGCGACTTGTCGAGCCGCCACATGATGAAGACGGCGGCGAGCATGACGATGAAGCAGGTGAAGTAGAACGGCACCGGCGGCGAAAGCCTGAGCCCCACGATCTCCGGCGACGGGATGTTGATGATCCCGCGCGTACCGCCAAACGGAAACTGCACCTTCACCCAGATGAGCCGGACCAGCTCGCCCATGGCGAAGGAGGCGATGAAGAAGCCGAAGCCTGCCGTTCGCAGCAAAGGGATGATGAAGGCGGCACCCACGATCGCGGCGGTAACCCCGGCCATCGGCACGACGACCCCGAAAGGCAGGCCGGCATGCTTGGCGATCAGCGCCGCGCCATAGGAGCCGGCGCCCATCAGCACGACATGAGCGAAGCTCCAGTCCCCGGTCGTGGTGATGAGCCGGTAGCTCGTCACCATGATGACGTTGATGAAGAAAACGATCGCGAGCTCGCGGTGGTAGGGCTTCAGCTCGAAGCCGAGGACACACAGGACGGCGAGCACCGCGGCGAGGAGGAGCAGCGGCGCGAACCGCCGCAGTGCGGTCGCGGACGCCAGGCCCGTGTTGGCTACCTCGTCAGGCGCGCTCACGGCCGAGGAGCCCCTGTGGCCGGACGATCAGGGTGAGCGCCATGAAGCCGACGCCGACCATCGTTGCGATCAGGTTGTCGGTCACCGTTGTGACGAAGGTGTGGATGAAGCCGAGGATGACGGCAGCCAGGATCGCGCCCTCGATGCTGGCCATGCCGCCCACGATCACGACCACGAAAGCGATCAGGATGACCCCGTGCCCCATGTAGGGCGTCACGGAATGGATCGGCGCCATCAGCGCGCCTGCGAGCCCCGCCGAGGCGCCGGCGAGCGCCATCGCCAGGGCCGTCATGCGGTTGGTGCGAATGCCCTGCAGCGCGGCGATTTCGGGATCCTGCGCGCAGGCGCGCAGCGCCTTGCCCAGCTTGACGCGATAGAGGAAGAAGCGCAGCGCGAGCAGCATCGCGAACGCGCAGGGGATGACGATCAGGCGCTGCCAGCCGATCGTGGCGTCGCCCACGTCCGCGGCGCCCATGTAGGGCGTGGGAATGCTTTTGGCGATACCGACGCCCCAGATCTGTCCCGCGAGCACTTGCAGGATAAACGCAAGCCCTGCGGTGGCCATGAAACCGGCCAGGATGTTCTTTCGCGTCGGTCGGAAGATCAGGCGCTCCGCCACCAACCCGAACAAGGCGACGATCGGGATGGCAAGGATGACCGCGAGCGGGAACGGCAGGCCGACGAGCGCGTAGAGAACATAGACGCAATAGGCGCCGATCATGAAGAACTCGCCATGGGCGAAGTTCGCCATCTTCATGACGCCGAAAGCGAGCGCCAGCCCCACCGCCACGAGCGCATAGATTGACGACGCCACCACGGAGTTCAGCAGCGTCTGGATCAGGGTGACGGTGTCCATGCAACCGGACTCTGAACAGCGGTCTCCAGACTATCTGGAGACCGCTGGACCGTACACTATGGTGTCCGATACGGAAAAGCGGGGCGGGCGATCATGGCCGTATTGCGCCCGCCCCTTTTCGTACGCTTACTGGCGCTGATCCCACATCTGACCGCGATCCCGCACATGGGCGATGATCGCCCCCTTGTGGGCGTCGAACCACGGCTCGAAACGCATCATGGAGACGATGCGCTTGCAGTTGCAGTCAGCGTCGAAGACGTTGGTCGGGATCGGATGCGACATCATGTTCTTGATGCCCCACATGTCCTCACCCGAGATCAACGCCGGCCCCTCGATCGTCATGATGGCCTTCTCGGCGCGGATAGCCTCCAGCACCGCGTCGGGATCGAAGCTGCCAGCCTTCTCCAAACCGTGCAGGTAGACCTGAACGATCGGCATGTAGAGCCAATCGATGCCGGTCATCGGCGCGTTCACGTCTTCCGGCGCACCGTCGCCGAAGCGGGCCTGCCAATCGTCAACGAACTGGCTCTGCATCGAGGGGTTGCCCCACCAGGGGTCGTCCATGGTGGGATAGCTGTCGTAGCCGCCAACCTTCGCGGCCCACTCCGGCGGCACCTTCTGCAGCACCGATTCCCATTCGATGTAGTTCGCGTTGATGGGCCCTTCGAAGCCCTGCAGATAGAGCTGCTCCATCACCAGCGGAATGAAATCGGGCCAGGTGATGTTGAGAGCCACAGCATCCGGCTTGGCCGCAAGTAGTGCGGTTACGACGGGCGCGAAGTCGGTGGTTTCGGGCGAGAAGTGCTCGTCGTAGACGATCTCCCAACCCGCCGCCTTGGCCGCTCCGACTTCCCAGGCCTGCCCAACGAACGTGACCGCGTCCTCCTGCGCGATGACTCCGTAGGTCTTCAGCTCGGGATAAACGTTCTTGATATAGAGCGGACGCATCATTTCGCCGCGCGGGAACGAGTCCTCGCCGGCGATCACGTAGGGGCGGTTGGGGTTGATGTCGGTGGAGGCAAGCGGCGCATAGAACACGCCGTTGTCCATCAGGAACGGAATTTGCGAGTCGCCGGTCGTGCCGCCGACGCCCAGTACCATCTTGACCTCGTTCTCGAAAACGAGTTGCTTCGCGCCCTGCAGAGCTTTGCTCGGCACATACTCGTTATCGAACTGGTGAATCTCGATCATATGGCGCGTATCGCCGACCTGGAGCCCGCCTTCCGAGTTGATCCAATCGGCAAGAATCTTCAGCCCGGTGAGTCCGGGAAGACCCCAGCCCGCGACCGGACCGGACAGCGGCGCATTGAAGCCGATGCCGATGGGATCGCCGACGTTATCTTCCGCCTTCACGCCCGACAGCGTGCTGAGCGCGAGAGCGCCCGCAATCGCGAGTATTCCAGCCGATCGAAGGGTCGTCCTTGCTATTGATTTCATGGTGCCTCCCTTTCTTCTGCCGAATTTTGTTTGCTAATTTGTCACTCGACAACTCATAGGAATCTTAGCCGCGCCAGACTCACGCTTCAAGCTGCCCGCCGGGCGGCTTTCGTTGAAGCGGGGGGTTGTAGGCCCGGTCTCAACTCCAGGCGGCGCTTGGATCGGCGGCCGTCGGTTCGCTCAGGGCTGCGGCGATGTCAATGAGGCTCGCGATGTTGTGGACCGGCCGGAACTCGTCGATGTGCGGCAGGATGGTGCGCACGCCGCCGGCCTCGGGCTTGAAGCCCTCGTAGCGGAGCAGCGGGTTGAGCCAGATCAGGCGACGGCAGGACTTGTGCAGCCGCTCCACCTCGGCCTGCAGGACGCCGAGATCGTCGCGGTCGAGCCCGTCGGTGATCAGCAGCACCAGCGCGCCCTGGGCCAGCACGCGGCGCGACCAGTAGTGGTTGAAGTCCTTGAGGCAGGGGCCGATTCGGGTGCCGCCGGACCAGTCGCGCACGGCGCGGCTCGCGCGGCTCATGGCGACGTCCACGTCGCGGTGCCGGAGGTGGCGTGTGATGTTGGTGAGCCGGGTGCCGAACAGGAAGCTGTGTACCCGGTCGCGGTCGTTGGTCACGGCGTGGACGAAGTGCAGGAACATGCGCGAGTAGCGGCTCATGGAGCCCGACACGTCGCAGAGCACCACCAGCGCCGGCAGCCGCACGGCGCGGGAGCGGCGCTTGAGCGGCATCATGTCGCCGCTGGAGCGCAGGCTCGCGCGGAGGGTGGCGCGCATGTCGATGCGCCGGCCGAGCGGATCGGGCCGGAAGCGCCGCGTCGGCACCGGCTTGATCGGCAGCCGGAGCGCCGCGATCGCCCGCTTGGCTTCCGCCAGCTCGTCCGCCGACATGTCCTCGAAGTCCATCTCCTGCAGCACCTCCTGGGGGGAGAAGGTGAGCACGGCGTCGAGCTCGATCTCGACGTTCTCGTCCTTTTCCTGCTCCTCCGGCAGGCGCGGCGCGATGGCCTCGCTGGCCCGCCGGCTCGCCGGCGGTGCCTCCGGCTGGGGCAGCCGGTCGGTCGCCATGACCGGCCCCGGCACCGCGCTCTCCATGCGGATTTCGCGCCAGAACAGCCGGAACGCCTGGTCGAAGAGATCGTGCTGGTCGCGCCGCTCGACCAGCACCGCGTGGAGCGCCCAGTAGAGATCGCTGCGCCGGATGGGATCGACCGCCTCGACCGCGCGCACCGCCTCGACGGTCTTGCCGGGCCCGGCCGGGAGGCCCGCGCCGCGCAGGCCCCGCACGAAGTGCATGACGTTATAAGCGAGCGTGCCGCCCGCCTCGGTCTCGAACGTCTGTTGCCAGGTCGTCACGGCCGCTGGCCCGGCGGGCGGGGGTTGGTCGGGGCGCGGCCGCTGGCCTCCGCGAGGCCCCGCTGGTAGGCGAGCAGGCGCTCGAGGTTGGCCCGGATGGTCTCGGGGTCGAGCTCGATTTGGTCGAGCTGGACCACGGCGCTCGACCACGCGATCACCTCGCCCAGCCCCGGCACCGTGGAGAGGTCGGCCTTCTGCATGCGCTCGATGAAGGCGGCAATGTTGTCGCTCAGCCGCTGCTCGACCCCCGGCAGACGCGCGCGCAGGATCGCCTTCTCCTGCGCGGCGTCGGGATAGTCGACCCAGTGATAGAGGCAGCGCCGCTTGAGCGCATCGTGCACCTCGCGCGTCCGGTTCGAGGTGATGACGACGATGGGGCGCTCGGCGGCGGTAACCGTGCCGACCTCGGGCACGCTCACCTGGAACTCGGAGAGCACCTCCAGCAGGTAGGCCTCGAAGGGCGCATCGGCCCGGTCGATCTCGTCGATCAGCAGCACCGGCGGGCCGAGCGGGTCGGGCTCGAGCGCCGTGAGCAGCGGGCGCTTGACCAGGAAGCGCTCGCCGAAGATGTCCTCGGCCAGGGCATCGCGCCCGGTGCCGCCGCGCTCGGCCAGGCGAATCGCGAGCATCTGGGCGGCGTAGTTCCACTCGTAGACGGCAGCGGCCGAATCGAGCCCTTCGTGGCACTGCAGGCGCAGCAGGCGGCGGCCCAGGGTCTCGGCAAGGGTCGCAGCGAGCTGGGTCTTGCCGCAGCCGGCCTCGCCCTCCAGCAGCAGCGGGCGGCCGAGGGCGAAGCTCAGGTAGAGGGTCTTGACCAGCGCGTCGTCCGCGACATAGCGCCCCTCCTCGAGGAGCGCCCGCGTCTCGGCTTCGCTGCCCGGCAGCACCCGCATTCGGTCCGCCATGGGCCGCTTCTTACCCGTATCGGGCCGGCACCGAAAGGCGGCGCGGCGGCCGTCATGCCGCCCCGGTTCCACGGACAATGGTCCCCTTGCCCCGCCGGGCGTTGTCCGGTTGCATGTGCGCCCACGCGACAACGGCTCAGGACGGGGAACGAGATGACGGAACGATACGCAAAGGGCTTCCCGGTTTCGTGGGATCAACTGCATCGGGACGCGCGCGCGCTCGCCTGGCGGCTGGCGGAGCTCGGCCCCTGGCGCAGCATCGTCGCGGTCACCCGCGGCGGCCTGGTGCCGGCGACGGTTGTCGCGCGCGAGCTGGACATTCGGATGATCGACACCGTCTGTATTTCCTCCTACGACCACCAGGACCAGCGCTCCGCGCAAGTCCTGAAGCCGGTCGCCGGCGACGGCGAGGGCGTGCTGATCGTCGACGATCTCGCCGATACCGGCGCCACCGCCCGCATCGTCCGCGAGATGCTGCCGAAGGCCCACTTCGCCTGCGTCTACACCAAGCCGGCGGGCCGGGGCGAGGCGCACACCTTCGTGACCGAGGTGAGCCAGGACACCTGGATCTTCTTTCCCTGGGACACCGACCTGCAATTCGTGCCGCCGATCGCGGAGCGCGAGGCGGCCGGCGGGGAGCGGGGCGCGGCGTGACCGCAAGCCGCCTGCCGCTGCCCGGCGTCGAGGTGCTGACGGCGGACCAGCGCCGGGTCTGCGACGCGATTCGGAGCGGGCCGCGCGGCACGGTGCCTGACCTCTTCATGGCGCTCCTGCACAATGCCGAGCTCGCGGACCGCGTGCAGGCGCTGGGCGCCCTGCTGCGCTACGAGACCAGCCTGGAGCCGCGCCTGAGCGAGCTCGCGATCCTCGCGGTGGCCCGCCACTGGTCGTGCCAGTACGAGTGGCACTGGCACGCGCCCGAGGCCGCGCGCGTAGGGCTGCCGGACGCGGTGATCGAGGCGATCAAGCACCTGCGCCCGCCGCCTCTCTCGGGCGAGGACGAGGTGACAGTCTACGACTTCACCTGCGAGCTGCAGATCAACCGCGCCGTCAGCGACGAGACCTACGACAAGGCGCTCGCGCTGTTCGGCCCCGCCGGGGTGGTCGAGCTCACGGCGCTCAACGGCTACTACGCGATGATCGCGATGACGCTGAACGAGCATCGCGTTCCCTTGCCCGAAGGCGCCGCGCCGCAGCTTCCGATTTAGCCCGCCGGTGCCTTCGGGACCCCAAGACGCAACATTTTGGGATTTTCTCTCTCGCCATCCCATCCTATTGTAGTTAGCGTCACATGTGGTAGGCAGAGGCGCCTGCCGCGTGTGACGGCACTACGATGGGGCGATGGGATGGCGGTGTCGCTTGTGGAACCGGAGCGCCTGTCCAGCGACACGCTCGATGCGGTCGAGCGGGTGATGATGGCGAGCCGGCTCTCGTTCGAGCGCATGGGCGAAGAGGACCTTACCGGCTCGCTGACGGGTAGCTGGTGCGAATACCAGCTCTGGTTCGCCTACCGCGCCGATCTCGACGTGCTGCACTTCGCCAGCGGCTTCGACATGGGCGTGCCCGATGAGCGCAGGCCGGCGGTTTGCGCCCTGGTCAACCTGATCAACGAGAGCCTGTGGGTCGGCCACTTCGATCTCTGGGCCGACGAGGGCCGGCCGACATGGCGCCATGCGCTCCTGCTGCGCGGCACCCAGGGCGTGGAGGACTCGCAGATCGTCGAGGTGGTGACCGTGGGCGTCGCCGAGTGCGAGCGCTTCTATCCGGCCTTCCAGCAGGTGATCCAGGCAGGGCTCGCGCCCGCGGATGCGTTCGAGGCCGCGCTCCTGGAGCCGCGCGGGAGGGCCTGATGACGGCTTCCGGCCCCATCGTCCTGGTCGGCGGCGGCAGGATGGGCGGCGCGCTCGCGGCCGGGTGGCTGCGCGGGCCGCTTGATGCCGCGCAGCTCACCGTAGTCGAGCCGGACGACGGCGTGGCCGAACGTCTCGCTCCGCTCGGGGCAGACCGCGTGCGCGAGCCCGGCGCCCTGCCGGTCACGCTCAATCCCGCGGCGATCATCTTCGCGGTCAAGCCGCAGGTGATGGCAGATGTGGTGCCTCAATACGCGGGCTTCGGCGCCCCGGACTGCGTTCACCTCTCCATCGCCGCCGGCTGGCCCTCCGCCCTGCTGGAGCGGGACCTCGGCGACGTGCCCATCGTCCGCGCCATGCCCAACACGCCGGCCGCCATCGGCGAGGGCATGACCGTCGCCTGGGCCAATTCGGCCGCCAGCCGGGATCAGAAGGTGCTCTGCGAGGGGCTGCTGAGGGCGGTGGGTGCCGTCTCCTGGATCGACGACGAGTCCCACATGGATGCGGTGACCGCGGTCTCCGGCAGCGGCCCGGCCTACGTCTTTCTACTCGCGGAATGCCTGGCCGAGGCCGCGGTCGAGGCCGGGCTGCCTGCGGACCTCGCGCGCCTGCTGGCCGAACGCACGGTGAGCGGCGCCGGCGCCCTGCTCGCGCAGGCGGAAGACGACGCCGGCCAGCTTCGCCGCAACGTGACCAGCCCCGGCGGCACCACGGAGGCCGCGCTCTCCGTGCTGATGGCGGCGGACGGGCTAAGCCCGCTCATGACCCGCGCGGTGCACGCCGCTGCCGAGCGCTCCCGCGCGCTCGCTCCTTCATAGCTCGTCCTTCGAGGCGCGTTGACCGCCGGATTTCGGGCGGCCTACACTTCAGGCTCTGGCGGCGGCGAGGTGCAGGACCATGCCAAGGAAGACTGCAGCAGGGGCCGGCAAGCGCAAGGACGTGCCCCAGACCATCATCGAGAGTGCGCTGACACTGGCCGCGAGCCGCGGCTGGGCGCGGGCCAGCCTTAGCGACATCGCCGAGGCGGCCGGGGTCTCCCTCGCGGAGCTGCGCGCCGAGTTCCCCTCCAAGCACGCCATCGTCGCGGCCTACTCTGCCAGTGTCGACCGCGAGGTGCTGGCCGCGCGCGACCCCGAGATGGCGGGGCGCCCGGCCACCGAGCGCCTGTTCGACGTGCTGATGAAGCGCTTCGATCTGCTCAATGCCAACCGGGACGGGGTCGTCGCGATCGTGCGGTGCGCCCCATCGAACCCGGAGGGAGTCCTGTGCGGGTCGCTCACCATGCGGCGCTCGATGCGCTGGATGCTCGAAGCAGCCGATTTGAGCAGCGCCGGCCTGCGCGGCGAGCTTCGCGTGAACGCGCTGTGTACGCTCTATCTCACCATGCTCCGGGTCTGGATCCATGACGACAGTGAGGACATGGCGCGCACCATGGCCGTGCTCGACCGCCGGCTGAAGCGGCTCGACAAGGTCACGCGCAACCTTTGCCGGCTTGCGCCGCGCCGCGGCTGGCGCGACGCCCAACCCGCAGAAGCCGGGTAAGATTCTGAGCTAGACCGGTAGGCGGAGCTCGGCGCGCAGGCCGCCGAGCGAGCCCCCGCTCATGCGGATATCGCCCCCGTGCCCGCGGGCGACGTCGCGCGCGATCGCGAGGCCGAGGCCGGCACCGCCGGTGCGCGGGTTGCGCGCGTCGTCGAGCCGGAAGAACGGCTTGAACACCTCTTCCCGCTGGTCCTCCGGAATGCCCGGCCCGTCGTCCTCGATCGCCACGGAGACGACGTCATCCCGGCGAACGGCGCTGATCGCGACCTGTGCGCCATGATGCACCGCGTTTTCCACCAGGTTGGTGAGGCAGCGGCGGATTGCGTTCGGCCGGAGCGCCATGACCAGGGGGCGTTCGACCTCGAGCGTGATCGGGCTGCCCTTGTCACGGGCGTCGGCGGTAACATCGTCGATGATCTCGGCGAGGTCGGTGCTGACCGGCGCCTCCCCGCCCTGTCCGCGGGCGAAGGCCATGTACTCGTCGATCATGTGCTCCATGAGCTGCAGGTCCTGCTCGGACTCGCCGATCTCGGCTCGCGAGGCGGGGTGTGCATCGGCCAGCATGGCGAGCTGCAGCCGCACTCGGGTGAGCGGCGTGCGGAGGTCGTGAGAGACCCCGGCCAGCATCTCGGTGCGCTGGGCGATCTGGCGCTGGATGCGCCCCTGCATCTCCAGGAAGGCGGCGCCCGCGAGACGAACCTCGGACGCGCCCGAGGGCTTGAGGTCGGTCACCGGTCGGCCCTTGCCCAGCGCGTCGGCGGCAGCCGCCAGCCGCCTGATCGGGCGAACCTGGTTACGCAGAAACATGACGGCGATCGTCGTGACCAAGATCGCCATTCCTGCCATCCACAGGAAGGGCAGGACGGTGGTCGATTCCCGCATGCGCCTGGTCGTGGTCAGCAGGGTCAGCACGCCGTCCGCCCGCTCGACCCGAATTGTCATTCCCTTGTCGGGCAGAGTGCTGTCGAGGTGGTAGGGGGCTCCGATGCGTTGGTCGAGCTGCCGGCGCAGCATTTCGTAGGAGATACCGCTGCTCTGCCGCGGAGCCTCGTCGGGCAGCACCGCGCCATCCTCGAAGACGACGCCGAACTGCATCTCTCGCTGGGCGATCTCGTCGATCCGGGCGCGCTCTGCGGGGTCGGTCACACCCTCCGACATGCGCATGATGGAGAGGACATCGCCGCTGACATCCAGCGCCAACTGGTTGCTCACCGTATCCCAGTGCCGCTCGAAGAAGATGTAGACCACCGTCGCCTGAACCAGGATCAGCGGGATGAGCATGATCAGGAACGCCCGCCAGAAGAGGCCGCGCGGCATGAGAGTCCGAAGCGGGCTCACGGCACGCGCTCCCCTGGGGGACGCCTCGGCTCAGTCGGCCCGCAGCACATAGCCCCGACCCCAGACGGTCTGAAGATAACGGGGGTTTTGGGGTTCCGGTTCGATCTTGCGCCTCAGCCTTGCGATCTGCACGTCGATCGCGCGTCGCGAGGCGCCGCCGCCGAGGCGCTCGCTCAGCGCGTGCCGGCTCAACGTCTCTCCCGGATTGGCGGCGAAGACGCGGAGGAGACCGGCCTCGGCCGTGGTCAGCCGCACCGGATCGTCGCCACGCAGGAGCTGATCCCGCGCTGGAAAATAGCGGACCTCTCCCATCGCGATGCAGGTCTCGGGTGTCGCAGGGGGCGCAGCCGCCGTGCGCCGCAGGATGGTGGCGACGCGCAGCAGCAGCTCGCGCGGCTCGAAGGGTTTGGTCAGATAGTCGTCGGCGCCGCTCTCCAGCCCCGCGATGCGGTCTTCCGGCTCGGTCATGGCCGTGAGCAGCAGGACCGGAATCGCGTCGGACCGGCGCAGCCCGCGCGTGAACTCGACGCCCGATTCGCCCGGCATCATCACGTCGAGCACGATCAGGTCGAAGGTCATGCCGTCGAGCTTGGCCCGCGCCTCGGCGGCCGAGCCGGCGGTCGAGACATGATAGCCGTTATCGCGCAGGTAGCGGCCGAGCAGCGTGCGTATGCGGTCGTCGTCGTCCACCACCAGGATGTGCTCCGCCTCGGCCGGCGGCGCCTGGCGGTGGGCAGTGTCGGGCGCTGCGCTCTCGCCGCTCATCGACGCATCGTCCCTCACCGGACGGGCCGATTCGACACGTCGGTCTCAGAGCCGGTGGAAGCGGCGCCGGTCAGCCTCGTCGATGATTCCCATCAACACCTCCCGATATCCTTCCACGGCCACGCCGCCTGCGCTGCGATAGGCCTTGGCGATGCGGGCCCGCTGGGTCGCGGACAGGCGGCTTTCCAGACTACGCCCCTTCGCCGTGAGCGTCAGCAATCGGCGGCGCCCGTCGGCGGGGTCCTGCCGGGTCGTCACGAACCCCTCCCTCACCAGTCGGCCGAGCACCCGCGACAGGCTTTGCTTGGTGATCCTCAGAATCTCCAGCAATGCCGTGACCGAGATGTCCGGATTGCGGCCAACGAAATAGACGACCCGGTGATGTGCGCGCCCGAAGCCGTATGACGCGAGGATCGCATCACATTCGGTCGTGAAGTCCCGATAGGCGAAGAACAGCAGCTCCATCGCCTCGTGAAGCTGGTCTTCACGCAAATAGAGGGGATTCGTAACTGCCCAGGTGGTCTGGTTTGTCATTTTGATCCAGTGGGTTGAGGCGTGTCTCGTTCGGAATTGGCGCGAAGGGCTTGACGGGAATTTCGGGAAATGACTCAACAACGACATGAGCAGTCCCGAGTCGCCGTGC
>JAJEEP010000018.1 GCA_022820945.1 Alphaproteobacteria bacterium | reverse complement strand
GCCAAGACGACCTTCCAACGCCGGGCCCTCACCGACCTCTTCGAACCACCGCCCGAGGCGCCACAAACCCATGACCAACTCCAAATCCCCTTTGCCAAAATCTAAACCGGACAGCAATGGGTCAAGCCCGGCCATGACGAGAAGGGGGTGCGGTGCAGATGGACTGAAACTTCTCGAACGGCACACTGACGACGATATGGATCTAGGGCCCGTCCCCCCGCTCGCGCCAGTGGCGAGCGATGTCGATGCCGCGGCAGAGCCAGACCCGGTCGTGGGCGAGCACGTGATCGACGAAACGCCTCAGCGCAGCGAAGCGGCCGGGCCGGCCCACCAGCCGGCTGTGCAGGCCGATGCTCATCATGCCGGGTTGCTCGCTGCCCTCGGCGTAGAGCACGTCGAAGGCATCGCGCAGGTAGGCGAAGAAGGGCTCGCCCCAGTCGAAGCCCGGCGCGGTGGCGAAGCGGTGGTCGTTGTGGTCCGCCGTGTAGGGGACCATCAGCAGGCGCCGGCCGGCCTCCTCCACCCAGTAGGGCAGCTCGTCGGCGTAGGAATCCTGGCTGTAGAGGAAGCCCCCCTCCTCCGCCACCAACCGCACGGTGTTGGGGCTGCGCCGGCCGAGGAAGTAGCCGAGCGGGCGCGTGCCGGTCAGCTCCTGCTGAATCGCGATGACCTTCCCGATGTGCGCGCGCTCCTCGGCCTCGGGCACGGCGTGATAGTCGATCCAGCGATAGCCGTGGCTTGCGATCTCCCAGTCCGCCTCCACCATCGCGGCCACCGCCTCCGGGTTGCGGGCGAGCGCCATGGCGACGCCGAAGATCGTGACCGGCACGCCGCGCTCCGTGAACAGCCGATGGAGGCGCCAGAAGCCGACTCGGCTACCAAACTCGTACATGGATTCGATGGGGAGCGCGCGCTCGCCGATGCGGGGCTCTGCGAAGCCGAACTCGGTGAGCAGCGTCTCCGAGCCGGCATCGCCGTGGAGGATGCTGTTCTCCGCGCCCTCCTCGTAGTTGATGACGAACTGCACGGCGATGCGCGCCGCGCCCGGCCAGCGCGGATGCGGCCGGTCGCGCCCGTAGCCCACCATGTCGCGGGGATAGGGGGTGTCGGTCATCGGCCGCGCCGCCCTACTGGAAGAGCGCCGCGTTCTCGCGGGCGAAGGTGCGGAAGTCACGGGGCGCCCGCCCGGTCACCCGCTCGACCACGTCGGTCACCGGCGCGCCGAAGCCCGTGCGGAAGAGGCCGTCGATCTCCACCAGCGCATGCGCCGCCTTCGGCCCGATGCCGGCCTCGACCAGCGCGGCACGCGCGTCCTCGTCGCTGACCGAGACGTAGCGCACCGCCCGGCCCAGCTCCTCCGAGAGGATCGCCGCGCATTCCGCATAGGAGATCGCCTCCGGCCCGGTGATCTCGTAGGTCTCGCCCTCGTGCCCGTCGTCCGCCAGCGCCGCGACCGTCACCGCCGCCACGTCGTCGATCTCCACCAGCGAGATCCGGGCGTCCCCCACCGGCGCGTAGAACTCGCCGCGATCCCGGATGAGCGGGGCGAAGCGCCGGAAGTTCTGCATGAAGGCGTTGGGCCAGAGGTGCGTGCGCGGGATGCCGCTCTCGTCGATGCGCCGCTCGATCTCCCCGTGCCAGCGGCGGATGGTGGTGGGCGCGTCGGGCGCGGCCTTGATCGCCGACATCTTGACAATGCGGCGGATGCCCGCGCGCTTGGCCGCCTCCACCGCGTTCAGCTCCAGCTCGACCATCGCTTCGGAGAAGGCGCAGAGCAGCGAGAGGGTCTCGACGCCATCGAACGCGGCGTCGAGGGTCCGGGGCTCGGCGAAGTCGCCCTCGACATAGTCGAGGTCCTCGCCGAACTGCCGCCGGGCCCGCGCCGCGTCGCGGCTCATGATGCGGAACGGCCGGCCCGTCGCGCGCAGCTGCGCAACGGTCGGCGTTCCGGTGGTTCCGGTCGCTCCCGTAACCAGGATCATGGCCAGCCCCCGACGGGATGAATCCCGTCGCGATGCTAGCCCGGAACTCTCTCCCCGGTCACGGCCTGCGCAGCGCCTCTCAGTGGTCGTGGCCGGCGTGTCCGCCGAGACTCACCGTGTATTGCAGGACGACCTGGTCGTCCTCCATGCCCGGCGCCAGCAATTCCCGGTTGTATTGCAGACGCAGCTGCCCGAACCGGTCGCTGGTCCAGTCGCCCATGACGGCAAGCGCGCTCGGGTCGTGGTCGATGTGCGACGCGCTGGACGGGCTGAGGCGCGCATAGCGCGCGCCGATCCGCCACTCGGGCGCGAACTTGTAGACCGCCTGCGCGTACCAACCGGCGCTCCTGCCGTCGGTCGTCAGTTCGTGCTCCTCCATCGCATCGTCCATCAGCACGTAGACGCCATCGTCCGTCTGCCAGAGATACTCGCCCTGGAAGATCAGCTCGCTCTGCCGCGCATTGCCCGTCGGCGCCCAGGCGAGGCGGAAATCGGTCCCGAACAGCGCGCGGTCGCCGCTGAACACACCGTCGGAGAAGAACGAAGCCGGGGTCATCTCATCGGCGTGGCCGTTCTCATCGGCGTGCTCGTCGTCATGGTCGTCGTCGTGCTCGTCCATGTGCTCGTCCGCGTGCTCGTCCTCTTCATCATGGTGGTCCATGTCCTCGTCATGCTCGTCTGCATGATCGTTCTCCTCACCATGATGGTCGTCTTCCTCGTCGTGCGCGTGGCCGCCGGTACCGCCCACGATCTCTCCGCTCAAGAGGGAGGCGCCGATTCGCCATGACAA
Organism: Alphaproteobacteria bacterium; assembly: GCA_022820945.1. GTDB lineage: Bacteria > Pseudomonadota > Alphaproteobacteria > UBA828 > UBA828 > WTGU01. The sequence continues at coordinate 25,910 of JAJEEP010000018.1, read as the reverse complement.
ATCGCGCCCCATGTCGCCGCCGACCCGTGCATAAGCCGAGAGCGCCCGGCGCCCGTTGTCGGAACCGCCGAACGGCTGATCGTCGCCGCGGAAGAAGCCGCCGCCGATCTCCGTGCGGACATCGCCGGGCAGCGCGAGCGAAAGCTGGATGCCGTCGTCGTTGAAGCCGTTGTCGAGAAAGGCCCGGTAAGGCAAGGGGCGATCGGCGAAGTCGTCTTCGTGCGCATGACGTTCGTTGAGATAGCCGAACGACCACAGCTTGCGGCCCGCCGTTATGGTGAAGCTCTCGGGCAAGCCGGAGCCCGGCAGAGTCTGGATATAGGCTTCCTCGAGCTCAAGCTCCGCCGGCTCGCCAGGGTGCGCGCCGATGCCAAGCACGAGACTGGCGCGAGCCGCAGCACCGACATCGCTCGACACGCTCAGCTCGCTATGACCGACCGAGAAGCCCTCCGGCGGGCGCTCGCTCTCGTGGCCGAGCTGGAACCCTGCAATCTCCGAGTCTTCGGCGGAGAGGGACGTGAACATGCCCCTGAGCACGACTCCGATTTGTGGCTCGAGCATGGCCCCGTGGTCGTCATGCCCCGCCATCTCGCCGGCGTGGCCGTGATCGTCGTCCATGTGGTCGTCGTGGCCGTGATCGTCGGGGTCGGCCATTTCGCCGGACTGCAGCGCCCTGACCTGCTCTTCCAGCGCCCTGATGCGCGCCTCGTATTGCTCCCTGAGCGTCGCGATCTCGACGGCAAGAACGGCGGCCATCGGCGTATCGTCGTCCGATTGGGCTTGTGCCGGAGGCGGTGCCAGGGACACCGCCATCGCTGCGGCCGCAGCGGTCATGGCAGTCGTGGCAAGGAGCATCTTGTAGCGCATGTCACCACTCCATCGTTGGTGGCTGAGGTCGCTCGGAGGAAGGACAATCGATATGAAATACTATTACATTATAGGATAACGTTGCAAGAGTGACCGTCGACGAATGCGCCGGGCAGCTCCCGGTCGGCGCACCGTTCGGGTCAGTAGGGCGCGCCCGAGAGCGCCATCGCCACGGTATGCTCGATGTCGGAAATCGCGTTCGCCAGCTCGCGGCCGATCAGGTCCATCTTGCGCAGCTGATCGATGCGCGGGCGGCACCGCTCCATGTCGCTGTCCGGAAAGATGTCGCGGAGAATATCGCAGGCGTCCACCAGGCCGATCAGGGCGACGTCGCGGGGATCGGGGATGTCGTCGGAGAACAGCACCTCCCCGATCCGCAGCTTGACCTCCTGCTCCACGTTGCCGTCGATCGTGGGATAGCGGCGCGTGCGGAAGGCCCACATCACCCGCTCCTCGCGCACCTGCACGATGCCGCGCGCGACCAGGCTCTCCAGCGCCTGCTCGCGAATGCCGGGCGCATCCTCGACCGAGAGCACCCTGATCCAGGTTCGCGTATCCGACTGGCTCCCTTGCGCCGCGATCTTCGCCAGGGTGCCGTCGAGCATGGGATTGCCGGTCGGCGTCGGGTCGTTGACCACGAGCGCCTTCGGGTCGGTGTCGATGCGATAGGCGAACGCCAGGTCCATCAACACGGCGCCCGCGACGGCGCATCCGAAGCTGGCGTTCGAGATCGGGACGAACGTGCCGTCCTCGTCGTCCAGCAGCAGCAGAAGTATCTCTTCGGTGAAGGTCAGCATGTCGAGATCCACTCGGGTCGTCGCGTCGAATGCCAAACAGATCAATGGACGCGGTGCACGGGTCTGTCAACGGCGGACCCGCACCGCGCGCCGAAGGCGCGTAGCGTCGCGCGGCCACGCGCGCAGAGCGCACGATCGAGCGGAGCGAGCGCCCGGCGCCTGAGGGAAAGGAAAAATTGGCGAGACGCCGAGGTAGAGCCAGGTGTTCCTCAGGCCGCATCCAGGCCCGCCTGCCAGAACGCCGCCTCCAGCCGGGTCGCCGTGCGGAAGGTCTCGGCAAGCTGGGCGAAGCGCGCGGAGCCGCCGCGGCCCGCGGCGAGCGCGTCCAGCGCCGCCACCTCCGCCCGCATGAACGCCTGGTACTCCGCACCGGCGTACATCTCGATCCAGGGGCCGTAGGGATTGCCCGCGCCACGCGCCGCGGCCTCGGCCCCGAGCCGGGCACCGATCTCGCCGTAGCCGATCACGCAGGGCGCAAGCGCCACACGCAGGTCGAGCAGGTCGCCGGCGAGCCCGCGCTCCAGCACGTAGGCCGTATAGGCGAGGGTCGCGCCATCGGCCTCGACTGCTTCGAGGTCGGCCTCCACGATCCCCCAGTCGGCGCAGTAGGCGCGGTGCAGGTCCATCTCCACCTCGACCAGCGCCTTGAGGCCGTCGGACGCCGCGCGGATCTCGGCCAGGGTATCCGCCTTGTAGGCGGCGAGCCCGTAGGCGCGGGCGAACTGGATCAGGAACAGGTAGTCCTGCACCAGGTAGTGGCGGAACGCGGCCTCCGGCAGGCTGCCGTTGCCGAGGCCCCGCACGAAGGGGTGCTCGACGTAGTGCCGCCAGTCGTCGCCTGCGGCCTCGCGCAGGCCTGCGAAGAGGCCCGTCCCTGCCTGCGTCATGGTCGCGCGTCTCGCCTGGCTTGCGTGGGACGGGGCGCCGGACGCCCCTCCCCCATCACATAAAGTTGCTGGTTTCTTCCGGCAGCGTCACCACCAGCCCGTCCAGCGCCTCGGTGATGACGATCTGGCAGCCGAGGCGCGAGGTCCGCGTGAGGCCCAGCGCGAGGTCGAGCATGTCCTCCTCGTCCTCGCACTTCTCCTCCAGCTTGCCGTACCACGCCCGGTCGACGATGACGTGGCAGGTGGAGCACGCCATCGCGCCCTCGCACGCGCCCTCGATGTCGATGCCGTGGCGGAAGGCGATGTCCAGCACGGAGTCGCCGATGGGGGCCTCGACCTCGTGGCGGGTGCCATCGGGGTCGATGAAGGTCATGGTGGGCACGGGTCGGGCGGCGCCTATCCTGCTGCGGCCGAGACGCCGGCCTTCCAGCGGTTGGTGAGGCCCGCGTAGAGCGCGCGCCAGGCGCCCAGGAAGCGCTCGACCTCGTCCTCGGTGGTGGCCCACCCTAGGCTGACGCGGATGGCGCAGCCGCCCACCGCATCCGGCGCGCCCAGCGCGCGCAGCACGTGGCTCGGCTCCACCTTGCCGGAGGAGCAGGCGGAGCCCGCGCTCACCGCGACGCCCGCGAGATCGAGGCCCATGACCTGCGTTTCGCTCTGCACGCCGGGCATGGTGAGGCAGCTTGTGTTGGGCAGGCGCGACGCTCCTTCGCTGAAGATGACGACGTCGGGCTCGGTCTCGCGTAGCCGCGCCTCCAGCCGGTCCCGCAGCGCCGCGATCTCGCCTGCCCGCGCGAGGTCGTCCCGCGCAAGAGCCGCCGCCGCGCCGAAGCCGACGATGCCGGCGGCATTCTCCGTACCGCCGCGCAGGCCGCGCTCCTGCCCGCCGCCGGTGATGAGGGGCGCGATGTCCAGGCCTGCACGCACGATCAGCGCGCCGATCCCCTTGGGCCCGGCGAACTTGTGGGCGGCAACGCTCATCATGTCCACGCCGAGCCCGGCGAAGGAGACCGGAATGCGGCCGGGCGCCTGCACCGCGTCGCAATGCACCAGCGCGCCCGCCACCTTGGCCCGCGACGCGATCTCGGCCACGGGCTGAATCACGCCGGTCTCGTTGTTCGCCAGCATGACCGAGACCAGCGCCTCCGATCCGTGCGCGGCAAGCGCCGCGTCGAGCGCCGTCATGCTCAGCACGCCGTCGCCGTCCACGGGCAGGACGACGAGCTCGTCGGCCACGGCCTCGGCCGTGCGCAGGATCGCAGGATGCTCGATGGCGCTGACGATCAGCGCCCGCCGGCCGGCGCCGCGCAGCGCGGTGTTGTTGGCCTCGGTGCCGCCTGCGGTGAAGACCAGCTCCGCCGGGGTGCAGTCCACCAGCGCCCCGATCTGCTCGCGCGCGTCCTCGATACGCTTGCGCACGTCGCGGCCGAAGCCGTGCACCGACGAGGGATTGCCGGCCAGCAGCATCGCCTCGGCCACCGCCTCCACCACGTGCGGCTTGATCGGCGCCGTGGCGTTGTAGTCGAGATAGATCGGGCCCGAATCGCTCATTCCGCCGCCTGCTCCACGAGCCCGCGCCCGCCGCCCGAGAGCCGGTCGCTCATGCCGAGCACCCGGCGCGCGCACACGTCTTCCAGCGAGACGGCACTGAGAAAGCCGTGGATGTGGAGGCCCAGCTCGTCCCAGAGATCGTGGGTGACGCAACGCTTCGCGTTCTTCATGCAGCCGCCCCCGGAATCCGGCGGGCAGCGCGTCGCGCGCAGGTTCTCGTCCACCGCGACGACGATGTCCACGATCCGGAGCTCCGCCGCAGGTCGCGCCAGCCGGTAGCCGCCGCCCGGCCCGCGCGCGCTCCGCACCAGGCCTGCGCGTCGCAGGCGGCCGAAGAGCTGCTCCAGGTAGGACTGGGAGATTTCCTGCCGCGCCGCGATCTCGGCGAGAGTCACGGGCTTGGCCTCGCCCGTTCCGCCCGAGCGCATCGCGAGCTCCGCCATCGCCATGACCGCGTAGCGGCCCTTGGTGCCGAGCTTCACGTGACGGCCCCTAGCCGCCCGCGGCGCGGCGGCCCAGCGGCGTCGCGGCCTCCTCGGCGTGGTCCTCGGCCCCGGTCTCGTCCTCGGCCCCAGGCGCGGCCTCCGGCTTGGCGGCGGCCTGCTCCAGCTCCTCCACGCGATCCCTGAGCGTGCGGACCTCGTCCAGCAGCCGGTCGACGGCGCGGGTCGTGGGGTCGGCGATATCGGGGGATGGTGTCCCGTAGGCGTCGAACGATGCCTCCTGCTTCGCCGCGGTGGGCCCCGCAGCGCGCGCAGGGATGCCCACCATGGTGGCGCCGGGCGGCACGTCCTTCAGCACCACGGCGTTGGCGCCGATGCGGGCATCGCGGCCGACCGTGATCGGGCCCAGCACTTGCGCGCCCGCCCCCACCACGACGCCGTCGCCCACCGTGGGGTGCCGCTTGCCCGGCGACCAGGTCACCCCGCCGAGCGTCACCTGGTGGTAGAGCGTCACGTCGTCCCCGATCACCGAGGTCTCGCCGATGACCACGCCCATGCCGTGGTCGATGAAGAGACGGCGGCCGATCTGGGCGCCGGGGTGGATCTCGATGCCCGTGACGATCCGGCCCACGTGGGACACGAAGCGCCCGAGCAGCCGGAAACCGCTTTGCCAGAGCCAGTGGGACACATGGTAGAAGAGCAGCGCGTGGAAGCCCGGATAGCAGAAAAACACCTCAATCCGGGAGCGGACCGCCGGGTCGCGGCCGAACACGCAGCCGATGTCTTCCCAAATACGCTTGAACATGGCGCTGCCGTCCGTATATCAATGGCCGACGCAAGGAGGCGCCGCGGCGGGCTAACGTTCCCGTACGTTGAACGGGATATAGAGTTCCCGACTCCGGGGGTCAAGTATTTCCGCCCCGCCGGCCGCGCCGGCCCTGTTATCGAGCGTCCCGAATCACGGTCCCGAACCAATGAGTTGCTCATGCCGGAAGTGATGATCAACGGCCCCGAGGGGCGCCTTCAGGCGCGCTACCAGCAGGCCGAGGATCCTCGCGCGCCGATCGCGCTGATGCTGCACCCGCACCCGCAGCACGGCGGCACCATGAACAACAAGATCGTCCACGCGCTCTACCACGCCTTCCTCCGGCAGTCGTTCTCGGTCATTCGGTTCAACTTTCGCGGCGTCGGCCGCTCCCAGGGACATTACGACCACGGCCAGGGCGAGCTGAGCGACGCCGCCTCGGTGCTCGACTGGCTGCAGATTCAGAATCCCGGTGCCGACCGCTGCTGGATCGCCGGCTTCTCCTTCGGCGCCTGGATCGCCATGCAGCTCCTGATGCGCCGGCCGGAGATCGAAGGCTTCGTCGCGGTCTCACCGCCGGCCAACAAGTTCGACTTCACCTTCCTCGCGCCGTGCCCCTCGTCGGGCCTGATCGTCCACGGCGGCGCCGACGACCTGGTGCCCGAGCCCGAGGTGTCGGAGCTCGCGAAGAAGCTGCAGAGCCAGCGCCAGATCGAGATCGACTACGAGGTCATTGAAGGCGCCGGTCACTTCTACGAGCGCGAGCTCGACGCCATGTCGGAGATCGTCGAGCGCTACGTCGCCCGCCGTCTCGACTGACCCCCTTACGCCGGATGGAAGGCCCCGCCGCTCACCGGGTGGGGAACGCCCGTGGTGCGCGGCAGGCTGAGCGCGAGCCCGCGACGGCTGCGCACGGCGAGGTAGCCGAAGGCCTGCGCCTCCAGCGCATCGCCCTGCCAGCCGACGCGCTCCGCCGCGTCGCAGGGCACGTGGAGCCGCTCGGCGAGCGCCGCCATGAGCGCCGGGTTGTGCCGCCCGCCGCCGGTCACGAGCCAGCGCCGGGGTGCTGCGGGCACGTGCGCGAGCGCACGGCGCGCGGCTTCCGCCGTGAACGCCACCAGGGTCGCGGCGCCGTCGCCCGCCGATAGCCCGCTCACCGGCGCCGGGTCGAATGCGTTGCGGTCCAGGGACTTGGGCGGCGTCGCGTCGAAGTAGGGATGCGCCATCAGGGCGTCGAGGGCGGCCCGGTCCACCTGCCCCGAGCCTGCCAGCCGGCCGTCGCGGTCGAGCGCGGCGCCGGTCTTGCCGAGCACCCAGTCGTCGATCAGTGCGCAGCCGGGGCCGGTGTCGAAGGCCAGCAGGTCCTCGTCGGCGGGCCCGCCGATCCAGGTGACGTTGGCGACGCCGCCGAGATTGAGCACGGCGAGCGGCGCGGCGAGCCCGCTGCGCCGGGCGAGCGCTGCGTGAAAGAGCGGCACCAGCGGCGCCCCCTGCCCGCCTGCGGCCACGTCGTTGCTGCGGAAGTCGTTCACCACGTCGATCCCGAGCCGGCGGGCCAGCGCCGCGCCGTCGCCGATCTGGTCCGTGCGCCCGGCCTCGGGCTCGTGGCGCACCGTGTGGCCGGGGAAGCCCGCGACGGCGATCTCCTCCCGGCGCACGCCGGCCTCGGCCAGCAGCGCCTCGGCGGCATCCGCATGGAACGCGGTGAGCGCCCGCTCCGCGTCCTCGCGCTCGCCGTGCCCCTCGATCACCGCCCGGAGCTGCGCGCGCAGCGCCGCCGGATAGGGCGCCGTGCGCCACGGACCGAAGCCCGAGACCGTGACGCCGTCGGTCTCGATCAGCGCCGCATCGACACCGTCGAGCGAGGTCCCGCTCATCATGCCGAGCGCCCAGATCGGCCCCTCCGGCAAGGCGCTGCTCATCGGTGACATGCGGCAGGCCGGGCGCCGCGTTGTCCGCGCGCGGGCCGTGTGATACATGACCGCGCGCCTCGGCGCCCCGCGCGGGCCGCCGGGCGGAACGGCAGCCAGCGGGTCGAGCGACGGTGTTCTCCTCCGATTTTATGCGCGTGCTGTCGGAGCGCGGCTACATCCACCAGTGCACCGACGATGCGGGCCTCGATGCGCTCGCCGCGCACGCGCGCCTGAGCGCCTACATCGGTTTCGACTGCACCGCCGACAGCCTGCACGTGGGCAGCCTGGTGCAGATCATGATGCTGCGCTGGCTCCAGAACACCGGGCACAAGCCCATCGTGCTGCTCGGCGGCGGCACCACCAAGATCGGCGACCCGAGCGGGCGCGACGAATCGCGGGCGCTGCTCAGCGAGGATGCCATCGCGGCCAACAAGAGTGGCATCCGCCGCTCGTTCGACCGCTTCCTCCGCTTCGGCGACGGGCCCACCGATGCGCTGCTCGTGGACAACGCCGACTGGCTCGACGGGCTCGGCTACATCCCGCTGCTGCGCGATATCGGCGCCCACTTCTCGATCAACCGGATGCTCACCTTCGACAGTGTGCGCCTGCGGCTCGACCGCGAGCAGCCGCTGAGCTTCCTCGAGTTCAACTACATGATCCTCCAGGCCTACGACTTCCTGGAGCTGTCCCGCCGCGCCGACTGCCTCCTGCAGATGGGCGGTTCGGACCAGTGGGGCAACATCGTCAACGGGGTGGAGCTCGCGCGGCGCATCGACGCACGCCAGGTCTTCGGGCTCACCACGCCGCTCATCACGCTCGCCTCCGGCGCCAAGATGGGCAAGACCGCGCAAGGCGCCGTCTGGCTCAACGCCGACCGGCTCTCGCCCTACGACTACTGGCAGTATTGGCGCAACACCGACGATGCCGACGTCGGCCGCTTCATGCGGCTCTTCACCGAGCTTCCGCTCGACGAGATCGCGCGTCACGAGGCGCTCGAAGGCGCCGAGCTGAACGACTCCAAGAAGCTGCTGGCGAACGAGGCGACGACCCTCTGCCACGGCCCGGACGCCGCCGCCAATGCCGCCGAGACGGCACGGCAGACCTTCGAGGAAGGCGCCGCCGGTGCGGACCTGCCCGTCTTCGACGCCGCGCGGAGCGAGCTCGAAGCCGGTATTCCCGTCATCGCGCTGTTTCAGACGGCGGGGCTCTGCGAATCGGGCGGGGCGGCACGGCGGCTCATCCGGGGCGGCGGCGCCCGCATCAACGGCGCGGTAATCGAGTCGGAGACACGCGCCATCGGCCCCGGCGATATCGGCGACGACGGCCGGATCAAGCTCTCCGCCGGCAAGAAGCGCCACGCCCTGATTCGCCCGGCCTAGGTCCCGCGCGCCAGACTCCGGCGCGCGCCTCTCGAACCTCCGGCACTCAGCCGTTGGCCGGCCCTTCGTCGGGCTGCCAGGGTTCGTAGTCCCCGGTCGCGCGGTCGCGCCTGCCCCGGCCCAGGATGTGACCCGGCGGCCGGTAGGCGGCGGCGGTGCCGGTGAGGTTCGGCTGGTGTGGCTTCTCCCACGGCTGCGCGCGAAGCGGCGCCTCCGTCGGCGGCTCGTCGGTGCTGTGATGGAGCCAGCGGTGCCACTCCGGCGGCACGCGGGATGCCTCCACCTCGCCTTCGTAGACCACCCACCGCCGCTCGCGCTCGCCGGGCCCGGACCGCCCCCAGCGCTCGCGGTAGTAGCGGTTACCGGCGTCGTCCTCGCCCACCAGCGCGCCGCAGAGCTTGGTGTAGAGCAGTGTACCGATCGTTGCCATCGTTCCCGCCGGTGCTCCCGCACCCGTTACAGCCCAGCGCCGCCGCTTATGCCACGGGCGCCCGCAACCCGTCCAGAGACCACGCCCAAACCCCGGCTTTACAATTCTTTACCCGCCGGACATCGGCGCGAAACCGCGGCGCCCCATAATCTCCCCAGTCGAAACTCCACTCCTAGCGAAAGGCGAAGCCGTGAGCGACGAACACCGCACCGATGAGGATACCCCGGACGACAACAAAACAGGCAAGTCCACCCGGCGCAGGCCGCGCACCCGCTGGATCGTCATGGGCGTCGCCGGCCTTCTGGTCGCGGTGATCGCCGGCACCACCTGGAGCACCGTGGGCTTCACCAAGCGCGGCGACGACAAATTCAACTGGTTCGTGGAGCGGAAGATCGACCGCATGCTCGACGAGGTCGAGGCCAGCGACGATCAGCGAAACCGGATTCACGCCATCGTGAAGGCCGCCGTTGCCGACCTGCAAGAGGTCCGCGATCTCAAGCGGGAGATGCGGCAGGACCTGATCGCGGCGTTCTCCAAGGAGACCGTCGACCGGAACGAGCTCGAATTGCTGCGGCAGCGCAAGATGGAGGCCGTCGACCGCATGAGCCTGCGCGCACTCACGGCCCTCGCCGATGCGGCCGAGGTGCTCACCCCCGCCCAGCGGGTCGAGCTGGCCGAGGAATGGAAATCGCACAGGCGGCATCACCATCGGCACGACTAGACCTCCCACGGTTGACACTCCTGCGTGCCGGTGCCCGTGCGGGTGGAGCCCCCTTACGCTTCTCCCTGCGTAAAGGGAGGCTCCGCCCGCCCCTCTCCGAAAGCGCGGCATTGGGCGTATAACAGTGGACACGTCGCCGCCCGGAGGACCGCATGGCATCCGTTCTTTCCCCCCTCGCCGTCTGGCTTGCCCTCGGCGCGGCGGCCGTCGCGCTCTCCGCGTGCGCGCTGTTCGCTCCGCTGCCCGAGCCGAAGAACGTTTCCGAGCGCCTGGCGGCGTTCCCCACGCGCGGCCTGCCGCTCGACGGCGCCGTGACGATCCACTGGAACGAGCAGCAGATTCCGTTCATCGAAGCCGAGAGCGACAGCGACGCGGCGTTCGCGCTCGGCCTCGTGCACGCGCACCTGCGGCTCGGCCAGATGGCCACCATGCGCATGATCGCGCGCGGGCGCGTGTCGGAGATGGTCGGCCCCCTCGGAGTCGACATCGACCACGGGCTGCGCACCCTCGCCTACGGCCGGGCTGCGGCGGAGATCGAGCGAACCATGGACGCGGACACGCGGCTGTGGGTCCAGCGCTTCGTGGACGGCGTCAACCACTACCAGGACACCGCCGCCGAGCTGCCGCACGACTTCGACATTCTCAACCTGGAGCCCGAGCCCTGGACGGTCGAAGACGTGTTCGCCATGGGCCGCCTCGCCGGCACGGACGTGAACTGGCTGGTCTGGGCGGGCCTCCTCCCCCTGCGCGAACGGGCCGGCTGGGACGAGCTCTGGGCGCGCCTGGTGGAGGACGGAGCGGTTGCAGTCGCCGGATCCGGCGGTGCCGGCCCCACCGCCCAGGCGCAGCGCTGGCTCGGCGGGCTCTCCAAGTCCGGCAGCAACAGCCTCGCCGTCGCAGGCCATCGCACCGATACCGGCGGCGCGCTCATGGCCAACGACCCCCACCTCGGCATTCTTGTGCCCAACGTCTGGCTGATCGCCGGCGTGCGCTCGCCCTCCTATCACGCGGTCGGGCTGATGGCGCCGGGGCTGCCGATCTTCGCCATCGGTCGCAACCCGCACGTCGCCTGGGGCGGCACCAACATGCGCGCGGCCTCGAGCGACCTCTACGATGTCAGCAGCGTGCCGCGATCGGAGATCGACGAACGGCCCGAGCACATCGACGTGCGCTGGTGGTTCGACAGCGACGTGACGATTCGCGAGACGGAGTGGGGGCCGATCGTGAGCGACGCGCCGCTCCTCGCCGAGCTCGACCTGCCGCCGCTCGCGCTCAAGTGGATGGGTCACGGCGCGAGCGACGAGATCGGCGCCATGCTCGCGGTGAGCCGGGCACGCACCTTCGCCGAGTTCCGCGCGGCGTTCGACCGCTTCGCCGTGCCGGGTCAGAACATGCTCTACGCGGACAGCGACGGGAACATCGGGCAGGTGATGGCGGTGTGGCTGCCCAGCCGCAACGGCTCGCCCGCCGACATCGCTCTCGACCCCGCAGGCCACGAGGCCTCCTGGGGCGCGTTGCGCACCGTCCAGGACCTGCCCCACAGCTTCAACCCGGACTCGGGCTACCTGGTCTCCGCCAACAACCGGCCGCCGGAGACGGACGTGCCGGTGGGATTCTTCTTCTCGCGCGAGGACCGGGCGAACCGCATGGCCGCGCTCATCGAGGCCGAGACCGCCGTGAGCGTCGAGACGCTCAAGGCGATTCAGCAGGACGTCTACATGGAATCCTCGGTGGCGCTGCGCGATCTCTTCCTCGCCAGGCTCGACGCGTTGGGCCTGAGCGCGGCAGCCGACGCCGAGGGCAAGAAGGCAATCGAACGGCTGCGCAGTTGGGACGGCGAATACCGCCTTGACTCACGCGGGGCGGTGACGTTCGAGCAGTTCCGCCACGGCTTCACCGGCAACTTCTACGTCCTGCTTTACGGCGAGGATGACGGGGAGGCGTTCGCCTCGGTCGGCCGGCGCACGGCGCTGCTGCACGAGGATATCGCCGCGGCGGGCGAGAAGACGCTGCGCGGGGCGCTCTCCGCCGGGCTGGAGGCGGCCGTCGAGGGCCTCGACTCCTTCGCCAACTGGGGAGAGATGCACCGCCTCAGCCTCTCGCATCCGCTCTCCTACGTCCCGCTCATCGGCAGCCGGTACGAGTTCGCCGAAGCCGGCGTCGGCGGCAGCTCGGACACGCTGATGAAGACCGCGCACGATCCCGCCGCCGAGCGTCACACCGTGAACTACGGCTCCAACGCGCGCCACATTTCCGACATGACGGACCCGGACGAGAACTACTTCGTGCTGCTGGGCGGGCAGGACGGTTGGTTCAACAGCACGACCATCCTGGATCAGTGGGAGCTGTGGCGCCGCGGCGACTACATCCGCGTGCCGCTCACGCTGGACGGCGTCCGCGCGAGCTTCCCGCATGTGCTCTCCCTGAAGAATTAGCGTGGCGGAGGCGCCCGCACCGGGACCATGTACGACGCGACCTGGATGCTGCGGCTCTATGCGCGGCGGCGCCTTCGCCAGCTTGAGGCGATGGAGCCGCAGCGGACGCAACGGCGCGTGCTGTCCTCCCTCATCCGCCGCGGGCTTCGCACCAGGTTCGGGCGGGACCACGGATTCGCCGCCTCGTGGTCGCTCGACGATTTCCGGTCGCGGGTGCCGCTGCGCGACTACGATGCGTTCTGGCAGGACTACTGGCAGGCGCCCTTCCCGCGCCTTGCCGATTGCACGTGGCCCGGCCTCATCCCCTGGTTCGCCGTGTCGTCGGGCACCGCGACCGGCACCACGAAGTACATCCCCGTGAGCCGGGAGATGCACCGCTCGAACGTGCGCACGGGCGCCGACCTGTTGACCCACCACCTCGCCAATCGGCCCCGGAGCCGCCTGTTCGCCGGCCGTGTCTTCATGCTCGGCGGCTCGACCGGCCTGGTGCGCCAGGCGCCGGGGGTCTTCAGCGGCGACATCAGCGGGATCGAGGCCGCCGCCATGCCCGGCTGGGCCCGGCTGCGCTACTTCCCGCCGCGCGATCTCGAGGACATCGCCGACTGGCAGGTCAAGATCGGCCGCTTCGCCGAGCGCTCCCTCGATACCGAGATTTCGGCGATCGCCGGCACGCCGAGCTGGCTGCTGCTCTTTTTCGAGCGTCTGGCCGAAGTCGCGCGTGCCCGGCGGGGCGGTGCGGCGCGCCGGATCGCCGACATCTATCCCGCGCTGGAGCTGCTTTCGCACGGCGGCGTCGCCTGGGCGCCCTATCGCGACCGTTTCGCCGCCCTGCTCGAAGGCAGCCGCGCCGAGACCCGCGAGGTCTACCCGGCAAGCGAGGGCTTCTTCGCCATCGCCGACGGCGGAGACGGCGTGGGCATGCGGCTGCAGCTCGATGCCGGGATCTTCTACGAGTTCATCCCTGTCGACCAGCTCGATAGCCCGCAGCCGGACTGCCGCTGGGTCGGCGACGTGGAGCCCGGCGTCAACTACGCGCTGGCGGTGACCACCTGCGCCGGGCTCTGGCGCTACCTGGTCGGCGACACCGTGACCGTGGTCGAGCGCGATCCCCCGCGCGTCCTCGTCACCGGGCGGACGAGCTACATGCTCTCCGCCTTCGGCGAGCACGTGATCGGCGCCGAGGTGGAACAGGCCGTGGCGGCGGCGGCACGCGCGATCGGCGCCACCGTCAACGATTTCGCCGCCGGAAGCGTGCATCCCGAGGAGACCGGCGCGCGCGGCGGGCACCTCTACATCGTCGAATTGGGCGCGGCGCGCGGAGAGAACGGCCTCGACGCCGAACAGCACGCGCGCTTCGCCCAAGAGCTCGACTCGACGCTCTGCCGCCTCAACGACGATTACGAGACCCACCGCGCGGGCGGCTACGGCATGGATGCCCCGCGCGTGCGCTTTCTGCCGTCCGGCGGCTTCGCGGCGTGGATGGAGAGCCGGGGCAAGCTCGGCGGGCAGAACAAGGTACCCCGTATCGTCAACGACCCGAAACTTTTCGCCACACTCCGCCAGTTTGCTGACTCGTACGGCGAGTCACGCGAAGAGGTGACCGAGCAATGAAGGGACACGGCGCCTCCACCCGCCTGCTGATGATCGAGGACGACCGCGCGCTCGCCGAGATGGTCGCGACCTATCTCGGCCGCGCCGGCATGACCCTCGAGCATCGGGAGAGCGCCGAGGCGGGTCTCGCTGCCGCCCTTCAAGGCGGCTACGACGCGGTCGTGCTGGACCTGATGCTGCCCGACGGCGACGGGCTGGAGCTTTGCCGGGTGATCCGCGCCCGTTCCGACGTGCCCATCCTGATGCTGACGGCACGGGGCGAGGAGGCCGACCGCATCGTGGGCCTGGAGATCGGCGCCGACGACTACCTGCCCAAGCCCTTCAATCCGCGCGAGCTGCTGGCCCGGCTGCGCGCCATCATGCGCCGCCGAGGGCCCGGCAGCCGGGCCGCTGCAGGCGAGACGCTGAGCTTCGGCAGGCTCGTCATCGACCGCGCGGCGCGGCGGGTGATGGTCGACGGCGAGGAACGGCCGCTCACCGGCCACCAGTTCGACATCCTCTGCGCGCTGGCCGAGAGCGCAGGCCGCGTGCTCAGCCGCGAGCAACTGATGGACCGGGTGCGGGGCGAAGCGCTCGATGCCTTCGACCGCAGCATCGACGTCCATATCTCGCGCATTCGCGCGGCCATCGAGGACGATCCCAAGCATCCGCGCCGCATCGTCACCCTGCGGGGCGCCGGCTACCTCTTCACCCCCCGGCAGGACGAGGAGCCATGAGACAGCGCCTCTTCCTGCAGATCTATCTGACGATGCTCGGCATCGTCGCGCTGTTCGTTGCGCTGGTCATCGTTGGCTGGTGGCTCAGCCGCGACGACAGTTCGCGCGGGGAGTTCCGCAGCAGCATCGGCGCGCTGGTGGCGGAAGCACTGCCGCCGCAGGGGGCGCCTCCGGCAGAGATGGACGCCGTGCTGGACCGGCTGAGCGAGCATGTGGCGGGCCGCATCAGCGTATTCGGGCCGGAGGGCAACCTGCTTGCGAGCCTGGGACAGCCCCTGCCCTTGCCGGAAGAGCGCACCTCCGGCTGGCGCGGCGGACGCGGTTACGGCTTCGGCATGCCGCTCCCCGACGGACGCTTCGTGCTCTTCCGCCCCGATCGCGACCGGTCCGGCAGGCGCACGATCGGCTTCTTCGCAGCCCTCGCCCTGCTCGCTGTCGTCATCGCCGTCGGCGCTTATCCCCTCTCCCGCCGCCTCGCGCGCCGGCTGGAGCGGCTGCAGGGCCGGGTCGAGGCGCTGGGCGCGGGCGATCTCGCCGCGCGGGTAGAGGTCGAGGGCAAGGACGAGATCGCGGCGCTGGCCCGCAGCTTCAACCGGGCGGCGGAGCGCATCCAGGCACTGGTCGCGGCCCAGCGCGATACCCTCGCCGCCGCCTCCCACGAGCTTCGCTCCCCCCTCGCCCGCATTCGCATGGCCGTGGAGCTGCTGGCGGAGAACGGCGACCCGGCGCTTCGTGCGCGCGTCGAGCGCGATATCGAGGACCTCGACGAGCTGATCGAGGAGATTCTGCTGGCGAGCCGCCTCAGCACCCTGGAGCGGCCTACGCACCTGGAGCGGATCGACCTGCAGGCGCTCTGCGCCGAAGAGGCGGCGCGGGTCGGCGCCGCGTTCACGGGCGGGCCCGCGACAGTGGAGGGCGAGGGTCGGCTGCTCGCCCGCCTGATCCGCAACCTGCTCGACAATGCCGCGCACCACGCTCCCGATAGCCCCGCCCTGGTCGAACTGGAAGTGCAGGGAGGCCAGGCGTTGCTCCGCGTCCTGGACCGCGGGCCCGGCGTGCCGGAAGACGAACGCGAGCGCATCTTCGAACCCTTCTATCGCCGCGAAGGCAGGCGAGAGGATCGGGACGATGACCGGGGTGTCGGACTCGGGCTCAGCCTAGTGCGCCAGATCGCGCGGCGCCACGGCGGGGATGCGCGCTGCCTCGCGCGCGAGGGCGGCGGCGCCTGCTTCGAAGTGAGCTTGCCAATTCAGTGAAGAATCGGCACCCGATTGGCGGCGGTTGCCTCATTTCGGCGATGACTGGGGCGCATGGCGCTACCCAGGACTGTGACAAAATTGTGGTTGACAGGCCCGAGACATTTAGCGTTACTTACCATAGATTGCGGTTTTGTCGCCTTGAAACCCTATATGTTGTCCCGTGTATTCGGGTGACAGACGCACAGTTGGTTCGGTCTTCGGTCGGTCATTTGGGGGTAGTTCATGCGCATCAGGCGCCACTATACGACGGACGACGGGTCGCCCCGCGAGGAAGTGGCGTACCGTACGACCGCGTGCGAGATCCGCAATCCCGACGGCTCGGTGGTGTTCGCGCAGCAGGACGTCGAGGTCCCGGCCGGCTGGTCGCAGGTCGCCTGCGACGTCCTCGCCCAGAAATACTTCCGCAAGGCCGGCATCGCGGCCCGGCGCACGCCGGTGCCCGAAGCGGACGTGCCCGAGTGGCTGTGGCGGAGCGCGCCGGACCCTGACAGCGCCGACGACGAGCGGCCGACCGGCGGCGAGCGCTCGGCCAAGGAGGTGTTCCACCGCCTCGCCGGCACCTGGACCTACTGGGGCTGGAAGGCCGGCTACTTCGATGCCGAGTCGGACGCCCGCGCCTTCTACGACGAACTGGTCGCCATGCTGGCGCTCCAGGTGGCCGCGCCGAACTCGCCGCAGTGGTTCAACACCGGCCTGAACTGGGCCTATGGCATCGACGGCCCGGCCCAGGGCCACTACTACGTCGACCACGAGAGCGGCGATCCGAAAGAGGCCGAGTCGGCCTACGAGCATCCCCAGCCGCACGCCTGCTTCATCCAGAGCATCCAGGACGACCTCGTCAACGAGGGCGGAATCATGGACCTCTGGGTGCGCGAGGCGCGGCTCTTCAAGTACGGCTCGGGCACGGGCACCAACTTCTCCAACCTGCGCGGCGAAGGCGAGGCGCTCTCCGGCGGGGGCAAGTCGTCGGGCCTGATGAGCTTCCTCAAGATCGGCGACCGCGCCGCCGGCGCCATCAAGTCGGGCGGCACCACCCGGCGTGCTGCCAAGATGGTGATCGTCGATGTCGACCACCCCGACATCGAGGACTTCGTCTCCTGGAAGGTGGTCGAGGAGCAGAAGGTCGCTGCGCTGGTGAGCGGATCGAAGCTGCTGCACACCCGCCTCAACGCCATCGTCGACGCATGCCACGCGGGAAGCGGCGCCGATCGCTTCGAGCCCAAGTCCAACCCGGCGCTCAGCGACGCGGTGCGCGAGGCACGCAAGGCGCTGGTACCGGAGACCTGCATCCACCGCGCGATCCGCTGGGCCGAGCAGGGCTTCACCGAGATCGACTTCCGCATCTACGACACCGACTGGCAGTCGGAGGCCTATCTCACGGTCTCGGGCCAGAATTCCAACAACTCGATCCGCGTGACCGACGCCTTCCTGCGGCAGGTCGAGGCCGGCGGCGAGTGGGACCTGATCCGGCGTACCGACGGCAAGGTGGCAAAGACCATCGAGGCGCGCGGGCTCTGGGATCAGATCGTGGAGGCGGCCTGGGCCTCGGCCGATCCCGGCATCCAGTTCGACAGCACCATCAACGCCTGGCACACCTGCCCGGCAGGGGGACGCATCAACGCGTCGAACCCCTGTTCCGAGTACATGTTCCTCGACGACACGGCGTGCAACCTCGCCTCGCTCAACCTGCTCGCCTTCCGGCGCGAGGACGGTAGCTTCGACATCGAGGGCTTCGAGCATGCGGTGAGGCTCTGGACCGTCGTCCTGGAAATCGCGGTGGTGATGGCGCAGTTCCCGTCCCGCGAGATCGCGCTCCGCTCCTACCAATACCGGACGCTGGGGCTGGGGTTCGCCAATCTCGGGGGGCTCCTGATGTCGCTCGGGCTCTCCTACGACAGTGAGGCCGGCCGGGCGCTTTGCGGGGCCATCAGCGCGCTCATGACGGGTACCTCCTACGCGGCCTCGGCGGAGATGGCCGGCGAGCGCGGCGCCTTCCCCGCGTTCGACGACAACCGCGACGCCATGCTCAGGGTTATGCACAACCACCGTGCCGCCGCTCGCGGCGAGACGGACAAGTACGAAGGCCTCGACATCCGGCCGGTGCCGCTCGATCACGCCAACCTGCCCGACAGGGCGCTCGGCAAGGCCGCCAAGCGTGCCTGGGACCGGGCCGTGAAGCTCGGCGAGAAGCACGGCTACCGGAATGCTCAGGCGACTGTGATCGCACCCACCGGCACCATCGGACTGGTGATGGACTGCGACACCACCGGCATCGAGCCCGATTTCGCCCTGGTAAAGTTCAAGAAGCTCGCCGGCGGCGGTCACTTCAAGATCATCAACGGCACGGTGCCGAAGGCGCTGAAGACGCTCGGCTACACGGCGCCGCAGATCCGCGCGATCGTCGCCTACGCCGTCGGCAGCGGCACCCTCAAGGGGGCGCCGGCAATCGACCACGCGGCGCTCGCTCGCAAGGGCTTCACGCCGGCCGTCATCGCGCGCATCGAGAGCGCGCTCGATGCCGCCTTCGACCTCAACCTCGCATTTAACAAGTGGACGCTTGGCGAGGACTTCTGCACCAGCACGCTGGAGCTCGATGCCCGCGATCTCGACCGGCCCGACTTCGACCTGCTGAGCGCCATCGGCTTCAGCACGCGCGAGATCGAGGCGGCCACGCTCTACTGCTGCGGCGCCATGACGCTCGAGGGCGCACCGCACCTCAGGCCAGAGCACTTGCCGGTCTTCGACTGCGCCAACCCCTGCGGGCGCACCGGCTCCAATCGCTGCCTCTCGACCGAGAGTCACGTGCGCATGATGGCGGCGGCCCAGCCTTTCGTCTCGGGCGCGATCTCGAAGACCATCAACCTGCCGATGGACGCGACCGTCGAGGACTGCCGCCGGGCCTACGAGCTCTCCTGGCGCCTCGGCATCAAGGCCAACGCGCTCTACCGCGACGGCTCCAAGCTCTCCCAGCCGCTCACCGCGCTCGCCCTTGGCGACGGGCTCGGCGCTGCGGCGGAGGAAGAGACCGCCGACGGGCCGCCGGCCGTGACAAGCCGACCCGACCCGCTCGCCGTGGCCGAGCGCATTGTCAAGCAGGTGATCCGCGAGGGCGAGCGCCGGCGCCTGCCTCATCGGCGACGCGGCTACACCCAGAAGGCCATCGTCGGCGGGCACAAGGTCTATCTCAGGACCGGCGAGTTCGAGGACGGTGCCCTCGGCGAGATCTTCATCGACATGCACAAGGAAGGCGCGTCCTTCCGCAGCCTGATGAACAACTTCGCGATCTCGATCTCGATCGGGCTGCAATACGGCGTGCCGCTGGACGAGTACGTGGATGCCTTTACCTTCACCCGGTTCGAGCCGGCGGGGATGGTGGTCAACAACGACGCCATCAAGATGAGCACGTCGATCCTCGACTACATCTTCCGCGAGCTCGCCATCTCCTACCTGGGGCGCAGCGACCTCTCCCATGCCGAGGCGGAGGACCTGCTGCCGGACACCATCGGCGGCGGCGAGGAGCAAACCGTGCGTGCGCCCACGCTGCCCGACAGAGGCGGGCGCGTCAGTGCGAACGGCGGCACCGACGATCCGGTGAGCGCCGGCTACGTGCGCTCCAACCTGCTGGTGCTCAACGGCGGTGCCGGCGGTGCGGGTGACGACGAAGGCGGGCTGGCAGCGGCCCGCCGTGCGGGCACGGCGTACGACCCCGAGGTTGCCGCAGTGCGGCCCCGGCACGAGCGGCGAAGCGAGCCTGCGGTGAGTGGCGCAGCGACGGGCGGCCGCGCGCCACTGCACCAAGCGCGCGGCAAAGGCTACGAAGGCGAGGCCTGCGGCGATTGCGGAAATTTCACGCTGGTCCGTAACGGGACCTGCATGAAGTGTGTGACTTGTGGCGCTACCAGTGGTTGTTCCTGACGACCGTCCATCTCCCGCGGTCATGAACCACTGGCACTGGGGAGTGCGTGCAATGCGCACTCCCCTTCTTTCCCCCGCCTATTGCAGCGCCCTTTGCCGGAGCCGTCAAGCGGTCTGAGTGACAACGACATATCAGAATTAAATGCCGAAGCAGTCGTCGGCGGCACCATTGGGAGGCCTGAGCAGAGGCACACCGATGAGCATCACCAGAACACTCGGCTTGCTTGGCACCTTGGCTATAGCTCTGGTAGTGGGCCTTGCGGCATGCCAGACGTCGGGAACGGTTACCTCGCTCGTCACAGATACGGGAGAGGAGACGTTCGCATCCTGGCTCGCGAAGCCGGAGGGCGATGGCCCCTTCCCTGCCGTCGTCCTGACGCACGGTTGCAGCGGGACCGAGAGAAACACATCGCACCAGACGGTCTGGCGCGGCTTGAACCACCACGCCCGCCTGCTGAACGACTACGGCTACGTCACGCTCATTGTTGACAGTTTCGGGACGCGACGCATTACCGACGGCTGCCAGACCGGCGGAAAATACTACCCCGTGCAGGTAAGCGACGCCCACACCGCCTTCGACCATCTGGCGTCGCTGCCGTTCGTGGATGCAGAGCGGATCGGCTTTGTCGGCCAGTCCCTTGGCGGCGGCACCGCGCTGCGGCTGGCGTTCGGATCGACCGTCGATAGCCGCGCCAGAGAGGGGCGCGGCTCTTACGCAGCACTGGTCGCCTACTATCCCTGGTGCGAGGCCTCCTGGGCCTACGCCTTGAAGCGTCCCGTGATGATTCTTACCGGCGAGAAAGACGACTGGACGCCGGCTTCGCGATGTATCGCCATGCACTCGCTCGCCGAGAAGGCTACGTTTCAACCCGATTTGGAGCTGGAGGTCTACCCTGACGCGCACCATTCCTTCGACCTGCCCATGCGCGGGCCCTATTACGTAGAGGGCATGAACGGCCGCTTCCACACGGTGGCAGGCGACCCCAGCGCAAGGCGGGCCTCGCAGGCGCGTATGCTGACCTTCTTCGCGAAACACCTCGGCGGCCCGTATCCGACCGCAGCGAGCGAGGGAGTCGACGCCGCAGGCAACGCGGGCTTTGGCAATTTCCTGCGTGCTGCTTTCGCGCTGAACGATTAGTCTCTCGGCTCGACGGGCCGACGCGTGCCCGTCCCTGCCCCGATCGCACCCACCACCGCGAGACCAAACGATGACGCCGAGCGCCTTTCGTGCCTTCACCTTCGACTGCTACGGCACCCTGATCGACTGGGAGCGAGGCATTCTCCAGGCAATTCGCGCGCTTCCGGGGATCGATGCCGACGACGAAGCGCTGCTTGCCGCGTTCGCTCGGCACGAGCACGCCGTCCAGGAAGAACACCCTGCGATGCTCTATCCCGATGTGTTGAGCAACGTCTGCAAGGCCATCGCGGCGGATTTCGGTCGCGCCGCAACCGAAGAGCAGGCCGCCGCCTTCGGCGCCTCCATCGCCGACTGGCCGCCCTTCCCGGACACGGTGGAGGCGCTCGCCTATCTGCGCCGGCATGGGCTCTTGATGGTGCTCTCGAACGTGGACCGCGCGTCATTTGCCCAAAGCGCCCAGCGCCTGGGCGATCCGTTCCACGCCGTCGTCACCGCCGAGGATGTCGGGAGCTACAAGCCCGCGCCCGCGCACTTCGAGCGGGCCAAGGCGCTGCTTGCGGAAGAGGGAATCGCGCGGGGCGAGGTGCTCCACGTGGCGCAGAGCCTGTTCCACGACGTGCAGCCCGGCCGCGCCGCGGGCCTCGCCACCTGCTGGATCGACCGCCGCGCGGGCCGCCCCGGCGGCGCCACGCCGCCGGTGGACGTGGAGCCGGACATCACCTTCCCCGACCTCGCCTCCCTCGCCGCCTGGCACCGCTCCGGCGGCACCTGACCACACCACGGAAGCGTAGTTGCCACCCTCGGGCTATCTTGACAATTCAAGATGTGAGAAGATGAGGTGTCGAGGAACCATCGAGGCCCCACCATGCCGCAGACTCGCGAGAAGTTTGCCACCCAAGTCGACGGCGCCCTGCTCGCCGACCTCCGAGGACTGGCAAAGGAGGAGGGGCGTCAAATTCAGGCTCTCGTAGAGGAGGCGATCGCGTCGCTGATCGAGCAGCGCCGGCAGGGCGTCGCCCGCACCCACGTGATGAGCGCCTACCGGAAGAGCCACGCCCGCTACGCATCGCTCTACAAGAAGCTTGCGCAGTGACGCGAGACTACCTGACCCTCGCCGACGTTCTCGCCATCCACGCTGACCAAATCGCGACCTATGGCGGCGCCGAGGGCGTGCGCGATCCGGGCCAGCTCGAGGCCGCGTTGTTCCGACCCCAGAGCGGCTATTACGCCGATACGATCGCCGAAGCGGCCGCGCTCTGGGAGAGCCTCTCGCAGAACCATCCCTTCGTTGATGGCAACAAGCGCACGGCGTTCGCCGCGATGTTCACCTTTCTCGCCATCAACGGCGTGGAGCTGACGGCCGACGCCGACGAGGGGTGGGCGTTCCTGTCCCGCCTCTACGACCGCAACGCATTGTCGTTCGACGCACTCGATGCGTGGCTCCGCGACCACACGAAGCCAGAGAGTTAGCGAGCGGCGACGGCCTCCGCCCCCCTCGGCGGACTATTCGTGGAGGTCGAAGCGGAACGATTTCGAGACGATCTTCCAGTCGCCGTCGATCCTGATCAGGCTCAGGAAGTCGGTGAAGTAGCGCGGGTGGATCGCACACTCGCAGGTCACGACGGCGGTGTTCTCGTCCGACAGGTCGATGGAGAGGATCTTGTCGAAGCGCGCCTGCCCCGTCGACGCCGGCGGCACGCGGCTCTTCACGATTTCGAACCACTCCTCGCGCGGCCAGTCGACGAACTTGCCGTCCATGTTCGCAAACAGGTGGCTGGATGGGTGAAATATCGTGGCGAGCTTCTCCGTGTCGCACTCGTAAAGCCCGTCGAAATAGATCTGCACCACATCGGTGATCTCTTGGTAACTGTCGCTCATTCGTGCTCCCTCCCGGTCCCTGGCGGCTCCTTGGCCGATTCCGCCGGCCACGGACCCCGTATAGGCTTTTGCGCCAGCCGACAAGAGCCGCATCGCCGGCCCCGAGCTTGATCCCTGGGCGGGCCGGCGTGCTACCGTCACATTCTGCGACAGCGAGGGCCGACCGGAGGCCGCGCCGGCGCGAGAGGGGGAGCGATGAAGACGGTCGCGCGGGACAAGCAGTGGGCGGAGAAGTATCCCGACCTCGGGACCGAGCCGGTGCCCACCGAGCCCTACTACTCGGACGAGCACTACGCACTCGAGCGTGAGCGCATCTTCCGCCGATGCTGGATCAACGTCGGCCGTGTCGACGAAATCCCCGAGCCGGGCGATTACTTCGTGCGAGAGATCGCCATCTGCAATGTCTCCGTGCTGATCATCCGGGGCTCGGACGGCGCGGTGCGCGGCTTCCACAACGTCTGCTCGCATCGCGGCAACACGCTGGTTCTGGACGAACGCGGCTCGTGCCCCGGCAGCCTCTATTGCCATTTCCACAACTGGATTTACAGCGACACGGGCGAACTCATCCGCGTGCCCGACGAGGAGAACTTCTTCGACCTCGACAAGAGCGAGCTTGGGCTGACGCCGGTGAACATGGACATCTGGGAGGGCTTCGTCTTCGTCCACCTGAGCCCGGAACCTGCGGAGACGCTGCGGCAATATCTCGGCGGCGTTACCGAACAGCTCGACGGCTGCCCGTTCCACGAGATGCCGCTGATGCAGACCTACAAGGTGGACGAGCAAGCCAACTGGAAGGTCGCGCTCGATGCGCAGAACGAGCTCTACCACCTGCCGTTCCAGCACCACCTGATCGTGGGCGATGCCTTCGTCAAGAACGACAAGGGCCTCATCCGCTTCCAGGACGTCAATCTCTACAACTATCACAGCGTCTGGTCGTGCGAGAACAACCCGACCCGCGCACTTCCGCCGCTGGAGAGCATGCTGTTCAACGGCGACGACGAGGCGCCCGTGATCCGCATCCCGCAGATGATCGGCGAGTTCGACTTCTTCGTGGTGTTTCCGAACTTCGTGCTGCTGCTGTTCGAGGTCGGTAATTCGACGAGCTACATCAGCTACAACTTATGGCCGCTCGCCGTGGACCGGACGATCTGGGAAATCCGCATGCACTTCAGGGATCCCAGGTCGACGCGCGAGCGGCTGCAGCAGGAATACTTCAAGTGCATCATCCGCGACGCGCTGCAGGAGGACGCGTTCGCACATGAGAACATTCATGCAGGCCTCGCCTCGCGCGCGAAGTCGCATGTGATCCTGCAGGACGAAGAGGCGCCGATTCGCTACTTCCACAAGGTCCTGGAGGATTACTGCGGGTTCTATCGGAACGCGTGAGTTGCAATCGCCAAGCTGAATAGACCCGCACGATGGCCGACGCAGCACTACCCGGAGCGTTCCAGGACCTCGCCCCCTGGCTCGACTGGGCGCTGGAGCCCGAGCGCGCGCGCACGGCGAAGAAGGTGGCGTCCTCGATGGAGGAGCTTCGCGCCTTCTACGACGCCGTCATGCCGCGCATGGAGGACATCATCGCCTACCTCGACGATGTCCCGGACGGTGACGACAGGCCGGCGCCCGCGCACCGCCTCTACCTGCTCACCCTCTCGCTCATCGAGGTCTCGAACCTGGTGGAGCTCTACAAGCGCCGCGAGGTGATCGAGGCCTGCGACCCCCTCCATTTCAACCCGCAGCACTGAGCGGGGAAGGGATTAACGTTCGCTAATCGAGCCGATTACCCGGGAATAGAATCAAGCCCATGCTCATATTTGCCAGCCTGCCAGTTCTTTACCTCTGATAAGTGCTATGTTGGCGCTCGTGCTCCCACAGAATTAAGCACAAGATCACTCTTGTCCTGCCATGAGCAGACAAAAGCGTAGCTGGGCGTAACATTTGGTGAATGAAAGATAAATATTCCGTCATCCCAATCGGGTTGCTTGGGCGCCTTCCATCCGGAGCAAAAGGTGAGTTGCCGATCCATCCCGGATTTCTCACGAGTGGGGTGTACATCGGGGCTCTGCTCGTAAGAAATATCTTCTGCAACAAAGACTTCACCGATTTCAGAGGAACTCCCCGATGCCCGCAGAGTGTAGCGCTGGTTCGATGCGATTTGCACGTCTCGATGGCCGTTCGGTTGTGGCCGATTTCGGTGGCGGGGCGGTGGCCTCGGACGCGGTCGCCCTCGTCGCTGGGTAGTCCGACAGGCAAAGCCGGCGGCGGAAACGCCCAACGGACACCACTGGCCACGGGTTCGCCCGCTTTCCTTCGAGACCAGAGATCGCCGTCACGGTGCAGGTAAGACCGCGCCGCAATCCGCTTTGTGGTCCGCCCGCCTGTCGCCTCCACCGGCGCAACGTGGTAGGGTCGCACCATGTCCAAGGCGCAGCATCATTCCAATTCCGCCGCGCGTGCCGCTGCAGACAAGCTGCTGGCCGAAGCCGCGCACTTGCAGGCGATTGAGGACAATCCCCTGACGGCGGAAGAGATCGCCATGTTCGAGATGTTCGAGCGCGAGGGGTGGTCGCCCGAGCGGCGCCGCGCCCATATCCTCCGCCGGATAGAGGACCGCGGCCGCGTTGCCGCGGCGGAATGAGCGACCGCGACTATTGCTATCCGCCTGACTACACCGTTCTCCGCAACAGGCTGGACATCCGGGACGCGGCGGCGCTGGAAGCGGCGGAACGCAAGCTTGTCGCCTTGCGCCTCCTTGAACCCGTGCCGGCGGGCGATTTCGACCTCGACCATCTGAAAGCGATCCACCGCCACCTGTTCCAGGACGTCTACGCCTGGGCGGGCGAGGTCCGCACGGTGGATATCGCCAAGGGCGAGAGCCGGTTCCAGCCGCGGCGGTTCATCGCCGCCGGCATGGCGGATGTTCACCGCCGCATCGTGGCAGCCGGGTATTTTCGGGAATCGGGGCCGGACGGGTTCGCCGAGGGCGCGGGGCCGGTGCTGGGCGACGTCAACCATGCTCACCCGTTTCGCGGTAACTGCCCAGGTGGTTCATGGGCATAATTCCGCTGTTGGAGAGCCCTTGCCGGGCGGGCTTACGCGCACTTGACGGTGGCGATGAGCCGATCCGATGGGCTGGTCAGGGCTTCGATGATGTTCCAGCCCTGC
>JAJEEP010000083.1 GCA_022820945.1 Alphaproteobacteria bacterium | reverse complement strand
GCCAAGACGACCTTCCAACGCCGGGCCCTCACCGACCTCTTCGAACCACCGCCCGAGGCGCCACAAACCCATGACCAACTCCAAATCCCCTTTGCCAAAATCTAAACCGGACAGCAATGGGTCAAGCCCGGCCATGACGAGGAGGGGACAGTGTGAACCTGCATGGGTGCGTATCGAGCAGGAAGTCAGTACGAGCGCGGCATGCCGAGCACATGCTGGCCGAGGTAGGCGAGGACGAGGTTGGTCGAGATCGGCGCCACGCGATAGAGCCGGGCCTCGCGGAACTTGCGCTCCACGTCGTATTCCTCGGCGAAGCCGAAGCCGCCGTGGGTCTGGAGGCAGGTGTCGGCGGCCTTCCACGAGGCTTCGGCCGCGAGCAGCTTCGCCATGTTGGCCTCGGGCCCGCACGCGCGCCCCGCGTCGAAGAGTGCTGCGGCCTTCTGCACCATGAGCCGCGCGGCCTCCATCTGCGCATACGCTTCGGCGATGGGGAACTGCACGCCCTGGTTGGCGCCGATGGGCCGGCCGAACACCTGGCGCTCGGTGGCGTAGGCACTGGCCTTCTCGATGAACCAGCGGCTGTCGCCGATGCACTCGGCGGCGATCAGGATCCGCTCGGCGTTCATGCCGTCCAGGATGTAGCGGAAGCCCCGGCCTTCCTCGCCGATCAGGCTGGAGCCGGGGATCACCAGGTCGTCGAAGAAGAGCTCCGTGGTCGCGTGGTTGATCATGGTGCGGATCGGCCGGATCTCCAGGCCCTGGCCCACCGCGTGCTCAAGCTCCACCAGAAACACCGACAGGCCCTCGGTGCGTTTCTTCGTCTCCGCCGCCGGCGTGGTGCGGGCGAGGAGGAGCAGCAGGTCCGAGTGCTCGGCTCGCGAGATCCAGACCTTCTGGCCGTTCACGGTGTAATCGCCGTCCGGCCTGCGCTCGGCGGTGGTCCGCAGCTGGGTCGTGTCCGAGCCGGTGGTGGGCTCGGTCACGCCGAAGGCCTGCAGCCGGCGCGCGCCGCTCGCGATCTGCGGCAGGTAGGTCTCCTTCTGCGCATCCGAGCCGTGCCGCAGCACCGTGCCCATGGTGTACATCTGGGCGTGGCAGGCGCCGCCGTTGCAGCCCGAGGCGTGGATCTCCTCCAGGATCGCGGCACCCGCACCGATGCCCAAGCCGCTGCCGCCGTAACGCTCCGGAATCAGCGCGGCCAAGAAACCCGCGTCGGTCAGCGCCTGCACGAACTCCTCCGGGTAAGCCCTGGCGCGATCCTTCTCCCGCCAGTACTCGCCGGGGTAGCGCGAACACAGCGCGCGCACCGGCTCGCGCAGCTCGCGGTGGTCGTCGTCGAGGTCGATGAAGGCGCGCTGCTCGCTCATTCCACGGTGACCGACTTCGCCAGGTTGCGGGGCTGGTCCACGTCGGTCCCCTTCAGCACCGCCACGTGGTAGGCGATGAGCTGGACCGGGATCGCGTAGAGGATGGGTGCCACGAACGGGTCGAGCGCGGGCAGCGCGACCGTGTCCGCCGCCAGCGGCGCCAGCGCCTCGCAGCCCGCCTCGTCGCTGATGACGACGACGTGGGCGCCGCGTGCTGCCGCTTCCCGCAGGTTCGACGCCGTCTTGTCGAAGAGCGGGCCGGGCGGCGCCACGACGATCACCGGCACGCCGCGATCCACCAGCGCGATGGGGCCGTGCTTGAGCTCGCCGGCGGCGAAGCCCTCGGCATGGATGTAGGAGAGCTCCTTGAGCTTGAGCGCGCCTTCCATGGCGATGGGATAGCCGGTGCCGCGCCCGATGTAGAGCACCGTCTCGGCCTGGCGTAGGGTCTCGGCCAGTGCCAGCAGCCGCTCGTCGCGGGCCAGCACGTCCGCCGCGTGGGCCGGCACGTGGGCGAGCGCGGCGGTGAGCCGGGCTTCCTCCGCTTCGTCGATGGCGCCGCGCGCCCGGGCCAGCGCGATGGCGAAGCAGGCCAGCGTCACGAGCTGGGTGGTGAAGGCCTTGGTCGACGCCACCCCGATCTCGACGCCTGCATAGGTGGGGAGCACCGCGTCCGCCTCCCGCGCCATGGTGCTCTCGCGCACGTTGACCACCGCCGCGCTCGGCGCGCCGGCCTCGCGCGCGTAGCGGAGCGCCGCCAGCGTGTCGGCGGTCTCGCCCGACTGCGAGATGAAGAGCGCCACGCTGTCCTCCGCCAGCGGCGGCGCGCGGTAGCGGAACTCCGACGCGATGTCGATTTCCACCGGCACCCGCGCGGTCTGCTCGATCCAGTAGCGCGCGGCGAGGCCCGCGTAATAGGACGTGCCGCAGGCGACGACGGTCACCCGTTCGGCGCGTTCCAGCGCGAAGGGGAGGGCGGGGAGCGCCACGGTCTGCGCGCCGGGGTTGTAGTAGGCGCCGAGCGTGTCGCCGATGGCGCTCGGCTGCTCGAAGATCTCCTTCAGCATGTAGTGGCGGTAGTTGCCCTTGCCGATCATGGCGCCGTCGTGGGCGGTGACGCTCTCAGGCCGCGCGACCGGCCGGCCGCTCGCCTCGCGCACGCTCGCCTCGCCGGGGCGGAGCACCGCCCAGTCGCCCTCATCGAGATAGCTGATCCGCCGGGTGAAGGCCGCGAGCGCCAGCGCGTCGGAGGCGAGGTAGGTGGCGTCGTCGCCGTGCCCGATGGCGAGCGGCGAGCCCCGCCGGGCCCCGATCAGCAGGCCCGCGTGGCCTGCGAAGATGATCGCCAGCGCAAACGCGCCTTCGAGCTGCGCGAGCGCTTCGGCCGTGGCCGCTTCCGGGTCGAGGCCGCGTTCCATGTAGAGGTCGATGAGGTGCGGCACCACCTCGGTATCGGTGTCGGAGCTGAGCTCCCGCCCTTCCGCCTCCAGCGCGGCCCGCAGCTCGCGGTAGTTCTCGATGATGCCGTTGTGGACCACCGCGACCTTGCCTGCGGCATGCGGATGCGCGTTGGTCTCGCTCGGCTCGCCATGGGTGGCCCAGCGGGTGTGGCCGATGCCCACCGTGCCGCTGACCGGGCGCTCGGCCACCAGGCGCTCAAGCTCGCTGAGCTTGCCCTCGGCGCGGCGCAGCTCGATGGCGCCGTTCGCGAGCGTCGCCAGGCCCGCCGAATCGTAGCCCCGGTATTCGAGTCGCCTCAGCCCGTCGAGGATGTGCGGCGCCGCCTGGTTCGGGCCGGTGACTCCGATGATCCCGCACACGGTGCCGGCGCTCCCCTCAGTCCTCGGCCGGGTCGGGCTTGCGCCGCTTGCGCCGCCGCGCTGCTGCGCCCTCGCGCTGCTGCTGCTCGCCCCGAGCGACCGCGATGGCGTCCGCCTCCACGTCCTCGGTAATCACGCTGCCGGCGCCGATCACCGCGCCGGGGCCGACGGTCACCGGCGCCACCAGCGCCGTGTTGGAGCCGATGAACGCGCCTTCGCCGATCTCCGTCCGCGACTTCCGGTAGCCGTCGTAGTTGCAGGTGATGGTGCCGGCGCCGATGTTGGCGCCCGCGCCGACCCCGGCATCGCCCACGTAGCTCAGGTGGTTGATCTTGGCGCCTTCCGCGACCGTGCTGCCCTTCACCTCGACGAAGTTGCCGACGCGCGCGCCTTCGCCGATGTCGCTGCCGGGCCGGAGCCGCGCGAACGGGCCGATCACCGCACCCTTCCGCACGCGAACGCCTTCCAGGTGGCTGAAGGGTCGGATCTCGACCGCGTCCTCGATGACGACGCCGGGGCCGATGGCGACGTTCGGCCCGATGGTGACGTCGGTGCCCAGGCGCGTGTCGAGGCTGAGCCAGACCGTGGCGGGCTCGGTGAGCGTCGCGCCGCCCTCCATCGCCGCTCGCCGCAGCCGGTCCTGCACCACCCGCTCGGCGTGGGCCAGCTGGACGCGGTCGTTGATGCCCATGACCTCCTCGGTCGGCGCCTCGGCGACCGCGCACCGGCCGCCCTCCGCTGCGACGACGGCAGGGAGGTCGGTCAGGTAGTACTCGCCCTTGGCGTTGTCGTTGCCGATGGCGTCGAGCAGGGGGAAGAGCCGGCGCCCGTCCACCGCCATCATGCCGGCGTTGCAGAGCGTGACCGCGCGCTCGTCCCCGCTCGCCTCGGCGTATTCCACGATGCGGGCGAGCGAGCCGTCGGGCGCCAGGATAAGCCGGCCGTACTCGGCGGGGTCCTCCGGGCGGAAGCCCAGCACCGCGGCGGCCACGCCGTTGCCTGCGCGCCGCGCCTCGATCAGCCGGGCCAGGGTCTCGCTGCGTACCAGCGGCGTGTCCGCATAGAGCACCAACACGTCGCCCTCGAAATCCTCCAGCAGCGGACGGGTCTGGGCCACCGCATGCGCGGTGCCGAGCGGCTCGTCTTGCACCACGCAGGAAACCGCGCCGCCGACGCCTTCAAGGTCGGGAGCTGCCGCTTCGAGCTCGGGCCCGATCACCAGCACCGTGCGCTCGGGCACGAGAGAACCGGCGATGGCCAGCGCGTGCTCCACCATCGGCCGCCCGGCCAAGGGGTGCAGCACCTTGGGCAGGGCCGAGCGCATGCGCGTGCCCTTGCCGGCCGCAAGCACAACGCAGGCGAGCCCGCTCACCCGTGCCTCCGCCGTGAGGTGCGCGCTCGCCGGCGACGTGTGCGATGGGAGACCGCTTGGCTCACGCCCGATGTCTCATTGGTTCAGGGATATCCAGCGCCGGATCGGTGGAGGCCGTGCGACTCCAATCATCATACCATGCCCGCCCGCGCCGCAGCCCTGCCGCGCCTTGTCAACATGCGCGGGTTCCCGCACCATCCGCGCGATGCGTGAGCATGTGGACGCGGTGCTCGTCGACTTCGACGGGACGCTCTTCGACACCGCGCCCGATCTCATCGCGGCGCTCAACCGGCTGTTGACGGAGCTCGGCCACGCGCCGGTCGCGTTCGAGCGTCTTCGCCAGCGCGCGGGCGAGGGCGGCAAGCGCCTCCTCCTTGCGGCCCTCGATTCCCAGGGCGCGGCAAGGCCCGACGATGCCACGCTCCGGACCCTGATCGAGCGGCTCATCGCCTACTACTTCGAGATCGAGACCGAGAAGGTGCAGCTCTTCCCCTCCGTGGCGGCCACCATCGAGCGGCTGCGCGACGCCGACATCTCGCTCGCCGTCTGCACCAACCGGGGAGAGCGCTCGACCCGCCGCCTGCTCGCCCACTTCGCCATCGACCGTCACATCGAAGCGGTGCTCGCCGGCGACATGGTCGCCAGGATCAAGCCCCATCCCGGCCATGTTCGGGAGGCGCTGGCGGCCCTCGGCGCCCGGCCGGAACGCGCGGTCATGGTGGGCGACAGCGCCGCCGACGTCGATTCCGCGCAGGGAGCGGGTGTCGCGGCGATCGTCACGGCCTACGGATACAGCCCGGTCCCGCCGCACGATCTGGGGGCCGACGCGGTGATCGATGACTTCGCCGAGCTGCCGGCCGCGATCGAACGACTCTTCCGAGGTTAGCCCGCCGGATGACGATCCTCGTGACCGGGGCCGCCGGCTTCATCGGCTTCCACGTCTGCCAGGGGCTGCTCGCGCGCGGCGAGCGCGTGCTCGGCGTGGACAATCTGAACCCCTACTACGACGTGGCACTCAAGGAGGCCCGGCTCGCCCTGCTGCAGGCACACGCGGGCTTCGGCTTCGCCCGCGTCGACATCGCCGACCGCGAGGCCATGGCCGCGGCGGTCGCGTCGGCGCGCGGGTCGATCGCCGGGGTGGTCCATCTCGCGGCCCAGGCCGGGGTCCGCCATTCCCTGGTCGACCCCTACGCCTACGTGCAGGCCAACGTGATGGGCCAGGTCGTGATGCTTGAGCTTTGCCGCACGCTGCCCGCGCTGGAGCACCTCGTCTACGCCAGCTCCAGCTCGGTCTATGGCGGCGTGGCCGAGGCGCCGTTCTCGACCGAGGCCCGCGTCGATACCCCGGTCTCCCTCTATGCGGCGACCAAGACGGCCGGCGAGCTGATCGGCCACGTCTACGGGCACCTCCATGGCGTGCCCGCGACCGGGCTCCGCTTCTTCACGGTCTACGGCCCCTGGGGGCGGCCCGACATGGCGTATTTCACGTTCGCCCGGGCGATCCTGGAGGGGCGGCCGATCACGCTCTTCAACCACGGCCGCATGAAGCGCGACTTCACCTGTATCGACGACGTGGTGCCGGCGGTGCTCAACATCCTCGACGCACCGCCAGCGGGCGATACGGGCGTTCCGCACCGGCTCTACAACGTCGGCAACAACCGGCCCGAGGCCCTGACCGACTTCGTCGCCGCGCTGGAGCGGGCGCTCGGCCGCGAGGCGCTGATCGAGCACGCGCCGATGCAGCCGGGCGACGTGGAGGAGACCTGGGCGGACATCGCGGTGCTGCAGCGCGACCACGGCTACGCGCCCAAGACCACCATCGCCGAGGGGATTCCCCGCTTCGTCGCCTGGTACCGCGAGCACTACGGCGTCTGAGCAGGCTCGCGTCATTGCGGGTAGTCGGAGCGAGTCCGTCTCTGACGGACTCGCGACAGGCCGCGACTGCGGCTCGCCGCGAAAGCGGCGCCCTCGCATCGTGCGCTCCGCGCGCGTGAACGCGCGACGGCGCCGGCCGTAGGCCGGCTGCCGTGAGCGGAAAGAGGCTGGAACGCTCCGCGTGAAGCGGAAGCGTTCTAGCCTCTACTAGAAGCCTTCTCCCAGCCCAGCTCGGCCAGCGCGCGGGCGCGGTCGCCGTATTCGTGCGCGTTGGGCGCGCTGGCGTTGCCCTTGAGGCCGCGCGCGTAGACCCCCTGGCAGATCGCCGCCATGCGGAAGAAGGCGAAGGCCATGTAGAAGCGCCACTCGGCGATGGTCCCGCGCCCTGCGCGCTCGCAGTAGGCGCCCCGGTAGGCATCCTCCCCCGGCAGCCCCAGCGCCTCGAAGTCGGCGCCGCCGAGCCCCGGCAGCGCGGACGTGCCCCGGGGGATCGAGAAGGCGAGGCAGTTGTGGGCGAGGTCGCTCAGCGGGTGGCCGAGGGTGCTCAGCTCCCAGTCCAGCACCGCCGCGATGCGCGGCTCGTCGGGGTGCACGATCAGATTGCCGGGCCGGTAATCGCCGTGGACGATGGCGGTCTCGTCGTCGTCCGGCAGGTGATCGGGGAGCCAGGCGAGTAGGCGGTCCATCTCCGCAATCTCGTCGGTGCGCGAGGCCTCGTACTGCCCGCTCCAGCGCCGGATCTGGCGGGCGATGTAGTTGCCTTCCTTGCCGAAGTCGGCGAGGCCCAGCCCCCGCCAATCCACGCCATGCAGCCGCGCCAGCACGTCGGCCATGGAGTCGTAGGCTGCCCCGCGCTGGCCGGGCGCGAGCGCGGGCCAGGCCGGGTCCTGGTCGACCGAGCCCTCCACGTGGTCCATCACGTAGAAGGCCGTGCCGACGATCTCAGGGTCCTCGCACAGGTGGTGGACCTTCGGCACGGGCACGTCGGTCTCGGCCAGCGCCGCAAGGATGCGGTATTCGCGCTCCACCAGGTGGGCGGAGGGCAGCAGCGTGCCGGGCGGCTTCTTGCGCAGCACGAAGCGCCGCTCCGGCCCCTCGATCAGATAGGTCGGGTTGGACTGCCCCGCCGCGAACTGGCTGATGCCGCCGATCGGCACCGCCTGCGGCACGTGCGCACCCAGATAGCGCTCGAGCGCCGCCCTGTCGATGCGATGCGCCGCGCGCACAGGCGTCGTCGCCGTTCCTTGAGCCGATGCCTTGGCCATCGCGCCGCCTGGCCATTCCCGATCTGTTGTTGGGTGCTGACGTTGCGCCCCGCCATTCTAAGGAGCGGTTCTGACCGCTGCCAGAGTCGACTCACGCCTCCACCCCTCGCTATCATCGCGGCGAAGCGGGGAGGGGCGTATGGAGGCAGTGGTCGAGCGCGGCGGGGCGGAAGGCGCGTCGGTGGGCACGGTCGCCGGGGCCAACCACGCGGGCGGGGCCGACCCCTTCGGCTTCGAGCTTTTCCGCAACGCCATCTTCGCCATCGCCGACGAGATGGCGCTCACCGTCTGCCGCACCACGTATTCCGGCGTGCTCCGCGACAACATGGATTTCTCCACCGCGCTCACCGACGGCGACGGCCGCCTGATCGCGCAGGGGCTGACGCTGCCGGGCCACCTCGGCTCGGTGCCGACGGCGATCGAATCGGTGCTGCGCCACTACGGCGACGACATGCGCCCCGGTGACATCTTCGTGATGAACGATCCGTTCGACGGCGGCATGCACCTGCCGGACATCTTCATCTTCAAGCCGATCTTCGACGAGGGCGAGCGCCTCGCCTTCGCCGCCACGGTCTGCCACCACGCCGATGTCGGCGGCCGGGTCGCAGGCTCCAATGCCTCCGATTCCACCGAGATCTACGCGGAAGGCGTGCGCATCCCGCCGCTCCGCCTATACGACGCCGGCAAGCGCAACGAGACCCTCTTCGCGATTCTGGAGAAGAACGTGCGCCTGCCGGTCAAGCTCTTCGGCGACCTCCGCGCCCAGCTCGCGGCCTGCCACATCGCCGAGCGCCAGTTCCTCGACCTGGTGCGCCAGCACGGCGCCCGGGCCACGCGCTTCTACCTGCGCGAGATCATCGACTATGCCGAGCGGTTGACGCGCGCGGCGCTCCGCGACCTGCCCGACGGCGAGGTCAGCTTCGAGGACTGGATCGACGACGACGGCATCGATCGCGGCAAGCCGATCAGGCTCTTCGTCACCATGCGCAAGGAGGGCGACAGCCTCCACGCCGATTGGGCCGGCTCGTCGCCGCAGGTGAAGGGCGCGATCAACAGCACGCTGTCGTGGACCAAGGCCGCCACCTACACGGCGGTCCGCTCGGTCCTGCCGCCGGGCATTCCCAGCAACGAGGGCGTCTTTCGCGCCATCACGGTCTCCGCCCCCCCCGGCACCATCACCAACGCGGTGCTGCCCGCGGCCTGCGCGGCGCGCGGGCTCACCGGCTTTCGCCTGGTGGATTGCGCCTTCGGCGCGCTCGCCATGCTGCTGCCGGACAAGGTCTTCGCCGCCTCCGACGGCGGCAACACCGGCATCACCATCGGCGGCTACGACGAGGAGCGAAAGCCCTTCATCTACGTCGATTTCACCTGCGGCACCTGGGG
This sequence comes from Alphaproteobacteria bacterium, assembly GCA_022820945.1. GTDB lineage: Bacteria > Pseudomonadota > Alphaproteobacteria > UBA828 > UBA828 > WTGU01. Next base: position 10,435 of record JAJEEP010000083.1, on the reverse strand, counting down.
CGCGAGACCCTGGGCCGACGGCCTGGACGGCAACTCCAACATCTTCGCCAACATGGCCTCGCAATCGGTGGAGGTGACCGAGGCCGAGCAGCCGCTGCAGATCCTCTCCTACGAGTTCGTGCCCGACCGCGCCGGCGCCGGGCGCTACCGGGGCGGCACGCCGTTCCGCCGCGACTATCGCTTCCTGGAGGCCGAAGGCCTGCTCCAGGTGCGGGCCGACCGCCACACCTTCCGGCCCTACGGGCTCTATGGCGGCAGCCCCGGCCAGCCCTCGCGCAACGTTCTGAACCCGGGGCCGGACGAGCAGCCGCTGCCGAGCAAGCTCACCGAGACCATCCTGCGGGGCGATGTCTTCCGCCACGAGCTCGCGGGCGCAGGCGGCTGGGGCGACCCGCTGGAGCGCGACCCGCAGGCCGTGCTGCGCGATCTCCGCAACGAGCTGATCGGCGATGACACCGCACGCAACGACTATGGCGTGATCGTCGACCGGGCCGCGTGGCAGGTCGATGACGCTGCGACCGGGGCGCGCCGGGCGGAGCTTCGGGCCGCGCGGGCATGGACCGCGCTCCCCGCGGTCTCGCGCGGCGAGATGCCCGAGACAGGGAGCGGCGCGCCCGAGAGTGGGGCGTGAGCGGCTGGCGCGTCGGAGTCGATATCGGCGGCACCTTCACCGATATCGTGCTGGAGCGCGGGCCTGAGCGGTTCACCGCAAAAGTGCTCACGACGCCCGACGCGCCCGAGGAAGGGGTGCGCCAGGGCCTGGCTCAGGCGATGGAGGCATGCGGCGTCGCTCCGCGCGAGGTGGCGCTGGTGATCCACGGCACCACGCTCGCCACCAACGCGATGATCGAGCGCAAGGGCGCGCGCACCGCGCTGATCACCACCGAGGGGTTCCGCGATTCCATCGAGATGGGCACGGAGAGCCGTTTCGAGCAGTACGACATCGACATGGAGAAGCCGGTGCCGCTGGTTCCCCGGCAGTGGCGCTTCCCGATTTCCGAACGGCTCAACGCCGCGGGCGATCCGATCCTGCCGCTCGACGAGGCGGCGGTCGAAGCCACCGCCCGGCGCCTTGCCGCGGACGGCATCGAGAGCGTAGCAATCGGCTTTCTGCACAGCTACGTCAATCCGGCGCACGAGCGCCGCGTACGCGAAATTCTGAGCGAGGCACTGCCGGACCTCGCGATTACGCTCTCCTCCGAGGTGGCGCCGGAGATGCGCGAATACGAGCGCTTCTCCACGGCCTGCGCCAACGCCTACGTCCAGCCGGTCATGGCGCGCTACCTGCGTAATCTGGAGGACGGCCTGCGGGAAGCCGGTTTCGCTTGCCCGCTGTTCGTCATGCTGTCCGGCGGCGGTGTCGCCGACATCGGGACGGCGATCCGCTTCCCCATCCGCCTCGTGGAGTCCGGGCCGGTCGGCGGCGCCGTCTTCGCAAGTCACGTTGCGCGCCAATGCGGGCTCGATCGCGTGCTCTCCTTCGACATGGGCGGCACCACCGCCAAGATCTGCTTGATCGACGACGCCCAGCCGCAGACCACGCGAGCCTTCGAGGTCGCCCGCGCCCATCGCTTCCTGAAGGGTAGCGGCCTGCCGCTGCGCATCCCGGTGATCGAGATGGTGGAGATCGGCGCAGGCGGCGGCTCCATCGCCGTCGTGGATCGGCTCGGGCGCATCGCGGTGGGTCCGGAAAGCGCCGGCGCACAGCCGGGCCCGGCCTGCTACGGGCAGGGCGGCGCCGCGCCCACGGTGACCGACGCCGATCTGGCGATGGGGCGCATCGACCCCGCCGAATTCTCGGGCGGGCGCATTGCGCTCGACGAGCAGGCATCGACCGACGCGCTCTCTTCTGCGATTGGCGTGCCGCTCGATCTGGAACCGCAGGTGGCGGCGCTCGGGGTCAGCGAGATGGTGGGCGAGAACATGGCGAGCGCTGCGCGCGTTCACGCCATCGAGATCGGGGCGACGCTCGGCGAGCGCACGATGATCGCGTTCGGCGGCGCGGCACCCCTGCACGCCGCCCGCCTCGCCGAGAAGCTCGACATGGACCGCATCCTGATCCCGACCGCCGCGGCGGTGGGCTCTGCCGTCGGTTTCCTCCGCGCGCCGGTCGCCTACGAGGTGGTGCGCAGCGCGTATCAGGTGGTGAGCGCCTTCAATCCCGAGCTGACCAACCAGGTGTTGGAGGAAATGCGCGACGAGGCCGCTGCCATCGTCGCACGGGGAGCGCCGGGCGCGCCGACGCGGGAGCACCGCTCCGCCTACATGCGCTATCTCGGCCAGGGGCACGAGGTCGTCGTGCCGCTTCCCAACCGCACCTGGGCGCGGGAGGACACCGCCATCATCCGCGAGGCCTTCGAGAGCGCCTACGAGACGCTCTACGGGCGTATCATCCCGAAGCTCGACCTCGAGATCGTGAGCTGGTCCGTCGGCGTGAGCGCGGTTCCCGAGTCCGTCGACCCCATCGAGCCTTCGCCAGAGGCCGCCGCGCCACCGGCGCGCGGCGTGCGGCCCGTGCTCGATCCGGGGACCGGTCACGTGGTCGAAGCGACGCTTTACCGGCGTGCGGACTTCACGCCCGGCGCGCGTGTGGACGGGCCCGCGCTGATCGTCGAGACTGACACCACGGCGGTGGTGAGCGCGGCGTTCACCGCCTCGGTCGACGCGTTGGGCGCGATCGTGCTGGAACGCCGGCCGCCGCAAGGGGAGGACGCCACATGAACGGCAACACCGGCTCCGGCCTCGCCCAGATCCAGACGCAGATCATGTGGAACCGCCTGATCTCGGTGGTCGAGGAGCAGGCGCAGACACTCTTGCGCACCGCCTTCAGCACCACCGTGCGGGAGGCCGGCGATCTCTCCGCCGGCGTCTTCGACACCAGGGGCCGCATGCTCGCCCAGGCGGTGACCGGCACGCCCGGCCACGTCAACTCGATGGCCATCGCGGTTCAGCACTTCCTCGCCCGCTACCCCAACGAGGTCATGCGCGAGGGCGACGTCTACATCACCAACGACCCGTGGCTCACCTGCGGCCACCTGCACGACCTGACGGTCGTCACGCCGGTGTTCCGCGAGGGCCGGATCATCGGCTCCTTCGCCTGCACGGCGCACGTGGTCGATATCGGCGGACGCGGCTTCGGGCCCGACGCGCGCTCGGTGTTCGAGGAAGGGCTTTACATCCCGATCATGCCGCTCTGCCGCAAGGGCCGGATCAACGAGGACCTGCTGGAGATGGTGCGCTGGAACGTGCGCGAGCCGCTCCAGCTCGAAGGCGACATTCACTCGCTCATCGCCTGCAACCGTGCGGGCGCCGACCGCCTGCTCGCCATGATGGACGAGTTCGGGCTCAGCGACCTCGACACGCTGGGCGACGAGATCATCGAGCGCTCGCGCGCGGCGACGCTCAACGCCATCGCCGAGCTGCCCAAGGGCACCTACCGCAACACGCTCACCATGGATGGCTACGACGAGCCGATCACGCTGGCCGCCGCCATGACCGTCTCGGGCGAAGGGATCCACGTCGATTTCACCGGCACCTCGCCCGCCAGCAATCACGGCATCAACGTGGTGCTCAACTACACCACGGCCTACACGAGCTTCGGCCTCAAGTGCATCGTGGCCAAGGACATCCCCAACAACGCGGGCTCGCTCGCGCCGCTCACCGTCTCGGCGCCGGAAGGCTCGATCCTCAACGTGCCGAGGCCCTGGCCGGTCGCCGCCCGCCACGTCATCGGCCACATGCTGCCCGATCTGGTATTCGGCTGCCTGCATCAGGCGATCCCCGAGCGGGTGCCGGCGGAGGGCGCGGCCTCGCTCTGGATCGTGCAGCTGCGGGGCGGCGCGACCGCGATCGACAGCGAGGCGAGGCGCAACGCGGCATTCGAGCCGCCCGAGTTCGAGGTCGCCCTCTTCAACTCGGGCGGCGCCGGCGCGCGGCCGACCAAGGACGGCCTTTCGGCGACCGCATTCCCCAGCGGCGTTCGCACCATTCCGGCGGAGGCCACAGAGACGGTGGCGCCCATCGTCATCTGGCGGAAGGAGCTAGCGGAGGACACCGGCGGCGCCGGGTTGCTGCGCGGCGGGCTCGGCCAGGTGATGGAGATCGGCGGCGCGGACGGCGCGCCCTTCAGCGTGCTCGCGCAGTTCGAGCGCATCCACAACCCCGCGCGCGGCCGGGGCGGCGGGCTCGACGGCGCGGCGGGCTCGATCGCGCTTGACGATGGCGCGAAGCTGCGCGGCAAGGGCCAGCAGACGATCCCGCCCGGCCAGCGCCTCAGGCTGGTGCTCCCCGGCGGCGCTGGCTACGGCGACCCCCGCCATCGCGCCGCCGAGGAAGTGGCGGCGGACGTGCGCAACGACCTGGTCTCGCCCGAGGCCGCCCGGCGGGACTACGCCGTCACCGTCTCGGCCGACGGCACCCTCGACGAGGACGCCACAGCCTCCCTCCGCGGCGAGGGCGTGGCAGCGGGTGCCGAGTAAGGAAGCTCGTCTTCTCGAATAGCGTCGTATCGTGTCGTTTTCCCGGCTGCCCGCCACGTGCGCAGGCGGCACTCTTCGCAAAAGACCGATAAGGCCTCCGCACGACTGAAGCGCGCCAGCGGGTTGTGCTAGGTTTCCTCCGGTTCAACGGATGCCCGGCACCCGTGCGGGCGCGCGGGCAGGGGAGCGGACCATGGCGCGAATCGTGCGATTTCACGTGACCGGCGGGCCCGACGTGCTGCGCGTCGACGAGGTGCCGGCGGTCGATCCCGGTCCCGGCGAGGTCCGCATCAGGGTCGAGGCGATCGGCCTCAACCGGGCCGAGGTCATGCTGCGCGAGGGCATCTACCACGAGCAGCCGGTCTTCCCCTCCCGCATCGGCTACGAGGCCGCCGGGGTGGTGGAGGCCGTGGGCGAGGGGGTGACGAGCGTCAAGGAAGGCGACCGCATCGCCACGGTTCCCTCCTTCGCGCTCTCCCAGACCCGGCAGGGAGTCTACGGCGAAAGCGCCACCGTGCCGGCGGAGATCGCCGAGCCTTACCCGGAGAACCTCACGCCGGCCCAGGGCGCCACCCTCTGGATGGCCTACCTCACGGCTTACGGGGCGCTGGTGCACTATGGCGCTCTCGGCCCTGACGACACCGCGATTATCACCGCAGCGAGTAGCAGCGTCGGCCTTGCCGCGATCCAGATCGCCAGGGAACGCGGCGCCACGGTGATCGCGACCACCCGGACCTCCGCCAAGCGGGATGCGCTCCTCGGCCACGGCGCCGATCACGTCGTCGCGACCGGGGAGGAGGACCTGCCCGCGCGGGTCATGGAGATCACCGGCGGGGCCGGCGCCCGCGTCACCTTCGATCCTATCGCGGGGCCGTTGCTGGCCACGCTCTGCGGCGCCGCAGCGCCCTACGGCACGATCTACGAATACGGCGCCCTCCATCCCGGCGAGACCGCCTATCCGCTCATGCCGATGCTGGCGAAATCGCTCACCATCGTCGGCTACCAGGTGCTCGATTTCGTGCGCGACGAGGCCCGCTTCGCGGCGGGGCGCGACTATCTCTTCGCCGGCCTGGAAAGCGGCGCGCTGACACCCGTGATTGATCGCGAGTTCCCGCTGGAGCAGATCGCGGACGCGCATCGCTACATGGAATCCAACGCCCAGTGCGGCAAGATCGTGGTCACGGTCTGACTGCGGGTGCCACCGCCGAGCCTCTTTCCCAATTTATCGCAATTTTGCTATAAGTGTGATGACCGATGGAGTGGTCCGTCAAGACGCTGAACCAAACCGTTGACCAGGAGCTTCAGTCACTGCCCGTCGATATGCGGGCGAGGTTCTCGCGGATTTGTCAGCTGATTGCCACTGTTGGGCTGGAACGCATGGGCGCACCGCACGTTCGGCATCTGGGCGGCCCGCTTTGGGAAATGCGTATGAGCGGCAGGGCCGGTATTTCTCGGGCGCTCTACGTGGCAAACAGAGAAGAAGGGCGCGTAGTGGTGGTGCGAGCGTTCGTGAAGAAGACCAGGAAGACGCCCCGTCGAGAAATCGATCTGGCGTTGCGCCGTGCCAGGGAGTTGGTCGGATGACCAAGGTAGCCGAGCTACACGAGAAATGGAGCCAAGAGCCCGAATACCGCGAAGCCTATGATCGGCTCGGCCCGGCGTTCGAGTTCTCTCGTTGCCTGATTGAGGCCCGTACCCGTGCGGAGCTCACTCAGGCCGAGCTTGCTGAGCGCATGAAAACGACGCAATCGGTCATCGCCCGGCTCGAAAGCGGCCGTAACCGTCCGTCGACCAGGACCTTAGAAAAGATAGCGCAAGCAACCGGCACGAGGCTTCGTATCAGCTTCGACCCTGCTTGACGGTCGGCCTGGGCGCATCGCGCGTTGACCGGGCTTCCGTGGCGGTGAGAGACTGTGCGCGCCTGGGGGCGGCGCGAAGCCCCCGCGGAGGATGACGCGATGACAAGCAGCACGAACGGACGCAATGGCGGCGGTTTCGAGACCGACGTGGTGACCCGCGAAATCGTACGCGGCAAGCTGCTGGCGGTGGCGGACGAGATGGGCGTGGTACTCGCGCGCAGCAGCATGAGCCCGGTCATCTACGAGGTGCTCGACTTCGCCTGCGGCTTCTGCGACGCGGACGGCGAGCTGGTCTCCCAGACCAACGGAATCACGGTGTTCACCGGGACCTTCTCGATCCAGGTCAACATCATCAAGGAGAAGTTCGGCGACCGCATCCGGCCCGGCGACATCTACATGCTCAACGACCCCTACCACGGGGGCACCCACTACAACGACGTGGGCGTGGTCAAGCCGGTGTTCGTGGACGGCGAGCTGTTCGCCTTCGCCATCTCGATCTCGCACTGGACCGACATCGGCGGCAAGGCGCCGGGCTCGCTGCCGGCGGATGCGACCGAGGTGTTTCAGGAGGGCATCTGCTTCCCCGGCATCCACATCTACAAGGAGGGCGAGCGCCAGGACGCCATCGTCGAGATGGTGGCGGCCAACGTGCGGCTGCCGAAGATGGCGCTGGGCGATCTGAACGCCGCGCTGGCCTCGGTCCGGATCGCCGAGAATCGCTGCCTCGAGCTCTGCGAGAAGTACGGCAAGCAGGCGGTTTCGGAGACCTTCCGCCACATCCTGGAGACCAGCGAGCGGGTGAGCCGCGAGGCCGTGGCCGCGCTGCCGGACGGCATCTACGAGGCCGAGGACTGGATCGACGGCGACGGCATCACCGAAGAGCGCTTCCGCACCAAGGTAGCGGTCACCATCGACGGCGACGACATCACCGTCGACTACACGGGCTCCTGCGAGCAGCTTCAGGGGCCGGTCAACTGCTCGCGCTCGGCGCTCGTCTCGGCGGTGAAGACGGTCTTCAAGGCGATCGTCGATCCCCAGTCGCCCTCCAACGAGGGCTGGTTCCGGCCGCTGAAGGTGGAGGCGCCGGACGGCACGGTGTTCACGGCGACCAAGCCCGCGCCGGTAGGCTGGTACTACGAGGGAACCGGCCAGGCCTCGGAGCTCGCGTGGAAGGCATTGGCCCCCATCGCGCCCAAGAGGGTCAGCATGGGCAGCGCCAACAGCCTCTGCGTGACCGTCCTCGGCGGCCACGACCGCGCCAAGGGCGAGCCCTGGGTGATGATCGAGCCGAGCATGGTCGGCTGGGGCGCCACCGACGAGCGTGACGGCAACTGCGTGACCAGCGCCATCACCAACGGCGACACCTTCAACTACTCCATCGAGCTGCTGGAGGCGAAGTTCCCGGTGCGGGTCAACCAGTACGCGCTCAACACGCCAGGCGGCGTCGGCGCCGGCCGCCACCGGGGCGGCTACGGCTCGATCCGCGAGTACGAGATCCTGACCGACGACGCGGTGCTCTCGGCGAGCTACGGCCGCTCGATCGAAAAGCCCTGGGCGCAGGAGGGCGGCGACGAGGGCTCGTGCAACTACTTCGAGCTCCACGTCGGCAACGATGCCCGCCGGGCGGCACGGGCGCCGACGACCATCATGAAGCGGGGCGACATCATCCGCATGTTCACCGGTGGTGGCGGCGGCTACGGCGATCCCTTCGAGCGGCCCGCAGAGGAGGTGCTTGCGGAAGTCCGCGCGGACTACATCTCCGCCGAGCGCGCGCGGGAGGACTACGGCGTCGTCCTCGCGGCGGGTGGCCGCGCGGTGGACGAGGAAGCGACCGCCAAGCTGCGCGCCGCAGCCGCCTGACGCGCGGGTCGATCATGGGCCGGCTCGCGTCCGACATCGGTGGCACCTTCACCGATCTGGTCTACTTCGACGATGCGCAGGGCTCGCTGCGCACCGCGAAATCCCTCACTACGCCGGGCGACCTGACCCAGGGCGTCATCGACACCGTCGAGCTCTCCGGCCTCGCGCCCGGCGAGGTGGACTTCTTCGTCCACGGCGGGACCACGGTCATCAACGCGATCACCGAGCGCAAGGGCGCCCGGACCGCGCTCGTCACCACCGCCGGCTTCCGCGACGTGCTGGAGATCCAGCGCGGCAACCGGCCCGACCTCTACAACCTGCGCTTCGAGAAGGAGCGCCCCTTCGTCCCCCGCCTGCTCCGCTTCGAGGTGCGCGAGCGGGTCGATGCGGCGGGCACCGTGCTCCGGCCGCTGGAGAAGTCGGACCTCGACCTCGTCGTCGCGCGCTGCCGGGAGGAGGAGGTCGAGGCGATCGCGATCCAGTTCCTTCACAGCTACGTCGCGCCCCGGCACGAGGCCGAGGTGGCGGCCTATCTGCGCGAGCGCCTGCCCGACGTGAGCATCACCGCCTCCCACGAGATCACCCGCGAGTGGCGCGAGTACGAGCGCGCCAACACGGCAGTGCTCAACGCCTACGTGCAGCCCATCGTGCAGACCTACTTCGGCCGCCTGGAGGAGGCGCTGGGCGGGGCCGACATCCGCTGTGCTTACGCCGCCATGCAGTCCAACGGCGGCACCACCAGCTTCTCCTGGGCCAAGGAGCACCCCATCACGCTGATGGAATCGGGACCGGCGGCGGGCTGCAACGGCGCCGCCATCGTGGGCGACCTCTGCGACGAGCCCAGGGTCATCTATCTCGACATCGGCGGCACCACGGCCAAGTGCACCACCATCGAGGACGGCGCGCCCAAGGTAACGACCGAGTACCGGCTGGAGTACAGCCGCACCCAGTTCGGCTACCCGCTAAGGGTGCCGGTGGTGGACATCGTGGAGATCGGAGCCGGCGGCGGCTCCATCGCCTGGTTCGACAAGGCGGGGCTCCTGAAGGTGGGGCCGGTCTCGGCCGGCGCCGATCCGGGGCCCGCCTGCTACGGCCGGGGCGGCACCGAGCCCACCGTGACCGACGCCAAGCTCATCACCGGCGTCATCAACGCCACCAACTTCGCCGGCGGGCAGTTCGACCTCGACGAGGGCAGGGCCCGCGCCGCCATGGAGAAGATCGCGAGAGGCCTGGGCGTTGACGTGGTGAAGGCGGCGGTCGCGGTCATCCGCACGGTCGAAGCCAACATGATCAACGCGCTGAAGCTGGTCTCGATCCAGCGCGGCCACGATCCGCGCGACTTCGCGCTGGTGGTGGGCGGCGGCGGCGGGCCCATGCACGGCGCGCCCTTGGGGCGCGAGCTCGGTGTGAAGGAGGTCATCGTGCCGCTCTACCCCGGCCTCTTCTCGGCCTGGGGGATGCTGGCCACCGAGCCCCGGCGCGACTTCATGCAGACCGTGCTGCGCCGCGCCGAGGAGGTGGAGGCGGGCGACGTGCGCGCGGTCTTCGCCGGCCTTAGGGAGGAGGCGGAGCGCTATTACCAGACCGACGCCCACATGGGGGAGGCGGAGATTGCCTACGAGGGCCGTATCGACCTGCGCTATCTCGGGCAGGAGCACCCGGTGACCGTGCTGGTGGACATCGAGTCCGCCGAGGTCGAGGCCATTCTCGCGGCCTTCCACGACGCGCACGAGAAGACCTACACCTTCCGCCTCGACGACACCCCGGTCGAGTTCGTGACTTACCGGCTCACCGCGTCGGCCAAGGTGCCGCGGCCGGAGATGACCAGGCTGGCTGCGGACGGCCGCTCCATCGAGGCCGCGACGCGGCCCGTGCGCATGGCCGACTTCGCGGAAGACGGCCGCCACGAGGCTGCGGTCTACGAGCGCGACCGGCTGCCTCCCGGCGCGGAACTGACCGGGCCGCTGATCGTGGAGGAGGCCACCGCCACCACGCTCGTCCACCCCGGCCAGACGCTCCGGGTCGACGATTACGGCTTCCTCCGCATCACCGACGCCTAGGGCACTATCCGATCACACGTGGTCATATCCAGCGGCGGCGAAGTAGTTTTCGCATTCTGTTGTGGTGAAGTTGTCTGTGGCTTCGCCGATGGCCTCCCAGAGTTCGTTGACGGAGCGGGCGGCGCGTCGTTTGAGGGAGGCCTTGAGCTTGGAGAAGGCCATCTCGATCGGGTTGAAG
>JAJEEP010000027.1 GCA_022820945.1 Alphaproteobacteria bacterium | reverse complement strand
TCCTCGAAGGCACCCGCTACGAGGCCGCCAACGACAACGGGGCCGGGCAGAGCCTGATGCTGCGCGGCGCGTTGCGCTGGTAACGCCCCGGGGTCGCAACCCAAGGGCGTAACCCGCGTCACACCGGGTGCGGGTTACGCCTTAGGCGAGCCCGCCAACCTAGAACTTCCGATAGGCCCCGTTGAGGTCGGACATCGGGTGGCGGGGCGACATCTGGAACTTCACCAGAAGCTCACGCGCGAGCATGTCGCGGTCCTGCTGGTTGTCGGGCAGCTCCAGGTCCTGAGGCACCGTGACCCAGCCGTTGATGTTGCGGTCGAACACCGCCGGCCGGCCTTCCTCGTAGCCCATGTGGACGTCTTCCAGCCAGTTCAGGTCGGTCCAGCCCATGGTCTCGATGTAGCGCTTGAGGAAGGGCGTGAGCCGCTCGTAATCGGGCACCAGGTTCACATCGTAGCGATAGCCGATGTGCTGGCCGATCTCCTTCTCGCGCTCGCTGTCGAGGCCGCTCTGGCTCAGGAAGTAGTCGACGTCGCCGGTCTTGTCGCTCATGGCGCTTCTCCGGTCCGGGCTTCTAGTAGCGGTTCATGTCGGGGCGGCCGACGGTGTGCTGGGAGCCAGCGAGCGGCACCTGGGCCATGGCCGAAGCCTCCATGGTGAGCGCGGCGAGATCCTCCGGCTCCAGGCTGTGCACGTCGGTCTTGCCGCAGGCGCGCGCCATCATCTGGCACTCCAGCGTCAGCGTGTGCAGGAAGTTGTAGACCCGCTCCGCCGCCTCGTCGGGGTCGAGCCGCCTGCGCAGCTCCGGGTCCTGAGTGGCGACGCCCACGGGGCAGCGCCCGGTGTGGCAGTGGTAGCAGTAGCCGGCCTCGACCCCGATTTCGCTCTCGAAGTCGGCCTCCGGGATGTCCTTGTTGCAGTTGAGCGCCATCATCACCGAATGCCCGATGGCGACCGCGTCGGCACCCAGCGCCAGCGCCTTGGCGATGTCGCCGCCGTTGCGCACGCCGCCGGCGTAGACGAGGCTGATGTTGCCGGTGGCGCCGAGGTCGTCGAAGGCCTTGCGCGCCTGACGGATGGCCGCGATGCCGGGCACGCCGGTCTCCTCGGTGGCGAGGTGCGGGCCGGCGCCTGTCGAGCCTTCCATGCCGTCGATGTAGATGCTGTCCGGGCCGGTCTTGATCGCCATGCGCACGTCGTCATAGACGCGGGCAGCACCCAGCTTAAGCTGGATCGGGATCTCGGCGTTGGTAGCCTCGCGGATCTCGTTGATCTTGAGCGCGAGGTCGTCGGGCCCGAGCCAGTCGGGATGGCGCGCCGGCGAGCGCTGGTCGATGCCGGCCGGCAACGAGCGCATCTCAGCCACCTGGTCGGTGACCTTCTGCCCCATCAGGTGGCCGCCGAGCCCGACCTTGCAGCCCTGGCCGATGAAGAACTCGCAGGCGTCCGCGAGCCTCAGATGGTGCGGATTGAAGCCGTAGCGGGACTGGATGCACTGGTAGAGCCACTTCTCGGAGTAGCGCCGCTCGTCGGGGATCATGCCGCCTTCGCCGGAACAGGTGGCGGTGCCGGCCATGGTGGCGCCGCGGGCGAGCGCGGTCTTGGCCTCGAAGGAGAGCGCGCCGAAACTCATGCCGGTGACATAGACCGGGATATCGAGCACCAGCGGGCGCTTGGCCTTGGGCCCGATCACCGTCGTGGTCGTGCACTTCTCGCGATAGCCCTCGATGACGAAGCGCGTGAGTGTGCCCGGCAGGAAGGTGAGATCGTCGAAGGTCGGGATGTTCTTGAAGAGCGAGAAGCCCCGCATCCGGTAGCGGCCGAGCTCCGCCTTGATGTGGATGTCGTCGATCACCTCCGGCGAGAAGATGCTGCTCCGCCCCAGGATGTGGCGGTTGCGGCTGGGCCGGTTGGCGACGGCTTCGCGTCTGTCGCTGGCCATGACAGGCTCCTTGATGGGTAGCGAGAGGCCGCGCTCGGCTAGAGCGCGATCTTCTTCTCGGCCGGCTCGAGGTTGTCGTAGTTCCAAAGCTGCTTGCCGGCGACGATCTTGGTCAGGTTCTTGACGCCGTTGGGCGCCTCCAGGCCGTAGGTCGCAAGCTTGTTCTCGAGCCAGCGCGCTTCGACGTCGGTCATCTCGCCGGGGACGGCATCGACACCGAGGGAGGCGATGGTGCCGCCCACGAAGATCGTGCCGTCGTAGAGCGAATCGCCGAGGTTGATGCCGGCGTCGCCGAGGATGACGATCCGCCCGCGCTGCATCATGAAGCCGGTAAACGCGCCAGCGCGGCCGCCGATGATGATGGTGCCGCCCTTCATGTCAATGCCGGTGCGCGAGCCCACATCGCCCTTGCAGACAAGATCGCCGCCCCTGAGCGCTGCGCCGAAGGTGGAGCCAGCGTTCTTCTCCACCACCACGACGCCCGCCATCATGTTCTCGGCGCAGGACCAGCCGACGCGGCCCTTGATGTGGATGTTGGGACCGTCGACCAGGCCGCAGCCGAAATAGCCGAGGCTGCCCTCGAAATCGAGCTTGAGGCGATTGAGGATGCCGACGCCGAGGGAGTGCTTGGCCAGCGGGTTCTGCACCACAATGTGGCCGTAGCCTTCGCCCATCAGCTCGCGGATGCGGAGGTTGACCTCGGGCCCCTCCATCTCGGCCGCGTCGATCGTCGCCTTCTTGGTGAAGTCGACGTCGAAGCCCTCGGGATAGGTGTAGTTGTCGCCTTCCTCGGGGTAGAAGAAAATCTGCTGGGTGCGGCCGGCGAGCTGCTCCGCGTGCAGCCCCATGTCATGGGATTTGTGCCGGTCGTCGGGGCTCAGTTCTGCCATACCTTGACCTCCCCCTCGTAGGGATCCCAGGTGTCGATCTCGTCGGGCATGATGCCGCGGATGGCCACCTCTTCGGAGGCGAGCCCGACGAAATCGTCGCTTTCGTAGAGCACCATCGGCTTGGCGGCCATCGTGTCCTTGGCCATGCCCAGGCTGTCCGCCGTCGCCACCAGATAGGTGAAGACGCCGTCCAACTCGCCCACCGAACGATCCATCGCCTCCTTGAGCGCGTCGCCTTGCTCGATGCGGTCCGCCAGGTAGACGGCGATCAGCTCGGAATCGCAGTTCGACATGAAGCGATGGCCCCGGTGCTCCAGCGCCCGGCGGAACTTCCAGTAGTTGGTGAGCTGGCCGTTGTGGACCACGGAGATGTCGTTGAAGGGATAGGCCCAGTAGGGGTGGGCCGAGCGAATGTCCACGTCCGATTCCGTCGCCATCCGGGTGTGGCCGATGGCGTGGGTACCCTGGAAGCCGGCGAGGCTGTACTGCTCGCTCACGATGCCGGCGTCGCCGAGATCCTTGATCAGCTCCAGCGCGCGGCCGAGGGAGAGGATCTCCGCCCCTTCGATATCCTCGATGTAGTCGGCGAAGCGCTTCACGCGCTGTTGGCCGCCATCGTCGTCAGCGGGGAAGCGCAGGCGGTAGCGAAACGCGTACTCGGTCGCCTCCTCTTCGCCGACGATCTCCACATCCATGCTGCGGATGCGCTTGTCCACCTCGGCCTTGCGGTCCTTGATCTGCTGGTGGATTTCGAAGCCTTTGCCGATGTCCTCCTGCTCCGCCACCTTGAAGCGCATCACGTGGTCGCTCTCGACCGGGATGCCGTAGATGGCGAAGCCGGTGGAATCCGGCCCGCGGTGCTTGAGCGCCTGGAGCATCGTGGTCATCTCCGCCCCGATGTCGCCGCTCGATCCGCGATGGATCAGTCCTGCTATCCCGCACATGGGCGCCTCGTCTTATCCGTTGGTTAGGGCAGGTTAAGGCAGGCAGTCGAGGTAGGTCTCGACGTCCCACTCGGTGACCGTGGACATGAAGCGCTCATACTCGTCGCGCTTGTAGTGCATGAAGACGCGGTACATCTCGTCCGGCAACGCGGCCTTGATCACCTCGTCGCGCTCCAGCGCATCGAGCGCCTCGCCGAGCGACATCGGCAGCTTCTTCACCAGCTTGCCGGCCTCCATGGCCTGGTAGATGTTGCGCTCCTCCGGCTCGCCGGGGTCCAGATCGCGCGCGATGCCGTCGTCGAAGGCCTTGAGAATCGCGCTGGCCATCAGGTACGGATTGACCATCGAATCCACCGAACGGTACTCGAAGCGGCCGGGCGCCGAGACGCGCAGGCCGCAGGTCCGGTTCTGATAGCCCCAGTCGGCAAAAACCGGCGCCCAGAAGCCGGTATCCCAGAGACGCCGGTACGAGTTGACCGTGGACGAGCCGAGGGCCGTGAGCGCGGCGAGATGCTCCATCACGCCGCCGATGCATTTGAGGCCAACCGGGCCAGGCTTGTGGTCATCGATCGACGGGTCCGGCATGAACAGGTTCTCGCCGCCCTTCCAGTAGCTGAAGGTGTCCTCCATGCCGGCGATCGGATCCTGATGGAGCGTGTTGACCCGTTGCTCGCCGCCGGTCCAGAGCGAGACGTTGTGATGGCAGCCGCTCGCCGAGACTCCCATGAAGGGCTTCGACATGAAGCAGGCGATGACGCCGTGCTCGCGCGCGACCTGGGCGCAGATCTGACGATAGGTGGTGAGCCGGTCGGCGGTGCGGAGCGCGTCGTCGAAGGTGAAGTTGAGCTCGAGCTGGCCGGGCGCGTCCTCATGATCGCCCTGGATCATGTCGAGCCCCATCGCCTGGGAATACTCGATCACCTGCATGAAGATCGGCCGGAGCTCCTCGAACTGGTCGATGTGGTAGCAGTTGGGCTTGGTCACGCCGCCGTCGGTGCCGCCGTCCGCGCCGCGCTTGAGCCACATCATCTCGGGCTCGGTGCCGTGGCGCATCTGCATGCCGTGCTTGGCCTGGAACTCGTCGTGGATGATCCGCAGGTTGCCGCGGCAGTCCGAGGTCAGGTGGCCGCCGGGGTTCTCGCGCTCCTCCCGGTTGCGGAAGCAGGTGCAGAAGACGCGGGCGACGCGCTTGTCCCAGGGCAGCTGGACGAAGGTCTCGGGGTCGGGGATGCCGACCAGCTCCGAGGCTTCCGGCCCGTAGCCGATGTAGTTGGAGTGGCGGTCGGTGAAGAGGTTGGCGGTGGAGCCGTAGACCAGCTGGAAGCCGCGCGCGGCGATCTGCTCCCAGTGATCGGCAGGCATGCCCTTGCCGACGATCCGGCCCGTGACGGAGACGAACTGGTAGTAGATATAGGTGACACCGAGCTCCTCGATCTTGGCGCGCACCTGCCGCACCAGCTCGTCGCGGCCTTCCCTGTTCACATGGGCTTCAAGATCGGTCATCTCCGCATCCTCCCTGACGATCCGGCTGGTCCCGTCAGCTCCACGGGAAGGGGCTGTTCGAGACCGGGTGAAGACGGCCCACCGCAAAGCGCGAGAAGCGGAAAGGCTCGAGCAGGGCGCTCTCGCGGCCCAGCAGTTCCTCTGCGACCAGCTTGCCGACGGCCATCATCTTGTAGCCGTGGTTCGAATCGGCGATCACGTAGCAGTTCTCGCGGAAGCGATCGAACACGGGGAAATTGTCGGCGGCGAATGCGCCGATCCCGCCCGAGGGCTCATCGAGCCAGCGCCCGATCTGGCCCTTGTAGCGGCTCTGGCAGTGGGCGAGCGCCGAGCACCACATCTCCTTGAAGGCCCCGTCGACGACGAATTCCGGCGACTCGGGCCCGTAGGGGTCGATCGCCACGTCGGCCGCAGGTGTTGCCACCTTGTAGGGTGCGGCACCGCCCTGGACGCCGCCGAAGTTGAAGTCGGGCTTGTAGTAGATGCCCCACATCTCGTCGGTGAGCAGCCTGCCGTCCAGGTCGGAGTAGAGCGGCGCGTCCGAATCGACGTGGATGACCGGCGGCATCGAGCCGTCGTCCGCCATGCCGTACGAGGGCTCGACCGCGATGGTTCCTTCCTGCAGGCACCAGAAGCGCCACATATCCACATCATGGTGCAGCGTGCCCTCCAGGTCCTTCACGTCGATCCGGTCAGGCAGGTCGAGCATCTCCCAGATGCGCGGCACCCAGGGCCCGACCGCGACGATGACCTGATCAACGTCGATGGACCCCTGGTCGGTCTCCACCGCCGTCACCGCTCTGGAGTTGGCGCCGAAGCCGAAGCCCTTGACCTCGACTCCGGTGAGGATGCGCACGCCGGCGCCGGTCGCCTTGTCCGCGAGCCCTTGGATAGACGCCTTGTTGTGCGCGTATCCGCCCCTCTTCTCGTGCAGGACTGAGGTAATGCCGGGCGCCTGCCAATCGCTGAACAGACCCCGCATGTACTTGGCGCACGCGGCCTCGCCCTCGATGAACTCGGACTCGTAGCCGATTGCCCGCTGCTGCGCGGCGATCTCTGCAACGTCCGCATGCATGCTCTCGGGGCTGATCTGCATGTAGCCAACGGGATGGTAGTGGTAAGCCTCGGGATCGCTCTCCCACTCCTCCACGCAGGCCGCCATCAACTCGCGCATGGCCGGCTGATAGTAGTTGTTGCGGACGACTCCGCAGGCGATGCCCGATGCGCCGGCGGCGATGTCGGCCTTGTCCACCACCAGGATGTCGGCGGCAGCACCGTTGCCCTTTGCCTTGAGCGAGGAGGCGAGGTGATAGGCGGTGCTGAGACCGTGGATTCCGGCCCCGATGATCAGGTACTTGACGTGCCGCGGAAGCGCCATGGGTTTCCTCTCCCCGACCTTGATCGGCCGATGTTCGGGGGCGGACTCAAGCCCCCGTCTCGAGATTTGTCAAGCCAATTGTGGCCAGACCGGCACGACCAATTATGAACCAATGTGAATGAGAGGTTGAACGATCGCTCAAAATTGATTAAAGCAAAGGGGCCCGTATCCGGTCTGCGTTGTGGCGTACGGCGTTTTGGGAGGCGATCGGGTCACGGACCGGCGGGCGGCGCGCAACAAATGATGGGCTGGCGCCATGGAGATCGAAGGCACACAGGTCGGTAACCAGAACGGCGGAATTCCAAGGCCGGCCGATTCGGCGGCGGACTCGATCGCGGCGCAGCTCGCGCGGCGAATCCTGGACGGCTCGCTCGCGATGGGCGACCGGCTGCCGCCGGAACGCAGCCTCGCCGAGTCGTTCTCGGCATCGCGCGGCACGGTGCGCGAGGCCCTGCGCTCGCTCTCTGCGCGCGGTCTGGTCGCGCGCCGGGTGGGCAGCGGCACCTTCGTCATCTACGAGCCGGACGCGGGCGAGACCGACGTCTCGGAAATCACCTCGCCGCTGGAGCTAGTCGAGGTCCGCGCCGCCATCGAGCCGCAGATGGCCCGGCTCGCGGTGCGCAACGCCACGGCCCGCGACATGGCCGCGCTGGAACGTGCGGTCGCGGAGATGGAAGGCGTGGAGGACGCCGAGAGCTTCTCGCTGGCCGACGAAGTGTTTCACCTGCGGCTGGCTGAGGCCACCCACAATCCCCTGATCGTCGAGATCTATCACCGGATCAACCATGTCCGCGCCCACCAGCAATGGGACTCCATCAAGAACAAGATCCTGACGCCGGAGCAGATCACCGCCTACAACGCCGAGCACCGTGCGCTGCTCGCGGCCCTTTCCCGCCGCGATGCTGAACGCGCCGTGGAAGTGCTCTCCGCCCACATGGACCGCGCCCGCGCCGACCTGCTGGCCAGCTCTGGCTGACCCGTCCGCGCTGTGGCGGATGGCGTCCGCCGAATTCTGGGTGAGGCGCCGCCGCGATTATGCTTAGATTGCCGTGATCGTCGCCTCCGCAGCGATGCGCGGAGTGCGGCCGGCGCGTCATGAGCATACGTTGCCGCCTGAACGGGGCTGGGCGCGGGCCTCAGTGTTGCGGCTTCACATGGGAGATGACCATGAATGAGGACAAACTTCTCAAGCAGATGGTGAAGCGCGACCCGGTGCGCGGCGCCGCCGCCACCAGGCGTCAGGTGCTTCAGGGTATCGGCGCAGGCGCACTGGCACTGGGCGCGGGCAGCGCCCTCACGAGCCGGGCCCGAGCCGCTGACGAGCTGACGATGCTGACGTGGGACGGCTACGTGGACCCGCGCGTGCTCGACGGCTTCACCGATCAGTACGACACGGGGATCAAGTACGAGCTGCACACGTCGGACCCGGATTCGGTCAACAAGCTCCGCGCCGGCGAGACCGCGATCTGGGACATCATCAACCTGAACAACCCCTGGGCGCGTGAGATGATGTGGCCCGAGGGGCTCATCGTCGAGCTCGACCGGGCCCGCTTCGAGCCCTATTTCGAGGCGATGCTGCCGATGTTCCATCCGCCCTACAAGTGGGCGATGAGCCTCGACAATGAGCATCTGCTGGGGGTCTGCCAGCGGGTCGACACCTTCGACTTCGTCGTCAACACCGACGTCATCTCGGCGGAGATGGGGAAGGACGAGGGCTGGGATCTGTTCAACAATCCCGACATGGCCGGCCGCTACGGCATACTTGCCTACGACAACTGGAACATCATGCACATCTGCATGGCCGCCGGCCTGCACCCGTTCAAGATGAAGTCCGACGACGAGGTCGCCACCTTCGAGGAGGCGGCGCGGCGGCTCATCAACGGCGCGAAGATGGTCTCGGACGACTTCGTGGCGGTGAACCTCGCCGTGGTCAACGGCGAGATCGACATGTACTTCGGTGGCGGCACCTACTCAATCTCGGCGGCGCGCCTCGACGGTCTCACCAACCTCTACCACGTGGTGCCGAAGAGCGGGCCTGCCGACGGCAAGGGCGGGATCAACTGGATCGAGCTCAGCTCGGTGGTCAACAATCCCGACCTCCACCCGAAGGCGTTCGACTGGATGGAATACATCCTCCAGCCCGATACCTCCTACGCTGTGGCGACCGCCGGCGGCTTCCTGCTCCCCGTGGGGCAGATGTCGCAGCCGGAGCTGCTCGCCAAGTTCACGGCTGAAGAGCTCGACTCCTTCCAGTGGGACGAGTTCGACTACCGCATCTCGCACTCCGTCGAGTACGACGTGGTGCCGGATTACAACCGGCTCTACGACATCTATACGGCGGCGCGGCGCGAGAAGGCGTAAACCCGGCCGGCAGCGATGGGGGCGCGCGGCGCTTACCGCGCGCCCCCGCTTTGATCGCACGCCCGGCCGGACCCGGCCGGGCGGCGATGCATTTGTGGAGAGAGGATAAAGACGAGCGCCATGGTGGATGCTGCGCCCATCCTGCGCATGGTCAACCTGACCAAGCAGTTCGGCCGACTGGTCGCCGTGAACGACGTCACCCTCGACATCCAGGAGGGCGAGTTCTTCACCATCGTGGGCCCGTCGGGCAGCGGCAAGACCACGCTGCTGCGCATGCTGGGCGGGCTGGAGAAGCCGACGGCGGGCGATATCTTCCTCCGCGACGAGCGGGTCAACCGGGTGCCCGCGAATCGGCGCCCGACCTGCATGGTCTTCCAGTCGCTCGCCCTCTTCAATCACAAGACGGTCGGCCAGAACATCGAGTTCTCGCTGAAGATGCGGGGCGAGAGCCGCCGCGCCCGGCGCGAGCGCGGCCTCTCGCTGATGAACGTGGTCCAGCTGCCGGAGGACTACTACGACAAGTCCGTGACCAAGTGCTCGGGCGGTGAGCGCCAGCGCGTGGCGCTGGCTCGCGCGCTCGCCTCCGACCCGGACATCCTGTTCTTCGACGAGCCGCTGTCCGCCATCGACTACCGGCTGCGCAAGCTGCTCGAGGTCGAGCTCAAGGACTTGCACCGCACCACCGGCAAGACCTTCGTCTACATCACCCACAGCCTCGAAGAGGCGATGGTGATGAGCGACCGCATCGGGATCATGCAGGAGGGGCACCTGATCCAGATCGGCTCGCCCAACGAGATCTACCTCCGCCCCCGCAACAAGTTCGTCTCCGAGTTCATGGGCGAGGTGAACACCCTCGCGGTGCAGGCGGGCACGGACGGCGGCATCGACTGTCCCGATTTCGCGTGCCGTTTCACCAGCCCGGACCGACCGGACGGCTTCGCCACCGGCTATCTCGTGATCCGGCCGGAATCGATGCGCTTTCTGAACGATCCCTCCGAGGCCGAGAATCATATCGAGGGGTCGCTCTTCAACGAGTACGCGCTCGGCTCACGGGTGCAGTACCACGTGAGCGCCGGCGGTTCGATGTTCGTCGTCGAGAAGCTGCGCGAGCAGGCCTATCGGGGATCGCTCAACGACGACGTGCTGATCGGCTGGGACGCCAAAGACAGCGTGCTCGTGACCGACTGATGGCCGACCGCGCAGAGGCGCCAACACCAATAATCCGGCAACCAGGAGTCGGCTCGCTTCTGCTCGGCTGGCTGCGCTCGCCGGGCGTGCTGAACGCAACACCCGTTCTGATCTTCTTCCTGATCGGCTTCGTGGGCCCCTTGGTGATCGTGCTGGCCTTCAGCTTCACGCCGGAGCGCACCTTCGATCTCGGCGCCGGCTTCACCACCGAGAACTACGAGCACATCTTCACGGAGAGCTACTACATCTCCTTCATCTGGTCATTCGCATTGGCCGGGCTCACCGTCGCCTGCAACCTGCTGATCGGCTACCCCATTGCCTACGGCCTCTCCAAGCTGTTCGGCCGCTGGGCCGCGCCGGTCATGCTGGTGCTCGTCATCCCCCTCTTCGTCTCGGAGAACGTGCGGCTCTTCGGCTGGTATCTCTTCCTGATCAAGGGCGGCGGCATCCTGGCGGGCGGCCTCAAGACCGCCTTCGGCATCGACACCGGCACGATGCTCTATGAGCCCGGCACCATCCTGATGGGCATGATCTACGTCTATCTGCCCTTCACCCTCTTCCCCATCGTGCTCGGGCTCTCCATGGTGCCGCGCGATCAGGTCGAGGCGTCGCGCGATCTCGGCGCGAGCCGCTTCCAGATCTTCCGCGAGGTCGAGCTGCCCATCGCCATGCCGGGCATTCTGATCGGCGCGCTGCTGACCTTCGTGCTGGCGGTAGGTGCGATCTCGGAGGCCAAGCTTCTGGGTGGCCAGAACACGCCCGTGATTGCCCAGGACATCCAGCACGAGTTCACCTACGCCCAGAACTGGCCGCTGGGCTCCGCGATCTCGGTTCTGGCCATCGTGGTCACCGGCATCCTCGTGGTGCTGGTCATGCGCCGGCTCGACCTCGACCGGCTGCTGGGCCGACGATGACGCGGGCGGGCGGACTCTGAGATGGAGAGCAAGCGCTGGGTCATATGGCTGATCGCGGTCTGGACCGGCGTGATCGCGCTCTTCCTCTACATCCCGATCTTCTCCGTCATCACGAGCTCCTTCGGCAAGTCCCGTTACTTCCGCTTCCCCGTGAAGGCCTGGAGCGACAAGTGGTACGACCAGACCCTCGGCGCCAACCTGACCACGGACCTGCACCTCACCTCGTTCTATGTCGCGGGCTGCGTGGCGCTGATTGCGGTCGTTCTCGGCTTCTTCGGCGCCTTGGCATTCGCGCGCTACAACTGGCGCGGGCGGCAGTTCTATCAGCGCCTCATCATGCTGCCGATCTTCTTCCCGCAGGCCGTGCTCGGGCTCGCGCTGCTGCTCTGGTTCACCTATGTGGGCGTGCTGCCGAGCTGGGAAGCGGCGGTCTTCGCCCATCTGGTCTGGATCGTGCCGATCGTGACGCTGGTGATCTCGATCCAGGTCTATGGCTTCGATGCCGCCCAGGAGGAAGCCGCCTACGACCTCGGCGCGAGCCGCTGGCAGGCCTTCCGCGAGGTCACGCTGCCGGCGCTCGCCCCCGGCCTCTTCTCCGGCGCGCTCTTCGCCTTCCTGCTCTCGTGGGGGAACTTCCCGCTCTCGACCTTCACCACGGGCGCCGACAGCACGGTGACCGAGTGGCTCTATACCAAGATGGGCTCCGGCTACACGCCGATGATCCCGACCATGGGCGCGCTCTCGGTGTTCGGTGCCATCGTCATTCTCTTCGGCGGCTACATGTTTCTGATCGTCCAGCGGCGTCGCCGGCTGGAGCGCAGCGAGTAGGTCTGGCCCGCGTGTCTCATCGAAGCCACGATCTGCGCGGCCCAGGACGCTGGTTTGCCGAGGAGCCACGCGGGGCTCTTGAGGAACAGGGCGGATGAGGCGAGGCAGGAGCCGCGAAAGAAGGGCGACCGCCAAGAGCGCCGTCGAGCAGGCGCCCTTCGGCCAGGTCCGCAATCCCTATGCCCCGATGACGGTGATCTCGGACGACGAGGTCGAGGCTATCCACCGCGCCTCGCTGCGGGTGCTGCGCGACAACGGCGTGGAGTTCCAGCTGCCGCGCGCGGTGGAAATCCTGCGCGAGGCCGGCGCAACGGTCGGCGAGGACGGCAAGCGGGTCCACTTCGACCCCGCCCTCGTCGAGGAGAAGCTCAAGACGGTGCCGCGCAGGTTCACCCTGCACGGTCGCTCCAGCCACCGGGACCTCGAATTCGGCGGCAACAGTGCCATCTGGGGCAGCGTGGGCTCGGCGCCCAATGTGTCGGATCGCGAGCGCGGCCGGGTTACCGGCAATTTCGAGGACTACCAGAATCTCATCCGGCTCTCTCACGCGCTCAATGCAGTGCATGCACTGGCAGGCTACCCGGTGGAGCCGGTCGACCTGCCGGTCCGCACGCGGCACCTGCACGCGGTGGCAGCGTCGGTCACGCTGACCGACAAGCCTGTATACGGCTATTCAATCGGCCGCGAGCGCATGGCGGATGCGATCGAGATCGTGCGCATTGCACGCGGCATCGGACGCGACGATCTCTTGCGCCAGCCTTCGATCCACACGGTCGTCAATTCCAACTCTCCGTTGATCTACGACGGCGGGCTCCTGGAAGGCGCGCTCGTGATGGCGGAGCTGAACCAGCCGGTGGTCTACACCCCGTTCACGCTTTCGGGCGCCATGGCGCCGGTCAGAATGGCCGGGGCGCTCGTGCTTCAGAATGCCGAAGCGCTCGCCGGGATCGTCTTTTCCCAGTGCGTCAATCCCGGTGCGCCGGCGGTCTACGGCAGCTTCACCTCGAACGTGGACATGAAGTCCGGCTCGCCCGCATTCGGCACGCCGGAATACGCCAAGGCGACCATCGCCAGCGGCCAGCTCGCGCGGCGTTACGGCATCCCGTGGCGCTCGTCCAACGCCACGGCGTCCAATGCCGCCGACGCCCAATCGGCGTACGAGGCCCAGATGTCCATCTGGCCGGTGGTCCTCGGCCAGGCCAACTACATCATCCACGGCTTCGGCTGGATTGAAGGCGGGCTGTGCGCTTCCTACGAGAAGTTCATCCTCGACGCCGAGATGGTCCAGATGATGCAGGCGTTTCTGACGCCGCTGGATACCAGCGAGGAGGAGCTGGGGCTCGACGCGATCGCCGAGGTCGGCCCCGGCGGTCACTTCTTCGGCTGCGACCACACCATGGCCCGCTACGAGACTGCCTTCTACCGGCCGATGCTCTCTGACTGGCGCAACTTCGAGAACTGGCGCGATGCCGGCGCGGTCGAGGCCTCGGACCGGGCGACCAAGATCTGGAAGCAGCTTCTCGCGGACTACGAGGAGCCCTCTCTCGACCCCGCCATCGCCGAGGAGATCGAGGACTTTGTCGCCCGCCGCGTCGCCGAAGGGGGTGTCCCCGAACGCTGATCGGCGACGATCCCCTGCTCAGCCGATCGGTCGCAACGCGAAGGCAACGCGGGAGTTGTCTCACCCGCCGCATTTCGGTCTAATCCCACCGCCTTTGGGGACGCGCAGGCAGCGCGCAAGAAGGAGTAGCCGATGGCCTATCAAGTCACGGAAAAGGACCTTTACGTCGTCGACGAGTTCATGGCCAAGCCGATTGGCCACCACAGCCCCGATTTGCAGCGGGTGCTCAACACGCTCCGGGGTGCCGACGTGAAGGGCAAGCACTGCCTGGTCTGCACCAAGCCCGGCCGCGAGTGGCGCCTGGCCCAGCTCTCGGGCGTGCGCGGCAAGCCCGTCAAGCTGCTCGACAAGACCTTCGACAATATCGACGACGCCGAGCGCTACGTCTTCCGTCTGCGCTGGAAGCAGCACACCGGCAAGGCGCTGCCTGAGTAACCGCCGCGCGCGCGGCCTTCACGACGATCGAGAAGCCGCCGTCCGGCGGTGAGGGAGCCTTACATGAACAGAATCGCGGGCTATGCCGACCGCGTCAGCGTGACGCCGGGGGAGACCATCAACTTCATGGTGAGTTCCGAAGCCCCCTCCTACAAGTGCGACATCGTCCGCCTCATTTGCGGCGACGAAAACGCCGACGGACCGGGCGTGAAGGAGAAGGTCGTCCGGACCAGCGCGAGCGGCACCTACAAGGGTCGCCGCCAAGTCTGCTACGATGGCTCCTTCATGGAAGCGCCGGCCCATCCCGCGATCCAGGGGCTGGAGAGCTTCACCTTCCAGGCGTTCATCTGGCCGACGACGCCGGATCGCGGCACCCAGGCGCTGATCTCCAACTGGCGCGACCGCGACAAGGCGGGTGCTGCGCTCATCATCACCAAGCAGGACGGCTCCCTCGCGCTCTGCCTCGGCGACGGCGACGGCAACATCGAGGTGACCGCCACCAACCGGCCGCTGATCCCGCATCAGTGGTATTTCGTGGCCGCGGCCTACGACGCGGACTCCAAGCAGATCACGCTGGTGCAGCAACCGCTCAACGAATACCCGAACGTCAACCACGCCCGCGTCCTGAAGAAGAAGTCCGGCTTGAGCGGGCCGGGCAAGCACGATGCGCCGCTCACCATGGGCGCTTACTTCAGGCGCGTCGACAAGGGGCGCACGGTCTGCGGCGGCTTTTACAACGGGCGCATCGACAGCCCGCGCGTCGCCAACCGCGTGCTGACCCCGGCGGAGATGGAGGTCGCCAAGACCCGCCCGGTGGACGGCACTCTCTCCACCTCCATCGTCGGCGCCTGGGACTTCTCCCAGGGCATCAAGACGACGACCGCGACCGATCTCTCCGCCAACGCGCTGCACGGCAGCCTGGTCAACATGCCGACCCGCGCCGTCACCGGTTGGCGCTGGGATGGCAGCGAGATGAACTGGCAGAACGCGCCGGAGCAGTACGGCGCAATCCACTTCCACGAGGACGACGTCTACGACGCGCGCTGGGAGGTCGACTTCTCGCTCACCTGCCCGAAGCGGTTGAAGAGCGGCGTCTACGCCGCGAGGCTCCGCGGCGAAGGTGGCGGCGAGGAGTACATCCCCTTCGCCGTGCGCGCCCCGCGCGGCGCGCCCACCGCGAAGATCTGCTTCCTGCTGCCCACCGCGAGCTACATGGCCTACGCCAACACCAACATGTCCACCAACATGGGTGCGGCGCAGATTCTCGCGGGCCGGCTCACGGTGCTGAACGAGAAGAACCTACAGCGCAGCGAGCATCGGGAATACGGCACTTCGCTCTACGACAGCCACATCGACGGCAGCGGGATCTGCTACTCCTCGCGGCTCCGCCCGATCCTGAACTTCCGCCCGAAGGCGCTGGAATGGATCGGCGGCACCGAATCCACGCTCTGGCAGTTCAACGCCGACACGCACCTGACCGAGTGGCTGGAGGCGAAGGGCTTCGAGTACGACGTCGTCACCGACGAGGATCTGCACTACGAGGGCCTCGCGGCGATCGAGGACTACACGGTGGTGCTCACCGGCTCGCACCCCGAGTACCACTCCAAGGCGATGTGGGATGCGATGTACGCCTATCAGCAGCGCGGCGGGCGGCTCATGTACATGGGTGCCAACGGCTGGTACTGGCGCATCGCCTACCACACCGAGGTGCCGGGCTGCATCGAGGTGCGCCGCGCCGAGGACGGCATCCGCACCTGGATCGCCCGCCCCGGCGAGTACTATCACAGCTTCACCGGTGAGTACGGCGGCCTCTGGCGCCGCAACGGTCGGCCGCCGCAGCTCATCGTCGGCACCGGCTTCAGCGCTCAGGGCTTCGACATCTCGTCCTACTACGTGCGCGAGCCGGACAGCTTCAAGAAGGAGGTCGCCTGGATCTTCGAGGGCATCGGCGAGGACGAGAGAATCGGCGACTTCGGGCTGATTGGCGGCGGTGCGGCGGGGCTGGAGCTCGACCGGGCCGACCCGCTGCTGGGCACGCCGCCCAACACCTACGTGCTCGCCTCTTCCAAGGATCACACGGATCTCTACCTCGTGGTCTGCGAGGAGCTCGACGTGAACCGGCCCAACGCTGACGGCACGCAGGACCCGCTCGTGCGCGCCGACATCGTGTTCTACGAGACCGCGAACGGCGGCGCCGTCTTCTCCACCAGCTCGATCGCCTGGTGCGGCAGCCTTGCCCACAACGACCACGACAACAACGTCTCGCGCATGACCGAGAACGTCCTGCGCCGCTTCGCCGATCCGTCGCCGTTCTGAGCGAGACCTGGACCGGACGTCACCGGGGGCCGCGATGAGCGGCCCCGTCCTCGAGGTCGAGGCCCTCACCAAGCGGTTCGGCAAGGTCACTGCGGTCGATGCGGTGAGCTTCGCGGTCGGGCGCGGGGCGACCGCCGCCCTGCTCGGCGCCAACGGCGCGGGCAAGACCACCACCCTGGCGATGGTCCTGGGCCTGCTGCTGCCGAGCGCGGGCTCGGTGCGCATCTTCGGCAGCGATTTGGCGGCCAACCGTTACGCGCTGCTGCCGCGCATGAACTTCTCCTCGCCCTACACGGACCTGCCGCACCGGCTAACGGTGCGCGAGAACCTGACCGTCTACGCCAGGCTCTACAACCTTGACGGCGTGCGGCAGCGGATCGAGCGGATGGCCGAGACCCTCGACCTCGGCGACTTCCTCAAGCGGCCCACGGGCAAGCTCTCGGCCGGCCAGCGCACGCGTGTCGCGCTCGCCAAGGCGCTGCTCAACGATCCCGAGCTTCTGCTGCTCGACGAGCCTTCCGCCTCGCTCGACCCCAATACCGCCGACTGGGTGCGAGGCGTGATCGAGCGTTACCGGGCCGAGACCAGCGCCACCATCCTGCTCGCCTCCCACAACATGGCCGAGGTCGAGCGTCTCTGCGACGACGTGTTCGTGATGTACGCAGGCCGCATCGTCGAGAGTGGCACGCCCAAGGCCATGATCGAGCGCCACGGCCGCAGCACGCTGGAGGAAGTCTTCCTCGAGATCGTGCGCGGCACCTCCAACCTCGGTGAGGCGGCGCAGTAATGGGAAACGGCGCGGCACGGGCTCTGCCTTTGCATGGCTCCGCACAGCGGATCGGTGCAATGGTGCTGCGCCACACCTATCTGCTGCGGCGCTCCTGGCCCCGCCTGCTGGAGCTCACTTACTGGCCCACGGTTCAGATGATCATCTGGGGCCTGGTCACCATGTTCCTCGTCACCAACAGCTCGTGGTTCGCGCAGGCGGCGGGCGTCCTGCTCGCGGGCGTGATCCTGTGGGACGTCATGTTCCGCGGGCAGATCGGCCTCTCGCTGGTGTTCATCGAGGAGATGTGGGCGCGCAATCTCGGCCACCTCTTCGTGAGCCCGCTCAGGCCGTGGGAGCTGATCTGCGCGCTCATGCTGATCAGCCTGATCCGCACGCTGATAGGGATGACCGGCGCGGTGGGCCTCGCCTTCGTGCTCTACGCGTTCTCGATCTTCGATCTCGGCTTCGCGCTGATCGGCTTCTTCGTGAACCTGATCGTGATGGGCTGGGCCGTCGGCTTCTTCGTCTGCGGCCTGGTGCTGCGCTACGGACTGGGTGCCGAGAGTCTCGCCTGGTTCCTGATCTTCGCGCTGGCGCCCTTCAGCTGCATCTACTACCCGCTCTCGATCCTGCCGGACTGGCTGGAGCCGGTGGCCGCCATCCTGCCGTCGGCCCATGTCTTCGAGGGCATGCGCGCCCTCCTGGTGGACGGCACCTTCAGCGGCGATCACATGATGCGCGCGACCACGCTCAACATCGGCTGGATGGCGGTCGGCATCGCCACCTTTCTCGCTTTCCTCCGCAGCGCCCGCATTCGTGGCCTGCTGCATCAGATCGGGGAGTGATCCTTAGTCGGCGGGGCCGCTGACTCCCGCAGAATCGAAGGTCGCCATGCCGTTGTGGGCCGCGACCGCCATGCGCACGAGCGCGGCGGCAAGCGCAGCGCCCGAGGCCTCGCCGAGCCGCAGGCCGAGATCGAGCAGCGGGTCGAGCGAGAGCGAGTCCAGCAACCGACGGTGCCCCGGCTCCGCCGAACAATGAGCGATCTGGGTGTGGTCGAGGCCGCCGTCCTGCAGCTTGGCGACGACCGCCGCCGCGGCGGTACAGGCGAAGCCGTCGAGCAGCACAGGCACGCGGCTCTCCCGTGCCGCGACCACGGCGCCGGCGATCGCCGCAAGCTCCCGCCCGCCGACCCAGCCGAGCGCGGCCAGCGGATCGCGGCGTGCGTCCGCATGCCGCGCGAGCGCCGCGTCCACCACGGCTGCCTTGCGCGCGAGCCCGTCCGAATCCACACCGGTGCCGGGCCCCACCCAAGAGGCACCGTCGCCACCACAAAGCGCCGCCGCCAGCGCTGCCGCGGCGGTGGTATTGCCGATGCCCATTTCCCCGAGGCAGAGCAGGTCGGTGTCCGCGTCCACCGCCGCCATCCCCGCCTCCAGCGCCGCCACGCAGCCCGCCTCGCCCAGCGCGGGCGCTTCGGTCATGTCCTCGGTGGGCGTGTCGAGATCGAGAGGCACCACCGTCAGCGCCGCGCCGAGCACGGCGCAAAGCTGGTTGATCGCGGCCCCGCCGGCCTCGAAGTTGGCCACCATCTGCGCGGTGACCGCTGCGGGATAGGCAGAGACGCCGCGCGCCGCGACCCCGTGATTGCCGGCGAAGACGACGACCTGGATGCGGTCCGCGCGTGGCGGATGGCGCCCCTGCCACGCCGCAGCCCACTGGGCGAGCGCTTCGAGCCGGCCCAGCGCGCCGGCCGGCTTGGTGAGGTGCGCATCGTGCGCCCTCGCCCGCTCCGCCGCCCCCTCGTCCGGCCCCGGCATGGCGGCCACACGCGCGCGGAATGCGCTCAACGAGGCGAGCTGTACGTCATCGTGCATGGCTGTTCCGCAGGCCGGTTGCCGCTGGACCAAAATCGTGGGGTTTCTTGGCGGCGACAGCGCCCTAGCCTATAAGGCCGAGGGAGGATGCCGGGCCGGGGCAGCCCGGGCAAGAGGCAGATGCGTTACGACGACGGCGACGAGGCTCCCCTCCAACAGGCGGCGTACCGCGCGGCGAGGGTCTGGCGGAGCGACCTTCGCACCGCCCTTGTTTTCCTCACGCGGGTGCCGCTGAGGGCGGCCCGGCCCGAGGGCGACACGCCGTCACTCGGCCGTGCGGTTCGCGCCTTCCCCATCGTCGGCGCGCTGATCGGGCTGTTCGCGGGGATCGTCTATGCGATCGCAGCAGGAATCGGCCTGCCCGACATCGTGGCGGCGGTGCTCGCGGTCGGCGCCGGCGCCATGATCACCGGCGCACTGCACGAGGACGGCCTCGCCGACATGGCAGACGGCTTCGGCGGCGGCAGCACGCGGGAGCGCAAGCTCGCGATCATGCGGGACAGCCGCATCGGCGCCTACGGCGTGATCACGCTGGTGGTGGTTCTGGCGGCGAAGGTGGGCGCCATTTCCGACCTTGGCGGGACCGGCCTGGCGATCGCCGCCATGGTCGCCGCCGCCGGCGTCTCGCGCGCGGCGATGCCGGCGGTCATGCTCTGGCTGGACCCGGCGCGGGACGACGGCCTCGCCGCCGATGCCGGGCGCCCGCCGTCGGCCCACGTGTGGACCGGTCTCGCCATGGCGGCGGTGCTCGCCGTCGGCCTCCTGACCTGGAGCGGCCTCGTTGCCTTCCTCATCGCCGGCATCGGCACCGTTGCAGTCGCCTGGCTTGCGGAGCGGCAGGTGGGCGGCCACACTGGGGACGTGCTCGGCGGCGTCCAGCAGTTCTCCGAGGTCCTGTTCCTTCTCACGCTTGCGGCGATTCGATGACCACCACGACAACTGTGACCCGATGGTGGTGGGTGCGCCACGCACCCGTCACCGACCATGGCGGCCGGCTCTACGGCCGCACCAACGTGCCCGCCAATACCAGCGAGCGGCCACGCTTCGAGGGGCTGGCCCGCGCGCTGCCGCAAGGCGCCGTGTGGCTCACCAGCAATCTGCTGCGCACCCACCAGACCGCCGACGCGATCGCCGAGGCAGGCCACGCGGTGCCGGAGCGGGCCATCGAGGCGGACCTGGACGAGCAGGATTTTGGCGCCTGGCACGGCCTCACCTGGAGCGAGGTTGCCTCCGAGCGGGGCAGCGGCCTCGCCCACAAGTACTGGGTCGCGCCCGCGCACATCACACCGCCGGAGGGCGAGAGCTTCGTCCAGGTCGTGCAGCGCGTGGCTGCCGCCGTCGAGCGCAGGACGACGCAGCACGCCGGTCGGGACATCGTGGCCGTGGCCCACGGCGGCTCTATCCGCGCGGCGCTCGCGCTCGCGCTCGGCCTCGATGCGGAGCGCGCGCTCGCCTTCAGCATCGACAATCTCTCGATAACCCGGATTGACCGCGTGGACGGCCCCGCCAGGGGCCAGGCCTGGCGCGTCGCCGCGGTCAACCTGCCGCCGGACTGAGCGCCGTTCGGCACTGAGGCCGGCTGCGCCGGGCCGGCGGAGCGCGTAGACTCGCGCCATGACGCCCCAGGATGCGCCGAGCCTGTTCGAGGACGCAGCGCCGAGGCCACTGGCCGACCGGCTGCGGCCGCGCACGCTCGACGAGGTGGTGGGTCAGGACCACCTGCTCCGCCCCGACGGCCCGCTGGGGCGGATGGTGGCAAGCGGCGCGCTGGCGTCGACGGTCCTCTGGGGGCCGCCGGGCTGCGGCAAGACCACCATCGCGCGCTTGCTCGCCGATCACACGGACATGCTGTTCGCACCGCTGAGCGCGGTCTTCTCCGGCGTCGCCGAGCTGCGCAAGGTGTTCGCCGATGCGCGCGAGCACCGCGCGGGTGGCACGGGCACGCTGCTCTTCGTCGACGAGATCCACCGTTTCAACCGGGCGCAGCAGGACGCGTTTCTGCCTGTGGTTGAGGACGGCACCGTGGTTCTCGTCGGCGCCACCACCGAGAACCCTTCGTTCGAGCTCAACGGCGCCCTGCTCTCGCGTTGTGCGGTGCTGGTGCTCCACCGGCTCGACGACAGCGCGCTGGAAACGTTGCTGACCCGCTGCGAGGAGGCCGAGGGCCGCACGCTCCCGCTCGAGCCCGACGCCCGCCCCATGCTGCGCGCCATGGCGGACGGCGACGGCCGCGCGCTCATCAACATGGCGGAGGCGCTGTTCGCGGCAGGCGGCACCGCGCCGCTGGATGACGAGGCGAGCGTACCGCTCGACGTGCCGCAGCTGATGGAGACCGTGCAGCGCCGCGCGCCGCTCTACGACAAGTCGCAGGAGGGCCACTACAACCTGATCTCGGCACTGCACAAGTCGCTGCGCGGCTCGGATACGGACGCTGCCCTCTACTGGCTCGCGCGCATGCTCGCCGGCGGCGAGGATCCGCGCTACATCGCGCGGCGCCTGGTGCGCTTCGCGGTCGAGGACGTGGGGCTCGCCGACCCGGACGCGCTGCCGCAGGCGCTCGCCGGCTGGGAGGCCTACGAGCGGCTGGGCTCGCCCGAAGGCGAGCTCGCCATCGCCCAGACCGTGATCTATCTCGGCACCGCAGCCAAGTCGAACGCGAGCTACCGCGCGCTCGGGCGGGCCATGCAGGCCGCGCGCGAGACCGGCTCGCTGATGCCGCCCAAGCACATCCTCAACGCGCCGACACGGCTGATGAAGGACCTCGGCTACAGCGGGGGCTACGTCTACGACCACGACACCGAGGATGGGTTCTCGGGCCAGGACTACTTCCCTGAGGGGATGCCGCGCCGCAGCTTCTACGCGCCGCGGGAGCGGGGCTTCGAGCGCGAGATACTGAAGCGTCTCGCCTACTGGCAGAAGCTGCGCGACGGGAGCGATGCCGGGCCGGAGGACGAGGCGTGAAGGTCGCGCTCGCCATCGCGCTGGGCGGCGCATTGGGCTCGGTCGGGCGCTACTACGTCATGGGCGCGGCCGAGCGCTGGCTCACCTCGCTGATCGGCACGGGCTTCCCCTACGGCACGCTGACGGTGAACGTGGTGGGCTCGTTCATCCTGGGCGCGCTGGTGCAGGGGCTCGCGGTCGCATTCGATGCGGGCGAAGTGGTGCAACGCTTCCTCTTCGTCGGGCTGCTCGGCGGCTTTACCACCTTCTCCGCCTTCTCGGCGGACAGCATCGCGCTGCTGGAGCGGGGCGAGGTCGGCCGGGCGCTGCTTTACATCGTGCTCTCGGTGGTGCTTTCGGTCGGCGGCTTCTACTGCGGACTCAGGCTGGTGCGGGCCATCGTCTGATGGCAGGCGTCGCCACGCTGGAGATTGCGCCCGAGGATGGCGACCAGCGGCTCGATCGCTGGTTCAGGCGGCACTACCCCGCGCTCGGGCACGGCCGGCTGGAGAAGCTGCTGCGCACCGGCCAGATCCGGGTGAACGGCAAGCGCGCCCGCGCCGGCACCCGCCTCGCGCCCGGCGACCGGGTGCGCGTGCCGCCCCTGCCCGACCGGGACGAGGGCCGAGCGCCGCGACGCACCCCGCCGCCGCCGACAGACGAAGACACCGCCATGATGCGGACGGCGGTCATCTACCGCGACGACGACCTGATCGCGCTCAACAAGCCGCCTGGCCTGCCGGTGCAGGGCGGGAGCAAGGTCGGACGCCACCTCGACGGGCTACTCGGCGCGCTCCGCTTCGATGCCGCCGAAGCACCCCGCCTGGTCCACCGGCTCGACCGCGACACCAGCGGGGTCCTGCTGCTCGCCCGCCACGCGGCGGCGGCGCGGGAGCTCACGGCGCTGTTCCGCTCGCGCAGCCTGCACAAGCTCTACTGGGCGCTGGTCATCGGCGTGCCGAGACCTGCGCAGGGGCGGATCGACGCGCCACTCGCCAAGCGTCAGATGGGCGATGGCGAGCGGGTGGTCGCGACCACCCAGGACGGCCAGCGCGCGATCACGGACTACGCGCTGATCGAGGCGGCCGGCCGTCGTCTCTCCTGGCTCGCGCTCATGCCGCGCACGGGCCGCACCCATCAGCTTCGCGCACACACCGCCTCGGTCTTCGGCCATCCCGTAGTGGGCGACGGCAAGTATGGCGGCGAGGCGGCCTTCCCCGCCGGCTTCGAGCCGCGCCTGCACCTCCACGCCCGCGCGCTGGAGCTGCCGCGGCCGGGCAGCAGGGCGCCGCTCGTGCTCACCGCGCCGCTGCCGCCACACATGATCGCTTCGTGGCGCTTTCTCGGCTTCAATCCAGCCCTCGCCGGCGATGAATTCGCGCCCTTCGTGGACGCCCCGTGAACGCGGCGAATCCGAAGCGCTTCTACGAGACTGCCGAGGCGGTGGAGGCCGAAGGCAGGTACGCAATTGCCCTCGACGGCAAGCCGGTACGCACCCCGGCGGGCCGGCCTCTCGCGATGCCGGGTGCTGCGCTCGCGGCCGCCGTCGCCCAAGAATGGGCCGCACAAGACGAGACCATCGACCGCGAGACCATGCCGCTCACCCGCCTCGTCTGCACCGCGCTCGATCTGGTGCCGGCGCGGCGGGCCGAGATCGTGGCCGAGGTCGCGGCCTACGCCGAGACCGATCTCGTCTGCTATCGGACCGACCAGCCGCCGGCCCTCGCCCGCCGTCAGACCGCCGCCTGGGAGCCGCTGGTGGCGTGGGCGGCCGCGCGTTACGGCGCCCCGCTCGCGGCCACGCGCTCGATCACCCCCATCGCGCAGGCGCCGGAAGCGCTCGAAGCCCTGCGGGAGGCGGTGGCGACGGAGGACGATTTCGCCCTCGCCGGCCTGAGCCTTGTAACCCGGAGCTTCGGGTCGCTGGTGATTGCGCTCGCCATGCGGGAAGGCCGGCTCGATGCCGAGGCCGCCGCCGATGCCTCGCTGGTGGACGAGCGCTACCAGCTTGAGCGCTGGGGCGACGATGCAGAGCTTGCCTCCCGCTGCACCCGCGTCGCGCGGGACGCCGCCGACGCCGAATGCCTGTTCTGTCTGCTCCCCGCCTGATCCGAGGCCGCGAATAGCGCGGTGACGCTTGCATCCGGCGGGCCCTGCGGATAGGGTGACGCGCCGCCGGGCCGGGGCCGGTTCGGCTCAGATGAGGAGTGCGACCTATGGCACGTGTGACGGTCGAAGACTGCGTTGGCCTGGTGCCGAACCGGTTCGAGCTGGTGCTGCTCGCGGCCCAGCGCGCCCGCGACATTCGCTCGGGTGCCGAGCTTACGGTCGAGAAGGACAACGACAAGAACGCCGTAATCGCACTCCGCGAGATTGCCGACGAGACCATCGATCTCGAAACGCTCCGCCACGAGCTCGAGCACGGGCGTGAAGTGGACACCGAGATCGATGAGCCGGACGAGGACGCCATGGCGGTGCTGGCAGCCGAGGCTGCCTGGGCCGGCGTGACCGGCCAGACCACGCCCGTCGAGGACGAGGCCGCGGCGCCCGAGGGCGAGGGCGAGCCGGCAGAAGAGCCGGCGATCGAGGCGGAAGTAGCGGAAACGGTAGAAGAGGAGTAGCGCCGGCCGGCGGCGCATCGGGCGCAGCTCAACGAACGCCCGACCCCCCGCAGGGGGTTCCGCCGGCGCCGGCCTCGCGCGTCAGCGGACGTGATCCGGCAATATGAACTCGTCGAGCGCGTAAAGAGCTACGAGCCCTCAGCGGACGAAGCTCTGCTGAACCGCGCCTACGTCTTTTCGATGAAGGCGCACGGGACGCAGACCCGCGCCAGCGGCGACCCCTATTTCGCCCATCCCATCGAGGTCGCTGGCATCCTCACCCAGCTCAAGCTCGACAGCACCTCGATCGCGACCGCTTTGCTCCACGACACCGTGGAGGACACGGTCGCCACAATCGAAGAAATCAACGACCTCTTCGGTGAGGAGACCGCCCGGCTCGTCGACGGCGTGACCAAGCTGAGCCGGCTGGAGCTGCAGTCCGACCAGGCGCACCAGGCCGAGAATTTGCGCAAGTTCCTTCTTGCGCTCTCGGAGGACATCCGCGTTCTCCTGGTCAAGCTTGCCGACCGCCTGCACAACATGCGCACGCTGCACTACGTGCCGGACGATAAGAAGCGGCAACGGATCGCCAAGGAGACCATGGAGATCTACGCGCCGCTCGCGGAGCGCATCGGACTCCAGGCCTTCAAGGCGGAGCTCGAAGATCTTGCCTTCAGGGAGCTCAACCCCAACGGCTTCCACACCATGGAGACTCGGCTCACGGCGCTGCGCGAGGAGGCGGGCGGCATGGTCGAGCGGGTCACCGAATCCCTTACCGAGACGCTCCGCAATAACCGGCTCCGGGCGACCATTTCGGGCCGCGAGAAGCGGCCCTACTCCATCTGGCAAAAGATGCAGCGCAAGAAGCTCGCCTTCGAGCAGCTTACCGACATCGTGGGCTTCCGCGTCGTCATCGAAGACGAGGATGACTGCTACCGGGCGCTCGGCATCGTGCACCGCACCTACCCGATGGTGCCGGGACGCTTCAAGGACTACATCTCGACGCCCAAACCCAACGGGTATCGCTCGCTCCACACCGCGGTGATCGGCCCCGAGCAGCGGCGCATCGAAATCCAGATTCGCACCCGCGACATGCATGAGGAGGCCGAGTACGGCGTCGCCGCCCATTGGCTGTTCAAGCAGGCGGGCGACGTCCGCGACGACCGCCAGCAGCGCTGGCTGCGCCCGCTGCTCGAAATTCTCGACAAGGCTTCGGGGCCCGAGGAGCTGCTCGAGCACGCCAAGCTCGAGATGTTTCAGGACGAGGTATTCTGCTTTTCGCCGCGCGGGGCCCTGATCACGCTCCCGCGCGGCGCAACGCCTGTCGATTTCGCCTATGCGGTGCACACCGATGTGGGCGACACCACGGTCGGTGCCAAGGTCAACGGACGCATGGTGCCGCTCTGGACCCAGCTCGAGAACGGCGATCAGGTGGAGATCCTGCGCTCGAGGGTGCCCCAGCCGCAGCCGGCCTGGGAACGATTTGTGGCAACCGGCAAGGCGCGTACCTGCATCCGCCGCTTCACCCGCCTCAAGGAGCGGGAGCAGTTCATCGCCCTCGGCCGGGCCGTGGCGGAGAAGGTGTTTCGGGAGGCCGACGCGGAGTATTCGGAAGAACTGCTGGAGGGCACGCTTTCCCGCCTCAAGCAGCGCTCGGTGGGAGACCTGCTGGCTGCCCTCGGCAATGGCGAACTCAATAGCGGGGAGGTCGCCGACGCCCTCTTCCCCGCCCGCAGTCTCCAGGGGATCGCGCGCCGTGCGCTCTCGGTCGCGCGCGGCAGGCGGGGCACCAAGGCCGGCGACAGCGGCATTCCCGTGCGCGGGCTAATTCCGGGCATGGCCGTGCACCTTGCCGAGTGCTGCAACCCGCTGCCCGGCGAGCGCATCGTCGGCATCGTCACCACCGGCAAGGGCGTGACGATCCACACCATCGACTGCGACACGCTGGAGAGTTTCGGCGACACGCCCGAGCGCTGGCTCGACCTCTCGTGGGAGGCGGACGCGGACGAGAAAGGCGTCCATGTCGGCCGCCTCAACCTGGTGGTCGCCAACGAGACCGGGAGCCTCAGCAAGCTGACCACGGCGATCGCCAAGAACAACGGCAACATCAGTAACCTCAAGATCACCAGCCGCTCCCTCGATTTCTTCGAGATGATGGTCGATATCGAGGTCAAGGACGCGAGGCACCTCGGCAATATCGTAGCCGCCCTGCGGGCGGTGACGTCGGTGAGCAGCGTCGAGCGCGAGCGCGCGCGCCACTGAGCGGGTCGCCGTCCGACCCGACCCAAATTGTATAATTCGGGCTCTGGCCCTATGATCCAGGCCCCTGGCCGGTCGCCGGCACGGGGCAAAGATGGAGGGAGATGGGGTGTCTCAGGCACACCAAACGAAGCTTGCCGGGCAGAGCAACGAGGCGCCCAGCGCCGTGCTCACCGATCGTGAGAGCGGGGGCACGGTCGAGCTGCCTGTCCTCGAGGGCACGATGGGCCCGCCGGTGATCGATATCCGCTCGCTCTACGCGGGGACGGGCAAGTTCTCATACGATCCCGGATATACCGCGACTGGTTCGTGCAAGTCGAAGATCACCTATATCGACGGCGAAGAGGGCGTGCTGCTGCATCGCGGCTACCCCATCGACGAGCTGGCCGCGCACAGCGACTTCCTCGAGGTCTCCTACCTGCTGCTCCACGGCGAACTGCCGAACGCGGCGGAGAAAGATCGTTTCGTCAACACCATCACCAAGCACACGATGGTGCACGAGCAGATCAACTACCTTTATCGGGGGTTCCGACGCGATTCTCACCCGATGGCGGTGATGATCGGCGTGGTGGGAGCGCTCGCCGCCTTTTATCACGACACCACTGACATTGACGATCCGAAGCAGCGCATCATCGCGTCGCACCGGTTGATCGCGAAGATGCCGACCTTCGCGGCGATGGCGTACAAGTACAATATCGGCCAGCCGTTCGTGTATCCGCGAAACGACCTCACGTACGCGGAGAACTTCTTGCACATGATGTTCGCGGTGCCGTGCGAGGACTATCGGATCAACCCGATCCACGCGCGCGCCATGGACCGCATCCTGATCCTCCATGCGGACCACGAGCAGAACGCCTCGACGTCAACGGTTAGGCTCGCCGGCTCCTCCGGCGCCAACCCCTATGCCTGCATCGCGGCCGGCATCGCGACGCTCTGGGGCCCGGCCCACGGCGGCGCCAACGAGGCGGTGCTGCAGATGCTGGAAGAGATCGGCACGGTCGAGAACATCCCGGACTTCATCGGGCGGGCGAAGGACAAGGACGACCCGTTCCGGCTCATGGGCTTCGGCCACCGGGTCTACAAGAACTACGACCCGCGGGCCACGGTGATGCGGGACACCTGCCACGAGGTGCTGGACGATCTCGGCATCAGCGACGAGCTGCTCAGGATCGCCATGGAGCTGGAGCGGATCGCGCTGGAGGACCAGTATTTCGTCGAGCGGAAGCTCTATCCCAATGTCGACTTCTACTCGGGCCTGATCCTGCAGGCGCTCGGCATCCCCACGCGTATCTTCACGGTGATCTTCGCGCTGGCGCGCACTGTCGGCTGGGTCGCCCAGTGGAACGAGATGATTGCGGACCCGGAGCAGAAGATCGGCCGGCCGCGCCAGCTCTACACCGGCGCGGCGCGGCGCAGCTTCGTCCCGCTGAGGGAGCGTCCGTAGCGGTACGCCCGATAGAATGGCGTTCCCAGGGGGACTGATTTTCCCTCAGTAGATCAAGGACTTGGTTTGTCCAACCCCCAAGAAGGAGGTATTGATTCCGTTGGGGGAATTCGCGCGTTGTCCAACCCTAATTCCAGGGTGGCTGTCGCATGAGCGTGCGCGCGATGACCTGGGCTATCGGGCAGCGCGTCGGCTCGCCGATGGCGAAGCTCGCACTTCTCGCGCTCGCCGATCACCACAACAACGAGACCGGCACCGATCCGTTTCCCACGATTAAGACGATCGCGGCTGAGACGGAGTTGAACGAGCGGTCGGAGCGCCGGCATTTGGAAGCGCTCAAGGTGGCCGGGCTGATCGCCTGCCGGGCTCACGGCCGAGGCAGGGTCTACCGCCTGAGCTTCCCGCCGACACCGGACAGGGAGTCCACCGAACCAAGGGAAGCCTATTCTAAGCGCGAATCAACCGGAGGGAAGACGCGTAAGCACGCCGGCCGCGCAGCCCGCCTGCCTGATGATTGGCAGCCAAACTAGGCCGAGTTCGACTTCGCCCCGAAGGAGGGCCTGGACGATGGACTGGATTGCGGCCAGGGTGCGAGAGAGCTCGTGACGGCGGGCCAGGCCGTGGAACGTCTCGCCGGCGGGGCCAAGGCGATGGATTACATGCTGAAGCGCTGGGACGGCTTCGCCCGCTTCCTCGACGACGGCCGCATCTGCCTGACCAACAACGCTTCAGAGAGGGCGCTGCGCGGCATCGCGCTCGGACGCAAGTCATGGCTGTTCTGCGGCTCCGATCGCGGCGGCGCGCGGGCCGCTGTGATGTGCACGCTGATCGGCACCGCCAAGCTCAACGGTGTCGACCCCCAGGCCTGGCTTGCCGACGTCCTCGATCGCATCGCAGAGCAGCCGCAGACCCGCCTGCCCGAACTCCTCCCCTGGCACTGGAAAGCCGAACGGCAGCAGGCCCTCGCCGCGTAGCCAGCACTCTCCACTCGAGACTTACCGGGCGTCCGGCGCCGGCAAAATCATGCCCAATGGTACGCGGCCTTCACCGGATGCTCACAGCGCCCCCATAGTTCCGACCAGTTCATTCTGGTTCCGTGACTCCGGACAGGACCGATGCCCTCGATCGGCTCGCAAGTTTGATGTCGATCAGCATTGTAATGTATTGAGAGGGTGGGATTTTTCGGAGTCAAACTTGCACTCCTAGCAACAGTCTCTGCCTCCCCCACAACGCAATCGAGGGACGGAACCATGCGCGTCTTCAGTGCCGAAGAGACCCGAGACCTGCTGCGGTTCGATGCGCTGATCGAGGCGCTGCGGGAGATGTTCCGGGCCGGCGCCGCCGCGCCCTTGCGCCATCACCACGCCATCGCGCTCGACGGGCAGCCGGACGCGGCGCTGCTCCTGATGCCCGCGTGGAACCCGGCGGGCCTGGGCGGGGTCAAGGTCGTGAACGTCAATCCGGGAAACGCGGCCGCCGGAATCCCCTCGGTGTCCTCGTCCTACCTTATCTTCGATGCGAAGACCGGGCGGCACCTGGCGATGCTGGACGGTGGCGAACTCACTGACCGGCGCACTGCCGCCACCGCCGCCCTGGCGGCGAGCTACCTGGCGCCTGCGGACGCGCGCCGGCTGCTGGTGGTCGGCGCCGGACGCGTCGCCGCCAACCTGGCGGACGCGTTTCGGGCGGTGCGTCCGATCGAAGACGTCGCGGTCTGGAACATCAATGCGGAGAATGCCGAAAGGCTGGCACGAATGTTGAACGGCGCGGGAGTTCGCGCTGCGGCCACGACGGATCTCGAGGCTGCGGTGGCGGACGCCGATATCATCAGCTGTGCAACGCTGGCAATCGAACCGCTGATCGCGGGCGCGTGGCTCAGGCCCGGACAGCATCTCGACCTGATCGGCAGCTTCAGGCCCCATATGCGCGAGGCCGACGACGCGGCGGTGCGCCGCGCGCGCGTCTACATCGATACGGAGGGAGCCCTGAAAGAGAGTGGCGACATCATCGGGCCGATCCGGTCCGGCGCGCTGACGGAGGAAGCGATCGCCGGCGACCTATGGGGCCTCTGCCGAGGAACTGTGGCCGGCCGCGGCGGCGAACGGGAAATCACGCTCTTCAAGTCCTCCGGATCCGCGCTCGCCGATCTCGGGGCTGCGACACTCGCCCACGCGAATTCCAGGAAGGACGCGTGACCGCCGGGGGGCAAGTCGACCGCCTGAAGCTGGCCGATCCCAGGGGCCAGCGTTAAAGTTCGCACGGCTTCGACTCGCGCTGCCCGCTTGGCCGGCTCTCTCCTCTCCGTCACATTCCACCCCAAATATCGGTCGCCGACGCCTACCCGTGCGATAGTGTGGCGAGGCTCACGTGCCGGAGGAACACCGCCCATGTCCCGATTGCCGCTCGCTGACCCGCAAGACCTGCCGCCCTTCCTCAAGAGCATGCACGACGGCGCGGCGGAGGACGACTGGTCCACGCGCCATTGCGCGCGTGCCTTTGCCGCGCATCCGGACATCCTCGAGCGCTATCTCGCCTTCTACTACCCCTTTCACGCGAGTGAGCCGGGAAGCCTTCTCGATAGCCGCATCAAGGAGCTCGTGCGGCTCCGCATCGCGACCCTCAACGGCTGCAAGACCTGCAAGGCGGCGCGGCTCGCACCGAGTGACGTGAGCGAACAAGAGGCTGCGGTCGGGGTCGACGACCCGACCGAAACGGAGTTCTCGCCCCGGGAACGGGCGGCGCTGCGGGCCGCGGAACAAATGGCGCTCGATCATCACGCCTTCGACGACTCGGCGATGCGGGAGCTGCGGCAACACTTCTCCCAGGCCGAGACGCTGGAACTGCTCATGATGATCGGCCAGTACATCGGGTTCGGCCGGATGCTCGCCATGCTCCAGCTCGAAGAGACGCAGTGCCCCATCGAACCGGCGAGCCTCAGCCCCAGACCGCCGGATCCTTGAGATAGTCGTGCACCACGCGGCCGAAGTTGAGATCGAAGTCGACTACGGCAAAGAAGCCGCCGAGGATGCGCACCGGCGCCAGTTGATGCCATGAATCGGCCGCTGTGCTCGCGAGCGTGAGCGCGGCGCGCCCGGCATAGAGCTCGGGGCTGCCATCCCCGCTCTTGCGCAGCGCGCCCGTCACATCGAGCCGCACCAGCTCGGAGACGCTCGGCCGCTCGGCCGTTTCCGCGCTCGGGATGTGGCGGTAGGAAAGCACGGGCGATTCGGCAAGCTCCTCGGGCGATGCCTTGCGGTCGCACACCATCGAGGCCGTCATCAGCCGCTGCCCGCGCGGCCGCTCCACCGTGAGCAGGAGCTGCTCCATATAGGGCATGACGTCGCCGCCCCAGTTGTGCTCGATCACCGCGATCTTCTTGGCATAACCCCAGATCTCGCGGCCCGCGCCGAGTGGGATGTCGTTATCGACCAGGATCGACGGCTGATACATGTAGCGCGTGTCGCCCAGCATCACGTCGACCATGACGAAGGCCTCGTGATAAGGCCCGAAGGCCGAGAACGGGACCCAGCGCGCCCACGAGGTGCAGATTACGGGATCGTCGGCAGGCTCCAGATGAGGCGGCAGCAGCTCCATTACCGCGTCGCTGTCAGCCTCGTAGCGGATCATGAGGTCCTGCACGCCGCGGAAGGGATAAGGCGGCGCTGCGTACATGGGGCCGCCGAGCGGCATGCTGAAGTTCCGCTTGAAGCTCTCGATATCCATGATGCCTCTCCCTCGTGCGCACCTATCCGTTCTCGGTATCGAGCGCCGACCAGTCGTCGAGGCGGCCGTAGAGATAGGGCACGAACTCGTCGGCCGGTAGCCGCGCCAGTGGGCGGCAGGTGGAGAGCAGATCGCCCTCGATATAGGAGGCGCCGCGCAGCTCGCTAATCTCGATATCCGCCAACGGATCGTGCACGGTAGAGCGAAGTCGGAGAGTGCCCGTCCCCTCTCGCCGTACCGTCAGGTGGTTGTCGAACTCGGCCAGGGTAAGGACCGGGTCGTCCTCGAGCCCGACACCGGTGCAGGACGGCAGCGCCTTGATGTTGAAGTTGGCGCCCGCCGCCTGGCTCGGCCCGAGGCTGTTCGGCAGCGTTGCCTCGATCTCGATCACGCGCGTGCCGAGCCGCTCGACATAACCGTGCATGAAATCGCCGCGCCGCTGCAGGCGGCTTGCGGCCTGCTTTTTCGGCTCGCCGAAGAGATCGCGGCCGAAGATGATCGCGTGGTCCTGGTCCATGAACATGGCGAGCACGTAGGGCGCCTCGATCTCGCCGTGCCGGGCCATGACGTAGATCGCGCCGCCGGCGAAGTCGGCCACGCAGTTGGAGCGCCAGCGGCCCACCATCGCCGTCACCAGCGGCTCGGTCACAGGCTCCAGCCCCGGCGGCAGGATCTCGGCCACGATCTCGGGCCGCGTGAGAAAATCGATCATCAACATCTCGGCGCCGACGAAGCGTGGCCGCTTCAGCACCGCCTCGATGCGCTTCACTTCCTCGGGCGTTTTCACGAAGCCCATGGCACGAGCCTCCTCGTTGGGGCGCGGCGCGTCGCTCAGGCGCCCAGGTAGGCGCGGCGGAGCCGCTCGGAATCCCTCAGCGCCTCCACGGTGCCGCTGAAGCTGACCTCACCGCCGGAGATGACGGTCCCGTTGTCGGCGACCCGGAGCGCGAAGTCCGCGTTCTGCTCGGCGACGACGATGGTGAGGCCCAAGGACTTGAGCGCGCGGAAGGTATCGACGAGCGTGTTGATGATGGCGGGCGCGAGCCCAAGCGTCGGCTCGTCCACCATCAGCAGCCGCGGCTGCGCCATGAGGCCGCGCGCGATGGTGAGCTGCTGCTGCTCGCCGCCGGAGAGCGTGCCGCCCGCCTGCCGCGCGCGCTCCTTGAGAATGGGGAACATCGAATAGTTCCGCTCGATCAGCTCGCGCGTCTTCGCCCGCTCGCGAATGTGAACGGTGGCGCCCACCAGCAGATTGTCGAGCACGCTCATCTCCGGGAAGATGCGCCGCCCCTCGGGCACGTGGGCGATCCCGTCCAGCACGATACGGTCCGGCGATCGCCGGAGAAGCGACTTCCCGTCGAAGTCAATCTGCCCCGCTAGCGGGCGCATGAGGCCGCTGATGGCGCGCAGGATCGAGGTCTTGCCTGCACCGTTCGGGCCGAGCAGTGCGCACACCTCCCCCTGCCCGACCGAGAGGTTGAACCCGCGCACGACCCGGTTCACGCCGTAGGCCAGGGTCAGGTCGTCGATTTCCAGCATCTCAGTGCTCGCCACCGAGGTAGATGCTGACCACCTGCTCGTTCGCACGAATCTCGACAGGCGTTCCGGAGACCAGCAGCGCACCGTGGTGCATGACGAACAGGTACTCGCAGACGTCCATCACCACCTCCATGTTGTGGTCGATCAGGAGGATGGTGAGGCCGCCGCGCTGGCACTCGCGCAGGTGCTCGATCAGATCGAAGGACTCCTCACGACTGAAGCCCGCGAAGGGCTCGTCCAGCAGGAGCACCTTGGGGCCGAGCGCCAGCGCCTGAGCGATCTCGGCACGCCGGCGCAGCAGGTGGCTGAGGTCGGTCGGCAGGTCGCCCCGCACGGCCTCCAGCTCGAAGAATTCGAGCAGCGCGTCGCAGCGTGCGTCCTCGTCGCCGGCGCAGCCGGGGTAGCTCAGGTCGCGGCCCCCGTGCCGCCCGCCCCAGATCATGGCGGTCCTGATGTTCTCCTCCACCGATTCCTCGGTGAAGAGGCGGTTCTTCTGGTAGGTGCGACTGAGGCCGCTGCGCGCGACCCTGTAGGACGGCAAACGGTGGATCGGCTTCGAGTCGAGCGTCACCGTGCCCGCATCGGGTGCCGCGTGCTTGGTCACGAGGTTGACGAAGGTGGTCTTGCCGGCGCCGTTCGGCCCGATCAGGCCGACCAGCGCCCCGCGCGGCACGTCGAAGCTCACGTCGCGCACAGCCTCGACGCCGCCGAAGCGCTTGCTCAGGTTGCGAACCTCGAGGATGGCGTCCATCGGCCGCTATTTCCCCCGCGGCGCGGCGCCGAGCACCTGGGCCA
The DNA here is from genome assembly GCA_022820945.1 of Alphaproteobacteria bacterium. Classification (GTDB taxonomy): domain Bacteria; phylum Pseudomonadota; class Alphaproteobacteria; order UBA828; family UBA828; genus WTGU01. The sequence continues at coordinate 39,333 of JAJEEP010000027.1, read as the reverse complement.
CGCTTTGCCTCATGCCGACGGACTCGAGGGCGTAGTGCCATACCAGATTGGCGCCGCCCCAGAGTCCGCCGCGGAAGAACAGGACCGTGAACACGATCAGGCCGCCGAGAACGATCTGGTTCCACTTGCCGAAGTCCTGGATGAACTGATCGAGGACCACCAGGAAGACGACCCCGATTGCAGGCCCCATCAAGGTGCCCGAGCCGCCGATGATGACGTAGATCACGTACTGGAACGAGCTCCAGATCGTGAACGAGCTCGGGTCGATGGCGATCTGCATGGAAGCGTAAAGCGCGCCGGAGAGCCCCGCAAAGCCGGCGGCGAAGACGAAGACGAGCTGCTTGTAGCGGAAGACGTCGAGGCCGCGCGCCGCGGCGAGGTCCTCGTCCTGGCGGATCGCGCTCAGGGCGCGGCCCACGTGACCGCGCGCGAGCCACCACGAGGAGAACGCCGCAATCACGAGGAAGAAGAGCACCACGATGAGGAAGCGCGCATTGGTGACGAAGGCGTAGTCGCCGAGCGCCGGTCTCGGGATGCCTGCGGTGCCGTGGGGGCCGCCGGTAAACCACTCCCAGCTGTCGAACATGATGTAGAGCAGCTGCCCCACGGCCAGGGTGCCGATGGCGAAGTGGTAGCCGCGCAGCCGGAACAGCGGATAGCTCAGCACGTAGGCGAGCGCGCTGGTGATGACGATGGCGCACGGCAGCGCGGCCCAGAAATCGAATTCGAGTTGCTGGACCGTGAGCACGCCCACCACGTAGGCACCGACGCCGACGAAGCCGCCCTGCCCCATGGCGAGGTAGCCCATGTGGCCCATGAGCAGCCCGAAGGGAATCACCGCGATCATCGCCGTGCCGGCGCCCACCAGCAGACGCAGGTGGTAGTTGTTGTCGACTGTCGCCCAGAGGATGCCGAGGAAGGCGAGCAGGACGAGCCAGCCGATCACGGCCCGCGCCCTGCGGTCCCGAAGCGATATCCGCTGGGCCTGGAAGATCGTCATGCGTTGCGGTCCGGCAGGCCGAACAGCCCTTGCGGGCGGATCATCAGAATCGCGAGCAGCACCAGGAAGGGCACCAGGTCTCCCAGCTTCGAGCCGACGTAGAAGACCGTGAGGTTGTAGAGAATGCCGAGGATGAGGCCGGCGACGATGGAGCCCGCGATGCTGCCCATGCCGCCGAAGATGATGATGACCAGCGCCATCAGCAGGGGTTGGAAGCCCATGTCCGGCCGCACGTTGAAGAGCGCGCCGAGCATGGCGCCGGCAGCGCCCCCGAGCGCGCCGCCGAGAAAGAACACGATCGCCGCCACCCGGCGCTTCTTGATGCCCATGAGGGCGGCGGTCTCCTCGCCTTGCGCGGTGGCGCGCATGGTGCGCCCGAGGTGCGTGCGGTAGACGACGAAATAGAGCAGCGCGAACAGGACGAGAGTGATCGCGATGGTGACCAATCGCGCGCCGTCGATTCGGATCTCGCCTGCGGTCAGCGCCCAATCCTCGCCCGGCATGGCGATCGGCCGCGCCTCGAAGTCGCCCCAGATGCGGAGCGCCGTGGTGCCGAGAACCATGTAGAGGCCGAGCGAGGCCAGCAGCTGATCGGTCAGCGGGCGGCGCTGGAGGAAGCGGAAGACCGCGTTCTCCAGCACGATGCTGAGCAGCCCCATGACGATCATGGCGGCGAAGAAGCCGACGAAGAAATGGGTGCCGAGCTGCGTCGCGACCACGTAGGCCACGAAGCCGCCGAGCATGATGAGCTGGCCGTGGGCGAGGTTGATGACCCTGTAGACGCCGAAGATGAGCGCGAGGCCCGCCGCCGCCACGGCAAGGTTCATGCCGTAGGAGGCGCCGTAGATGAGCTGCTGGGCGAATGCGGTCACGGGATCGCGGCCTTGCCGGCGGGCGACAGAGCACGGTCGTCAGAAAAACCGGGCCGCAAAGCGGACTGGCCGGCGCGACCGCGTCGGCGCGCCGCAAGGTGCGAAGCCAGGCTCGCGGGGCGAGCGCCCGGCGATCGAGGGCAAGAGAGAGGCGGCGCGCACCCTCGCGGGCAGGCGCCGCCCCACCGTCTCCGTCTTCTCAACCTGCGGAATCCGGCCTGGACCGTCCCCGCCGCAGGGTTATTTCGGCAGCTTGTCGCCGTAGACGTAGGGCCCGTAGAAGAGCTCGTCACGGTAGCTGATGCCGGTGTACCAGACCTTCTCGTCCGCGACGCCGATGATGTACTCGGTCGCGAACAGCTGGCCGGTCTTCTCGCCGGTATCGGGCCGGGTGAAGAACTCGTTCGTCGGCCCGCGCAGGCCGTTGATCTTCAGGTTGCGCCAGGCTTCCACGATCTTGTCGTTGTCGGTGTGGTCGCCCGAGGCCTGCACGCCGTAGAGGAACCAGATGGCGGCGTCGTAGGCGCCCCGATCGAACGGGCTCGAGTTCCCGACCTCGGTCTCTCCGTACTTCGCGTTGTAAATGGGCACGTACTTCTCGACGCGCGCGAGGGTCGCCTCGTCCTGGGCCGGGTTGTGCTCCTGCCAGCCCCAGACGTAGCCGGACGACATGTTGATGCCTTGATCCTTGGCCACGTCGACGAAGATCTGGAGCATCAGCACGTCGTTGCCCAACAGAATGATCTCGCCGGTCTCGTAGTCGAGACCCTGCTTCTTCATCTCATTCATGATCGCCAGCATGTCAGGGAAGATGTAGGCATCCATGAGCACGATGTCGGGGTCCTGCTCTGCCAGCTTGGCGACGTGCGGCGCGAAGTCGGTGGTGCCGAAGGGATAGAGCACCGCCCAGTCATGCTGATACTCGTACCGGCCGCCGCCCTTTTCCACCGCCTCCTGCCAGCCGATGGAGCCGTGCACGGTGTAGAGTTCGTTGCGACCGATGAAGCCGAGCTTCTTGCGGCCATCGAAGAGCGCGGGATCGATGCCGTGCTCCGCCAGCCTCTCGGGCGTTTCGTGGATGAACTCGCCCATGCCGTGTTTCTCGATCACGCCGGTGTCGGTGATGTCGTGGCCGTATTTGCGGCCCACGGTCATCGCCGGGCTCGAGCAGATCGCGCAGATGCTGATGATTCCCTGCGGATCGAGGATCGAGGCGGCCGAGAGCAGCGCCGAGTTCATCCGGGGACCCCAGATCGCGCGGGCTTCGTCCTGCTCGACCAGGCGGATGACGGCGTCGATGGACTTCTTGTCCTCGGAGACGTCGTCATAGGCCGTCCACTCGATGGGGATGACCTTGTCGCCGATCTTGAGCCCGCCACCCTCGCAGGGCTGCGGCGGAACGGCCTCGACGATGCAATCGCCCTTCATGAACTGCTCGACGGCGAGCCTCACGGCCGCTTCCTCGAACAGGCCCAGGAACGAGGCCGGGCCGGACAGCGTAAAGACGCCGCCGAACTTGAAGGTGTCCTCGGCCTTTGCGAGTTGCGGGCCAGCCGCAAGGCCCGCGCACAGCGCCGCGCCAAGCAGCCCTGCCCGAATTACGCCAAACGATGTTGCCATCTCCCTCTCCTTTGGTTTCGCGCCGCGCGCGACATGCATAACCGCTAAAATTTCGCAGCGGAGTATGGTAAGCGCCCCGAAGGGTGTCAAACGAGGTTCCCGTGACCAGCCGCAAGGGCTGCGCGTGATCGGGATCACGGCGCGAACGCCTCGGTTAGGCGACCGCGCCAGACGTGATCGGTCATGTCCAGCTGTATGGGAGTCACCGAGACCGCGTTATCGTGGATCGCGTGCAGGTCGGTCCCGTTGTGCTTCTCTCCCTCCTTGTAGCTGATCTCCACCCAGAAGTAGGGCACATCGCGCGTGTCGATGCGCCCGTCGATGGTGAAAGAGCCCGGCGGTCTCTGCCCCTGGCTCGTAATGCGGGCACCGCTCACCGCCTCCGGCGGCGCATCGGGAAAGTTGACGTTAACCAGCGTGCCGGCCGGCCAATCCGGCAGCCGCATAAGCGTCCTGATCACGCCCGGAGCATGGGTTTCCGCCGTGGCCCAGAGTGCTTCGCCACCCATGGCGAACACCTGGCTAAGCGCGATGGAGCGGATGCCGAGCAGGGTTCCCTCCATCGCCGCCGCCACAGTGCCGGAATAGGTCATGTCCTCCGCCAGGTTGGCGCCGCGGTTGATGCCCGAGAGCAGAACCGTGGGCGGCCCCTCGGTCATCAGCTCATAGATCGCCATGAGAACGCAATCGGTGGGCGTGCCGACCACCGCATAGCGCTTCTCTCCCAGCTGACGCAGGCGGATCGGCACGTTCATCGAGATCGAGTGGCCGGCGCCGCTCCGTTCGTGATCCGGGGCGACGACCCAGACGTCGTCTGACAGGCCACGTGCGATCGCCTCGAGAATCTTGAGCCCCCTGGCGTGGATGCCGTCGTCATTGGTGACGAGGATGCGGTGGTGGGAGAGATCGCTCTCCGCTGGCATGGCGGGGATCCTTTCGAGCGCGCGCGACGGGGACGGCAGTCTCTTCGCCGTGCCAGCCGAGCGCAAGCACACTCCCGAACATCTCAAGAATTTGAGCACGGATTGCATGGCGCGCCGGCATTGACAGCCTTAAGGCCGATCCGCATGTTGGCGCCTCCGTTCCGGCGGGCGTGCCTCGGGGGAGAGTGTGGCCAAGCTCTACGTGGACTCGGACAAGTACGGCGATCAGGCGCATTCGCCGACCGTCGAGGCGTTCCACAGCGCGATCAAGGACCTCGTGCGCCGCCGGCTCGACGAGAGCGGGGTCGACTGGAACAGCTTCGTCTTCGACAAGTCCTACGATCTGATCACGGCGGCCGACTTCGAGGCGATCGAGAAGAAGCTCCTCGACGCCGGCCACCGCTACGACTTTTCCGCGGTGATCTCGGTGAACGAGCGACCCGAGGCCTACAAGCCGGCCGAGGGCATCCTGGGCGACGACCCCGACTGGACCATGGAACACCCGGACGCGCCTTCAGGCGAGGCCGATTCGGAGGGGCGGGCCCTCTGCGGTGTCGGCGACAACGTCATGCGCGTCGCCGAGAATACCGTGGGCACCGCGCGCTACGTGCGCTCTAGCAGCCAGGTCATGCGCTACCTCGGCGGCGGCGTGCCGCCCGAGACCATCGCCATCATCGACGATTCCGGCGGCACTCTGACAGCGCCGATCCTGGAGCGGTTCACCGGCATCATCTGCATGGGCGGCACGGTGCGCTCTCACCTCGGCATCCTGGCGCGGGAATACGGCATTCCCTGCTTCATGAACGCCAGGATCACCGGGATCAAAGAAGGCCAGCGGCTGGAGATGGAGACCGCCGCGGCGGCAAAGACGGCGGAGGCCTACCAGAAGGGCGAGGAAATGACCGCCAACATCTGGAAGCTGGTCCAGGAGGCCCCGTGATGGTCGGCGCGCCTCGAATTTCCTACGCCCAGCTGCTGGAGACCAACAACCTCCTGCAGACCTTCACGGACGAGACCTATTGGCTGTGCGTGACCCGCACGGTGCAGGAATCCAAGCTGTTCCCGGTCCCGCCCTACATGCTTCTCTCGTATCTGAACGCCTTCTACCGCTACCCCTCGCTCTTGCGGAAGGTCGAGAGCGTGATGACCGCGGAGGAGATCGGCGACCGCGCGCGCGAGGGGCGCCCGCCCGGCAAGAGCGCCATGGGCTGGGGGATGCCGGGCTTCTACCTGCTCGGCCGGGAGTGGCTGATCAACATGGGCTTGCTGCGCCCGCAGGATGCCGCTGAAGACGTCATCTACCTGATGGATTTCTGGAAGCGCCTGCAGCTTTCCTGGCACAGGAACGACGGCCACATCACGAACAAGGAATTCGGCCACCGCTGCCAGATTCTGCCGGAACGGCGGCTTCAGGTGTTCGAGTCCGACGCCTACGGCTGCGAGGACGGCGATCCGCTGCACAGCGCGGCGACGCAGTTCATGGCGTCTGCGGCGCAATACGGCTTTCTGGTGAGCTGCGAGAGCCGCATCAGCCTGCTCAACACCGGGCCCTACAAGCTCGCCGACGGCAACGAGATGATCGTCCGCGACTTCATGGATCTCGGCGAAGGCGACTTCCCCTGGCTCGACGACGTGGCGGCGGACATCCCCTACAACAACCTCACCGTCCCGATGCTGGTGAAGGACTGCCACTTCTATCTGGTGGACGATTGGGGAAGCTTCGAATCCGAGCCCGAGTTCCGGGTGGAGAACATCGTCGGCGTCGGCCTCTACACCTCTGACCCGCTCACCGATGGGCACGTTCCGGTGGGGATGGAGAGCCGCGAGGCACTGACGGAGACCTTCCGCACCCTCGACGAACTCTTCAAGGAGGCGACGGCGAAGCTCTGGAAGCGCATCGCCGGCTGGAGCCGCGATCAGATGCTCGATGCAGGCGCCCTCACCTACTTCGGCATCTGCAAGGACCTCGCCCATGTCGCTGGCGTCTATGCACACGAGGATTGGATGCTGATCGACGAGCGGGCCGAGCGCTTCCGCCCGCTGCTCAACGACGAGTTCAGCCGCGACTGCCTGGGCGAACTGGTCGGGCTGCTGACGCTCCCCAGCCACCGCCTCTCGTCCTACAGCATGATGCAGCACGGTAACGGCCCGACGCGCATGTACTCGCCGATCCCCTACGCGGTGCTGGACGGCGAGGATTACATCCCGACCAGCGGCCCGGTCTATCCCGGCGGAACCGTGCTCCCGGCAAAGGCCGACCGCTACCGCACGAGCCGGGGCGTGCTGACGCTGGAGGATTACAACGCGCAGGTGCGCGCCTTCACGCCGCAGTCCGACCGCCATCGTTTCCTGGACGAGACCTGGCTCAAGTACAACCACGACACGGCGCGCGCCGACGAGATGTATCGGCACGAGCAGGAGCGGGCGCGCAAGATCAAAGGCCGCGGGGCGTCGCTCGGCACTGCGGAGCTCGCGGCGCTTCCGCCCGACTAGCGGCGCGGCCCCTCCCCCGCACACTCCAGCGACCACGCTTATGCAGATCGGCGAATACATCCGGCGCGCAGCGCACATGTTCGGCGAGGCGCCGGCGCTGACCGAGGGCGAGCGCACGCTCAGCTATAGAGACTTCAATGCGGCGACGGATCGGCTTGGCAATGCGCTCTTGGTTGAAGGCCTCGTGCCCGGCGACCGCGTCGGCGTCCTGCTGCCCAACGGGATCGACTGTCTGGTCGCCTACTACGCGCTCGCCAAGTCGGGCCTCGTGCGGGTCTCGCTCAACGTCCGCGAGACGAACACAGATCACTCTTACAAGCTCGCCGAGAGCGGCGCGCGCGGCCTGATCCACGACGGGACGGATGGCTTCGGCGTGCCAAAGGCCTACGACCTCGATGCCCTCCACCGACTCATCGACGGCGGACACGCCGGCCCCTGCCGCGTGGACCGCGACCTCCAAGCACCTTTCCGTCTCGGCTTCACTGGCGGGACTACCGGTGCGCCCAAGGCCGTCACGCTGACCACGCTTGGGGAGACGGCGGAGCTTTCCGCCTTTCTCATGGACCTGGTGCCCGATCTCGAGCCGGGCGATCGCTTCCTCCACGCGGCGCCCATCGCGCACGCGTCCGGCGCCTTCTTCCTGCCGTCGCTTGTGCGCGGCGTGCACCAGCTGATCATGCCGCACTTCGACGCCGCGGGTTTCGTCAAGTTGGCCGATCAAGGGCGCGCGACTCATACATTTCTCGTGCCCACCATGCTGGCCATGATCATGGAGGAGCCCGCGCTGGAGACAGCGGCGCTGCACTTCAAGCGCATCTGCTATGGCGCCTCGCCAATCGCGCCGAGCCTCCTGGAGCGCGCCATGGCCCGCTTCGGGCCGGTCTTCGCCCAGACCTACGGCCAAGCGGAATCGCCCATGGTGATCACCTACCTCGGGCCGGAGGACCATGATCGGGTCGGCTCGTGCGGGCGGCCCTATACCACCGTGGACGTCGCGATTTTCGACGAGGACGACAATCCCGTTCCCGCCGGCGAGCGCGGCGAGATTGTCTGTCGCGGCACCCAGCTCATGGCCCGTTACTGGAACCGGCCTGAGGAGACGGCCAAGGCCTTCCGCAACGGCTGGCTCCACACCGGCGACATCGGGCGGATGGACGAGGATGGCTTCGTCTACATCCTCGACCGCAAGAACGACATGCTCATCAGCGGCGGCTACAACGTCTATCCGCGCGAAATCGAGGACGTGCTGCTGGCCCATGAGGGTGTCGTCGAGGCCGCGGTGGTGGGTCTGCCGGACGACAAATGGGGCGATCGAGTCCATGCTGTGGTGGCCGGGCGGCCCGGCCTGGACTCCGAGGCCGTGCGGCTCTTCTGCCGGGAGCGGCTTGCCGGCTACAAGTGCCCGAAGAGCGTCGAGATCTGGGACACGCTCCCCAAAAGCGGGGCAGGCAAGCTCCTGCGCCGCGCGGTCCGCGACCAGGTCATCGCCACCGCCGACGCGGCGGTCGAGCGGAAGAGTGCCTGAGCGATGACAGACAGCTATCTCGTGCTCCACGGCCTCGCGATCAAGAAGCACGCAGATGCCGCGGCGGTCGCCGCCGCGCTCGGGCTCGACGAGGCCGCGGTGCAGGCGGCGCTCGACGAGGCGGTCGCCAGGGGCCGCGCAGCCCGTGCCGGCGAGGCCTATTCCCTGACCCCGGTCGCGCGTGTGGCGCTGAACGGCGCCTATTCCCGCCTCTTTGCCGCCCAACGAGCCGACGCGACGTTCGCCGCCGCCCACGAGCGCTTCGAGGCGATCAACCGAGAGCTGAAGCAGCTCATGACTGCCTGGCAGACCATCGAGATCGATGGCGAGAGCGTGCTGAACGACCACGCCAACAAGGACTATGACGACCGCCTGATCGACCGCCTTGGCGCCCTGCACGAACGGGCGGAGGCGATCCTGGGGCAACTGAGTGCCGGGCTGCCGCGCCTTGCGATCTACGCGGAAAAGCTCGAGGCGGCACTGGAAAAGGCCGAGGACGGCGCTATCGAGTGGGTCAGCGGCGCGAAGATTGAGTCCTATCACACGGTGTGGTTCGAGCTGCACGAGGACCTGCTGCGCATCCTCGGCCGCACGCGCCAGGAATAGGCATGGGCGCCGTCGGCCGCTGGGTCTTTTCCCTCGACGGCGCGGCGCTGCCCGACCGCGCGCGCGCCGGTGGCAAGGCGTGGAACATCGCCTCCATGCGCCACGCAGGCCTGCCGGTGCCACCCGCCTTCGTGGTGACCACCGAGGCCTGCCGAGCCTATCTCGCCGAGGGCGCGCTGCCCGGCGGCCTCGCCGACGAGCTTTACGCCGGCATCGCCGTGCTGGAGGCGGAGACCGGACGCCGCTTCGGCGCGGCCGAGAAGCCGCTGCTGCTTTCCATACGCTCCGGCGCCGCCGTCAGCATGCCGGGCATGCTGGACACGGTGCTTAATCTCGGGATTAACGAGGAGATTGAAGCCGCGCTCGCGCGGGAGAGCGGCGATGCCGCATTTGCCCGTGACACGCACCGTCGCTTCCACGACATGTATGCACGCATCGTGCTCAAGGCCGGGCTCGGCCGGCTTGCGCCCGAGGGACGCATCGAAGAATGGCGCGCAGCCGTCGTCGAGGCCGGAGCCGTAGGGCCCGTGCCGGCGGAGCCGAACGATCAGCTGCTCGGCGCGGTCCGTGCCGTGTTCGACTCCTGGAACGGCCGGCGCGCGCGGCGCTATCGCAAGCATCACGGGCTGCCCGACGACGCGGGAACGGCCGTTACGGTGCAGGCCATGGTGTTCGGCAACCTCGGCAAGAGGAGCGGGACGGGCGTGCTCTTCACCCGCAACCCGCTCACCGGCGTGCCGGAGCTCTACGGCGAATACCTCGCGCGTGCACAGGGCGAGGACGTGGTGTCCGGGCAACTCGCACCGCAAGGCCTCGATGCACTGGCGACATCCCTGCCGGACGCGCACGACGCGCTGATCGACGCTGCCCGACGGCTTGAAGCGCTGAACCGGGATGTTCAGGACATCGAGTTCTCGGTACAAGAAGGCACGCTCTATCTGTTGCAGACCCGCACCGCCGCACGCGCCCCTGCCGCGGCCGTCCGCATCGCCGTTGATCTGGTGAACGAGGGAACGATCTCCACCGACGAAGCGCTCACCCGCGTCAGTGCGGCGCAGGTGCGCACACTGCTCATGCCCCGACTAGCCGAGGGCGCGGGGGAGGCCGCTGCTCTGCTGGCCGAAGGAGAGGGGGCGGGCCCCGGCATCGGCATCGGCCGGGTCGTGCTGGAGGCGGACGAGGCCGAGACGCGCGGCGAGGCCGGAGAGAACGTGGTGCTGGCCCGCCCGACAACCAGCCCGGAGGACGTGCACGGCATGGTCGCCGCCTGCGCCGTCGTGACCGAGACCGGGGGTGCGACCTCCCATGCCGCCGTGGTAAGCCGCTCCCTCGGAGTCCCCTGCGTCGTCGGTTGCGGTGTGGGCGTGGGCGCGGCGCTTGCGGGCAGGGAGGTGACGGTGGACGGCAAGGCGGGACGGGTATTCGACGGTGCGTTGCCGGTGAGCGTTCCCGCCGAGATGGACGATCCGTACCTGCGCCGGATCGCGGCGTGGGCACGTGCAGCCGCGCCGCTCGCAGTCTACCGCGCGGACGAGGCGGCGCCGAAGGGCGCGCTCGATCTCGACCGGCTGCCAGGCGGCGAGGACCGTCAGAGATTGCCCTGGCTGCTCGAGGGCGCATCGGGTGCCAGCGGCGGGGCGCTTGCGAGCGACGCCGGTGTCGCGGCTGCCGTCGCAGCGGGCCTCGATTTCATCGTCGTGCGCCAGGCCCTGCCGGCGCTGCTCGCCGCATGCGCGGCCGATCGTGCGCTGCGGGCGGAGGTGGCCGCATGACCGTTGACCGCAAGGAGGTCGAGGTGCTGATCCGGCTGTTCGAACAGTCGGATTGGCGAGAGCTGCGCCTTGAGACCGATGGCCTCAAGCTGGTGCTCTCCAAGAATGCGGATGCGGTGCCGCTGCGGTCGATAGTGGAAATATCGCCCGAGGATGATGCGGTAGCCTCGCCTGACCATGCCACGCCAACACCCACACCGGACGCGCCCGGCGCTCCGGCGGACGGCGCACCGACGGATGGGCTTATCCCGATCACGGCGCCCAACCTCGGCACCTTCTATCGCGCACCCAAGCCGGGCGCGGCGCCCTACGTGGAAGTCGGCCAGGAAATCGGCGAGACCACCGAGGTGTGCCTGATCGAGGTGATGAAGCTGTTCACGCCGGTGCGGGCCGGGATCAGCGGCCAGATCGCCAAGGCCTGCGTGAAGGACGGCGAGATGGTGGAGTACGGCGCGCCGCTCTTTCTGGTCAAGCCGGAGGCGGAGACAGCCGAGCCGGCGTGATGGCCCTCTCGCGCGTCTTCGTTGCCAATCGGGGCGAAATCGCCGTGCGCATCGTCCGCGCCTGCCAGTCGCTCGGCCTCGAGAGCGTGGTCGGCGTCTCCGATGTTGACCGCGATGGCTTCGCAGCAGAACTCGCGGATCGCGCCGTAGTGCTCGGCCCTGCACCGGCGCGCGACAGCTACCTCAACGCCAACCTGCTGGTGCACGCGGCCAAGGCCACCGCCTGCGACGCGCTGCATCCGGGCTACGGCTTTCTCTCCGAATCGGCGGCGCTCGCGGCGCTCTGCGAGGGGGAAGGGATCGCGTTCGTCGGGCCGCGGGCGGAGACCATCGAGCGGCTCGGCGACAAGCTCAGCGCCCGCGCCATCGCGGCCGAAGCGAACGTGCCCATCGTTCCCGGCTCGGGCGAAATCCGCTCGACGGCCGAGGCCAGCTCCTTCGCCGCCTCGGTCGGTTATCCGGTGCTGCTGAAGGCGAGTGCTGGCGGCGGCGGCCGCGGCATGTTCGTCGCACGCGCTGAGGCGGACATCGACGGCGGCTTCGAGCGCGCGTCGGCGGAAGCCGAAGCCGCCTTCGGCGACGGAGCGCTCTTCGTCGAGCGCTTCGTGGAGGACGCGCGCCACGTTGAAGTGCAGATCATGGGGGACGGCGCGGGCGCGGTCGTCCACTACGGCGAACGCGACTGCTCGGTGCAGCGGCGCTTCCAGAAGATCGTGGAGGAGGCGCCGGCGGCGGCGCTACCCGCCGAGGCACGCGCGCAAATTCACGAGGCGGCGTGCCGCCTCGCACGTCATCTCGACTATCGCAGCGCCGGCACGGTGGAGTTCCTCTACGACGTGGACAGGGGCGAGGCTTATTTCATCGAGGCCAACGTGCGCATCCAGGTGGAGCATCCGGTGACGGAGGAAGTCACCGGCGTCGACCTGATCGAGGAGCAGCTCAGGATCGTCGGGGGCGGCGGGCTCAGCGTCGCGCAAGAGGACATCGCCGTCAGCGGCCACGCCATCGAATGCCGCATCAACGCGGAGGCACCAGAACGCGAATTCGCGCCCTCGCCGGGGACGATCTCCGCCTGGCACCTGCCTGCGGGCGAAGGCATTCGCATTGACAGCCATTGCCGCAATGGCGCCTTCGTGCCCCCCTTCTACGACAGCATGATCGCCAAGCTGATCGTACGCGCCGACGACCGTGCCGAGGCGGTGACCCGCATGGGCGGTGCGTTGGAGAAGTTTCGGATCGACGGGATCGACACGAACCTTGCCTTCCAGGCGCGCCTGGTGAGGCACCAAGACTTCATGGCAAACAGGCTCAACACGCGCTGGCTCGAAGACACATTCATGCCCTCGCTGGTGCACTGAGGGGGGCACCGATGGCGCACATCGAATTCCTCGACGAGACCATGCGCGACGGCCAGCAGAGCCTCTGGGGCATGCGCATGCAGGCGGGCATGGCGCTCCCCATCGCGCCGGTGATCGACCGGGTGGGCTACCGCGTGGTGGACCTCACCGGATCGAGCCTGTTCGAGGTGCTGATCCGCCACTGCCGCGAGAACCCGTGGGAAGGGCTCGACCTCCTGGTCGACGCCATGCCCAACAGCACGATCCGGGGCGGCATGCGCAGCAACGCGAGCGTCACCTTCGGCGTCACGCCCGATGCGTTGATGGACGTCTGGATGCGGCAGCTCTGCGTGCACGGCTGCCGCAGCTTCTGGATTTACGATGTGCTCTTCAACATCGACAAGACGCACCGCCTCGCGAAGGTGGCCAAGGAGTTCGGCGCCGAGGTGGCGGGCGCCATCATGTTCACGCTGAGCCCGGTCCACACTGACGATTACTACGCCGACAAGGCGGACAGGCTGTCGGCCTCGCCGGACATCGACACGCTCCTGCTCTACGACACGGGCGGCGTGCTGGAGCCGGACCGCATGCGCACGCTGGTGCCGGCGATCATGGCGAATGCACGCGGCAAGCCCATCGAGTTCCATTCGAATAATCTGCTGGGCGCCTCCGGCCGTGCTTACGTGGAGGCCATCAAGCTCGGCATCCGCATTCTGCACACGGCGTGCGGGCCGATGGCGAACGGCCCGTCCGTCCCTTCGGTCGAGGTGATGACACGAAACGTCGAGCACCTGGGCCACACCCACCACATCGACCGCTCGCTGCTGCCCGAGATCGCCGAGCACTTCGAGCGCGTGGCCGGAGCTGCGGGCTTCTCCGTCGGCGTGCCCCAGGAATACGACCTCTTCTCCGTGCGTCATCAGATACCGGGCGGGATGATGGGCACGCTCAAGGCACAGCTCGTCCAGCACGAAATGGCGGATCGTCTCGACGACGTGCTGGAGGAGACCGGCCGTGTGCGCCAGGAGCTGGGATATCCCGGCATGGCAACGCCCTTCTCCCAGCTCGTCGGCACCCTCGCCGTGCTCAACATCGTCACCGGCGAGCGCTACTCGGTGATCCCGGACGAAGTGATCCAGTATGCCGGCGGGCACTACGGCAAGCCGGTTGCGCCCATCGATGAGGACGTGCTGGACCGCATCATGGCGGCTCCGCGCGCCAAGGAGGTGCTGGCCGAGCCGCCGGAACAGCCCACCGTTGCCGAGCTGCGCAAACGCCACGGCACCCGCGACGACGACGAGTTGATCCTGCGCGCCCTGGTCCCCGCGGCGGATCTCGAGAAAATGCGGGCCGCCGGCCCGGTGAGGCGCGACTTTCCGCTGCTCTCTACGCCGGAGCTCGAGGAGGTGCGCAAGCTCATGGCGCTCTCCACTTCCAAGTATGTCGAGTTGGAGACCGCCACTCTCTCGGTGTCGCTCCGCCGCGGCGACTAGAATGCGCCGCGCCTTCATCGTCGACGTGGTCCGCACGCCCTTCGCCAGAGGGCGCGAGGGCGGCGCCCTGAGCGGGGTTCACCCGGTCGACCTGCTGGCACGCACACTCCATGGCCTGGTCGCACGCAACGGCATCGACCCCGGCGCGGTCGACGACGCGATCGCAGGCTGCGTCATTCAGGTCGGCGAGCAGGCAGCCAACATCGGCCGCCAGGCGTGGCTTGCCGCAGGCTTTCCCGAGACCGTTCCCGCCGTGACCATCGACCGTAAGTGCGGCTCTGCCCAGCAGGCGATGGACTTTGCGGCACAGGGCGTGATGGCGGGCGCCTACGACCTCGCCATCGCCTGCGGCGTCGAGATGATGAGCCGCGTGCCGATGCGCAGCAACCGGCTCGGCAAGGACAATCTGGGACCCATGCTGCACCAGCGCTATCCGGACGGCCTGGTGCACCAGGGCATCTCCGCTGAACTCATTGCCGCTCGCTGGGGGCTGACGCGTGAGGCGCTCGACGCCTACGCGCTGCGCTCCCACCGGCGCGCGGCGGCAGCGGAGGACCACGGACTCTTCGAACGCGACATCTTACCCATCGACGGTATCGCCAGGGACGAAGGCATCCGCCGCAACACCACGGCCGAAAAGCTCGCAGCGCTGGAGCCGGCCTTCGTGGACGAAGCGACGGCGGTGCGCTTCCCGGAGATCGAGTGGGTGGTGACTGCGGGAAACTCGAGCCAAGTCTCCGATGGCGCGTCGGCGATGCTGATCGCCTCCGAAGAGGCAGCGCAGCGGTTGGACCTCTCACCCCGCGCCGCCATCACGCACTTCGCGGTCTCGGGCGACGACCCCGTGCTCATGCTCACCGGGATCATCCCGGCGACCGAGAAGTTGCTGGCGCGGAGCGGCCGGACCCTAGGCGAGATCGACCGCTTCGAGGTCAACGAGGCCTTCGCGTCGGTGGTGCTGGCCTGGGCGGAGACGTTGGGCGCGGACCTGGACCGGGTCAACGTCAACGGCGGAGCCATCGCCTTCGGCCATCCAGTCGGCGCTTCGGGCGGGCGGCTCACGGCGAACCTGATCGGGAGCCTGGAGGAGAGCGGTGGGCGGCTCGGTCTTCAGACCATGTGCGAGAGCGGCGGCATGGCCAACGCGACGCTGATCGAGCGGCTTGGCTGAGAGCGCCTGTCACGCCGCCAGGTAGTGGCCACCGTTGACGAAGATGGTCTGCCCCTGAACGAACTCGGCCTCGGGACTCGCGAGGAAGCGGATTACGTTCGTGTAGTCCTCGTCGCGCACGCCGCGGCCGCTCGGGTTGGTCTCGGCGGCGTGCTTGACGATCTCGTCCGCCTGGTCGCCGAACAGCGCCCGCACGGCGTCCGTGTACACCACGCCGGGCGCGACGCTATTGATCCTGATGCCGCGCGGCGCGAGCTCGCTTGCCAGATAGCGCACCAGCGATTCGGCGAGTGCCTTGGCAACACCGATGGCGGCGTAGTTGGGCACCACAGTGCGCCCGCCCCGGCTGGTGAGGAAAAAGACGGTGCTGCCACACACGAGAAGCGGATCGGCCGCCTGCACGAGGTAGAGCAGCGCCGTGCCGTTGAGGTTGACCGCGGCGGTGAAGTCGTCCGCATCGCAGTCGAGCGCGGGCTTGGGGATGGCGCGCACGGCGCAGTGCACCAGTTGGTCGAGCCGGTCGACGTGCTCTGCGACCTGAGTCAACACGGCCCGCGCGCCCTCGGGCGTGCCCACGTCCTGCTTGATCAGATGACAGCGCGCACCCGTCGAGTCGACCAGAGACCGGGCCTTGCGCGCCGCCTCATCGTCGCCGTGGTAGTTGAGAAACACGTCGGCACCTGGCTCGGCGAAGGAGAGCGCGATGGCGCGACCGATGCCCTTGGTACCGCCCGTAATCAGGATCGACATGACGCCCCCGCTCTACACTGCACTTTCGGACAGACCGCCCATAAGTGCTTGATGCTACCACGCAATACCATCGGCTGCGCTCCTTGACGGGGACCCTTCCGTCGATAGACTTCCGCTCTCTCGCAGATCGCGCGGACGACGCGCCGCTTCACCGGACGAAGAGGAATCGGATCATGACGCGGGAGATCGTTCTCGCCGGCAGCATGCGCACGCCGTTCGGCGACTTCGGCAAATCACCCAAGGACATCCTGCTGACGGCGCTCGGCATGCCGATCGAGCGCATCGTGCACTAGTGCCTCACCGCGTCGGGAGATTCGACAAATGACCGTGAACACCATCGGCGTGGTGGGCGCCGGCATGATGGGTTCGGAGATCGCGCTCGTGATGGCGCTCGCCGGCAAGTCAGTGCTGCTGAGCGACCGCGAGCAGGCCTTCCTGGACAAGGCGGTGGCCAAGCTGGACGGCGTGCTCGACAAGGGCATCGTGCGCGGTTTCTACAGCGAGGACGACAAGGCCAGGGCGCAGGACAACATGCGCACCACCCTCGACCTCGGCGATTTCGCCTGCTGCGATATGGTGATCGAGGCCGTGTTCGAGGACGAGGAGGTGAAGGCCGGTGTCTATCGAGCGCTTGACCAGGTTCTGACGACCGACTGCCTGATCGCGAGCAACACGTCGAGTATCTCGATCAGCGTGCTCGCCTCCTACCTAGAGGAGTCGCGCAGGCCCCTTTTCCTCGGCACCCACTTCTTCTCCCCGGTCTCGCGCATGAAGCTGGTCGAGGTAATCCCGGGGCTGGAGACCGCGGACGAGACCGTCGCCGCCGTGACCGCTGTCTGCGAAGAGGCGGGCAAGACGCCGGTGCCGATCAAGGATGTGGTGGGTTTCGCGGTCAACCGCCTGATCCACATCTTCTGGATCGAGGCGATTCGCCTGGTGGAGGAAGGGGTGGCGACGCCCGAGGACATCGACACCGCCTGCAAGCTCGGCATGGGGCTCCCGGTCGGGCCATTTCGCCTGATGGATGCCGTCACCAACAATCTCAGCCTCGACGTGCAGGAGATCCTGCACGAGGCTTACGGGCCCCGCTTCATGCCGCGCCCCCTACTGAAGCAGATGGTGAAGGCGGGCTACAATGGGCGAAGCGCAGGCAAGGGCTGGTATCGCTACGACGAGAGCTAAGCTGGGGCAGCGTGCGTGCGCGACCGGATCGAGGAGGGAGAGACATGGAAGCAGCGGTGTTCAAGGGCGTCGGCAATCCGCTATCGATCGAGCAGGTGGATGAGCCATCCGTCCGCCCCGGCGATCTGCTGATCAAGGTCGAATACTGCGGCATCTGCGGCTCCGACCTGCACGCGACCGAGGCCGGCGCGCTGGTGGTGCCGGACGGCCAGATCCTGGGCCACGAGTTCACCGGGACCGTCGTGGAGATGGGCGCAGAAGTGGGCGGGGACTGGAGCGTCGGCGACCATGTGACGGCCGTACCGGTCAACGCCTGTGCGGAATGCGGGCGCCAGTGCAGGCTCGGGATGGGTATCCACTGCCCCAACAACATCATCACGGGCTTCGGCGCGCCCGGCGCCTACGCCGAGTACATCCGGGTCGATGCCGGCAATGCGCTCAGGCTGCCGCAGGGCCTCGGCTTCCGCGAGGGTGCAACGGCGGAGCCCCTCTCCGTCGGCCATCACGTGATCGACAAGGCCGGCATGCGGCCCGGCACCAACGTGCTCGTGATCGGCGCCGGCCCCATCGGCCTCTCGTGCGCGACCTTCGCGCGCTTTTCCGGCGCCCGCCACGTCGTGGTCAGCGAGTTCGCCGAGAACCGCCGGGAGCGCGCGCTGGCAATGGGAGCGACCGCCGCCATCGATCCCGACGCCAGCGACGTGACCGAGCAGTACGCGGCGATCGCCGGCGGCCCGCCCGATCTCGTCATCGAGTGCGTGGGTGTTCCCGGCATGCTGGGGCTCTGCGTCGATCTGGTGAAGCACCAGGGCAAGGTCATGGTCTGCGGCGTCTGCACCAACGAAGAGAGCTTCATCCCGCTCGCCGCGCTGGCGAAGGAGGTGTGCCTGCAGTGGGCGCTCGGCTACAAGCCGAGGGACTTCGAGGTGGTGCTCGACCTGCTGGCAAGCAGGCGGATCGACCCGGCGCCGCTCATCACCCACGTGATCGGCTTCGACGATCTCGCCGCGCGCTTCGAGAAGCTCAGGACACCGACCGACGAGTGCAAGGTGCTGCTGCGCCCACAGCGGAACTGACGGGAGGGATTCGATGACCGGACGGGTCGAAGGTAAGATCGCGCTCATCTCGGGCGCCGGCACGGGTGTGGGGCGCGCCTGCATGGTTCTGTTCGCCCGCGAGGGCGCCAGGGTCGTCGGCTGCTCGCGCACCCAGTCGAACCTGGACGAGACTCTGCGGCTCACGAAGGAGGCAGGCGGCGACGGCGTCGTGGTCGCTCACGACCTGGCGCAGCCCAAAGGCGCCGAGGCGTTGATCCAGGCTGCCATGGATGTTTACGGGCGCATCGACATTCTCGTGAACTGCGCGAGCGTCGGTTACAGCTGGCTGGAGAAGAGCCCCGATTCCATGGGCGACGTAGTCAACACCTCGCCCGAGAAGTGGCAGGAGGTGATGGGGATCAACCTCGATTCCTATTTCTATCTCTGCCGCGGCGTGATCCCCATCATGCAGAAGCAGGGCGGCGGCGCGATCGTCAACGTCGCCAGCATCTCGGGCTTCCAGGGCCTACCCGTCGCGCACACATACACGGCGGCGAAAGGAGCTGCGATCAACCTGACGCGCTCGCTTTGCGTGACCTATGCCAAGGACAATATCCGGGCCAATTGCGTCGCGCCGGGCTTCATCGACACGCCGATGGTGGCGCCCGTCCTCAATCTTTTCGACGATCCGGACATGGCGGACCGCCTCACGCCAATGCTGCGCCCCGGCACGCCGGAGGAGATGGCCTACGGCTGCCTCTATCTCGGCTCCGACGAGGCGACCTACTGCAACGGTACCGTGCTTACCATCGACGGCGGGACCACGGCACGGCAATAGACCCGTCGGTACGGAGCTTCGATCTACGCGGGGGATACGAGTCAAGCGCCGGCCCCAATGACCGGGTTCGCAATTCGAGTATTCTGTTGACGGAAGGCCGCAGGCACGCGCGATCGGCGATAGCCCCGCACGCCTCTCGAAACGGACGAGCTCGACACGAGAGATGAGGTTATCGGTACCAAGCACGCTCGAAGGGTTTCAGCTGCAGCCGCGCTTTCTCGCGATCTGGCTGGCGCTTCTCGTGCTCATCGTGATCAGCGCGATCTTCGTGCCGCGGAGCCTGATGGCCACCTCGATCCTCGCGATCATCCCCTTCGCGGCGTTCCTCTGCATCGCGTCCATGGGCGAGGCACTGGTCCTCATGGCGCGGGGCATCGACCTCTCGATCCCGGCGGTCATCACGCTCTCCAGCAGCCTGATACTCGGCGTCTCCGGCGGCCAGGACGCCGCGCTCGGCCAGGCGATCGTCGTCGCGCTTGCCGTTTCGGCCGGCGTCGGCCTGATCAACGGCGTTCTGGTCTCCAACTTCAGGCTGAATCCCCTGGTCGTGACGCTCGCCGTCGGGACCATCATGATGGGTGCCGCGATCTGGTACCGGGAAGGCATCGCCCAGGAGGCGCGGGTACCGCCGATCCTCGCGGACTGGGGCGAGACGCGCTTTCTCTCCATCAACTTCTCGGTGTGGGTGGCGATGGCGCTCGTGCTCGCCTCCACCTTCCTGCTGCGCTTCACCCTTTACGGGCGGCGCTTCACTGCCGTCGGCGCCAACCCTGTCGCCGCCTGGATCAGCGGCATCGGCGTGAACCGGTATAGGGTTGCCGCTTACGCCGCGGCCGGCCTGCTCTACGGCATCGCCGGCATCCTGCTCGCGGCCTTCATCCGCAACCCGACCCTCGATGTCGGCGCCGCCTACCTGCTCGCGCCCATTGCTGCCGCTGTGCTCGGCGGCACGGCGATTGGAGGCGGGGTCGGCAGCATGATCGCGGTGGCAGGCGCGGCGCTGTTCCTGACTCATCTCGGGCAGATCCTGAAGATGATGGGGTTGACCACGGCGATCCAGTTTATGGTCTACGGCGGTGCCATCGCCGTCGGCATGGCGCTCGCCGGCGTCCGCTTCTCCGACCTGCGGGGGACGTGGGCGCGGCGGCTCGGCCGCGCCGCACCGCGCGGTGTAGAGGCGCCATAGGGCGCACTTATGCCAAGGCGGAGGGTCTGCTATCTATGGCGTGGATCCTGCGAACAGCCCGTTCGTGGAATCGACCGGTTCAAAACCTGCTTCATCGACACGCACTCAAGGGAGAACACGAAAATGAGCCATTTGCACTGGATGAGAAAGACGGCCGTCTCGGCGGTCGTCGCCGGCGCCGTGGCGCTGGGCGCCCACAGCGGCGCACGTGCCGAAGCCAATCCCGAGCTAATGCTGAAGGCGCTCGGCACCACCGAAGGGATCGGCCCGATCGTCACGGCCACTTTCGAGCGCGCGAGCGCGGCGTTAAGCGAGGAGGACCGCGCGCTGGCGCTGAAGTGCTGGAGCGAGCAGGTGTGCGAGACCGGTCGCGGCGACCTCACCGTCGCGCTCGCCGACGGCTTTGGCGAGAACGTCTGGCGCCGTGTGACGCACATGGAGTTCGTCATGCAGGCGCTGAGCTACCCCGAGGTCAGCAAGATCATCTACACCTCGGCCCGGGGCGATGCCAGCAAGGCAATCTCCGACATGCGGAGTCTGATCGCGCAGGGCGTCGATATCATCGTGACCTTCCCCGATGCAGGCCCGGCGCTGCTGCCGACCGCCCAGGAGGCAACCGAGTCGGGCATCACCGTGGTTCCCTACATCGCCGGTCTCGGCGGCACCGCGGGTGAAGACTATCTCACCTTCGTCGCCGAGGACCTGTGCGAGCTGGGCCGCCAGTTCGTCCAGTTCGTGGCCGGTGCCAACAGCGAGGAGAGCATCGAGATCGTCGAGCTCGGCGGCACGCCCGGCAATCAGTTGAGCGCCGCCTGGCAGGCGTGTTCCGAAGCCGAGATGGAAGGCAACGCCGCCATGACGCTGCTCGGCAAGGCCGACACCAACTGGACCCAGCAGGGCACCTTCGAAGCGATGTCGGGCTTCCTTTCGCAACACCCCGACGTTGACGCGGTACTTTATGAGTATGCCGATGGCTTCCGCGGGGGCGTGCGCGCCTATGCCGCAGCCGATCGCGCCATGGACGTGATCGTCACCCTGCGCACCGACGAGCAGGGCCTGTTCTGCGACTGGGAGGAAGTGGGCAACCCGAACTTCCGCATCTTCTTCTCCTCGGGCGGCACCTTCCAGGTCCGCATCGCGCTGACCGCCGCCATGGAGGCAAGAGGCGGTGCCGAGATCGGCGCCCATGTCGACGTGCCCTTCAAGATGAAGGAAGTGGAGCAGGGCATGTGTGACAAGGCGCTGCCGGATCAGATGCCGGTCTCCACGCTGGTGGACACCGACATGCTGAACGCGATGTTCAAGGAGTAGTAGCCGCAGCGAACGGCCTGACCGCCGGGCGGAGCGGAAGTCGCCGCACCCCGCCCGGCGGTTTCGTTTGAACGACTGCAGATCGCCGCCGAGAGAATGCCCGAACCGTCGCTCAGCCTCTCAGGGATCTCCAAGCGATTTCCAGGAGTCCAGGCGCTGCGCGACGTGAGTCTGGACTGCGTGGCCGGCGAGGTCCATGCGGTGCTGGGCGAGAACGGCTCGGGCAAGAGCACCTTGCTCAAGATTGCGAGCGGTGCGCTGGCGGCGGACGAGGGCACGGTCGAAATTCTCGGCAATCGGCTGGCGTCGGCCGACACGTCGCAGGCCCATCACTTCGGGCTTGCCACCGTTTATCAGGACAACTCGCTCGTGCCGGAGCTCACCGTCGCCCAGAACCTCTATCTGGGCACGATGGGCGAAGCGCTGGCCTATCGCAGGCTGGAAAGCTGGGCCGAGGAACAGCTAACGCCTTACGACCTGGCGATCGATGCTTCCGCGCGCGTCGCCACTCTCTCGCCGGCCCAGCGTCAGTTCTTGGAGGTGGTGAAGGCGCTGGTCTCCAAGCCCAAGGTGCTGCTGCTCGACGAGCCGACCGCGTCGCTCGACGTCAACGACGTGGATACCCTCCATCGCATCGTCCGTGGAATCGTCGCCGAAGGGACGACGGTGGTCTATGTCAGCCACCGGCTTCCCGAGATTCTCTCTCTCGCCCAGCGCGTGACCGTGCTGCGCGATGGGGAAGGGCAGGGCACCTTCGAAACCCATGCGCTCTCCGAGGACGACCTCATCGCGCTCATGGTCGGCCGGCCGATCGAGGCGGAGTTCCCGCCCAAGCGAGGCGCCGAGATTCTATCCACCGAGAGCTGCCTCTCTGTTCAGGGGCTTTCCGGAAATGCGTTCAGCGACGTCGCCTTCGAGGTTCACCGGGGCGAGATCCTGGGCCTCGCAGGTGCCGAGGGCAACGGACAGCGCGAGGTACTCCGCGCCGTCGGCGGCTTCGAAGACGCGTCTGGCACCCTCTCCTGCGAGAGTCGGCGTATCCCGTTCGCAGCACCGCAGCGCGCGCTCGGCGCGGGCGTGATGATGCTGAGCGGGGACCGGGCCGTCGAATCCATTTATCCGGCCTTGAGCGTGCGCGAGAACATCACGATCCAGGTCCTCAAGGACTTTGCGACCGCCGGAGTGATCTCAGGCCGCAAGGAGCGCGCTCGCACACGCGAGATGATCGAGGAGCTCGACATCGTCACCGCGACTCTCGACCAACCCATCGTCTCGCTCTCAGGCGGAAACCAGCAGAAGAGCATGTTGGCGCGGAGCTTCCTGCACGGCGCCAGGGTGGTGCTGATCGATGAGCCGACCCAGGGCGTGGATGCAGCCGCGCGCTTCGACATCTACCAGGCGATCAGGGCCAAGGCCGACGGCGGCACCACCTTCGTCATCAATTCGTCGGACGCGCTGGAGCTCGCCGGTCTTTGCGACCGGGTACTGGTGTTCTCGCGCGGGCGTCTCATCAAGGAGCTGGTGGGCGACGAGGTGAGCGAGGAGAATATCGTCTCATCGTTCCTGACCTCGCGGGTGGCACGCACGAGGGAAGCCACCGGCGCTCCGACCGCGTCCGCAGCGCCTGCAGGCTTCTCGCTCGCACGGGATGTCGGGCGCCTCGCGCTCGCCCGCGATCAGTGGTGGACGCCTTTGGGCTTTCTTCTGTTGCTGATCGTTTTGGTCGGCGCCTATGCCGCGAGCCAGTCGGACGCATTCCTCTCCCCGCTCAACGGACGGCACCTGCTGTTGGCGACCGCACCGCTCGCGTTGGTCGCGATGGCCCAGCTCAACGTGCTGCTGGTCGGCGGCTTCGACATGTCGGTCGGCTCGCTCATGAGCATGACGGTCGTCGCCGCCTCCTTCCTGCTCGGCATGGGTGTGGACATTCCGGTGCTGTTCGGCGGCACGCTCGCCTGCCTCGGCGCCGGGCTCGCGGTCGGGGTCATCAACGGCACGATGGTGCGGCGACTCCACATCAATCCGGTCATCACGACCATCGCCATGCTGAGCGTGCTGCAGGGCGTCGCTCTTCATTTCAGGCCGGTGCCGACAGGACTGGTGGAGCCCGACTTCATGTCAGCGTTGCGCACCCGA
Source organism: Alphaproteobacteria bacterium (assembly GCA_022820945.1). Lineage (GTDB taxonomy): Bacteria > Pseudomonadota > Alphaproteobacteria > UBA828 > UBA828 > WTGU01. The sequence goes on along the minus strand of JAJEEP010000027.1, from coordinate 15,578 downwards.
ATCGATTTCCTACCGGTCTCCTTCCTCGGCTTGATCGCGCTCGCCGTGATCGGCGATCTCTGGCTCTACCGCACCAGGAGCGGCCTTAGGCTCAGGGCAGTGGGCTTCCACGAGGAGGCGGCGCGCCGCAACGGCATCAAGACCGGCTTCGTGCACTTCCGTGCCTACGTGATTTCTGGCGGCATTGCGGCGCTCGCCGGGCTCTTTCTCAGCACGGAGGTCGGTGTCGGCCACCCGACGGTGGGCGCGACCTACACGCTGACCAGCATCGCCGCCGCGGTGCTGGGCGGTGCTGCTCTCTCAGGTGGGCGCGGGTCCTTCTCCGGCGCGCTGCTGGGCGCGATCTTCTTCACGCTGATCGTCAACATCATGCCGTTCCTTGCGGTCAACACCGCGCTAGGCGTCATCGTCAGCGGCGCATTGACTCTGCTCGCCATCCTTCTCTATTCCGGGCGTCTGCCGACCGGACGCGTAGGTCAACTCCTGCGCGCCCTTGCCAGTCGCCGCTCCACGCCAACGCAACGGGTATGAGGTCATGACAGAGCTTTCGCCGATCCCCCAACGCGAATCCGCCCGCCCGGCTGCTGCCCGCGGACCCTATGACGGCGCCTTCGACATCGTCTGCGTCGGTGCAGGCGCCGGCGGCCTGGCGACCGCGCTCTTCTCGCGCTGGCTCGGCAACAGCGTGCTGATCCTGGAGAAAGCGCCCGAAGTCGGCGGCACGACGCGCAAGGCCGCCTTCTGGTACTGGGTGCCCAACAACCAGGCGATGCGGGACAAGGGCATGGAGGATCCGCGCGAGGATTGCCTGCGCTACATGGCCCGACTTTCCCGCCCGGAGTGCTATGACACGGCGGACCCGCACCTCGGCATGCCCGCGTGGGAGTACGCGATGTTCGAGGCGATCTACGACAACGCCGCGACCGCGACCGAGCTGTTGAAGGAGAAAGGTGCGCTCGATTATCGGCATTGCGACTTCGTGCCGGACTACTGGGCCGAGCTGCCGGAGGACAAGGCGCCTACAGGCCGCGTTCTGGTCCCGGTGGACGCCAGGGACACGATGTCGGACGGCGGCCTTCGCGCCGTGGAATCGATGTCGCGGGCGGCTGCGGAAGCCGGTGTCGACATCCGCACTGGACATCGGGTTCAGCGCGTCATCCGCAACCTCGCGGGCGATGTCGTCGGCGTCGAGGCTGGCGCCGGCAACGGCACGGTGCGGCGCTTCCACGCCCGCAAGGCCGTGGTCTTCTGCACCGGCGGCTTCACCCACAACGTCGAGATCCGCAAGAACTTCCTCAACGTGCCGATCTACGGCGGCTGCGCCGCGAAGACCAACGAGGGCGACTTCATCCCCATCGCGGGCCAGCTCGGTGCGCAGCTCAGGAACATGAACTACGCCTGGATGTGCCCGGTGGTATTGGAGAAGGCGATTGCCCGCGATCCTTCGTTGATCGGCACCTTCTCGCCCTCCGGCGATTCCATGATCTACGTGAGCAAGCAGGGGCACCGGGTCGCCAACGAGAAGCTCGCCTACAACGAGATGGCGCAGAAATTCTTCGAGTGGAGCCCGACGGCCGGCGAGTACCCCAACCTGGTGTTGATTGCGGTCTGGGATCAGCGCAGCCAGGATCACTGTGCGAGCGACGAATACGGCCGCTTCATCGTGCCGCCGGGTGTGGACGATGCCCATGTGATCAAGGGCGAGACCCTGGGCGCCCTGAGTCAGGCCATAGACGAGCGGCTCACGCGCCAAGCGGCCGAGACCGGCGGGATCCGGCTCTCAGCAGACTTCGAGTCCAACCTCACTAAGGCGATCGCACGCTTCAACGGCTTTGCCGAGACCGGCAAGGACCTCGACTACCGTCGCGGCGAGCGACAGGTCGAGCAGCTCTTCAACGGGCCGGTGGCGGAGGAACCGTCCGCGCCCAACGCCACCATGTACCCGATCAGCGCCGAGGGGCCCTACTACGCAGCGCTGCTCTCCGGCGGGACTCTCGACACCAAGGGCGGGCCCAAGGCTGCGCCCACCGGCAAGATCCTCGACGATACGGACACACCGATCACGGGGCTCTACGGCGTCGGCAATTGCGTCGCCTCGGCCTCGGCGCGTGCCTACTGGGCCGGTGGCGCCACTCTCGGGCCGATTCTGGCCTTCGCCTACCTGGCCGCAAACGAAGCCGATCGCGAGCCGCCGAAGCTCACCAACTAGGACACGCGCCCGGACATCCCAACGAGATCGAACACGCAAGGAGGAACAGCATGGCGCTTTGCACGCAGACGATGACCGACGAGCAGCGCAAGTCGGTCGCCCTCGAGTATCTCAAGGCCTTCGACAACGGCGGCGTGACGTCCACCGGCGGCAGCATCATGGACCTGTTCGCCGACGACGCGCAGGTTTACTTCCCGAAATGGGGCATCGCCACCGGGAAGGAGGAGATCGGCCAGCTGTTCACCGACGTGGGCGGCACAATCAAATCGATCCTGCACCACTACTCGCACTTCAACTACATTTTCTCCGGCAGCGACTATCTCGTCGTCGAAGGCACCAGCCACGGCGAGCATCGCGACGGCCCCTGGCGCGCCGGCGTGCCCGAGCACGGCGCCGGCCGCTGGTGCGACGTGTTCGAGATCCGCGACTGGAAGATCCAGCGCTGCTTCATCTATCTCGATCCTGACTACGCCGGGGGCGACAACGCACGCTATCCCTGGCTCGCCGACAAATAGCCTGAACGGATCGTCGTGACAGCCGACCGCTCTTGTCGGACGGCGGCCAGGGCGGAGTTCTCATCAGGTCACGATGTCGGTCGAGGTCGGAACCGGACCGGTTGCGCTCGAGTAACCGACAAGTCTGGGGATGACGACGTATGGGAGAGACTCGGTCGGAGGGTCGGCGCGCCGCCTCAGACCGTAGCGGAAACCGCTCTCAATCGCCTTCCCCATTGCGCCGCGCCTTTGCAGCGATGAGGTCGAGCCAGGCGTCGCCCACGCGGTAGCAGAAATCGTGCGCGGCGTAGTGGTGGAGCTGCAGCTGATGCGGCAGTGCTTCCGGCAGCGTCGGATAGTGCGTGGGCACGATCTCGTCGGAGATCGAGACCCAGTACGTCATCATTTCCGGCGTCACCTCGAAGTGCGGCTGGAAGGAATAGGTCGCGGCCCCGATGCGGAAGGCCTGGTTGGGCACCTCCTCGCCGACCATGAGCCGGGTCGCGCCCTCGGGCAGGTCGAAGGTCTGGCTGTGGAACTCGGCGAGGTGGACGGGATTGCCGAAGCCCTGGCCGAGCAGCGGGTCGGTCTCCGCCGCCGTCGTCAGACGGATCGGCACGAAGCCCACCTCGGGCACCGCCATGTCGTAGCAACGGCCGCCGAAGGCGCGCGCGACGATCTGCGAGCCGAGGCAGACGCCGAGCACCGGCTTCTCGGCCTCGGTGAAGCGCCGCACCAGCGCGGCCGCGTCCTCGAGCCAGGGATGCTCCTCCACGTGGCCCGCGTGCATCGCGCCCCCCATGAGGAGGAAGCCGTCGTAGCCTGAGTCGTCCTCGGGCAGCCGGTCGTCGGCGTTCAGGTGCGGCATGCAGGCCTCGAAGCGAACGCCGCGGCGCGCCGCCGGCTCCTCCAGATAGCCGGGACCGGAACTCTCGTGGTTCTGCAGCAGGAGGATGCGCACCGCGTTCAGCCCCCGCGCCAGAAGCGCTTGAAGCTCTCGGCCGTGACATCGGGGTCGCGGCAGAAGTCGATGATCGCCTGCTCCTTCCTGGTGATCGCGACCGCCGCCTCCAGGATCTGCGGCACGAGCTCGGGCGGGACGACGACGGCGCCGTTGACGTCGGCATGGATGAGCGTGTCCGAGCGGGCGTAGAGCCCGGCGACGTTGACCTCGCAATCGAAATCGACCCGGTGATAGTCGGCGCGGTTAGGCCGGATGCCGCCGTGCAGAACCTGGAAGCCCTCGACCATGCCGGCCACGTCGCGGACGGCGCCGTTGGTGATGAGGCCGTTGCACCCCAGCGCGCTGTGCATGAAGCTCATCACCTCGCCGAAGAGCGCGTTGGTGGCGGCATAGGGCGTGTCGCCGTCCTGCACCACGACGATGCGGGGCTCCGGCCCTGCGGTCACATAGTCGAACCAGGCGAGGTCCTGTGCCTTCTCGGCCTCCGCATCGAGGCCGCCGGGCTCCAGCGTGCGGTAGAGCGTGGTGCGCGCGAATCCCACCATGGGCGGCAAGTCGGGGCGCGCGCAGTGGAGCATCGCCTTGGTCGAGCGCCCCGCTGCCTCCGGCGCGATCGCCAGGAGCGCGTTGCAGATGGTCGGCGTGTCGTAGCGGCCGAGCGCCGCGAGGTCGATGTCGTGAGCGGTCATACGGTCCTCCCCGCCCCGTCTTAGCCGCGGCACCGCCCAGTGACAACGTGCGCGGTCTTGCACCTCACGCCGCCCGCCGCCACCATCGGGCAAACGAAGAGGTGGCGCGCATGAGCATCAAGATCGAGTGCATTCTCGACTGCGGGAACCATCTGGGCGAAGGCCCGGTGTGGGATGTGGACGAAGGCCGGCTCTACTGGGTGGACGGCACCGGGCGCCGGGTCGGCAAGCCCGAGCTTTGGCGCATGGACCCGCGCACGGGCAAGGTCGAGAACTGGACCCTCGGCGAGCACGATGTCGGCGCGATGGCGCTACGCCAAGGCGGCGGCGCGGTGATGGCGCTCGACGACGGCTTCTACTTCTTCGACTACGACAAGGCGGAGATGGAGCTGATCACCAAGGTCGACGCCGAACAGCCGCGCACCCGGCTCAACGACGGCAAGTGCGACCGGCGCGGGCGCTTCTTCGCCGGCGGCATGGACGACAAGGAGGAGCTCACCATCTGCGGCCTGTGGCGGCTCGACCCCGACCTCAGCGTCACCAAGGTGGATGGCGGCATCATCTGCACCAACGGCCCGTGCTGGAGCCCGGACGACAAGACCTTCTACCTGGCCGACAGCTTCCAGGAGGAGTTCTGGGCCTACGACTACGACATCGAGACCGGCACGCTCTCCAACAAGCGGGTGTTCGCCTCGACCGGGGACGACGCGGGCGTCGCCGACGGCTCCACCGTGGACGAGGAAGGCTGCCTCTGGAACGCGCAGGTGATCGGCGGCGAGTTGGTGCGCTACGCACCCGACGGCTCGGTGGAGCGCCGCATCGGGATGCCGGTGAAGAACGTTACCAGCGTGATGTTCGGCGGCGACAACCTCGACGTGCTCTATGTCACCTCCATGGCCCGCGTGCAGCACCCGGCGGTGCACGACATGTTCGCGGTGGAAGCCAAGCCGCAGTTCCTCGCCGGCGGCCTGTTCGCGGTGACCGGCCTCGGCATCAGGGGTATCCCCGAGCCCCGCTTCGCGGGGTGAGCGACGCAACCATGAGAAACCCCAAGAGCGTTATCGAGCAGAGGGGGGCGTCGGAAAATCCCGCTGTCGACCCGGCGGTCCGCGGCGATGGGGCCTTGCTGCGCGGGAGGACTTGCGTCCTCGCCGAACTTTTGAGCCGCATTACCGACGACAATCTGCATTCCGAACTGGACACCGGCGAGCCTCAGGGCAACGAGCAATGGTAGGGATGCGGTTTGTCCCAAAGACGGAACTCGTGTGGCCTGCCTTGTCGTCGCAGGCCAGCCAAGATCAGGCCCGAAAACGCTGCCTCAGGTCTTGCGGATAAAGTTATCGGCGTAGGACTTGGGCCGGATGGGGCGCGACTGCGGCTCGTCCACGATGTAGGCGAGGCCCTTGCGCTTGGCATAGGCGATTGCCTGCTGCTTGGTCGCGAAGCTCAGCTTGACCTGCTGAGTGGTGTCGTCCGAGCCGGTCCAGCCCATAAGGCTGTCCACCGCGCGCTGCCCGCGCGGCGCATGCTCGAGCACCCAGCGGCTGGTCTTCGCCCGGCCCGACTGGGTCGCCGTCTTCGCGGGCCTGTAGATGCGCACGTCCATCGCCCGGCCTCATAGCGCGCCGGGATGATCCCGGCAACCCTTCGACTCTCTACCCCCAGAACCCACCTCCCCCTGTCCTCCTCCCTCAAAGGCGGAGGAGGAACGTAGGCGGTGACGGCCTTGTAGTTTTCTCCACTCCGAGACAGCGGCAGGGCAATATGAATGGTGCCGCCAACTCTCCCTCTCCTCCCTGGGGAGGAGAGGGCCGGAAATACGTGGATATAGCTCGCATCATGCGCCAATCCTACGCAGGAGTACGATAAGTAGGCGATTCGATACACGTTTTCCACGTCGCCCTAGCCCCTCAGCGTATTGACTCACAGACAAATCAACGCTCCAATACGCTCCGGTTGGAACTCACTCGCTTGCGATCCGCTTACCATGACGGCGATCGGAAGCGAGGTGTTGCATGACGTTTTTGAGATGACGATATGACTGTCCTGACACAAAAGCCCATCTCCAAACGTACCGTCGACGCCATCGTGCCCGACGGCACCGACGCCCTCCACTGGGACGCCACACTGCCCGGCTTCGGCGTCCGCGTCTACGCCTCCGGCAGAAAGACCTACGTGGTCCAGTGCCGGGGGCCCGGCGGGTCCAAGCGCGTCACCGTGGGCCGGCATGGGAAGATCACCCCCGACGAGGCCCGCAAGAAGGCCGCCGTCATCATCGACCGCATCAAGCAGGGGCTGGACCCCGTGCCCGCGCCGCCCAGGCCCGAGCCCACCGTGGCCGACCTTGCAGCGAGGTTCCTTGACGCCCATGTCGACGTCAACTGCAAGCCGTCGAGCGCCGTGCACTACCGGCGCGTGCTGGAGAACCACATCCTGCCTGCCCTGGGGGCGATAACGGTGGCCGCGGTGGAGCGCTCCCATGTCGCGCGGCTTCACCATTCCCTTCGCGACACGCCGGTCGCGGCCAACAGGACCGTCGACATCCTGAGCAAGATGCTCTCGCTGGCCGAGGCCTGGGAGTTGCGGGCGCAGGGCAGCAACCCCTGCCGCGGTGTGCGGCGGTACAGGGAGGAGACGCGGGAGCGCTTCCTCGCGCCGGAGGAGCTCAGGCGGCTGGGCCGGGCGCTGACCGAAGTCGAGGCCGGGGGCGGTGCTGCGGTACACGCGGTGGCGGCGATCCGCCTGTTGCTGCTGACGGGGTGCCGGTTGAACGAGGTCCTCTCTCTGCGCTGGGACGACGTGGACCGGACGGCGCGGGAGTTGCGCATCCGCGACGGCAAGACCGGGCCCCGGTCGGTGCCGCTGACCCCTACGGTGTTGGAGGTGCTCGACGGCGTTCCCCGACTTCCCGGAAATCCCTGGGTGATCGCCGGCCGCAGGCCGGGCGCGCGCCTTCCTCGCATCGACAAGCACTGGGCGCGGATACGGAAGCGGGCGGGTCTCGGGGACGTGCGCATCCACGACTGCCGGCATTCGTACGCCAGCAGGGCGCTGGCCCTCGGCGAGAGCCTCACGATGATCGGCAGGCTTCTGGGTCATACGAAGGTATCCACCACCGCGCGCTACGCGCACCTGGCGCGGGAGACGGAGAAGGCGTCTGCGGCCAGGGTGGGCGACAGCATCGGCGCGCACCTGGTGGCGCAGGGCGCCTCCGACGTCTGAAGACGAGAGCAGAGCCATGGCGAAGCTGCAACGCAAAAGCATTTCGAAGCGCACGGTGGACGGGCTCTCTGCCGGAAAGGACATGGTCTGGTGGGACAGCGAGCTTCCGGGCTTCGGTGTTCGGGTCTACCCGTCGGGGAGCAAGATCTACATCGCGCAGACGCGGGTGAAGGGGAGGTCCAGGCGGGTGACCGTGGGCCGCCACGGGGTGATCACGGCGGACCAGGCGCGGCAGCGCGCGGCACAGATCATCACCCGCGTGAAGGCGGGCGAGGACCCCATTACCGCACCCCAGGCGCCGAAGCCGGCGGCAGGACCGACGGTGGCCGAAGTTGCCACGACCTATCTGGAGGAGCACGTGGCTCACCGCTGCAAGCCGACGACAGCGGCGCAGCGCCGCTTCGTCATCGAGAAGTACATCCTGCCCGCGCTCGGCAAGATGCCCCTTGCGGAGGTAACCCGCGAGCGGGTTGCTACGCTGCACCACGACCTGCGCGCCACGCCTGCGACGGCGAACATGGCCCTGGCGACGCTCTCGCGCCTGTTCGCCATGGCGGAGGCCCTGGGTCTTGCGCCCGAAGGCGGCAACCCCTGCCGCTACGTCGTGAAGTACCGGGAGCAGTCGCGTGAGCGCTTTCTGAGCGACGTGGAGTTCGAGCGCGTGGGAACGATGCTGGCGGAGATGGAGGCGGAGGGGCGGCTGTCCGTTCATGCAGCGGCGGGCATTCGTCTTCTCATGCTGACGGGATGCCGTCGCAACGAGATCGCGACGCTGCGCTGGGACGACGTCGACCTTGATGCAGGGGAGATTCACCTGCGCGAGACCAAGACTGGCGCGCGCACCGTCTCACTGTCGCCGGCAGCGGTGAGGGTGCTGTCGGAGCTGCCGCGGGTTGCGGACACCCCCTGGGTGATCGCGGGACCCCGGCCGGGCACGCATATCGGCAACCTCGGCGAGCAGTGGCGCCGGGTGCGGGTGCGGGCCGATCTTGGTGACGTCAGGCTTCATGATCTTCGTCATTCCTGGGCCAGCAGGGCGCTGGCGCTCGGCGAGAGCCTGCCGATGATCGCGAGGCTCCTGGGACACGCGAAGATCGACACCACCGCACGCTACGCTCACCTTGAACGCGACTCGGTGCACGAGGCGGCGGCCCGCATCGCCGCCAGCATCGGCACCGATCTTCTGGACGGCGGAGCCGGGACGAACGCGCAACGGCACGGGTGAGAGGGGAGGCCTGGCCGCTCCGTCAGTTCGACCCGCAGCAGTGCTCATGGGTCCGCCCGGAGCCGCAGGGACAGGGCTCGCCGCCGCCCGGCTCGACGTCCCCGCGCGCGGCGGCCATCCCCAGCTCGCCCCCGAACCCTCGGTATAGCGCCCACGCACCGAGCGTCCGGACGCAGTCCGGGATTAGATCGGACGCGGACCGGCGGATCTGCTCGACCGCGTCCCCGGCCAGGTCCGAGACACCCTCGCCGATGTCGTTCATCGTCTCGATTATCGCGAGCGAGGCCATGGCCTCGCCGTCGCCGCTCGCCCCGACCTGCAGCCATGCCTCGGGCCGCAGGCCCTTCGCCTGCCGGAAGCCCCGGACCCAGGGCTCCCACAGCAGCGCGCCCGTGTCGGGATCGAAGCCGAGGACCACCCGGTATCCGTGCGGGTCGCAAGCGAGGTCCTCGGCCACCCGCCGGTAGTGGTCCGTGACCGCAAGCGTCGCGTCTACCGACTCCTCGACATCCTCCGACGCCCTGGCGCCGCCCCATACCAGCGGCAGCCATTCCGCCGGCCCGACCCACTCGGGGCAGAGCACGAGCCCGGCGACGAAGCCGTCCAGCTCGACCACCGTCATCGCGTCCCGCTCTTCCCCGATCCGGTCCAGCAGGTCGGTCAGGAGCGCGATCTCTTCCCCCGTGTGTCTCACGGCACCGGGGATATGACGCCGCCGCGCGGCGAGGTCAACGGCGGACGGCAAGCCAGCGCAGCAGCGTCGACCAAGGCTGCCTGTTCGCGCCGGAGGCTGCCACGATCCCATGCGGCCTTGGCTATCCTGCACGGCGGCGTAGTATTCGGCCACCCTGCCACAGCATTGGAGTATCGAGACATGGCGGCACGCTCTGCCCGCGAGGCCACCGCGCTCAAGGAAGCGATGACCAAGACGCAACTGGTGGCTTCCCTTTCCGAATCGACGGGCCTCCCGAAGAAGGACGTCTCGGCGGTGCTCGACGAGCTCGGCATTCTCATCGAGCGCCACATCAAGAAGCGAGCCGTCGGCACCTTCACGCTTCCCGGCCTCCTGAGGATCGCCCGTGTGCGCAAGCCGCCCAGGAAGGCGCGCACCATGATCTCGCCGCGCACGGGGGAGGAGATACAGGTAGCCGCGAAGCCGGCCTCGACGGCGGTCAAGGTCAGGGTCCTGGCGGGGCTCAAGCGCATGGTTGAGTAGCCGCCCCCGCGCCGCTCTGCCGGAACGGCGCGCGGGCCGCGGGCCGCGTGACGCGAGACCGGGCCGGTACGCATCGATCCCCGATCGGGCGTTGACGCCGGTGTAGAAGCGCGCTTATTCGGTGAAGTTCCGGCGCGGGACGTTGCTTTCGGCTGATGGTCGCGCATCGCCGCCGTCGGCATGGTGACGAGTGCTGAATGCCATCCACACTGTGGTGGAGGACGCCATGAACCGCATGGAGACCAGCGCGGAGCCCGACAGCATCGAGATCATCGAGGTCGAGGAGATTCCCCTGGCCTACCCGCCGGGCGCCGCCTGCCGGGTCCGGGTCAAGGCGGTGGGCGATCTCGCTGAAGGCTGAGCGGCAGGCTAGCAGGAGCCATCGCGAGGAATGCCAACGATGAGAATGCACCTCGACCTGTTGCCGGACTTTCTGCGCGGCACAGCCTTTCTCGGCACCGGCGGCGGTGGTGACCCTTACGTCGGCGGATTGATGCTCAGGCAGAAGCTGGAGGAAGGAGCCGACATCACAATCATGGACCCGATGGAACTCGACGACGACGGTTTTGTCGTCTCTCTCGCCATCATGGGTGCACCGACGGTGTGTGTCGAGAAGATTCCATGCGTGCTCTCAATGGTTAAGTGCCTGCGCTCGCTGGAGCGCGAGAAGGGCCGCAAGGCCACAGCACTAATCGCTGCCGAGGCTGGCGGCCTCAACGGCACGCTTCCCATGGTGATCGGCGCCATGGCAGGACTGCCCGTAGTCGATGGTGACGGTATGGGCCGCGCGTTTCCCGAGTTTCAGATGTGCACCTTCGGCGTCTACGGCGTGTCGGCATCCCCCATCGTGCTCCGCGACGAGCACGGCAACGAGGTCATTGTGCGTGCCCGAAGCAACCTTGAGGCCGAGAGGTTGGGGCGGGTGGTGTGCACCCGCATGGGCTCGAAGTCGGAGATCGCGCTCTACGCCATGTCGGGCAAGCAAGCGAAGACAACCGGCGTGCTCTACACCACCACGCTCGCCATCGAGATCGGCCGTTCCATCCGCGAGGCGCGGGAGACCCAGAGCGACCCCTTCGCCGGGCTCGCACGGTACTTCCGGACCTCCCGCGACAAGCGCTTCTGCAAGGTGCTCTTCGAGGGCAAGGTGGTGGACCTGTTGCGCGAGACCACGCGCGGCTGGGCCATCGGGCGCGTGATCTTCGAAGGGATCGGCACGAGCACCGGGGAACAACTGGAGGTGCGCTTCCAGAACGAGTTCCTGGTGGCCCAGCAGGGCGAGCGCATGCTCGGCATGGTGCCGGACCTGATCTGCGTGCTCGATCGGGAGAATGCAGAGCCCATTACCACCGAAGGGATCAAGTACGGCCAGCGGGTTCGCGTGGTCGGCGTCAGCGTGCCGCCGGTGATGCGCACGCCCGAGGCACTCGACGTGTTCGGTCCCAAGTATTTTGGGATCGCCGATGTCTATACGCCGATAGAGCAGCTGGCCTAAATTCTTGACCGGCGCTGAGTTCGACCGCATCGAGTTCATCAAGGCCGAGGAGATTGCCCTCGCCTACCTGCTGGATGCGATCGCATCACACCGTGTTTCTCTGTCCCCTGGGCGCACTCATGAGCCGCAGGCCGGCGGAGCGCCGCTCCCAGCACGCGGTGATGGCAGCGTCGAGCGAATGGACGCGCATTCGCGAACTCACGGGCCGACGCGGGCATGGATCTCTCGCGCTACATCGTGCAAAGGGCAACCGTGCCGGACCCGCTGCCACATAGCGTTCTGCGCCGCACGGTGCGCGAGCTCCTGCTGCTCGCGAAGATCGAGCAACAGAGCGTATGGTGGACATGGGTTTGGAGGAGCGCTGGAAGGCGCTCAGCGATGCCGTCGATGCCTGGCTCGACCGCGAGGCGGAGCTCGACCGCCTGACCGATCCGGGCGCGGCGGAACGCTGGCGGGCAGTCTCGGTGAGCGTCGATCCCGAGGGCGGCCCTGAGCGATGGCGCGCGTGGTGCGTCGCACGCTGCTCTGCGGCCGGGCGGAGAGGGCCGACCATCGCTCCATGGCGCCGAGACCTGCATCGTTGACGCCGCCGCCGGGCCGGGCGCGGCGGAGGACGGGGCCTGCCCCGACCATCAGTTGATCGTCATCGCCCGCGGCGACGACGTGACGTTCGGCATTCTGCACAGCCGGTTTCACAAGGCCTGGTCGCTGCGGCTCGGGACCAGCCTGGAGGACCGCCCTCGCTACACGCCGACCACCACCTTCGAGACCTTCCCATTCCCGGACGGCCTCTCGCCCGACATGCCCGCACCCGACTACGCCGGCGACCCGCGCGCCGTCGCGGACGCGGCGCGGCGGCTGCTCGCGACGGCCACAGCGAGGACAGCTGCCGCTCGTTGGGATACAGCGCCGAAGTGACGGCGCTAGAGGCGCTCTTGGGCGAGCGGAAAGCCTGGGACTGGATAAAGCGCTGGGGCCGGAACGAGGGCGGCTGGGCCTGGACTAATGCCAGCCTGAGCTGGCGCGACGAGGAACACGAGCCACTTGATGCCGCAGTCGCGGCGGTCTACGAGTGGGACGCTTGGATTCCCGAAGATGATGCGCTATCTGCGTTGATGAGCATGGGTCTGTCCAGCGATACCGCGCCTTCGGTCCGGGCGCGCCGGCCTCGGCCGCAACACTGATCGAATCTGGTCCTCCACGACCTTCACATCGTACTCGGCGGGAATCTCCAGAAACTGGATTCTTGCCTTCCTGACGGCTTCCCGCTTCACGGCGTCTCTCATAAATGCCTTGTTCTGGTAGTGGCCGTGTCCTTGGTACTCCACCGCCAGTGCCGGCATGCCGGTGCGATCGATGACCAGAAAATCCAGACGCTTGCAGTTGATCGAACGGAACGCGAGGTCGCGTACTTCCTCCGGGCCGGATGTGGCCGCCGGAACGATTATCTCGCCCAAGCTGGTCTGGGCCATGACGCGATAGCCGCCGTCGATCTCTTTGGTGATCTTCTCAAGGATTTGGAGAATCCCGTATTCCGGCTTGTTGAGAAGGCGGCGCGGCTCGAAATCAACCCTGGAGACGAATTCCATTTGTGCCTTTGGATCGCCGAGGCCAAGCGACGGATCGGACCTGCCTGACTCCGCCTGCTGCCATCGTCCACTTCTTCGCGGATACCTCCTCTTACTCCAATACCGGCGAGATCGCATTCCGAAGGCTACTTCGCGCAGGATGGCGATAGCGACAACGAGTGCAATCAACCACCACCATTGCGCGAACAATCCGAAGACCGTCTCCAACAGCATGTCGTCCAAGCCAATCCTGTCCAACTAGGTCTTCCCCCGGTTCTGGTGAGCATGCTTGCGTCGGGGCACTCTACCCAGTTGCAATGGGAACGGGAACACCCCGCCAGGTTCCGCATCCTAACCTGCAGTGAGCGATCGGCCCGTGGCCGGAAGCTTGCCTACGGCCATGGATGCACTCCGTCGGATGGACGGCGGCGGGTCACCCGAAGGGCCGAAGCCGAGGAGCCGCAAAGCGGCTTGACGCGTCGACGGCCGTCCGACGCCCCCGCCGCCACGCTCCGCTCTATGGAAGCCCATCGAATAAGTCGATCACCACACCATCAGGCAACGCGAACACACTGAGCGTCGCGACCGGCTCGCCGTCCATCGGACCGGCCGCTCCCAAGGCTTGTAGGTGGTCGCTGTGCAGAGCCATTTTCCCACAGCCGAGGAATGTCTCCAATCGTCCAACCAGCGGCGGGCGCCTTACCGCCCTGCCGGGCAGAATGATCGACTATGTGCGTGTTCCTGACGATCGCCGACACACGGGTCCAGGCAGCCACCAGCAGCCGTCCTTCGTCGCGCCCGCGCCGCGCGCCGCCATGAGCAAGAGGCCGGCCGGCACGGGGGCGGCGGGGGCAGCGTGGCGAAGAGCGTTTCCCCCACGGCGACCACGAACTAGGGGGAAGGGACGATGCGGATCGGCCGGATGTTCCATCGCGACACGCAGACCTACCTGGTGCACGTATTCGGGCGGGGCCTCGAAGGGGACCGCTACGTGATCGAGAAATACCGCTCGGACTCCGACGGCCAGATCCATCCCGTCGAGCCCGAGCAGCCGAGGGCGGCGGGCCGTCGCAGGCGGAGGCGCATCGTCGCAGGCGTGGCAACGGTCAAGAAGCTGCGGCCCGAGCGCGACGAGATCATCGTGTGCACGGCGCTGAACCTGAAGGCCTCGGGCATCCAGTACTGGGGTTGTGCCGCGGCCGGCTTCCTGACCACGCGCCATGCGCGCTGAGCGGGGTGGCCGGCCGTGCCGCTCAAGGACCCGATGAAGGTAAAGCAGGCGCGGGATCGCCGCCTCCGCCAGCGCCACGCCGCTCGCCTCAAGCAGCGTTTGTGTACCCGGTGCGGCCGCGTTCCGCCCGAGCCCGGCCTCAAGGTATGTACCGACTGTGCCGAGAAGCGCCGCGCCGCCGAGTGCGCCCGCCGTGCGAAGGCCCGCGCCGAGGGCAAGCAATATGGCGGCCGCGACCCGGAGCGGTGCCGCAGAGCCGACCGCGCCGGCGACAGGCGGCGGCGGAGGACGTGGAAGGAGGCGGGGCTGTGTACATCCTGCGGCCGCCGCCGGCCGGAGGACAACCGCTCCGTCTGCGAGCCGTGCCGCGAGGCCAGGCGCGCACTCGACCGCCGGCGCTATGCTGCACGCCAGGCTGCCGGCCGCTGCGTACGCTGCAACCAGCCCACGGTCGGCGGCCTGTCGCGCTGCGGCCGGTGCCTCGCGCTGGAGAAGGAACGCGTCTGTCCGGAGCGGGAGAGCGACGTCAGCAGGAAACGATATGCCGCCCGTCGCGCCAAGAGCATCTGTGTAGATTGCAAGGCGCCTGCCGGTGGCGCGGCCCGCTGCCGGCGCTGCGCATATCGGTCCAACTCCCGCGCGCCCGAGCGGCACCTGGCGGCGCTCTGGCCGCCGCAGATCGCCGTGATCGAGTTGGAGACGGGCGAGGAGCTGGGCGTCTTCGAGACCGAATCCGAAGCCGCCGCCTGCATCGCCTTCGCCAAGCTGCGGCCCGACCAGGTGGAGATCCTCTCCAACGTCCCGCTGATGGCTCTGCCGCCGGCATGAGCGCTAAGCGGGCACATGCGTCCCGAGAAGCGGCCGCACCTGCGGGCCAGCTCCGGGCGAGCGTTCCCGTGCCGGAGCCGTTGCCGGCCGTTCGATGCACCGGGCGGCGCGCCGCTTCATCAAGGCTGATCGGTGGATGTCCGCCCCCTCCGGCCACGCCAACACGCCACGCTCGTCTGCGCGGCGGTCCCGATCCAGCGTACTTGAGGCCCGATCGACGCCGGGCTTCATTGTCGCCGGCCGGCGACGATGCCAGAGTCAGTCAACCCGGACTGCATGCGAGGACAAGGAGGCCAGGTATGAACAGGCGGTTGACGGCGATCGTCGAACGCGACGGCGACGGGTATGTCGCGCTCTGTCCCGAGATCGATGTTGCCAGCCAGGGCGACAGCGTGACCGAGGCGCGCAGCAACCTCGAAGAAGCGCTGACGCTGTTC
>JAJEEP010000002.1 GCA_022820945.1 Alphaproteobacteria bacterium | reverse complement strand
CCACGTCCAGAAGGCATCGCGAAGGACAGCGCACCGATGGTCAAATGCCGCGACGAACCGCCGCGGCGGCGCCTGCGAAAGCGGGTGGACCGCGATCGTGGGCCACGATCCGTCGACGAAAATTAGAACAAATTTACCGTGAGCCTGAAGCGGCTGGCATGTCGGAGAGGAACGGTCGCCGCCCGTGACATGGAAGCGCGGCAGGACGGACCGAGTCCGTCCATCCCGGCACGTTGTTCGGCGCGCAGATTGGACGCCGATGGGCGCGGTAAGGTGTTGAGTCAGGCCACTGACAAAGATTGGCGCGCCCGGCAGGACTCGAACCTGCGACCCCAAGCTTAGAAGGCTCGTGCTCTATCCGGCTGAGCTACGGGCGCCGACCCCGTTCCTACCACGACCGGCCCCAAATGTGATCGACCTTCGGCGCACACATGGACGAGCACGACGCCCCCCTCACGCCGCAGCGGCGGCGCGCTCCTTGAGCCAGCGCTCGATGCGGGCGATGGACTCCTCGATCTCCTCCGTGCTCGCGGCGTAGGAAAGCCGCAGGTAGCCCTCGCCGTAGGCGCCGAAGCTGGTGCCGGCGATGGCGGCGACACCGGCCTCCTCCAGCAGCCCGTCCTGCATCGTGCGCGCATCGAGCCCGGTACCGGTGATGTTGGGCATGGCGTAGAAGGCGCCGGCGGAGTCGACGCAGGTGACGCCCTCGATCCGGTTGAGCGCAGGCACGATCAGCTTCCGCCGCTCGTCGAAGGTACGGCGCATGGTCTCCACCGAATCCTGCGGGCCGGTGAGCGCCGCGAGTGCGGCGTGCTGGGTCGGCGCGTTGACGCATGAGTTGCAGTTGATCGCGAGCCGGGTCGCGTGCGCCGCCAGCGACTCCGGCCAGACCCCGTAGCCGATGCGCCAGCCGGTCATCGCGTAGGTCTTGCTCCAGCCGTCGAGCACGATCACCCGGTCCCGGAGCGCCGGATAGTCCAGCATGGTCACGTGCTCGCGCCCCTCGTAGAGCAGGCGACTGTAAATCTCGTCGCTCATGATCGCGACGTGGGGGTGGGCCTCCAGCCCCTCGGCCAGCCGGTCGAAGGTCTCCCTCGGCACGACGCCCCCGGTGGGGTTGGCCGGGCTGTTGAGCATGACCAGCCGGGTGCGCGGCGTGATCTTGGCCAGCACCTCCTCGGCGTCGAAGGAGAAGCCGGTCTCCTCGTAGAGCGGGATCGGCACCGGCGTGGCACCCGAGAACTTGATCGCGGACTCGTAGATGGGGAAGCCCGGATTGGGATAGAGGATCTCGGCCCCCGGCTCGCCGAACATCAGCGCGGCGAAGAACATCGTGACCTTGCCCCCCGGCACGACCACGATGGCGTCGGGATCGACCTTGCAGCGGCGGTAGGTGGCGATGTCCGCCACGACCGCCTCACGCAGCGCCGGGATGCCGTTGGCGGGCGTGTAGCCGTGGTGGCCGTCCGCCAGCGCCTTGCGGCCTGCCTCTACGATGTGGTCTGGCGTGCGGAAATCGGGCTGCCCGATTCCGAGGTTGATGATGCTGCGCCCGGCCGCTTGCAAGGCGCCCGCGCGAGCCAGTACGTCGAAGGCGGTCTCGGTCCCGAGCCGCCCCATGCGCTCGGCGATCTGCACGTGCGCCTCCCTGTCCGACCCAAAGGCCGCGCATGATGCCACCAAAGGAGGCGTCGCAAAACCTGACCTGCGCTATCATGCGCCGCCGACGGGTCAAGTACCGTAGCAGCCTGGCACGCTTAGGGGAGCGCGATGAAGAAGATCGAAGCCGTTATCAAGCCGTTCAAGCTCGACGAGGTGAAGGACGCCTTGCACGAGGTCGGGCTGCAGGGGATCACCGTGACCGAGGCCAAGGGCTTCGGCCGGCAGCGCGGCCATACCGAGCTCTACCGGGGCGCCGAGTACGTGGTGGACTTTCTGCCCAAGGTGAAGATCGAGATCGTGCTCGAAGACAACATGGTCGAGCGGGCGGTGGAGGCCATCTGCGAGGCGGCCGCGACCGGGCGCGTGGGCGACGGCAAGATCTTTATCGTGCCGGTGGAGGACGCGATCCGAATCCGCACTGGCGAACGGGGCCGCGAAGCCATATAAGCGCGCCCAGCGCGTCGTCGCCGGATCGGGCAGGCGCGTAGGGGACAGACAGGCCGACGGGAGCAGTGTGATGAGCGATGCCGACAGCGTCTTGGAGATGATCGAGAAGAACGAGGTCCAGTTCGTGGACTTCCGGTTCACTGACCCACGCGGCAAATGGCAGCACATGACCCAGGCGGCCCGCACGGTCGATGAGGACATGCTCACCGACGGGATCATGTTCGACGGCTCCTCGATCGCCGGCTGGAAGGAGATCCACCAGTCTGACATGGTGCTCATGCCGGACCCGGCGAGCGCCGTGATGGACCCGTTCTCGGCGCTGCCGCAGCTGATCCTGACCTGCGACGTAATCGAGCCCTCCACCGGGCAGGCCTACGACCGCTGCCCGCGCAGCATCGCCAAGAAGGCGGAAATCTATCTCGCCTATTCCGGGCTGGGGGACACCGCCTTCTTCGGGCCCGAGGCCGAGTTCTTCGTCTTCGACGACGTGCGCTTCAAGGTCTCGATGAACGAGACATACTACATGCTCGACCAGGAAGAGGGCCCCTACAACACGGGCCGCGCCTACGAGGAGGGCAACTACGGCCACCGCCCGCCGACGAAGGGCGGCTACATCCCGGTGCCGCCGGTCGATTCAATGAACGACATGCGGGCCGAGATGGTCACGCACCTGGCCGGCATGGGCGTCAAGGTGGAGAAGCACCATCACGAGGTGGCGCCCAGCCAGAACGAGCTCGGCGTCGAGTTCGGCACCCTGCTGCAGGCGGCCGATCACCTCCAGATCCAGAAGTACGTGGTGCACATGACCGCCCACAGCTACGGCAAGAGCGCGACCTACATGCCGAAGCCCATCGTCGGCGACAACGGCTCCGGCATGCACGTGCATCAGTCGATTTGGAAGGACGGCAAGCCGCTGTTCGCGGGCTCGGGCTACGCCGATCTGTCGGACATGGCGCTCTACTACATCGGCGGGGTGATCCGTCACGCGCGGGCGATCAACGCCTTCACCAACCCGACGACCAACAGCTACAAGCGGCTGGTCCCGGGCTACGAGGCGCCGGTGTTGCTGGCCTATTCGGCGCGCAACCGATCGGCGTCCTGCCGCATTCCCTACGCGGCGAGCCCCAAGGGCAAGCGGGTGGAGGTGCGCTTCCCCGACCCCTCGGCAAACCCCTACCTCTCCTTCGCGGCGATGCTGATGGCGGGGATCGACGGGATCGAGAACAAGATCCACCCGGGCGACGCGATGGACAAGAACCTCTACGACTTGCCGCCGGAGGAGCTGAAGGACGTGCCGACGGTGTGCGGCAACCTGGGCCAGGCCCTGGATTCGCTGGACGCGGACCGCGACTTCCTGAAGAAGGGCGACGTCTTCACCGACGACCTGATCGATGGCTATCTCGAGCTCAAGCGGGAGGAGCAGACGGCTTTTCTCATGAGCCCGCATCCCATCGAGTTCGAGATGTACTATTCGGTCTGAGCGGCGGGCGCGGACGACGCAGCGCGCCGAACGCGCCCAGCCCGCCTGAACGACCGCAACTGCGCCGCGGCCGTGCCTATACAGATCGCCGTCGGCCTCGCGCTCGGGGCCGTTCTCCTCTATCCGGCCATCCGCATCTGCCGGCGTGCCGGGCTGCGCTGGCCGCTCGCGCTGGTGGTTTTCGTGCCCCTGGTCGGGCCGCTGATCCTGCTCGCGCTGCTCGCCTTCATGATCTGGCCCAGCGATATCTACGGGAAGCGTTGAGCCGTGGTCGGCGTCCTCCAGTACCTCGCGGTCACGGTCATCACGCTCTGGATGTTCTGGCGCATCTTCAACAAGGCCGGGCGCAATCCCTGGTGGGCGTACCTCATGCTGCTCCCCATCGTGGGGCTCTTCATACCGCCGGTCACGGTTGGACTGGGCCTTCTGATCGGCGTGCCGGTGGTCATGATCTGGGTCTTTGCCTTCGTGCCCTGGCCCTCGATCGACAACCCACGCCCGCTGCCCGACACACCGGGCTACGACCCGCCGGAACCCGAGCGCTTCACGGGCCGCTTCAGGCGAGCCACGCGGCCGAGCGAGACGACGCGCCGGAGGAGCCGCGGGATCACCCGCAGGCTGGTGAGGAGACGAGACGATGAATGAGGCGCCGAAGAAGGTGGTGCTGGCCTATTCCGGTGGGCTCGACACCTCGGTCATCCTGCGCTGGCTGCAGGAAACCTACGGCTGCGAGGTGGTCACCTTCACCGCCGACATCGGCCAGGGCGAGGAGCTGGAGCCGGCACGCGCCAAGGCGGAGATGCTGGGCGTGCAGGACATCCGCATCGAGGACCTGCGCGAGACCTTCGTGCGCGACTACGTCTTCCCCATGTTCCGGGCCAACGCCATCTACGAGGGCGTCTATCTGCTCGGCACCTCGATTGCGCGGCCGCTTATCGCCAGGCGTCAGATCGAGATCGCGCGAGAGACCGGCGCGGATGCCGTGGCCCACGGCGCCACCGGCAAGGGCAACGACCAGGTGCGCTTCGAGCTCGGCTACTACGCGCACGATCCCGGAATCCGGGTGATCGCGCCCTGGCGCGAGTGGACCATCGATTCGCGGGAGGCGCTGGTCGAGTACGCGGAGCGGCACCAGATCCCGATCCCGCGGGACAAGCGCGGCGAGCCGCCCTACTCCACCGATGCCAACCTCCTGCACATCTCCTACGAGGGCAAGGCGCTGGAGGACCCGTGGATCGGGCCGGACGAGGAGATGTTCACCCGCTCGGTCTCGCCCCAGGCCGCGCCGGACACGCCCACTGCGGTCGAGATCGAGTTCGAGGCCGGCGACCCGGTGGCGGTCGACGGCGAGGCGCTCAGCCCGGCGGCGCTGCTGGAACGGCTCAACGAGTTGGGCGGCGCCAACGGCATCGGCCGGGTCGACCTGGTCGAGAACCGCTTCGTCGGCATGAAGTCGCGCGGCGTCTACGAGACCCCCGGCGGCACCATCCTGATCGCGGCCCACCGCGCCATGGAGAGCCTGACGCTCGACCGCGCCGCCGCGCACCTGAAGGACGAGCTCATGCCGCGCTACGCGGAGCTCGTCTACAACGGCTTCTGGTTCGCGCCGGAACGCCGCATGCTGCAGGCGGCCATCGACGAGAGCCAGCGGGGTGTCACCGGCACGGTGCGGCTCGCGCTCTACAAGGGCTCGGTCTCGGTCGAGGGGCGCAAGGCGCCGATCAGCCTCTACAGCGCCGAGCACGCCACCTTCGAGGCGGATTCGGTCTACGACCAGCGCGACGCCGAGGGCTTCATCAAGCTCAACGCCCTCCGCCTCCGCCTCGGCAGGACGGGCGCTGAAGAGTAGTTCATTGTCGCCAGCAGCGGTCACCCTTCGGCCGGCGCCCTGCTCAGCGCACCGGATACCCGCTTGAGCAATACACACAATTCCAATAGTCAACGCCTACCTTAGCATAGCTGACTAATGCATGGTTTGAGTGTTTGCCTCCTTTGTCGCACTTGCGGCCTCTTGGTCATCGCTCTTTTCCTCATCGGTAGGATCAATCATGGGCTCATCGTACAACTCTTGAAATTTCTCCCGTACTGACCTCTCTTCCCGGACCCAATCGAACACCGGCCACTCGCGAAAATCCGACTTCCTGACCAAGTCTTCCTGAGCTACTCGCGGCATTAGCTATACGAATCCCTGACTTCGACGGTTGGGCCAGATTTCGGCTGATCTCCCGTCTGGAGATTTGAGCAAAGACAATGACTTAGCAGTTGGGGTCGGTCAAGTCGCGTTGTAGTGCCTAGTAGATATATTGAGTTGTCGATATCCCCGCCGC
>JAJEEP010000159.1 GCA_022820945.1 Alphaproteobacteria bacterium | reverse complement strand
CCCGTTGGCCAGGAGGGCATCGGAGAGCGTCGAGGCGCCGCCGAAGTTGAACCCTGTGGCCGGCGCGGTGTCGGAGCTTGCCCGCTCGATGCGGCGCGAGACGGCATCGACGGTGCTCGCGGTCATGGCCCGCATCACCTGCGGCAGCACCGACTCGATGACCGTGTTCTGGCGCGCGGCGATCACCTCGGGCGATCCCAGATAAAAGCCCGAATTGACGATGAACTCGAGCGGTCGCACTCCCCCGCCCGGCAAGCGGAGTTGACCGTTGAACACGCGGGCGTAACCCACCTTGGGGATGTCGGCGCTGTCGCTATTGTCGCCGGGATCGTCGAAATGATACGTCCAGAAACCGCCTTCCGGACTGCTCATCGCCGCCTGGAGGAGCTGATCCACGATGAGCTCTCCGGTCACGACGTCACGGGAAACCCCTCCTCGTCGAAACTCGAATCGGTCCGGAAACCCTCCGTGAAACAGGATGAGCCTGGTATCGGACTCCATCACGCCGAGATACACGGAACCGTGTATCCAGGGCCCGTTCGGATCCCGCAAGGCGATCTTGGCATGCGCGGCAGCGGACGGATCGCCGGACTCCATGAGTTCGACGAAGTACTCCCCCGCAGCGGTGACGAACGCCTTCAAGGTTGCCCGATCCACCACGTCCCTCGCCGTAACGGCCGGTTGGCGGTGAACGATCTGCTCTTCAACCAGGTGAGACCTAGCAAGATCGAACCCAGCGATCAGCACGATCGGAGTCCGAAGTTCGGTGGAATTGTAGACGGCGGCGTAACCGGAAGCACCGGGTATGCCTGGCCGCACCCCCGGTACCGGGACGGTGGCATCGAACGCAGCATCCGGCTCTTGAGAAAGCCTGGCCAAGATGGCTTGGAGAGCAGGGCCAGCGGTAGCAGGATCGGGAGATCTTGCGTTGGCCAGATCGGTTGAGGGGACGCCCAGCGCAGAAAGGACTTCGTCGTAAATCAACGGGTTGAGCAGCCCGCCCGACAGTGCCATGTCCTTCGCGTGAATGTTCACTCTACCGTCCGGCGTCAGGGTCACGATGTAGGTGTTACCGGAACGCCAGATCCCATCGTCCTGCCTGATAATGCAACCGATGTAGAGCCCTTCTTCCACGGTCGTGGCCTGCTCGGCATGTTCGACGGACCGCTTTCTCACCGCCAGCGCAAAGTCCATCAGGCTGGCGTTGCCATCCGTTACTTGCTGCGCCGTTACGCGCGGGTCGTCCGGAGCAGTCACACCGGGAGGGAGCGGACAAGCCTCTTGCGCCGATGCGGGGACCGCATTGGCGAACGCGCCGGTCAGTGCGAGCAGGCCGGCCGCAAAGAGTGAGGAAATCCTGGGTTTCCACGTCGCGGCTTTCATCGTGAGACACTCCTTCTGGCGGAAGGTGGGAAAGCCAAAGCAGGAAACGACTCCATGAGAAGTCGAGTCGTACGGCGAGACTTTGCCAAAATCAAGTTACAAGAGACATGAATTCGGCAAACAAGGTACAACGCGCATCAAAAGTGTTATGGAGCGTTACTGTTGCTGCATATGTGTATCGATAACGTGTGCTCTTTGACCGAGCCAGTGAGAATTTCGGGCTCACTCACGGCCCTTCCGCTGACTGGAGCGCGAACTCTTGGTGAAGTTCCATGATGGCGCCCCCCACCCGATGCCGAACTTCACCGGGGCGCAAAGGAAACCTGGAACGTTACCGCTCCCCGTCCGGGTCCGGGTCGGCGACAGCGTCCAGCCAGCGGGGGACGAACGCGAGGACCGGAATGTCGGGCGGCAACTGCGGGTTGAACAGCGCGTTGTGCCACCAGGTTTCGTCGCGGCGCGGGTCGTCGGCTCGCAGCACCGACACCGAGCAAGGCAGATCGTAGCGGTGGCTGTCCTGGGCGAAGGCCAGAGTGCAGCGCGCTTCACGCACCAGATCTTCGGAAAGCGCCGAGCCGGCAGCGAAGGTCGCCGTCAACACGTCACTGAAGTCCTGCGCGTGCTGGTAGTAGCGCTCCGCCAGCAGGGCGAGCGTCGCCTCGCGCCGGTCGCGCGGGTCGTGGGTGCGCCGCGCCAGGTGGCGAAACTCGGGCGCGAAGGACTCGGCCTCGCGCCGGACGAGCAGCGTGGTCACTGCCGGCGCAAACTCTTCGCCTGCAGCGCTCAGCACGCGCGGGCGCATCCCCGGCGACGGCCGGCCGGAGCGACGGCGCATGGCGTCGGCGCGTATGCGGCACTGCCAGCCGACGAAATGATCGCGCAGGCGCTCGGCCCGCGGTGCAGTGGTCACGGCTCCTCAGTCCCGGTTCGCATGGATCGTGCGCATGACGACGACCATGGTATCCGCGGCCTCGGGCCCCGGCCACGGGGATCGGCACAGGGCGTGCCGTTGTCGGCGATGGTTGGCCGGCCTAGGATCGACCGCCATATCCCACAGACACGAAAGAGGCCCCCATGTCGCGCGGTCCGGAACTTCCCTCCGTCAATCAGCTCGCCGCCGTCGCCCAGGATTTCAATCTCGAGATGACGCTGGAGGACGTGACGAACCAGCGGGAGGCCATGCGGGGCGCCATCGCGAGCCTGCGCCACATTGACGACATGCCGGAGGAGCGGCCTGCCGTCACCTATCCGCGCGCGCCTGGCTACCGGCCGCACCCGGACGAGAACCCCTGCAACGCCTGGTACTGGCGAGCCGAGGTGAAGGGCGCGGACTCGGGTCCCCTTGCGGGCGAGGAGATCGGCGTGAAGGACGTGGTCTCGCTCGCCGGCGTGCCGATGATGAACGGCTCGCGCGCCCTCGAAGGCTACGTGCCCACCATCGACGCCACCATCGTGACCCGCATGCTCGACGCAGGCGCCACTATCGTCGGCAAGACGGCGTGTGCCGATTTCTCCTTCTCGGGCGGTGGCCACACCAGCGGCTACGGCCCCGTGCGCAACCCGCGCAAGCCCACCCATGCGCCTGGCGGCTCGTCCAAGGGGAGTGCCGCGGCGGTGGCCGCCGGCGACGTGGCCATGGCGATCGGCGGCGACCAGGGCGGCTCCATCCGCATCCCCGCCTCCTGGTGCGGCGTGGTCGGGCTCAAGGCGACCTACGGCCTCATTCCCTATACCGGGTGCCTCGCAATCGAGATGACCCTGGATCACATCGGCCCAATGACGAACACCGTCGAGAACACCGCTCGCATGCTCTCGGTGCTGGCCGGACCCGATCCGCTAGACCCGCGGCAGCGCGGCGTGATCCCGGCGGATTACGTGCGGGACTACATGCCGGCGATCGGCGCGGGTTGCGAGGGCGTGCGCGTCGGCGTGCTGACCGAGGGCTTCGGCCAAACCGAGGAGACCTGGCCCGAGTTCGGCCTGCCGGGGAGCGTGCCGGCGGTGGACGATGCTGTGCGCGCCACGGTGCGCCGGCTGGAGGAGCGGGGCGCCCAGATCACCGAGGTCTCGGTGCCCGAGCACTACTTCGGGCTCCGGCTCTGGTTCGCGATCGCGGCCGAGGGTGCGACCGAGTTCATGCTGAAGAACGGCGGGGTCGGCACCGGCTGGTTCGGCTACTACGACACGCAGTTCCTCGAGCATGCGTCGCGGGCCGCGAAGACCCGCCAGAACGACTATCCGCTCACCGTGAAGAACGTCCTCCTGCTGGGCGGCTACCTCAAGCGTTACTACCACGGCACCTATTACGCCAAGGCGCAGAACCAGCGCGGGCGGCTGACCGCGGCCTACGACAAGGCGCTCGCCGACGTGGACGTGCTGGTGCTGCCCACCATTCCGCACCTGGCTGCGCCAATCCCGAGCCTGGATGCGGACTTCGGGGAGTACATGTCCCGCGCGCTCGGCATGATCAATAACACGCCGCAGTTCAACCTGACGGGCCATCCCGCGATCAGCGTGCCCTGCGGCGTGAGCGACGACCTGCCCATCGGCTTCCAGATCGTCGGCCGCCACTTCGAGGATCTCACGGTGCTCAAGGTGGCCGACGCGGTGGAGAAGAGCGCCGATTGGCAGAGCGTGTAGCGGTCGCGGTGCCCAGCCCGCGCATGGGGGACCGCAGGTTGCGGCGATGACGGAGAAGCCGGAGCGCTGGCTCGTGCGCAAGCCGGCGGTGGCGAGCCGCGGCGGCGTGGTAGCGACCCAGCACCAGGCGGCGTCGGAGGTCGGCGCGCGGGTTCTGGCCGAGGGCGGCAATGCGGTGGACGCCGCCATCGCCGCGAGCGTCGCGCTGGCAACGGTCGAGCCCTGGATGAGCGGTCTCGGCGGTGGCGGATACATGCTGGTCCGCCCCGCCGGCGAGGAGCGGACGCACGCCGTCTCCTTTGGCATGGTGGCGCCGGGCGCGCTGGACCCTGCGGATTACCCGCTCACGGGCGAGGCCGGCGCGGACCTGTTCGGCTGGCCGGCGGTGCTGGAGGACCGCAATTTGCGCGGCCCGCTCGCGGTGGCGGTGCCGGGGCAGGTCGCGGGCCTTGCGTTAGCTCACGAGCGTTTCGGCACCTGGAGCTGGGCCGACTTGGTGGCGCCTGCGTGCGCGCTGGCCGAGCGGGGTATGGAAGTGGATTGGCACGCCACCGTCGCCATCGCGGCGTCGGCGCCGGAACTCGCAAGCGACGCTGAATGCGCCGCCGCGTATCTGGCGGGCGGTTTCCCGCTGGCTGCGCCCTGGACCGGGGAGGCGCCGCGTCTCCGGTTGGGTCGGCTCGCGGAGACCCTGCGCCGGCTCGCCGAGGCCGGACCCGCCGACTTCTACACGGGCGAGATTGCGGCCGCGATTGGCGCCGATATGGCAGCGATGGGCGGGCGCCTCTCGGCCGCGGATTTGGCGGACTACAAGGCCACCGTCGAGGAGACCCCGGCGACCCGCTATCGCGATGCTCGGGTCAGGACCGCGCCGGGGTTGACCGCAGGGCCGACGCTGATTGAAGTGCTGGATCGTCTCGCGGCCTCGCTCGATCCGGGCAAGGCGCCCGGCGGCGAGGCCTACGTGGCCTATGCCGAAGCGTTACAGGCGGCGTACGCCGAGCGGCTTCGGGGCATGGGCGCGGGCTCCGATGCCGAGCGCGCGTCCTGCACCAGCCATCTCGGCGCGGCCGACCGGGACGGCACCGTGGTCGCGCTGACCCAGACCCTGCTGTCCCCCTTCGGCGCCAGGGTGATGCTGCCGCAAACCGGGATCCTGATGAACAACGGGATCATGTGGTTCGACCCCCGGCCGGGCGGCCCCAATTCCATTGCGCCCGGCAAGCGGCCGCTCTCGAACATGTGCCCTGTGATCGTCGAGTTCGCGGACGGCAGGCGCGCGGCGCTCGGCGCCTCCGGCGGGCGGCGCATCCTGCCCGCCGTCGCGCAGCTGCTCTCGTTCCTCGTGGATTTCGGGATGAGCCTGGACGATGCCGCGCACTGCCCGCGCGTCAACGTGGACGGCAGCGACCTGGTCGAGGTGGATGCCAGGCTGCCGGCGGAGACGCTGACTATGCTCGAGGCCCGGTTCGCGCTCGCGGTGCGCCAGCACGGCGTGCATCCGTCCGCCTACGCGTGCCCCAACGCGGTCGTCTGGGAGCCTGAGAGCGGCACCGCGGCCGGCGCTGCCCACGTCATGTCTCCCAACGCCAGCGTCGGCGCAGCGTGACGCCGGAACGGAGAACTCCATGAGCACTCAAACGCGCATCGGCATGATCACGCCGTCGCTCAACACGGTCCTGGAGCCCGTGACCTATGCCCTGCTCGAAGACCTGCCGGACGTGACGGCGCATTTCAGCCGGGTGCGGGTGACTCAAGTCTCGCTGGGCGAGGACTCGGCAGCCCAGTTCGCCGATGAGCCGATGCTCGCTGCTGCGCGCATGCTGGCCGACGCCCGCGTCCACGCGATCTGCTGGAACGGCACCGCCGGTAGCTGGCTCGGCCCCGATTTCGATCAGCGACTCTGCCAAGCGATTGCGCGCGAGACCGGCATTCCGGCAACGAGCGCGACGCTGGCGCTGGCCGAGCTCTTCCGCAGCCGGGGAGTCAGGCGCTTCGCCCTGGTCACGCCGTTCGAGGATGCGCTGCAGGAGGCGATCATCGAGACCTACGGGCGCGAAGGCTTCGAGTGCGTGGCGGAGCGCCACCTCGATAGCGACGACACCTTCGGCTACGGCTCCATCCCGGCGGCGACGACGGCGGGGATGATCCGCGAGGTGGTCGGCGCGGAACCCGAGGCGATCGCCGCGGTCTGCACCAACCTAAAGGGCGCGCCCCATGCGCAGACGCTGGAGGCGGAATGCGGCCGGCCTGTCTACGACAGCGTGGCGGCAGCGCTCTGGGGCACGCTCGCGCTCGCAGGGGTCGACCCCAGCCGAATTTCTGGCTGGGGCGAGATTTTCTCGGTCGCGCCGGCCTCGCTGGAGCGTCTCGGCGCGCTACCCTAAGCGCTGGCGGCCTGCTCCTCTTCGGGCAGCAGCAGGTCGGCCACCGGTATCGAATGCCAGCCGTCGGCGCGCTTGGCCCAGTAGAGGTCGGAGAGCCGGCCGGTGGTGATGCCCGGTGCGCCGTTGCCGATGGGCTTGTCATTGACCCGCACGACCGGGACCACCCCGCCGGCTGAGGACGAAATGAAGGCCTCGCCCGCGTTCTCCAGATCTTCGGCCTTGAGGTCGGTCGCCTCGGCGTCGAGGCCGATGTCCTGACAGAGATCGAACACAGTCTTGCGGGTGATCCCCTCCAGCAGGTTGTCGCCGGGGGTGAGCGCTTTGCCGTCCCGGATGATCCAGACGTTGAAGCCGGGGCCTTCTGTCACGAAGCCGTCGGTGGAAAGAAGCACCGGCTGGTCGGCGCCGGCGTCGAGCGCCTCGAAGTGGGCGGCGGTCAGGTCCATCCGGTTGAAGTTCTTGCACTTCTGGTTGATCGCAGCGTCCGGCGCGCGCCGGTTCTGGGCGATCCAGAGGTGGCAGCCCGTCTTCACCTTGGGCTCGGCGACGATCGTGTAATAGGGCACCGCATAGGCGATCAGCTCGTTCTCGGCGGTGCGCGGGTCGCCGAAGGCGCCACCGCCGGCGTAGCGCCCACGTGTGCACAGCACGTAGACGATCGAATCGGTGAAGCCGGCCCGGTCGACGCAGTGCGCCATGATGCTTCTGACCTGCGCGTCGGGCAGCGGCGGGGTGAGCCGGATGTGCTCGCACGAGGCGTAGAAGCGGTCCATATGATCGTCGAGCCGGAAGAATGCGCCGTCACAGACCGTGACCGCGTCGAACACCACGTCGCTCTTGTGGAAGGCCGGGTCGAGGATCGGTATCGATGCCTCCTCGATCGGCATGTATTGACCCTGGCAATAGGCGATCCCCTTCGACTCCGACATGGCTGCGGCCTCCCTGGCGGCGTTGCGCGGTTCGACGCGGACGGTAAGGCGACGCGGCCCTTACCGTCAATGTCTGGTGGTCCGGGTCAGAAAACGACTACGGAGAAATTCGCACCCAAACGTGCGAAATGCGCAGAATCGGATGGGGGGGCCGCGCGGAAACCGCTATGATGGGTCATCTAAACGAAGCGGGGGAACCCGCCGAAGCGCCCGTCTCACAGAAAACAAGTTGGTCCATCATGTCAGACATCGGTTCGCCGCCTCCCGAAGGCGGCTCAATCACGGCTCAGGTCAAGTGGTTCAACCCGACCAAGGGGTTCGGCTTTCTCGTACCCGACGACGGTACGCCCGACGTGTTTTGCCACGTCTCCGCGGTCGAGCGCGCGGGCTTCGACACGCTTCCCCAGGGGGCCACTGTGACCTGCGAGATCGTGCAAGGGCAGAAAGGCCCGCAGGTTTCGCAAATCCTGAACGTCGACACCTCGACTGCGACCGTTATGCCACCTCGGGGCGACCGACCGCGCCGCCCCGCTCCCGGAGGCTACCAGGCCCGGCGCTACAACGAGCCCATGGGCCCGACCGAAGAGATCGAAGGCACGGTCAAGTTCTACAACGTCGGCAAGAGCTATGGCTTCGTCACGCCGGACAGCGGCGGGCAGGACGTGTTCATCCATGCCAAGGTCCTCGCCCGCTCCGGCCTCGACGATCTGGAGCCTCAGCAGCGCGTGCGGCTGGAGATCACGCAGGGCCCGCGTGGGCCGCAGGCGACCAGCGTCGAGCTGATCTGAGGCTGACCATCGGCGCGCGGCCCGCCCCGGCAGGCCGCACCGCCGGACGTTAGAGGGGGCTCCGCCCCGCCACGGGCCGGCCGCGATGATACGGAATCCGGTCGCCACGCCCATCCTTGCGCGCCGTGTCGATGCCATCGTGCGCGAGATGTCGAACGCCCTGCTGCGCTCGGCGCGATCCAGCGTCATCGCTGCAGCCAAGGATTTCTCCTGCGCCCTCCTGACCCATGACGATCGGCTGATCGCCGCTGCCGAAGGCCTGCCGGTGCACGTGCTCGGCTGCCATCTGCAGACCCGGGCGATGCGCGCCCTTCATCCGGACCTGCGGGAAGGCGATGCCTTCCTCCACAACGATCCCTACCTCGGCAACACCCATGCGGCCGATCACGCGATTCTGGTGCCGGTGTTCATCGACGGCGTGCACATGTTCACCGCCTGCGCCAAGGCGCATCAGGCCGATATCGGCAACAGCGCTCCCACCACCTATCATGCCTTTGCCCGCGACGTGTACGAGGAGGGGGCGTTGATCTTCCCCTGCGTCCTCGTGGAGCGCGGTGGCACGATCAACCACGACATCGTCCGCATGTGCGAGCGGCGCATCCGGGTGCCCGAGCAATGGCGCGGCGACTTTCTCGCCCTGATCGGGGCTGCGCGGATCGGCGAGCGGCGTCTGAAGGAGCTCTGCGCCACGCACGGGACCGAGGCCGTTACGGCCTTCGTCGGGGACTGGCTGGACTATTCCGAGCAGCGCATGGCACGGGCGATCGCCGGGCTGCCGGCCGCATCGCTGGTCTCGGAAAGCGCACACGATCCGGTGGACCTTATCTTGCCCGACGGCATACCGGTCAGGGTCGGGATCGAAGTGGACCCGGATGTGGCCAAGATCACGGTTGATTTGCGCGACAATATCGATTGCGTCGATTGCGGCCTCAACCAGACGGAGGCCTGCTGCCTCGCACATGTGTTCACGGCGGTCTTCAACTGTCTCGACGACGACGTGCCGCGCAACGAGGGCGCGTTCCGTCGTGTCGATGTGCTGATGCGTGACGGTTGCGCGGTCGGGCGCCCCGCCTTCCCACACAGCTGCTCGGTCTCGACCACGAACGTGGCCGAGCGCCTCATCTATGCCATTCACGGCGGCTTCGCGCGACTCGGCGAGGGCAGAGGCCTCGCCGAGGGCGCCGCCAGCATGGGCGGGGCGATGGCAGTAATTTCCGGCACCGATGCCCGCCGGGGCGATGCCCCCTTCGTCAATCAATTGTTCCTCGGGGTGGGCGGCGGTCCGGCCGCCCCCGGTGCCGACGGCTGGCTCACCTATTGTCTGCCGACGGCGGCGGGCCTCGTTCACCTCGACAGCGTCGAGCTGACGGAGGGCCGCTATCCGATCGTCGTGGAGTCGGCACGCATCGTCGCCGGTAGCGGCGGCGCTGGGCGCTGGCGCGGCGCACCGGCGACAGAGGTCGTCTACGGTCCGACGCACGGCTCCCTTACCGCCGTCATTCCGTCGGACGGCCACCATGTCGCGCCGCGCGGCGTGCGGGGAGGCGCAGATGCCACGCCGGGCCGCACCGCCAAGATCGACCGCGATGGCCGGGAGACCGTGCTTCCCAATTTCGTGCAACTCACGCTTGAGCCCGACGAGCGGCTGAGGGCGGTGGAAGGCGGCGGGGCCGGCTATGGCGATCCGCTGGTACGGGATCCCCAGCGCGTGCTGCACGACGTGGCGGAGGGCTGGGAGACTTGCGAGCGGGCGCGAGACATCTACGGAGTCATCCTTGCGGAGCGGGGCAACGGCGGCTCGCTCGCCGTCGACGAGCCAGCGACCAGGGCCCAACGCGGGGCGATCAATCGGCGCGGTCGGTGCGCCGGCGAGAGAGAACCGATCCGATCACCATCATGACGAAAGCGGCGAGCATCAGCGCTGCCGCGCCCCACACGTAGGCCGAATGGGTCTCGTCGAAGAAGAGAATGCCCCATCCGATGCCGCCGACCACGCCGATGATGTTCATGACGGAGAAGAGCGAGGCGCCGGCACGGCGCACGATCACGTAGAACATGGGCCACATGATGGCGTTGATGACGACTGCGGCGACGAGCGAGAGGTCGCCGTCCAGGTCCGGCCCAGGGAAGAGGTAGAGCTGACCGGTTGCCGGCAGGAAGGGGATGAGAAGCAGCGCACCGGCGAAGAGGTTGCCGATCGCAAGGCCGAGCGAGGAAGACTCCGGCGGGCGAAAGCGTTCGACGAACACATTGAGCGCGCCGAACCCGAAGGGGATCAGCAGCGCGACGACGAACCAGACCGCCATGCTGGGCGCAGGCAGGCTTTCCCCCGGAACGACGATCAAGAGGACACCTGCGATGGCAGTCAGTAGGCCCGTCGCGCTGATCAGGCGAAAGCGGTCGAGCCGGAATATGACGGCGAGCGCATAGGTGAAGACCGGAGTCAGCGTAAGCAGCAGCACGGTGACGCCCGAGGGCAGCTTGGTCGCAACGAAGGCGAGCAGCGCGAAGGGGAAGGCGAAGCCCAGGGCGGCGCTCACGAAGTAGAGCCTGAGGTGGGGGAACGTGAGCTGCGGCAGCTCGCGCCGGACGATTGCCGGTCCCAGAAGCACCAACCCGGCGCCGAGGGCGTACCAGAACACATAAGCGAAGTTGGGGAAGCCGGCGTCGCCCGCGATCTTGTTGACCGGAATCAGAAGACTGAAGTTGATGCCGGCGATGAGAATGAGGACGAGCGAGAGCGCCATGATGCCGGTGCGAATTTCGGGTTAGCGTGGGGTGGGGCGGGGTCCGCCCCTCTCGATAAGGCCCAGCACGACCTCGGCGGCACGCTCGCTCGGCGGTGGACCGCCGCGCCCGAGCCGGGCGGCGATCTCGCGAAAGCTCTCGATCTGCTCGCGTCGGCGGTCGGCGTCGAGCAGAAGCTCCTCGACTGCGGGAACCAGACGCCTCGGAGAGCACTGGCGCTGGACGAACTCCGGCGCGGCGCGGCGGTCGGCGATGATGTTGGGCATGGCGATGTGGGGCACGATGAGGATCCGCCGCGCGATCGCAGCCGTGAGCGGGTTCACCCGGTAGCAGACGACCATGGGAACGGCCGCAAGCGCGAGTTCCAATGTTGCCATGCCGGAGACCGTGAGGGCCGCGTCGCTGGCGGCAAAGGCGGCGTACTTCTCGGCCTTGCCCTCTACCACGGTCACGGGTGCGGTCCATGACGCGGTTCTGGCTGTCACGACGGCGCGGTTCTGCGGCAGCGTCGGCACCAGCACGCGGAGACCCTCGACGCGGCGCGCCAGCGCGCGCACGGTCTCCTCGAACACCGGCTCGTGCCGGCGCAGCTCGCTGGCGCGGCTCCCCGGCAGGACGGCGAGCACCGGTTGGTCGGACGTCAAGCCGTGTCGTGCGCGGAAGCCCGGCCCATCGGCGCTTTCGATGGGCTCCTCCACCAGGGGATGGCCGACGAAGCTCGCATCCAGCCCCTCGGCCTCGAAGTGGGGCGGCTCGAACGGAAAGAGGCAAAGCACGTGGTCGAGATAGCGCGCGATTTCGGCCGCGCGGCCCGGACGATAGGCCCAGACGGTCGGCGCCACATAGTGGACCAGGGGAAAGCCTGCCGCCTTCAGCCTTCGCGCGACCCGGAGCGCGAAGCCCGGGACATCGACCGAGACGAAGGCCGCCGGCCGCAGGCGGCGGGCGGTCCGCGCCGTGGCCCGCATGCGCCTGAGCATCCGAGGTACGTGGGGGACGACCTCGAGAAGCCCCATCAACGACAGCTCGGTGTACGGAAACAGGCTCTCGAGCCCCTGTTCGGCCATGAGCGGGCCGCCGATGCCGGTGAAGCGGACTCGATCGCCGGTGCGCCGCTTGAGCGCTTCCATCAGGCGGGAAGCGATGAGGTCGCCGGACGGCTCGCCCGCGATCAGGAAGATCAGCGGCGCGTCGCGCTCCATTCCGCCCGTCAACTCACGCCGACCATGAACACGCCATGCTCGTCGGCGCGCGCGACAGCCCGATCGCGCTCCAGGATCAGCGTCTCGCCGGCCTCGATCGCGACCCCCCGGAAACCGGCCTTGACCAGCCCTTCGATCGTGGTCGCCCCGATCGTCGGCAGGTCGGCCCGGCGTTCCTGACCGGGCTTCTTCATCTTGACCAGCACGGCGCCGGGCCCAGCCTCCTGAAGCGGAGCGCAGCGTTCGATCAATCCGTCCGTCCCTTCGACGCCTTCGACGCCGAGGACGCGGCCCGTCTGTACGACCACGGCCTGCCCGATGTCCTGGGCACCGAGAGCACGCGCGGCCTCGACGCCGACGGCGATGTCGCGTTCGGCGTCTTCGTCGGGAGCGCGCTGGCCGATCACGCCGGCGGGCGCGCAGAGCGTTGCAATCAGGTCGTCCGCGCCGACGACGGTGAAGCCCTCGTCTTCAAGCTCGGCAATCACGAGGGAGAGGAGCGCATCGTCGCCCTTGGTCTTTGCGCGCGCGATGCGCCCCATGAGGCGCATGCCGCGCAGGTCGACCTTGAGGGAGGAGAGGGAAGGCCGGCGAATCGAGCCAGCAAGCACCACCTCGCGGCAGCTCGCTTGCCTCAGCGCTTTGAGCAAGGCGCCGACCGCACCGAGCCCGAGCCAACGGTGGGGGAAGCCAACGCACGTCTCCGGGTCCGTCTCGCCCTCGAAGGCGATGACCAGAACCTCGCGGCCTTCGCCCCTGCATGCACGCGCGATGAGGCCCGGCAGCGGCCCACCGCCGGCGATGATCCCGAGGCTACTCCCCGCCATCGACCCGTGGTTGACAGATCGAACGTTCGCGATCGACCTGCATGAAACCGACGATGTCCATGACCGGCTCGTTGTCCCTGAACAGCTCGGCGACGTCGGCGAGCCGCTCGGACATGGTGCCCTCCTGCGCGAACAGCAGCCGGAAGGCGCGCCGGAGGTCGTGCACGGTGGTGCGGTTGAAGCCCCGGCGCTTGAGCCCGATCAGGTTGAGGCCCGTCAGCCGGGCGCGGTCGCCCATGGCCGAGCCATAGGGAATGACGTCGTGCTCAACTCCGGACATGCCGCCCACGATCGCGTGGCGCCCGATGCGCACGAACTGATGCACGCCGGCCAGACCGCCGATGATGGCCCAGTCGTCCACCGTCACGTGGCCGCCGAGCGTCGCGTTGTTGGCCATGACGACATGGTCGCCGACGATGCAGTCATGCGCGACATGGGTCGCGATCATGAACAGGCAGTTGTTGCCGACGCGGGTGAGCATGCGGCCGTGGGGGGTCCCCGGGCTCATGGTCACGTGCTCGCGGATGACGTTGTCCGCACCGATCTCGAGACGCGACGGCTCGCCCCGGTACTTGGTGTCCTGGGGCGGATGGCCGATCGAAGCGAACGGATAGACGCTGGTGCGTGCACCAATGGACGTGCGACCGGTCACGATGGCGTGCGAGATCAAACGGACGTCGTCGCCGAGGACGGCATTCTCGCCCACGATGCAGTAAGGGCCGATGCTGACGCCTTCGCCGAGCTCCGCGCCCGGCTCGACGATCGCTGTCGGATGGATGTCTGCCACGTCAGGTATCTTCCAGGATCATCGCGGAGTATGTGGCTTCCGCGACCGCCTGGCCCTCGACCTCGGCCCTGGCCTCGAACTTCCACACATTCCGGCGGCGGTGTTTCTTGGTGACGTGGACGAAGAGCTGATCGCCCGGCACCACGGGCCGGCGGAAGCGGCAATTCTCGACCGACATGAAATAGACGAGCTTGCCAGCCATGGCAGGGCCGAGGGTCGCCACCACCAGTACAGCCGCGCTCTGCGCCATGGATTCGATGATCAGCACGCCCGGCATGACCGGCATACGCGGAAAGTGGCCGTGGAAGTACGATTCGTTGATCGACACGTTCTTGATGCCGATCGCGCTTACGTCGGGGATCACGTCGATCATGCGATCGATCATAAGGAACGGGTATCGGTGGGGGATCGCATTGAGGATATCCTCGATCTCCATGCGCTCCACCGTTTGCTGTGGTGCTGCGTCGCTCATTCCGGGGCTGCCTTGCCTCTTGCCAGACGTGCCAGGTGCGCGCTTTGGCGGTGCCATTGCCGGACGGGCACGGCAGGCGTGCCGCCGTAGGTTGCGCCCGGCTCGATATCGCGGGTCACGCCGGTCTGGCCCGCGAGCCGGGCACCGTCGCCGACCGAGCGATGATCCGCAACGCCCACCTGGCCCGCAATCTGAACGAAATCGCCGACCCGCGCGCTGCCGGCGAGCGCGCTTTGGGCCGCGATCACGCTGCCCCGCCCGATGCGGACGTTGTGGGCGATCTGCACCAGATTATCAATCCGGCATCCCTGGGCGATGACGGTGTCGGGGCCGGATCCTCGGTCGATGGTGGTGTTGGCACCGATCTCCACGTCGTCCTCGATCAGGACCCGGCCGAGCTGTGGAATCTTCACATGGCCGCTCCGATCGATCGCGAAGCCAAAGCCCTCCTGGCCGATCCGCACGCCAGGGAAAATCATCACCCGCGCGCCGATCAGGCAGTGGCTGAGCGAGGCGCAGGTCCCGATCCTTGTATCGTCGCCAATCTCGACGGCAGGCCCGATGGCGACATTGGCCCCGATGAGGCAGCGGGCGCCGATTCGCACGCCGGCGTCGATGACGGCACCCGCCTCGACCCGGCAGCCCGCGCCCAGGACCGCCGCGGGATCGATCACCGCCGCAGGATGTATCCCCGGCTCCGGCAGTGGAACCGGATGAAACAGCTGGGCAGCAAGCGCGAAGGACTTGTAAGGGTTATCGCTGGTCAGAACCGCCACGTCCGCAGGTGCGCGGTCAGCCAGGGCTGCCGGCGCGACGCAGGCGCCGGCGCGGCAGGCGGCGAATGCGTCGACATACTTGAGATTAGCGAGAAAGCTCAGGTGCTCGGCCGTGGCATGACTGAGCGGTGCCACGTCGCAGAGCCGCCTTGTCGGGTCGGCGCCCACCGCGAGCTCCGCCCCCGCAGCCTCGGCGATTTCAGCCAGCGTGAACGGCCCCGCAACGGCGTAAAAGCGTGGATCGGGCATCAGTTCTCGTCGAACGTGAGCACGATCTCGGGATACGCCTCGTTCAGCCGTTCGATCACCCTGTCGGTCAGATTGAACTCGGCGACGGCGAATATCGACTCGTGAACCGGCAGCACGATTTCAATTCGCTGCTCGGTCGCGACCTCTTCGACGACGATGCCGAGGATCTCGCGAAAGCGAATTTCGCCTTGAGTCACGGCGCGTTGCAGGATCTCGCCGCGCGCTTTCGCCCTCTGGTCTGCTGCCGCGACTTCGGCGTTGAAGGCGCGCTGACGCTCCTCCAGCACCGCGGGCGTGAGCAGAGTCCCCTGCTGTTGGAGCTCGTCGCGGACGCCGCGCAGTCGCTCCGCTTCACGCTCCCCATCCGCGGCATAGGTCCTGCGCTGCGCCTCGCCCTGGGCCCGGATCGAGTGAATCGCCTTCGCTTCACCGAGAACCCGCGCCAACTCGAGGACGGCCACGCGCGTGCCGTGCTCTTCCGCCCAGGCGCTCGTGTTGCCCGCCGCCGCGCAGGCGACGGCCAGCGCGAAGACGAATCGAAGCCGTCTCCATCCCTGCATCTCTAGAACCTCGTTCCGAAACTGAAGCGGAAGTTCTCGGTCACATCGAAGTCTTCCTTGATCAGCGCCCGCGAGAAGTCCAGCCGGATCGGACCGATCGGCGACTGGAATCTAAGCCCGACGCCGACCGCGAGCCGCGGCGAGGCCTCGTCCAGGAGTTCCGGGCCCGAAGCGTCGATATCCGTGAGGCTGCCGATATCGGTGAAGGTGGCACCCCTGAGGTCGAGCTCCTCGCCCACGCCCAGCGGAAAGGTCAGCTCGCCCGACAGCGAATAGAACAGATTGCCGCCGAGCGAGTCGCCGGTTTCCTGATCGCGCGGCCCCACGCCGCTCGGTTCGAAACCACGGAGACTGCTGCCGCCAAGGAAGAACCGGTCGACGATTCCCACGTCGTCGTCAAGGCCGATGATATGGCCGCTACGAAGCACCGCGCTCAGAATCCATCCATCGGCTATCGAGAAGTAGTGGCCGTAGCGAAGGGTGTGCTTGATGTACCGGTTGTCGCCGCCGAGTCCGGCGAGCTCCTGTCCGAAGCGGACGACATATCCCTCGGTCGGGTCGATGATGCTGTCTCGCAGATCGTAAGTCAGCCTGTGCGAGATGGCCGAGGTGGTCGTTTCGCCTTCTTGGTCACGGATGAAGCGCGACGTGGTCTCGGACACTTCGCCGACTTCGTCGTTCTTTAGCGTGTAGGTGACGGAATGCCGCAGCCGCTCGGACAATGGATAGCCTACGCGCAGGGAGAAGCCGATGGTCTCGCGATCGAACGAGCTCTCGTCCTGCAGGTCGACTGTCCTGCTGAACACATCGAATCCCGCCGCGACATCGCGTTCCATGAAGTAGGGCTCGGTGAAGCTCAGGTCGATTTCCTGACGGCGCGCCGAGGCTGTAAGCGCGAGCCTGAGATCCTGCCCCTGGCCGAGAAGATTGCGCTCGCGGATGGCAATGTCGCCGAGCACGCCTTCCGCCGATGAGACGCCGGCACCGAAGCTGAGCTCGCCCGTGGGGACCTCGCTAACCTCCACGGTGAGGATCGAGCGATCCGGCGCAGACCCTTCGCTGGTGCTGATGTCGACCTTGTCGAAGTAGCCGAGGTTCATGATTCGCTGCCGCGAGCGGCGGATCAGGGCCGAGCTGAAGGCATCGCCCTCCACCAGGCGGAACTCGCGGCGGATCACCTCGTCGAGGGTGCGGACATTGCCCACGATGTCGATACGCTCGATATAGACCCGCGGGCCCTCGTCGATCTCGAACGTAAGGTCGACGGTCCTCGCCTCGCGGTCTCGCTCGACGCGGGGCTGGACGTCGACGAACGCATAGCCTCGGCTGCCGATGACTTCCGTAAGCGTGACCAGCGTCTCCTCGACTTGCTCAGCGTCATACCACTCGCCCGCTTCGATCTCGACGACGGGGCGCAGCTCCTCCGGCTCCAGATCCGGTAGCTGGCTTTCGATATCGATGGCAGCAACCCGATAGCGCTCCCCCTCCTCCAGCGAGAAGGTGACGATGAAATCGCTGCGGTCGGGCGTAAGCTCGGCGACCGCCGAGACGACGCGAAAGTCGACGTAGCCGTTGGCGAGATAGAACCGGCGCAGCAATTCGCGGTCGAAGGTCAACCGGTCGGGATCGTATGTGTCGGCGGTCGTGGCGAAGCGATACCACGCGCTTTCTCGGGTCTGGATGACGTCTCTGAGAGCGCTGTCGCTGAAGTGGGCGTTGCCGACGAAATTGATCCGCCGGATGCCCGTAACCGACCCTTCGTTCACCTCGAAGACGAGATCGACCCGGTTTTGCGGAAGCTGGATGACCTTGGGCGCGATGGTGGCGGCGAAGCGGCCGCTGCGCCGGTAGATGTCGGTCAACCGCTGCAGGTCCGACTGCACCCTCGGCCGGGTGTAGACCACACGCGGTTGAAGCTGAATTTCCGCCTCCAGATCATCGTCATCGATCGCGTCGTTACCTTCGAAGAGCACGCGGTTGATGATCGGGTTCTCGACCACACTGACGATCAGGGCATTTCCTTCGCGCCGGATGGTCACATCGGCGAACAGGCCGCTCTCGAACAGACTCTTGAGAGACTCGTTGACCGCGTCGGCATCGAACTCATCGCCAGGACCCAGCGCCACGTAGGACCGCACGGTGTCCGCCTCGATGCGCTCGTTGCCCTCGACAAGCACGGACTCGATCGTCCGCTCCTGCGCCGCGGCGGCACCCATCCACACGCCGAGGATCACCGCCGCCAGCCAGACGACGTGCCACCTCCGGCTCCCTGCACCTGCCGCTTTCGCTCCGCGCATCTGCCTTGCTCGCCGGGTCATGAAGTCAGACCAATGATGTCCTTCGTCGTCACCCATACCATCAATGCGATAACGAGCGTTAGTCCCACCGTCGTGCCGATCTGCTGAAGCCGGGCGTTCAGTGGGCGCCGGAACAGGGCTTCGATGCCGTTGTACAGCAGGTGCCCGCCGTCGAGCGGCGGGATCGGGAACAGGTTGATCAAGCCGAGGGCGATGGAGATCAGCGCCGCAAACTCGATGAAGCCAGAGACGCCGCGCTCAAGCACGCTTCGCGACATCACGGCGATGCCGACGGGGCCGCTCAATTGCTCGGTAGACCGGGTGCCGGCGATCATCTGCCCGATCGCGCGCAAGTTGGCGGCGGCGAGCGCATACGTGTGCTCGACGCCGGCCCAGATCGATTCCCCGATCCCGAGATCGCGGAACGCCGTCTGCTGCTCCGGGTAGACACCGATTCGCCCCGTCCCGTTCGCATCGTCCGGGGTGATGGTCAGCATCTCCTGCCGCCCGCCCCGTTCGACCACGAAGGTGAGCGGCACGCCCCCGTTCCGCTCCACGATGGTACGAAGGTGGTCGAAGCTCTCGAGCGCCACATCGCCGATACGAAGGATGTTGTCGCCAGCCTGGAGGCCGCCCCGCTCGGCCGGGCTGCCCGCAACCACCTGCGAGACGGAGGCCGGCGTGAACGGCCGAACTCCGATATCGCCGAGCTGCTGCGGCCGGTCGAAGGCGTCCAGAACCTCGATGATCTCCGGCTTTACCGTGAATTCGAGCTCCTGGCCGTCTCGTTCGACCGCGAGCGTGATGGGCTCGCCCACGCTCTGGAGGAGGGCGAAGTCCAGCTCCTCGAAGCGCTCGATGCGGCTGCCGTTGAGCTCGACCAGCCTGTCACCGGCCTGGAGCCCGGCGACGGAAGCGGGGCTGCCCGTCCGCACGGTGCCGATCTCCACCGGCGTGTAGCGCTGGCCGACGACGATGAAGAAGACGGCGAAGATCGCCGCCGCAAGCAGGAGGTTCGCGAACGGACCCGCGAACGCGATGGCCGAGCGCTTCCCCACCGACTTGGCGAAGAACGAGTTGGACGGAAGCGGCCCGTCCTGCTCCTCGGCCGACGAGCTGGCGACATCGGCGTCGCCATGGAACTTCACGTAGCCGCCGAGCGGCAGCGCACAGAGCTTCCAGCGAGTCCCGTGGCGGTCGTCGATACCCAGAAGCTCCGGTCCGAAACCGACCGCGAAGACCTCCACGCGCACGCCGTTGATCCTGGCCACGAGGTAATGGCCGAGCTCGTGGATAAACACCACGGGCGTGATGACCGCGAGAAACGGCCAAATATAGTTTAGTTTGTCGACAAGCAGGTCCATGGTGACAGACAAGTGGCTATGATCGACCGACGGCGCAACACCAAACTACGCCGGGCGATCGGATTGGAGGGACGATCGCGACGCCGCCCGGGATTATACATGACCGCGCCGCCCGCGCCGCGCAATTCCCTGTGAGCTTGCGGACATTCGTCAAATGGGAGCAAGTTGCAAAGATATGGGACCCGGCTCGGCGAACGGTTTGCGTAACGGCGAGGGGCGGCCCAGGACACCCTGCGGCCTGTGCCGGCAGCGATGAACGCGCCTGACACGCGGCCGGACCTCTTCGACCGACGGGCTCTCGCGGACGGTATCGCCCGGCTCGGGCGGCACGACCGAAAGGGCGTCCTCGAGCTGATGCGGCACGCCCGAGACCAGGGCTGCGAGGCGCTTCGACGGCGCCTCGAAGCCGGGGCGTCGGGTGCCGAGATCGTCGTAGCTCAGACCACGCTGATCGATCGGCTCTTGGGCGTGCTGCTGGATCGGGCGGCGCGCGACCTTTACCCCGAGCCCAACCCGACCACGTCCAACCGTCTCTCGCTGGTGGCGGTCGGCGGCTACGGCCGGGGCGATCTCTCGCCTCACTCCGATGTCGATATCCTTTTCCTGCATCCCTACAAGCTCACCGGCCGCAGCGAGCAGATCATCGAGCACCTGCTCTACATGTTGTGGGATCTCGGCTTTGTCGTGGGCCACGCGACCCGCTCGGTTGCGGATTGCCTCAGGCGCGCGAAGGAGGACATGACGATCCGCACCTCGGTGCTCGAATCGCGCCACGTGTGGGGCGATCAGGCTCTCTATGACGCCTTCCGCCAGAGTTTTCTCACGGAGCTGATGCCCGGCACGGAGGCCGAGTTCGTCGCCGCCAAGCTGCGCGAGCGCGAAGAGCGCCACGTTCGCCAGGGCGGTTCCCGCTATCTCCTGGAGCCGAACGTGAAGGACGGCAAGGGCGGCCTGCGCGACCTCCACGTGCTGTTCTGGATCGCCAAGTATCTCTTCCGTGTCGAGCGCTTCGGCGAACTGGTAGGACACGGCGTGCTCAATCAGCACGAATACGATCGCTTTGCGCGGGCCGAGGATTTCCTGTGGCGGGTTCGGGCACACCTCCACATCGTCTGCGATCGCGCCGAGGACCGCCTCACCTTCGACCGGCAACCCGAGATCGCAACGCGCATGGGCTACGGGCCGCGCCGCGGCAATCTCGCTGTCGAGCGGTTCATGAAGCACTATTTTCTGGCGGCGAAGGAGGTGGGAGAGCTCACGCGGGTTTTCTGCGCGGTGCTGGAGGCAGAGCGGCTTCACAGCGCCCCGGTCTACCGCTCCGGGACGGTGACAGGGCCTGCCCGCGACGGGCTGTTCGTCTCCGGTGGGCGCATCGCGGCGGTCAGCGAAGACACCTTCATGGAACGCCCGGCGCGTCTCGTGACGATCTTCCGCCGCGCCCAGATCGAAGGCCGCGACATCCATCCCGCCACTGCGCGCTTGATCCACCAGGGCCACGGTCTGATCACCGCGGAGGTGCGCGACGACCCCGAGGCTAACCGCGCCTTCCGCGCGATCCTCACCGACCGGCGCGATCCCGAAAAGATACTTCGGATGATGAACGAGGCCGGCGTGATGGGGCAGTTCCTGCCGGACTTCGGCCGCGTCGTCGCGCAGACCCAGCTCGATCTCTATCACGTCTACACGGTCGACGAGCACAGTATTCGGGCCATTGGTGTGCTCGCCGCGATCGAAAGAGGCGATCTTGCCGACGAGCTGCCGCTCGCCAGCACGCTCGTACACCAGTTGCGCATGCGCGATGTGCTCTATCTCGCGCTTCTCCTGCACGATGTCGCGAAGGGGCGGGGCGGCGACCATTCGGAGATCGGCGCCGAGATCGCACGCGAGGTCGCCAACCGGTTACAATTCACACCGGATGAGGTCGAGACCGTCGCCTGGCTCGTCCGCTGGCATCTCCTGTTCAGCATGACTGCGTTCAAGCGCGACCCCAACGATCCGCGCACCATCGACGATTTCGTCGGCCGGGTCCGCTCGCTCGAGCGTCTGCGGCTCCTGCTGGTGCTGACCGCCGCCGACATCACCGCCGTCGGGCCGGGGCGCATGACAGCGTGGAAAGGCTCGCTCCTGCGCATGCTTTATCACCGGGCCGAGGCGGTGCTGGCCGGCGGCCGCGAGGCCGAGGACCGGGAGGCGCGTGTGATCAATGCCCGGCAGGCCCTGCATGCCCGCCTCTCGGACTGGAGCGAGGCAGAGGTCGCGCAATTCGAGGCCAGACTTCCGGAGAACTATTGGCTTTCCACCGACAGCGCGATGCAGGAACGCCACGCCCGCCTCGTGCAAGGCGGGGGCAGGGGGCCCCTGGTCGAGACCCGCATCGATCGAGCCAGGGAAGCGACGGAGATGACGCTCTACACGCCCGATTACATCGGCCTGTTCGCCGC
This sequence comes from Alphaproteobacteria bacterium, assembly GCA_022820945.1. Classification (GTDB taxonomy): domain Bacteria; phylum Pseudomonadota; class Alphaproteobacteria; order UBA828; family UBA828; genus WTGU01. The sequence continues at coordinate 37,384 of JAJEEP010000159.1, read as the reverse complement.
CATTGCCGGCGCAATGGCGAATTCGGGCGCGAACATCATCGATGCCCGCGTCTTCACCACCAGCGACGGGATGGCCATCGACACGATCTGGATTCAGGCCGAAGGAGGCGGCGCGATCCGCGACGAAGAACGCCTGGAGCGGCTCGAGCGAAGTGTGGTGTGCGCGCTCTCCCAGGATGACGCCGGTGCCGAACGCGCAGATGAGGCGGCCTTCGTGGCCGCATCGCCACCTGCGCGCTCCGCCCCGATCGCCCTCGAGCCCCATGTCCTCATCGATAACGGTGCGAGCATCGGCTACACCGTGATCGAGGTGAGCGCGCGCGATCGCCCGGGGTTGCTCTACGACATCACGCGGACGCTCAGCGCCTGCGGCGTCTCGATCGGCTCGGCGCACATCTCGACGGTGGGCTCCCGCGCCGTCGATGTGTTCTACGTGAGGGACCGGTTCGGCCTGAAGCTCTCCCGCGAGGTACAGCTCGCGCAGGTGCAAGGTCGCCTCACGGAGATGCTCGAGCGCGAGGCCGATGACGCGCTGCCCCACCGCGCGGCCATCTAGGCCGCCGGCCCTCCACTGGCCATTCGTGTAGCCGATGGCACTCGCCCGCTGGGCCGCGACGGTCGGCGGCTACACCATGGGCTCGCGCGTTCTCGGCTTTCTGCGCGATATCCTGATCGCGTCCGTTCTGGGCGCGAGCCCGGTCGCAGACGCCTTCTTCGTCGCCTTCAAGCTGCCCAACTTCCTGCGGCGGCTGTTCGCTGAAGGCGCATTCAACGCGGCTTTCGTGCCGCTCTTCGCGGGCACGCTGGAGCGCGACGGGCGCGAGGCGGCCAAGTCGTTCGCCGAGGACGTGCTGACCGTCCTGCTGTGGACGCTGCTCGCGCTCGTCATCGTGGCGCAAATCGTGATGCCGTGGCTGATGCACGTGCTGGCGCCGGGCTTCGCGGACGAGCCCGGCAAGCTCGAGCTGACCGTGCAGCTCACGCGCCTCACGTTCCCCTACATCCTCCTGATTTCGCTCGTCTCCCTCCTCGGCGGGGTGCTGAACTCGCTCTATCGCTTCGCCGCGGTGGCGGCCACGCCAATCCTGCTCAATCTCTGCCTGATCGGCGCCCTGCTGGGGCTCGCACGCTGGACCGAGACGCCGGGGCACGCGCTGGCGGTAGGCGTCACGGTCGGCGGCATCGTTCAGTTCGTCTGGCTGGTCGTCGCGGCCAAACGCGCGGGGATGTCTCTCCGTCTGCGCCGGCCCCGGCTCACGCCGGGGGTCAAGCGCCTGCTCATCCTGGCCGCACCAGCGGCGCTCGGCGCGGGCGTCGCCCAGATCAATCTCGTTGTCGACATCATCATCGCCTCGCTGCTGCCCTCCGGCTCGGTTTCCTTCCTCTATTACGCAGACCGCGTGAATCAGCTTCCCCTCGGTGTGGTCGGCGTCGCAGTCGGAACCGCGCTGTTGCCGCTGCTCAGCCGTCAACTGCGGGCAGGCGAAGCCGACGAGGCGTCGAACAGTCTGAACCGGGCGATCGAGATGGCACTGCTACTGGCGGTGCCCGCGGCGGTCGCGCTCATCGTCATCGCCGGCCCTGTGATCGCGGTCCTGTTCGAGCGCGGCGCCTTCGGCGTGACGGAAAGCGACGCCACGGCCGGCGCGCTGGTCGCCTATGCCGCGGGGTTGCCCGCGTTCGTGCTGATCAAGGTGCTGGCGCCCGGCTATTTCGCGCGTCAGGACACCAGGACGCCAGTGCGGATCGCCATCCTCTGCCTCGCGGTGAACGTCGTGCTGAACCTCGCCCTCATGGGCCCGCTCGCCCACATCGGGATCGCGCTGGCGACCACGCTCGCCGGTTGGCTCAACGTCGGCCTTCTGGCCGCGGGCCTGTCGCGTCGGGGCTTCCTCAAGCCGGACCGGCGGCTGAGGCGCCGATTGCCGCGCATGATCGCGGCGTCCGCCGGCATGGCGGTCGTGCTCTGGGCGCTCGCGCTGGCCCTGGAGATGGCGTTGGAGACGGCGGGCCTGCGCATCGCGGCGCTCGCCGCTCTCGTCGCCGCGGGCCTTGTCGCCTACGGCGCTCTCGCCATTGTCACGGGGGTCGTATCGGTGAGCGAAATGCGTGTGCTGCTGGCCCGGCGGACGGGCGAAAAGCAAGGTCAAGACCAAGGCCGAGGTTGACGACGGCGCGCGAGGGCGCGATAAGGCGCGCCCCCGGCGGAGCGTTCCTGACATGAAGCGGGTCTTTTCCGGCATACAGCCGACCGGCAACCTGCACCTCGGCAACTACCTGGGCGCGATCAAGAATTGGGTCGCGATGCAGCGCGAGTACGACTGCCTCTATTGCATCGTCGACCTGCACGCGATCACGGTGGCACAGGAGCCGGACGAGCTCACGAACAACACCCGCGAGGTCACGGCCGGGCTCATCGCCGCCGGGCTCGACCCCAAGAATTGCATCATCTTCAATCAGAGCCGTGTCGCCGCGCACGCGGAGCTCGCCTGGATCCTGAACTGCTTCACTCCGCTTGGCTGGCTCAACCGCATGACGCAGTTCAAGGAAAAGGCGGGGAAGAAGAGGGAGAGCGCGTTCCTCGGCCTCTACGCCTATCCCGTGCTGATGGCGGCCGACATCCTGCTCTACCACGCGACGGCAGTGCCTGTGGGCGAGGATCAGAAGCAGCACCTGGAGCTCTCCCGCGACATCGCGAGCGCGTTCAATCGCGCTTACGACGTGGACTTCTTCCCCCTGCCCGAGCCGATGATCTTCGGTGCCGCGACGCGCGTGATGAGCCTGCGGGACGGCCGCAACAAGATGAGCAAGTCGGACGGGTCCGACTATTCGCGGATCAATCTGACCGACGATGCCGACTCGATCGCGCTCAAGATCAAGCGCGCCAAGACCGATTCCGAGCCCGGCCTGGCCCACGACCTCGAGCGGCGGCCGGAAGCGGCGAACCTGCTGAGCATCTATGCCGCGCTCGTCGACGAGCCCATGGAAAGGGTGGCCGCCGAGCATTCTCTGATGGGCTTTGCCGACTTCAAGAGCAAGCTCGCCGATCTCGCGATTGAGACGCTCGGCCCCATCGCCGCGCGCATGCGCGAGCTGCTGGCGGACCCCGGCTACATCGACGGCGTGCTGGCCAACGGCGCGGCGCGCGCCCGGCACATCGCCGACTCCAACCTGGGCGAGGTGCGGCGCATCATGGGGCTGCTCGACGCCTGAGCGGCGCCGGGCCGCGCTCTGCGGCCCATTTCTGCGCAAAAGCCGCACGATTACAGACTTTTCGCTTGCGCTACTTGAGCGGGAGGCGCATGTAACGTGCGCATCCCCATACGCACGACGCTGTTTTCCCGATGGAGATCTATCTCCCGATCGCCGAGCTTTCAGCCAATGCGCTGATTCTGCTCGTGCTCGGTGGCGGGGTAGGCCTGCTGTCGGGCATGTTCGGCGTGGGCGGTGGCTTTCTGATGACACCGCTTCTGATCTTCCTCGGGGTGACGCCCTCGGTCGCCGTTGGAACCGGTACCAACCTGATCATCGCATCGTCGGTCTCAGGCACGATGGCGCACTGGCGTCGCGGCAACGTCGACTTCCTGATCGGTGCGCTGATCTCCTGCGGCGGGGCGGGCGGCGCCTGGCTCGGCGTCTACATCTTCAAGTTGCTCAGAGACGCGGGCCAGATCGACCTGGTGATATCTCTCTCCTACGTGCTGTTTCTCGGCGTGGTCGGCTGCCTGATGGCGGTCGAGAGCGTCAGGGCAACGGTGCGGCGCCAGCGCACGTTACGCCGCAAGGCGCACCACCACACCTGGATTCACGGGCTGCCGCTCAAGCTGCGCTTCCGGCGCTCGCGCCTCTACGTCAGTGCAATCCCGCCGTTCGCACTGGGCTTCCTCATGGGCATCCTCGCCTCCATCATGGGGGTGGGCGGCGGGTTCTTCATGGTGCCGGCGATGATCTACCTCATCGGCATGCCGACCTCGGTGGTGGTTGGCACATCGTTGCTCGGCATCATCGTGATCAGCTCGGTTTCCTGCTTCGCCCACGCGATCAACAACAACAACGTCGACATCATCCTCGGCCTTCTGCTGGCGGTCGGTGCCGTCATCGGCGCACAGTACGGCACGCGGATCGGCGGGCGTATCCGGGCGGAGCATCTCAGGGGCCTGCTCGCGCTCATGGTGCTCGCGGTCGGCGGTCGGCTAGCCTACTCGCTGGTGGTGATGCCGGACGACCCCTTCGCGGTCGCGCCGCTATGGGGGAACTGATGCGGCGCCTGCTCCAGCTGCTCGGGATGGTCCTCGCCGCCGGCATCGCGGCAATGCCGGCGGCGGCCCAGGAGCACGACGAGCCATTGCTGATCGCGCTCTCGACCCAGCGCATCGAGATCGACTCCAGCTTTGCCGGCACCTCGTTGCTGCTCTTCGGCGTGACCGACGTGGCGGGCGACGTCGTGGTCGCCGTGCGCGGACCCGAGGAGCCGGTGGTGGTGCGCCGCAAGCTCCGGTCCGTCGGCGTCTGGGTCAACCGGGAATCGATCGCCTTTCGCAACGTGCCCGGCTACTACTTCGTCGCCGCCTCGAGTCCGCTCGAAAAGATCGCTCCCGCCGAGCTGCTCGACCGCAAGCAGCTCGGCTCCGAGCGCGTGCTGCTGGAGGCGATCTGGTTCGACACGTCGGGCGAGGCGGACGACTTCCGCGCCGCTCTTCATCGCGACCGGGAGCGCGACTCCCTCTACAAGTCCGAGCCGGGCGTCGTCGAGTTCATCGACGAGCGACTGTTCCGCACGACCATCGACCTGCCCGCCCACGTGCCGACCGGCGAGTATCTGGTCGAGGCGATGCTGATGGTCGACGGAGACGTGCTCAGCACCCGCACGGCGGCACTCAGCATCGAGAAGGCCGGCTTCTCGGCAGACGTTTCCACCTTCGCGCGCACGGACGAAGCCCTCTACGGTGTCATTGCTATCGCGCTCGCGCTGGTGGCAGGATGGCTGGGCAGCTTCGCCTTCCGCAAAGGCTGAGGACGCGGTGGGATCGATGCCATGACCGAGCAGGCGCCGCCCGAACCGGAAGCGGCCCACGTCGCCGGGGATGTCACTTTTCTGGTCTGCGTTGCGGACGACGGCCACTCCGAGGTCGCTGCACGCTTTGCCGCGCTGCGCGCCCGGAATTCCGGTGGCCGCGTGGCGCTGATTCACGTCGTGCAGCCGCCGGAGTTCCAGCATTGGGCAGCGGTCGGCGAGCTGATGCGGCAGGAGACGCGGGAGGAAGCGGAAGCCCTCCTCCAGTCGATTGCCGCCAAGGTCGAGGACGTCACCGGAGAGCCGCCGAGCGTGGCGGTGCGCGAGGGCGGCATCGGCGATGAAATTCTGGGCCACGTGGCCGAGAACGAGGCGATCAATCTGCTGGTCGTGGGCGCGGCCCCGCCCGATCAGGGGGCCGGTTCGCTGATTTCCTGGCTGGCCGGGCAGCTTGCCGGACAACTCAACATCCCGCTCGTGGTGGTGCCCGGCAACCTGAACGATCAGCAGCTCCAGGACCTGACGTAGCCTGCAGTTCTCACCACGGCCGCGGCCTTCGTCGCACCCATTTGGGACACCGGAGGCGCGATCCGGCGCTGTGGATAATCTGTGGAGCAATTGAAATTTATCCATAAATCAAATGCATAGATATGTGAACAAATGACATAGCTATTGGGCTTGACCTGATCGGCACTCTGGATAACGGTTAGGCGCCCATATTGGGCAGGGTTGGGAAAAGCATGTTCATCCAGACCGAGCGGACCCCGAACCCGGCGACATTGAAATTTCTGCCCGGAGAGGCGGTGATGTCGACTGGGACCGCGGACTTCCGCGATGTCGAATCGGCGGAGCGTTCGCCGCTTGCGCGGCGGCTGTTTCAGGTCGAGGGCGTCACCGGCGTTTTCTTCGGTGGCGACTTCGTCTCTGTCTCCAAGTCCGATGATGCCGACTGGCAACTGCTGAAACCCGTGATCCTCGGCGTGATCATGGAGCACTTCGTGGCGGGCCACCCGCTCCTCCTCGACGATGCCGCGCAGACGGCAGAGGACGTGGCGGACGACGGTGCCGACGCGGAGATCGTTGGCCAGATCAAGGAGCTGCTCGATACGCGGGTGAGGCCTGCCGTCGCTCAGGACGGTGGGGACATCATCTATCGCGGATTCCAGAACGGCATCGTAATGCTTCAGCTGCAGGGATCGTGTCAGGGCTGTCCGAGTTCGACCATGACCCTGAAGATGGGCATCGAGAACATGCTGAAACACTACATCCCGGAAGTCGTGGAGGTGCGCGCCGTCTAGTGCGGCTCGTGCGATCCCGGCGAAGCCGGGGGAGGGAGATAGGGCGTTTTGATACGTGCTGAGGGGCGGGCCAGCGCGCGTGTGCGCAGGCGAAATGCCCCGTGTTCCCGGCGAAGCGCGCTTGACGCACCGCCGGCGGTAGCTGTGAGCGGTTCGAGGGTCGCCTCCCGGTCAGCGATTGGCGCGCTGGGGGTCGCGGCGCTCGGGGCTCTCGTCTTGATCGCGGGCGGCGTCGATCCGATCGAGCCGGCCGCCGCCCGGGATGCATCGCCGTTGGGCTTCCTCGCGGCAGGCCCAGTGTCGACGATGGACTCCAAAGCGGAAGCGCCCGCATTAGGGGACGCTTTTCCGACCGCACCCGACCGGCTCGGGTTGGTCTTTTCGCTGTCGGAGGCGGTACCTCGGGACATCCGTCCGATCAGCTCGATTGGCCGGCTTCTCACACTAGCTTCTGCTCGCTCCGGTGTTGCGCGGGAGGCCGAGTGGCAAGAGGCGACGGTCGCGCCCGATCGGCCGATCACCGTCACACCCCGCTACGCGCCGGCGATCAAACGGATTCCGACGCCGCGAGAAGTAGATTCGCCGCCACCACCTGAGTCGGTGCTGAAGCCGCGCAAGCTGGCGCGTACCGGCACGAACGAGGAAGTGCCGTCGGTCGTGCTGAAGCCTACGACGTGGGTCGCTTCGGCCGACGCGGTCATCGCGCGCTTCGAATCGATCGGCTACGACCTCGACCGGGTGCGGATCGCGGCCGGCCCCGTGCCGCGCTTCTATCTCGAGGCGATGCCGCGAGACCTCTCCAACATGCCGTCTGCACGCGCGAAGAAGCGGTTCTTCTTCCAGGCGGTCCTCCCGATCGTGCTTCAGGTCAACGAGGAGATCGCCACCGCCCGCTGGCGGGTGGAGCGGCTGGGACACAGGCTCGCGCGGGGCGACGCGCTCGCGCCCGCCGACCGGGCATGGCTCGTCGCCATGGCCGATGGCTACGGTGCGGATCCGCTCAATGTGCGGGAGCTCTTGACACGGATGGATGTCGTGCCGCCCTCGCTGGCGCTGGCGCAGGCGGCGGAGGAGACGGGGTGGGGCACCTCCCGGTTCGCGCGTGAGGGCAACGCACTCTTCGGTCAATACACATACAACGGCACGCCCGGCATGGTGCCAGCGCGGCGCGATTCGGACAGAAGGCATCGCGTGCGTAGCTACGACAATTTGCTCGCGGGCGTGCGCGCCTACGTCCATAACCTCAATAGCCATTGGGCCTATGAGGATTTCCGCCGCCGGCGGGCCGAGCTACGCCGGGACGGTGTCCAGATCAGCGGCTACGCCCTGGCCGGCGAGCTGCAGAGCTATTCGGAGCGGCGCGGGGCTTACGTCAAGAGCATCCGCCAGATTATCCGTCAGAACCGGCTCGGCGACTTCGACCGGGCGTGGCTGAACAACCGCCAGTGGACGGCGGTGATCGGTCCACCGAGCAGGCGACCGCCCATCTGATCTGCCGGCGCCCGGATTTTAGGGCACTACAAACTGCAGGCCGAACCAGTGCCAGCGCCCGGCCCCGGTGGGGGCGGTGCAATTGAGCCGCGCCCGGCCGGGCGGGAAAGGCCCGTCGAAGCTGACCTGCACACCGCCGCCTTCCCGGTGCTCGATGGTGGCGGCGACGCCGCCAGACGCATAGCAGACGAGGGCGTTGCGGTTCGCGAGCGGCGGCTCGACCGTGAAGCCCACGGTCGGCGGATTCTCCGTGACGATCTGCTCCGCCGGAGTCACGTCACGAGCGCCGAGCGGCAGGGTGTCCACGATCAGCCTGAAGCGGTCGAATTCCCCGTAGCGTTGGTTCAGCGCGAAGCGCGGCAGGTTGAGCGTGTCCGAATGCGGCCCGACGGCACCGGAGTGCTGGCCGAACGCCGCGGTGAAGCCGAGCTCGGCGACGAGTGCGCGCAGCCCGCCGTTCCATTCGCCGTAGGGGTAGGCGAAGAGGGCGGCGTCCAGGCCGAGCTCCTCCCGGATTCGTCGGCGTGCTTTCTCGAGGTCCTCTCTGTTTGCAGTGTCGTCGTTCTGCCACATGCGCCCGTGTGCGGCGCCGTGGTTGCCGATGGTCACACCTGCCGCGACCAGCTGGCGAAGCTCGTCCCAGCTCATGATGCTCGCGTGACCCAGATCGACCGGATCGGTGGACACAAACACGGTGAAGGGGAAATCCGCTGCCTCGAATCGTGGCCATCCCTCGACGAAGGTCGATCGCGTGGCGTCGTCGATGGTGATGCCGATGGTGCGATCCGGCAGAGACCGGCCGGCGTCAAGCGCGGCAAGAATCTCGGGGACCGGAAGCACGGTGTAGCCGCCGCTCGAAAGGTGCTCGATCTGCGCCTCGAACTGCTCGATGGTGACGCTCGTCGACGGGTACGAGTCCTCGCCGAAGCGGTGGTATTGCAGGATCACTGCGGAATCGGCGGCGAAGGCCGCACCGCCGCCGGCAGCAAGCGTGGCGGTCAGCGCAAAGGCGATGCACGCGGTGCGGCCTGAGCGCAGAAGCCAGTCTAGGGTCATGGAGCCATCAATCCCGTGCCTGCCGCCGAGTCCCAGAGCAGGGGGTAGCGGCGCGGTGTGAACATCTGATAGTGCCACCATTCGTTGAGATAGTGATCCCAGCCCGCCGACGCCATCAAGCCGAGCAGCAGCATCCGGTTGCGCTGGGCCGCCGTCGGCGGCGCGGTGCTGCCGTGGAACGCGCGCGGTGTCAGGTCGTCGAAGCCGGTGCCCATGTCCAGGGGTATCCCGGTTTCCCGATCCTCGAGGCTGAGATCGACCGCGATGCCCCGTGAATGCGGCGAGCCGCGCCGCGGGTCCGCAAGAAAGGTCGGATCCGGGCACTGCCGCCAGAGCGCCCACTGCGCCTCCACGGGGCGGTAGCCGTCGAAGACGATCAGCTTCAGCCCCTGGGCGGCGGCGAGGTCGACGGCGCGTTCCAGCAGTTCTGCGGCGTCGCGGTGGAGGTAGCACGCTGCCCGGCAATAGATGCGGCGGCCCGTGACGTTGTCGTCAGTGGCGTAGGCGAGCGCCAGCGATACGTCGAAGCGCGGCGGTGCGATCTCGACCAGGTCTGTCATGAGCCCCAAGGTGTCGCGGGCGAGGCCAGGCGCAAGAATAGCACCGGTTCGCCCTGCGACGCATTGTTGCGGCCGGTGCCGGGCGAATGCTAGAGCCGCGGACAACGGGAACAGGACACAGACCGGTTCATGGCCACGGACGGATTGACGCTGCTCGGATTCGACACGGCTACGGCAGCCTGCTCCGCCGCGCTCTGGGCGGGCGGCGCGGTAGCGGCTTGCCGGCGCGTCGAGACGGGCGGCAGACACGCCGAATCCCTCGTTCCCATGCTCCGCGAGGTCGCAGCCGAGGGCGGCACGACGCTCGCCGCGATAGACCGGTTCGCGGTCACGGTCGGCCCCGGCTCGTTCACCGGGATTCGGATCGGCCTGGCCACGGCACGTGGCCTCGCCCTGGCTTTGGAGCGACCCTTGATCGGGCTTTCCACGCTCGAAGTTCTCGCCGCCGGTGTTCCCGCAGCAGAGCGCGACGGGCCGATCCTCGCGGCCCTCGATGCCGGTCGGGGACGTCTCTACGCCCAGCTCTTCGCCCCCTCGCTGGATGCGCTCGGTGCGCCCGAGGCTCTCGACGCCAAGGCACTGCCCGGCCTCGTCACAGCCGCAGGGAACGGCAGGCCGGTTGTCGTGGTGGGGACCGGACAGGACGCCGCACTTGCGGCGTTGGCACCTGCGATCGACGCACGCTCGGCGAGCGGCTTGGCCACGCCCGATGCGCGCGTGCTCGTGCGCCGTGCTGCCGCCCGCGCCGAGGTCCGGGGCATTGAAGGCAACGCCGTTCGGCCTCTCTATTTGCGCGAAGCCGGTGCACGGCTTCGGGGGAAGCCCGCTGCGGGAAAACAATCGGATGCCTGAAAGGGCTGACGCTGCGCCGGGTGATCGTGCCGCTGGAGGCGGGCGGCGGTCAGGCGGGCCGGGGGGCCCAGAAACGTTTTCTGATCGGCGGGGTCAGCTTGCCGCTAATCGCGCGGGAGACTCCGTCGGCGATCGCGGCCTGACAGGCTTCGGCCATCTCTTTTCGAGACCGGAACTGCTCGATGGTCACGGGCTCGTGGAACTGAATCGCGATCGTGGCATTGCCGAGACCGGCCACGTTCCAGAGGTGGCTCGCAAGCTCCATGTCGCCGTACCAGGCGTAGAACGGCCGGTAGGGCCGCCCCATGGGGATCCCGTTCAGGCGCGTGTAGGCGATCGAGACCGGCTGCACGACGAGCGGCTTGCCCCTGACCGGCTTCTCGGCGATGCCGAAGAAGGCGCTCTTGAACGGCAGCACCCTGTTGCCGTCGTTGCTGGTGCCTTCCGGAAAGAGAATCAGGTTGTCGCCGGCCTCGAGCCGGGCGGTCATGTTGTCGCGGTGATGGGCGGTCCGCGAGGCCCGGCGCTCGACGAACACGGTCCGCTGCAGGGTGGCGAGAAAGCCGAACATGGGCCAGCTCCGCACTTCGGCCTTGGCGACGAAGCTCCCCGGCACCACGGCGCCCAGCGCGCTGATATCAAGGTAGGAGGTGTGATTGCAGACGAAGAGCGTGGGCACGGTTCGCGACGCGGTGCCGTACCGCTCGATCCTGAAGCCGAAGATGCGGCATACACCCCGGTGCCAGACCATCGGTAGCCGCTTGGCGAGCGGCGCCCGGATCGCTATGAGCACCACTTGAAACGGGACCAGGCTGATGGTCCAGCCGAAGAAGCGAAGCAACACCACGAACGCGATCATGTGAGCTTGTCCCGGTAGCGCTGGGTCACGAGGTCGGTCTTTACGACGATGCTGACATCGACGCTACCCCACTGCCGGTCGATCACGCCGCCGTCGCCGACAAAGCCGTTGAGCCTGAGATAGCCCTTGATCAGCGGCGGCACGGCCCTGAGCGCAGCCCGCCTGTCCAGCTCCTCCTTGGGGATCAGGTCCATGCTCACGTAGTGCTCGTCCCTGGCGCGGGGGCGGAGCGCCGGCGGCGCAAGATAGTTGTGATAGAGGTAGGAAAGCGGTTCCGCGTGTTCCTGGGGGTCCGTGCCCGGGAAGCTGGCGCAGCCGAACATGATCGGCACGTCGTAGTGCAGCACGTAGGCCGCGTTGCCCCGCCACAGCAGGGTCATGGTGGTGCCGTTGCGGTAGGCGGAATCGACGCAGGAGCGGCCGAGCTCAAGGATCTCGCCTGGATGGGCGACGATCGTGTCGATGTCGTACTCCCAGGACGAGTAGAAGCCGCCGTGGGCATCGGCAACCGAGCGCCGGAGCAGGCGGTAGGTGCCGACCACCTTGTCTCCGGCGCTGCGGTCGTGGTCGATCACCATGAGATGGTCGCAGTACGCATCGAAGCGGTCGAAGTCGCGCTCGCGCGCCGCCATCTCGCCGCTCGGATCGGCCGCCATCTCCTCGTAAAACACGCGGTAGCGCAACGCCTGAACGGCGTCCACATCCACCGGCGAGCGTGCCAGGCGAACTTCGAGGCTCCCGGCGACGATTCCGGCCATGAAATCATCGTCGGTCATGGGTTCCTGCGAGCTTCAGTCTTCGGGCGTATTGAGCGGGACCGCGTAAAGCTCCAGCCGATGATCGACGAGCTTGTAGCCGAGCGCCTTGGCGACGGCGGCCTGGAGCGCCTCGATCTCCTCGTTCTGGAACTCGATCACCTTGCCCGACGTGAGGTCGATCAGGTGATCGTGATGCTCGTCGGGATGCTCCTCGTAGCGCGCCCGCCCGTCGCGGAAGTCGTGGCGCTCCAACAGGCCGCATTCCTCGAAGAGCCGCACCGTGCGATAGACCGTCGCCAGGCTGATACGGGGGTCTATCGCCGTCGCGCGCTGGTAGAGCCCTTCCACGTCGGGATGGTCCTTGGCGTCCGACAGGACGCGCGCGATCACACGCCGCTGCTCGGTCATTTTTAGACCGATTTCGGCGCATCGTTTTTCGAGGTTCGATGCCGGCACCGGGGCCTGCTTCTCCACGGCCGTGTGACTCGCGGCATTATAGGCGATGGTGCGGTCCAACGCGACCGCCGAGGCCCGGCAGCGGCACGTGCGGTGGCAATCGCGCCCCGATTGGCCTAGGCTCCGCGCACTGGAGCGTCACGCGCCCGGCGGTACGGTTCGATGGCCAATCCAAAGCCCGACCTTTCGAAGCAGCAGATCCTGGAGTCGATCGGCCGCATCGTCGCCGACGGCGAGGGACGCGAACCGAGCCCCGGCGAGGACGCACCGCCCGAGGCCGAGCCAGCGCCGGCTGCACGCGAGGATGACGACATCCTGGATCTGGTCGACATGGTGGACGAGCAGGGCAACGCGATCGGTCTGGATCGGGGCCGTGAAGGTGCGCCGGAGGTCGCGGAGGACGGCCGGGCCCGCGAGGAGCAGGTGCTGGAGACTCTTCGGCCGATGCTGCAGACGTGGCTCGACACCCACATGCCGCCGATGGTCGAGCGCCTGGTCAAGCGCGAGCTCGAACGCACGGCCGGCCCTTCCAAGACCGAGTAGATCGCTGCCCCAGGGTGCCCTTCCGCCTGCCGCTGCACTAGCGCCATCTCCCCGAAACGGTTACGAGACGACAATGCTGGAGAAGACCTATCGGCCTGCCGATTTCGAGGGCCGTCTTTACGATCTTTGGGAGAAGAGCGGCGGTTTCGCCGGGCGCCCCGACGCCGGCGCGCCCTGGTGCGTGATGATGCCGCCGCCCAACGTCACCGGCAGCCTGCACATGGGGCACGCGCTCAACAACACGTTGCAGGACGTGCTCACCCGCTACCGCCGCAAGACCGGCCGCAACGCGCTCTGGCAGCCGGGCATGGACCACGCCGGGATCGCGACGCAGATGGTGGTCGAGCGCCAGTTGGCAGAGGCGGGCACGGACCGGCGAGCCCTTGGCCGCGACGCCTTCATCGACCGGGTCTGGTCCTGGAAGGCCGAATCCGGCGGCGCCATCGGGCGCCAGCTCCGCCGCCTCGGTGCCTCGCCCGACTGGTCGCGGGAGCGCTTCACCATGGACGAGGGCCTGAGTCGGGCGGTGCTCGAGGTCTTCGTCACCCTCTACCGGCAGGGCCTAATCTATCGCGACAAGCGGCTGGTGAATTGGGACCCGGTGCTCGGCACCGCGATCTCCGACCTGGAGGTCGAGCAGCGCGAGATGCGGGAGGGCAAGCTCTGGCACATCCGCTACCCGCTGGAGGGGCGGCCCGGCGAGCACATCGTCGTCGCGACCACCCGGCCCGAGACCATGCTGGGCGATACCGCCGTCGCGGTGCACCCCGAGGACGAGCGCTATCGGGGCTTCATCGGCCGCCATGCGGTGCTGCCGCTGGTCGGCCGCCGCATGCCTATCGTCGCCGATGACTACGCCGATCCCGAGCAGGGCTCGGGCGCGGTGAAGATCACGCCGGCCCACGACTTCAACGACTTCGAGGTGGGCCGCCGGCACGACCTCGATATCGTCAACGTGTTCGACGCCGAAGGCCGGATCAACGACAACGCGCCCGAGGCCTACCGTGGTCTCGACCGATTCGAGGCGCGCGAGCGCGTGCTCGCCGATCTCGATGCGCAGGGGCTGATCGAGGCGGTCGAGGCGCACGTCCACACCGTGCCCCACGGCGACCGCTCGGGCGCGGTGATCGAGCCCTGGCTCACCGACCAGTGGTACGTCGACGCCAAGACCCTCGCCGCGCCCGCCATCGAGGCGGTGGAGGACGGCCGCATCCGCTTCGTGCCGGAGCGCTGGACCAACACCTATTTCGAGTGGATGCGCAACATCCAGCCCTGGTGCATCTCGCGCCAGCTCTGGTGGGGCCACCGCATCCCGGCGTGGTACGGCCCCGACGGCCACGTCTTCGTCGCGACCTCCGAGGCCGAGGCCGAGGAGCAGGCGGCGCGGCACTACGGCAGCGTCGAGCCGCTCACGCGCGACGAGGACGTGCTGGACACCTGGTTCAGCTCCGGCCTCTGGCCGTTCTCGACCCTCGGCTGGCCCGAGCGCACCGATGCGCTGGAGACCTACTACCCCAACAGCGATCTGATCACGGGCTTCGACATCATCTTCTTCTGGGTCGCCCGCATGGTGATGCTCGGCATGCACTTCATGGGCGATGTCCCCTTCCGCACGGTCTACATCCACGCGCTGGTGCGCGACGAGAAGGGGCAGAAGATGTCGAAGAGCAAGGGCAACGTGATCGACCCGCTCGCGCTCATCGACAAGTACGGCGCCGATGCACTGCGCTTTACGCTGGCCGCGATGGAGGCGCAGGGGCGCGACATCAAGCTCGCCGAGAGCCGTGTCGCCGGCTACCGCAACTTCGCCACCAAGCTCTGGAACGCCGCGCGCTTCTGCGAGGCCAACGGGTGCAAGCCCGTGGCCGGATTCGATCCCGCCGGGGCCGAGGGCCGGGTCAATCGCTGGATCGTGGGCGAGGCCGCGCGCGCCGCCCGCGAGGTGACGGAAGCGCTCGACGCCTACCGCTTCGATGCGGCGGCGGGCGCTGTCTACCACTTCACCTGGGACGTCTTCTGCGACTGGTACCTGGAGTTCTCCAAGACCACGCTCTCCGGTCCGGACGGACCGGCGAAGGCGGAGACCCGCGCCACGGCCGCCTGGGTGCTGGATACGATCCTGGGCCTGCTCCATCCCTTCATGCCGTTCGTCACCGAGGAGCTCTGGGGCAGGATCGACGAAAGCCGCGCGGGCACGCTGATCACGGCGCCCTGGCCGGCGCTCGACGAGAGCGTCGGCGATATCGATGCCGCGCAGGAGATGGACTGGGTGGTGCGGCTCGTCACGGCGGTGCGCGCCGTCAGGGCCGAGATGAACGTGCCGGCCGGAGCCCGTATCGCCCTCGGGCTGCGGGGGGCTGCCCCCGAGACGGCGGTGCGGCTCGATCGCCACCGTGAGGTCATCGCCCGCCTCGCCCGCCTCAGCGAGGCGGAGGCGCTGGACGGCGACGTGCCATCCGGCTCGGTGCAGATGATGCTGGACGAGGCGACCGTCGTGCTCCCGCTCGCGGGCGTCATCGAGTTCGACAAGGAGCGCGCCCGGCTCGACCGCGAGCTCGGCAAGGTGGGCAAGGAGCGCGCCAAGCTCGAAAGCAAGCTCGGTAACGAGCAGTTTCTGGCGCGGGCGCCGGCCCACGTGGTCGAAGAGCAGCGCGGGCGCCTCGACGAGGCCTGCACGGCCGAGGCCCGGCTCAAGGCCGCGCTGGAGCGCATCGCCGCGTCGTAACGGTCTCGCGGCGATGCGCGCCGCTTGACCCCGACCCACCGGGGCGAGTAAGCCGTGCGCCGGCGGGCTCGGTCTGACGGGGCCGGCCAACGCGGAATTCGGTGCACCGCCAAGAGTGCGTGGGCGGTGCGCGAAGGGGAAGGGCGCCATGAGCACGAAATTCGACAAGTCGAAGCTGCCGAGCAGGCACATCACCGAGGGGGCCAAGAGCGCCGCGCACCGCTCGTTCTTCTATGCCATGGGCGTCTCCCGCCAGGCGATGAGCCGGCCCATCGTGGGCGTCGCCACCACCTGGAACGAGACTGCGCCCTGCAACATCACGCTGCGCCGCCAGGCGCTGGCGGCGAAGACCGGCGTGGACGAGGCGGGCGGCACGCCGCGCGAGTTCACCACGATCACGGTGACCGACGGCATTGCCATGGGCCACCAGGGCATGAAGTCCTCGCTCGTCTCCCGCGACGTGATCGCGGACTCGGTCGAGCTCACCATGCGCGGACACTCCTACGACGCGCTGGTGGGCATCGCCGGCTGCGACAAGTCGCTGCCCGGCATGATGATGGCGCTGGTCAGGCTCAACGTGCCGGGCGTCTTCCTCTACGGCGGCTCCATCCTGCCGGGGCGCTTCCGCGGCAAGGACGTTACGGTGATGGACGTCTACGAGTATTACGGCAAGCTCAACGAGGGCGATGTCACGGAGGAGGATCTGGCGGAACTCGAGGCGGTGGCGTGCCCCTCCGGCGGCTCCTGCGGCGGCCAGTTCACCGCCAACACCATGGCCTGCGTCTCCGAGGCCATCGGGCTTGCGCTTCCGCATTCCGCGGGCGCGCCGGCGGTTTACGAATCCCGCGACGAGTTCGCCGTGGCCTCCGGCAACTGCGTCATGGACCTGCTGGAGAGCAACATCCGCCCGCGCGACATCGTGACCCGCAAGGCGATGGAGAACGCGGCGACGGTGGTGGCGGCCACCGGCGGCTCGACCAACGCGGGGCTGCACCTGCCGGCCATCGCCAACGAGGCGGGGATCGACTTCGATCTCGCGGCGGTGGCGGAGGTGTTCAAGCGCACGCCCTATATCGCCGATCTCAAGCCGGGCGGCCGCTACGTCGCGAAGGACCTGTTCGAGGTCGGCGGCGTGCCCATCGTGCTCAAGGCGCTGCTCGAGGGCGGCTACCTGCACGGCGATTGTCTGACCGTGACCGGCCGCACGCTCGCCGAGAATCTTGCGGACGTGAAGTTCCCCACCGAGCAGGACGTGGTGGTTCCCACCTCTGCCCCGCTCTCGCCCACCGGCGGCGTGGTGGGGCTCAGCGGCAACCTCGCGCCGGAAGGGGCGATCGTGAAGGTGGCCGGCCTCTCGCGGCTCCGCCACGTCGGGCCCGCGCGCTGCTTCGACACCGAGGAAGAGGCGATGAAGGCCGTCGTCAGCCGCGACTACAAGTCCGGCGACGTGATCGTGATCCGCTACGAGGGGCCGAAGGGCGGCCCCGGCATGCGCGAGATGCTGGCGGTCACCTCGCAGATCTACGGCCAAGGCAAGGGCGAGGAGGTCGCGCTCATCACCGATGGCCGGTTCTCGGGTGCGACGCGGGGCTTCTGCATCGGCCATGTCGGGCCGGAGGCTGCCGTGGGCGGCCCCATCGCGCTCTTGCGCGACGGCGATCAGGTGACCGTCGATGCGACCAGCGGCGAGCTCAGCGTGGCGCTCTCCGATGCAGAGCTGGCGGAGCGCCGCAAGTCCTGGACGGAGCGCACGCACGACTACCAGGCCGGCGCGCTCTGGAAGTACGCGGCGACCGTGGGGCCTGCCTACCAGGGCGCGGTGACGCATCCCGGCGGCGCGGCGGAAACCCATTGCTTCGCCGACATTTGAGCGATCGTCCGCTCGGTCACTGACCATGAGCAAGGATAGCGGCGACAAGAGGCGCTACCGGGACGAGACCCTGCTCTCGGTGCTCGGCCGAGACCCCGCGGCGAACCACGGCGTGGTCAACCCGCCCGTCTACCACGCGTCGACGATCCTGCATGAGTCGGCGGCGGCCCTGAAGGAGGCGACGTTCGGCGCGCGCCAGTACGGCAAGACCTATTACGGCCGCTACGGCACGCCGACGACCTTTCCGCTGCAGGATTCGATTGCCGCGCTGGAGCAGGGCCACCGCTGCTACCTGTTCGGCTCCGGCAAGGCGGCGATCGTGGCGGCGCTGCTCGCCTTCGTGAAGAGCGGCGACCACGTGCTGATGACCGACAGCGCCTACGGGCCGACACGCGCCCTCGCGAACGGCCTGCTCACGCGCATGGGGATCGAGACCACGTTCTACGACCCCTGCATCGGCGCCGGCATCGCCGAGCTTATGCGGGACAACACGAGCGTAGTGGTAGGCGAATCGCCGGGCTCGATCACCTTCGAGATCCAGGACTTTCCGGCGCTAGCCGCCGCGGCGCACGCGAACGACGCCGTGCTGATCGTGGACAACACCTGGGCGTCGCCGCTCTTCTGCCAGCCGCTCGCCCTGGGCGCCGACGTCTCGATCCAGGCCTGCACCAAGTACATCGTGGGCCATTCGGACGCGATGCTGGGCGCGGTCACCACCACCGAGGCCCACGTTGAGCCGGTGCGCCGCATCTTCGAGGAGCTGGGCGCCGCTCCCGGCCCCGACGACTGCTACCTCGGCTTGCGCGGCCTGCGCACGCTCTCCGTCCGGCTGTACCGGCACCAGGAGACCGGCCTCGCGCTCGCCCGCTGGCTGCAGGCGCGCCCGGAGGTCCGCCAGGTGCTTCACCCCGCGCTGGAGGACGACCCCGGCCATGCGCTCTGGCAACGCGACTTCTCCGGCGCCTCCAGCCTCTTCGGCGTGATACTGGAGCCGGTGCCGGAGCCTGCGGTCGATGCCTTCCTCGACTCGCTTGCGCTGTTCGGCCTCGGCTACTCCTGGGGCGGCTACGAGAGCCTGGCGCTCCCCACCTATCCGTGGAAGCTCCGGGACGCCACCCGCTGGGACCCGGCCAATCCGCTGCTCCGCATCTATGCCGGTCTCGAAGACCCCGACGACCTCATCGCCGACCTGGAGCGGGGCTTCGCGCGCATGGCAGCGGTGCGCGATTGACACCTGCGCTTGGCTCCCCGCCTTCCCCTTCCTAGATTAGTTGCTCGCCATCAGGGGTTCCCATGTACAACTGGTATTTTGACGACATGACGCCCGGCGCGCGCTTCGAGAGTCTGGGCAAGACCCTGAGCGAGGCGGAGATCCTGGACTTCGCCTTCCAGTACGATCCGCAGCCCTTTCACATTGACATCGAATACGCGGAAGCGGGCCCTTACGGCGGGCTCATCGCGAGCGGCATCCAGACCATCGCCGTTGCGCTCCGCATGATGGTCCAGGCACGGGTGTTCGCGCCCGAGATCGTCATCGGCTCGCCCGGGGTCGAGGAGCTGCGCTGGCTCCATCCGGTACGCCCCGGCGATACCATTCGCTCCACCGGCGAGGTCCTCGAGACGCGGGTATCGCGCTCCAAGCCTGAGCGCGGGCTCGTGCGCTATCGGCTGGACGTGCTGAACCAGCGCGACGACGTGGTGATGACCATGACCAGCACCACGATCGTGCGGCGCGAGCCGGCGGCGGGCGGCGCCGCGTAGTCCTTGGTGGCGACGATGCAGCGATGGGTGGGCGCGCGCGCCATCCCGCTCCTCGTCGCGGCGGCCAGCGCCGGCCTGCTGCTTGGCGCCTATCTCTCGCAACACGTGGGCGGGCTCCATCCTTGCCCGCTCTGCCTGATCCAGCGCTATCCCCACTTCGCCGTCCTCGGGCTGGGCCTCGTCGCCGTCATCGTCGGGGATGGCCGGGCGCGGCTGGCGCTGCTCGCGCTCTGCAGCCTCGCGCTTCTGGTGACGACGGGCTACGGCGTCTACCATGTCGGCGTCGAGCAGGGCTGGTTCGCGAGCGCGTGCGCCGCGCCGATGAGCGGCGGCACGATCGAGGACATAAGGGCCCAGGTCATGTCGGCACCGCTCACCCGCTGTGACGAGGTGCCCTGGTCGCTGATTGGCGTCTCGCTCGCGGGCTGGAACGCCATCGCCTCGGTAATCATGGCCGGTGTGGCGGCGTATGGCGCGGTCCGGCTGTGGAGGGCCGGCACATGAGCAAGGACGAGACACGCGAAGAGGCGCGGCCCAAAATCACGGGCGAGGACCGGCTGCCCGGCGATCCCACCCGGGAGGAGACGATCGCCCGCATGATCCGGGTCGATCACGCCGGCGAGTACGGCGCCAGGCGGATCTACGACGGCCAGCTCGCGGTGCTCGGCAAGAGCGCCGCCGCGCCCGCGATCCGCGAGATGGCCGAGGCCGAGCAGGCGCATCTGGACACCTTCGACGCGTTGCTGGTCGAGCGCCGGGTGCGGCCCACCGCGCTGTCGCCGGTCTGGCACGTCGCGGGCTTCGCGCTGGGTGCGGCGAGCGCGCTGCTGGGCGAGCGGGCGGCGATGGCGTGCACCGTCGCGGTCGAGGAAGTGATCGAGCAGCACTACGCGGGTCAGGCCAACTGCCTCGGCGACGACGAGGCCGAGCTGCGCCAAACCCTCGAGGAATTCGGCGCCGACGAGGCCCGGCACCGCGAGGCCGGCCTCGCCCATGGGGCCGAGCAGGCGCCCGGCTACGAGGCGCTCTCCGCCGCGGTCAAGCGCGGCACCCGCCTCGCCATCTGGCTCTCGGAACGGGTATAGGGCGGGCTTGGCGCACTTTCCGACCCGATGGTCTCGCACGCGGTGGCTACGCCTCCGCCAGTTCACATGCCTTGCGGTTCTGGGCCTCCCCCTCGCCCCGGCCCTCTCCTCCCCACGGAGGTGGGATCGTGATCGCGTGTGGTCGGTTGGTGGACTAACCCGCATTTCTCACGAGTAGTGTGTGCATCGGGGCTCTGCTCGTGAGAAATGTGGGTTAGAGGAGGATGGTCATGAATGATGGTGATCGGGCGATTGCCGGCGAGCGGAGGGAGTACGCGCACTTCTTCACCGGCTACATCCGGGAAGTTGTGGTGGACGGTGCCATCGTCTTCGACATCCACGCGCCGGACGGCCGCCGCCTCGGCGTCGCGCCTGACCGCCAGCTCAAGTTCGCCGCGGCCCGCCAGCACCAGCTGGAGCCGCCCAGCGTCCACTGAGAGGTGCAATTGGCGCGAAGCTTGGCGCGTTCAGGCTGAGGCGGCCGGCCGGGCGATATCCGCGGCGGGAAGCTCCAGACGGAAGCTAGCACCAACGATGGCGCCCGTCCCGTCGCGCCGGTTGACACAGCTCAGCCGGCCGCCGTGGGCCTCGGCGATCTGGCGCGAGATGCTGAGCCCGAGGCCGGAGTGGGCGCCGAACGGCTCGCCCTCCGGGCGGTCGGTGTAGAAGCGCCGGAAGATCGCCTCCTCCATGCCGGGCGTCACGCCGGGACCGTCATCGTGGACGCTGACCATGACCTGGCTGCCGTCCCGGCGCATGCCCAGCATGACCCTCCCGCCCGGCGGGCTGAACGAGCGGGCGTTGCTTATGAGGTTCTGAAGCACCTGGGCGAGGCGGTCCTCGACGCCGGACACGACGAACGGGCCGCCGCCCTGAATCTCGACGCGGACGGCGGCGGAGTCTTCGGTCATCGCGGCGGCAGCGCCGTGCATCTCCGCAAGCGTGGTCAGCATGGCGCCGAGGTCCACCGGCTCCAGCCGGGCGCGGAACAATTCCGTATCGATCTTGGAGGCGTCGGCAATTTGGCTCAGTAGCCGGTCGAGCCGCTTCACGTCTTCACCGATGAGCGCGAGCAGCTTCGCGCGCTTCTCTTCATCGTCGACGCGCTGGGCGGTATCGACGGCGCTGAGCACTGAGCTGAGCGGATTCTTCACCTCGTGCGCCACGTCGGCGACGAAGCGTTCGATCGCGTCCATGCGCACCCAGAGCGCCTCAGTCATGTCCCGTAGCGCGCCGGAGAGCCGCCCGATTTCGTCGTTACGCGCCGTGAAGTCGGGGATTGCCACCTTGCGCCCGCCGCCGGCGCGGACCCGCTCCGCCGCACGCGCGAGCCGGCGCACGGGCCGGGCGATCGTGCCGGCGAAGAAGAGGCTCAGGACGATGGTGATGCCGAGCGCAATGCAGAACGCCTGGAGGATGGTGAAGCGGGCGTTGCGGACGCTTTCCAGCACGTCGTTTGCATCCGCAACCAACAACAGGGCGCCCTGAATCCGGCGGAACGGCTGGATCGGCGCGGATACGACGGCGACCAGCCGGGCGTCTTGCGTTCTGTGCATGGCGCGCTCCGCGGTGCCTTGCAGCGCGCTCAACACCTTGGGGAAGTCTGCCGCTTGCGGGTTCAGCGGCTCGATGTAGAGCGGCACCGTCGTGCGCGGGGGCAGCCGCGCGGTAATCCAGTCGTAGGCGGCGTCTGCCGCCCGGCCGAGCGCGCCACGGCCTTCCTCCGGGGGCGGCAGCTCCGTCGTCTGCACCGGCGCCATCGGCAGCCGCCATGAATCGACGGCGAGAGTGCCATCGGCGTTGAAGAGCAGCGCGCGCGTATCGCTCGGGAGGTTCAGCCGGTAGATCAGGGTCGCGGCGTCGGTGGGGCCGAGACCCGCCTCCGACGGGTTGGCGGTGTCCACCGCGCTCTCGCCGAGCGCAGCGGCCAGCAGGGTGGCCTCGCGCGCGATTGCGTCCAGCCTGTCGTCCATCAAATCGCGCTGCATTTGGTCAAGATAGAAGAAGCCCGCGACCAGCACCCCCAGCGCCATGACGTTGATGGCAAGGATGCGGGCGGTCAGCGGGAAGCCGATGCGCGGGCGGCGCCTGCGACTGGCCCTCGCCGGGGGAGCGGCCGGCGCCGCCTTCAGATCGTCTTCGACCGGATCACGGCGCGGTGTATCGGTAGCCGACACCATACAGCGTCTCGATCTGCGAGAAGGCCGGATCGATGGCCCTGAACTTCTTGCGAATGCGCTTGACATGGCTGTCGATGGTGCGGTCCTCGACATAGATCTGGTCGCCGTAGGCGGCATCCATCAACTGGTTCCGGCTCTTCACGTGGCCGGGGCGCTGGGCCAGCGCCTTCAGCAGCAGGAACTCGGTCACCGTGAGGGAGAGCGCCTCGCCCTGCCAGGTGCAGAGATGGCGGTCCTCGTCCAGCACGAGGGCGCCCCGCACCATGAGCGCGCGGGTTCCGTCGGCGCTCTGGACCGGCTCGGCGCGCCGCAGGATCGCCCGGATGCGCCCGACGAGCAGGCGCACCGAGAAGGGCTTGGTGATGTAGTCGTCTGCGCCCTGGCTGAGCCCGTAGAGCTGGTCGTCCTCGGCGTCCTTCGAGGTCAGGAACACCACGGGGAGCGACGAGTGCTCGCGCAGCCGGGCGAGCAGCTCCAGGCCGTCCATCTGCGGCATCTTGATGTCGAGCACCGCGAGGTCGACCGGCTTGCTGAGCAGGTCCTGCAGCGCCTTGACCGGATCGCTGTGGGGCCGGACGACGAAGCCCTCGGCCTCGAGCGCCATGGTGACCGAGGTGAGCAGGTGCTGATCGTCGTCGACGAGCGCGATGGTCGCAGGCACCGTGTCACTCCTCCTCCGGCGGTTGCCCCAAGTATGGCCTCACTGTGGCGATTTTGGGGCACCAATCCGGCGTTCGTGTCGGCACGGCGCGCGTCAATAGCGGGCGATCGGGCGTCGGGCGACGGCGAGGAAGCGGCCCGAGAGGAATATGCTGGCGCTGAGCGCGCC
Source organism: Alphaproteobacteria bacterium (assembly GCA_022820945.1). GTDB lineage: Bacteria > Pseudomonadota > Alphaproteobacteria > UBA828 > UBA828 > WTGU01. The sequence continues at coordinate 14,047 of JAJEEP010000159.1, read as the reverse complement.
CGCCAGAATGCCCCACATCAGGCCGTCGACGCCGATCCCGACCACGAAGGCCAGCACGTAGCCGATGGGCACCATGATGAACCACCAGGAGATGAGCTGGAGCCCCGGCGGCACCCACACGTCGGCGACGCCGCGCAGCGCGCCCATCAGCACCGCCTGCATGCCGTCGAACACCAGGATGATACCGCAAACGCCGATAAGCGAAGCGGCAAGCGGCAGCACCAGGGGATCGTCGGTGTAGAGCCTTGCCAACGGCAGGCCGAGGCCGAGGAACGGGCCGGCGAAGCCGGCCATGAGGCAGGCGATGAGCAGGACGCCGGCCCAGCCGGCGCGCACGATGTCTGTGGCGTTGCGCCGGCCGACCGCGTTCCCGACCCGGACCATGCTCGCCCCTGCGGTGCCGATGGCGACCATGAAGACGAGCCCGATCAGATTGTAGCCGATCTGAAAGGCGGCAAGAGGCACCGTGCCGAGATGGCCTGCGAACATGACCAGCGCGGCGAACGCCGAGGTCTCGAGCCCCCGCGCGGCACCGAGCGGATAGCCGAGTCGCCTGAGCCGCTTCGAGATTGCCCAGACGTCGCCGGCGGGCCGGTGGATGCCGAGCGCGCGGGCATCGGGCTGACGCAGCACGACGAGCAGCAGCGCTGCGAACATGACCCAGCGCACCAGCGAGGTCGCGATGGCGGCGCCCTCCGCCCCCAGCTCCGGGCCGCCCAGGTTGCCGAAAATGAGGATCCAGTTTAGCAGCGCGTTGAGCAGCACCGCGCCGAACATGACCAGCATGCCGGGGATCGGCCGGCTGAGGCCCTCCAGGAAGTGGGTGCACACCACCCACATCATCAGAGGCGGGGAGCCCCAGGCGATCATGTCGAGCACGCGGCCGCCGCCGGCGACGACTTCGGGCGACTGGCCGGTCGCATCGAGGGTGTAGCGGCCGAGCAGGCAGATCAGGCCCATGGCGACGCCGAGGACCGCGCCGTGAACGAAGCTCACCCGCCAGTAGGCGCCGCAGGCGGCGTGGTCGCGCGCACCGTGGGCCTGGGAGACGACGATCACCGTGCCCTGCAGCAGGCCCACGCCGATCAGGATCATCACCACCTGCGCGGCGTTCGCCGCCGCGTAGTAGGCGAGGGAGGCGGTGCCGTAGTGGCCCAGCATGGCGGAATCGATCGCGACCATGACCAGCAGGCCCGCGCGCGCGAGGATCACCGGGCCGGCGAACCGGGCGGTCCGAATCAGGTGGCGCTCGAACGACATGGCCCGGCTGGCGGGCCGTTCGGGCGCGACGGCGACTCCCTTGGTCATGGCGGCGGAACCTAACCCATTTTGCTGAGGCAGGCAGGCAGGACCGGGCTCCGAAAGAGAGCGAATTCGCCCACCATGCCCGGCTCCGAGGCGGCGCAGCCTGCCTCGCTTGACTCCCCCGGATGGGCGCGTCAAGTACTGGCTGCGAGGAGAGCGACGCGGCCGGCCGGCTGCGGACGATGGAGGGGATGTGGCTAACCCGTATCGGCCGGCGACGGTCACGTCATCGGGCACGCGCCTGCGGCCTTGCGCGCGGGGCAGCGCCAGCCCCAGCCCACTCGTCTCTTCGGACATCCCGACCGGGTACTGACGCGTGGCCGTGAGCACGGGCGAGGGGCCGACGCGAAGCGGCACAGACTACACGGTGTCGGCCGCGACGATCCGCCACTGGCGGGACGACGAGCTCCCGGAATGGTTCAAGAAGAAGCGCGGCAGCACGCGCTCGCTGATCGTCAACCGCTGGGTGCCGCGGGTGATGGTCGGCGTGCCCATCGCGGTGCTGCTCTTCATCGTCGCCTATCCGACCGTGCAGATGGCGTACTACGCCTTCCACGACATCAACATGGTGAGCCTGTTCAAGGGCGACTACGGGCTGATCGGCTTCACCAACTTCGAGCGGGTGTTGACCTCGGACCGCTTCCACGGCTCGGTGCTCCACCTGATCCAGTACCTGTTCTTCGGCGCCGTGCTGCAGGTGGTGATCGGCACCGCGCTCGCGCTGATTCTGCACCACTGCGTGCGCAACAACGCGGCCCGGCTGGTGATCCTGGTCATCCTGGTGATGCCCATGATGCTGCCGCCCTCGATCGTGGGCGTGCTGTGGCGCTTCCTCTTCAATCCGTCGAACGGCGCGATCAACCAGGCGCTGCTCGATATCGGCCTGATCCAGGCGCATATCGAGTGGTTCCAGATCGGCGTCTCGCTCTGGACCATCACCATCGCCGACATCTGGGAATGGACCTCGCTGCCGTTCCTGATCGTCTTCAGCGGGCGATTGGGGCTGCCGCCCTCGATCTACGAGGCGGCGCGGGTGGACGGCGCCTCGCCCTTCCTCACGCTCCGGCGCATCACGCTGCCGATGCTGAAGGAGGTCATCGCCATCGCCTTCATCATTCGCTTCATGGATGCGTACAAATTCGTGGACAAGGTCTATGTCATGACCTCGGGCGGGCCGGCGCAGTCGTCCGAGCTGCCCGCCTACATCGCCTATCAGCGGGGCGTGCGCGAGTTCGAGATCGGCGAGGCGGCTGCCTACGCGTGGATCATCTTCCTCTTCGCCATCATCCTGATCACGCTCTTCCTGCGCTACCTCAAGCGCGTGCTGCGCGCACAGGCGATCGCCTGAGGCCGCCGGCATGAGCGTCAAGCACTACAAGCTGGTCCGGCTGCTGCTGCTGATGTTCCTCGGCGTGTGGCTGGTGCTGATCATGTTCCCCTTCTACTTCCAGATCATCACCTCGCTGAAGGACGTGGCGGAGGTAAACCGGATCGAGCCGACGTTCTGGCCGGAAGTGTTCGTGCTGGAGAACTATTCGGCGATCTGGAACGAGCCGGGCAACTTCAAGTCGCTGGTGGACAGCTTCATCATCGCGACCTGCAACACCATTCTCTCGCTCTTCTTCGGCACGCTGGCGGGCTACGCGCTGGCGCGCTTCCCGCGCCAGTCGGGCGGCGAGAACGTGGCGATGTGGATCCTCTCCAACCGCATGTTCCCGCCGGTGGCGGTGCTGCTGCCGATGTTCTTCCTGTTCGAGGAGCTGTTCGGCACCACCGACACGCACATGGCGCTGATCATCCTCTACCTGGTCTTCAACATGCCGCTCGCAGTGTGGCTGATGATGGTGTTCTTCCGCGACGTGCCGCGCGAGCTGGAGGAGGCGGCCTACGTAGACGGACACAAGCCGTTCAAGGTGTTCTTCACCATCACGCTGCCGCTGGTCGGCCCCGGCATGATCGCGGTCGCCATGCTGTGCTGGATCTTCTCGTGGAACGAGTACCTGTTCGCCAACATGTTCATCGGCACCGATGTGAAGACCTTCCCGGTGGTGATCCCGAGCTTCACCAGCGGCAGCCAGACGCTGTGGAACCTGGTGATGGCGTTCAGCCTGGTGGCGATGATCCCGCCGGTGGTGCTGTTCATCATCCTGCGCCGCTACATGGTGCGCGGCCTCTCGCTCGGCGTGGTGAAGGGCTGAGATGGCGCGGCTGGAGCTGCAAGGAATCTGCAAGGGGTGGGACTATCCCATCCTGGACCAGCTCGACCTGACCATCGAGGAGGGCGAGTTCTTCTGCATCCTGGGGCCCTCCGGCATCAGCAAGACGACGCTGCTGCGCATCGTCGCCGGCCTCGAATCGCCGGATGCCGGGCGGGTGATCCTGAACGGCAAGGACATCACCGAGGTGCCGCCCTATCACCGGCCCGTGGCGCTGACCTTCGAGAGCTACGCGCTCTATCCGCACCGCAGCGTCTTCGACAACATCGCGAGCCCGCTTCGGGCGCAGAAGCTGCCGCGCAGCGAGATGGAGGCGCGCATCGCCGAGGTGGCGCGGATCCTGCGCATCGAGGAGCTGCTGCCGCGCCGGCCAAACGAGGCCTCGGGCGGCCAGATGCAGCGCATCTCGCTGGCGCGGACCCTGGTCAAGCGGCCCGAGGTCTTCCTGCTCGACGAGCCCATCAGCCATCTCGACGCGCGGATTCGCTACGAGCTGCGCCAGCAGTTTCACCGTCTGGAGGCGCTGCGCACGGTGGCCACCATCTACGTGACCCACGACTACACCGAGGCGCTCTCGCTGGGCGACCGGGTCGGCATCATGGGGCGTGCGGGGCTGGTGCAGACCGGACTGCCGCGGGACATCTTCGAGCGGCCGAACTCGCTCTTCGTGGCCCAGCATGTGGGCCAGCCGCCGATCAACCTGATCGACTGCGAACTGCGGCGCGTGGACGGCGCGCTCCACGTCGCGAGCCGGGAGACTGAGCTTTCCTACCCGCTCGCGGCCGACCATGGCGCCGCGCTGGAGGCGCGCAACGAGCTGACCCTGGTCGCCGGCATCAGGCCACAGCACCTGGAGGCGCTGGCGGACGATGCCGACGCGGGCGGGCGGCACGTGATGGAAGGCCGCGCCGAGCTCTACGAGGCGCTGGGCTCCACGGGCGTGCTGATCGCCGATGTCGGCGGCGCGAAGCTCACGGTGATCACGGCGCCCGATGCGCATGTGGAGCCGGGCCAGCCGGTGCGAATCGCGCTCAGGACCGAGCGCGTGCATTATTTCGACATGCAGAACGGCGTCTCCCTGCTCGACGGATAACGGCGATGGCGGAAGTCAGGCTGAGCGAGGTCAACAAGGTCTACGAGGGCCGCGGGCAGCAGGTGCACGCGGTGCGCGACCTCGACCTCGTGGTGGAGGACGGCGAGTTTGTCTCCATCGTCGGGCCCTCGGGCTGCGGCAAGTCCACCACGCTGCGCATGATCGTGGGGCTTGAGAAGGCGACCTCGGGCCAGATCCTGTTCAACGGGGACATGGTCAACGACCTCGACCCGCAAGAGCGGAACGTCGCGATGGCGTTCGAGAACTACGCGCTCTATCCCAACTTCAGCGCCGAGGAGAACATCGGCTTTCCGCTGGAGGCGCGCGGAGTGCCGAAGCAGGAGCGCCGCCGCCGCGTGCACGAGCTGGCCGGGCTGCTCCAGATCGAGAATATCCTGCACCAGCATCCCAACACGCTCTCCGGCGGCCAGAAGCAGCGGGTCTCGCTGGCGCGCGCGCTGATCCGCGAGCCCGCCGCCTTCATCCTGGACGAGGTGCTGGGCCATGTGGACGGGCACCTGCGCTTCCAGATGCTGTTCGACCTCAAGCGCCTGCACCAGTCGCTCGACAGCACGATGATCTTCGTCACCCACGACCAGATGGAGGCGATCGCGCTCTCCGACCGGATTGCGGTGCTGCACCAGGGCCGGCTCGTGCAGAGCGGCACGCGCGACGAGCTCTACGACACGCCCGCGACCCGGTTCGTCGCCGACTTCATCGGCGAGCCGCCGACCAACTTCTTCGACGTCCGATTCGTCGAGGAAGACGGGGAAGGAATGCTGCGCGCGGACGATATCGCACTGCGCCCGACGGCCGAAACCGCAGCCCGTCTGCGCTCTCGCGACGACCGGCGCTATGTCGTTGGCATCCGTCCGCAAAACCTGTTATGCACGCCACGAGCGGGCACGATCAGTTTCGACGCCACGATCGACATCCATGAATATCTGGGGGAGCGTTCCATCCTCACCCTGCGCCGGGGCGGGCTCAGTTTCCAGGCCCTGGCGTCGGCCGAAGGCTCGTGGGCCGCTGACGAGCCGATCACTCTCTACTACCGTCCCGAGGACATCATGGTGTTCGACGCGGAGTCGGAAGCTCTCATCGCCTGAGCGCGACCGGGCGGAATGCCGAGCGGCAATGTTTGTGGGTTGAACGCAACGAGGAGACACGAAATGGGAATGTTTAGTCACATAACGCGGCGCAAGTTCCTCAAGGGCGCGGCTGCCGGTGCAGCGGCCCTCGGCGCCTCGGGCGTCGCGGCACCGCGGCTCGGCCGCGCGGCCCAGGCGGTGCCGCCGGGCAAGAAGCTCTTCAACGACATCGAGCTGACCTACTTCCAGGATTCCAACTGGCTGCACGCGCCGCTGTGGCTCTCCGACCATCTGATGGCGGAGGCCGGCGTCGGCATCAAGAGCCGGGAGCAGTACGACGGCGGCGACGCGGTCGCCAAGATTCTGCCTCAGCTTCTCTCCCGCAATCCGCGCTTCGACTGGGTTCAGTTTCCGAGCCTGTTCTTCGGCGCGTTCGCGGAGACCGGCCAGCTCGAGCCGCTCGACCAGTATCTCGAGAAGTACGAGGGCACGTCGGAGTATCTGGACTGGGTCATGCCCGCCTACCGCGAGTTCTACACGAAGTGGGCCGGCCAGACCTACGGCATCATGCTGGATGGCGACATCCACATCCTCCACTACCGCAAGTCCTTCTTCGAGCGTCCGGAGCTTCAGAAGAAGTTCTCCAAGCGCTTCCAGCGCGATCTCGCCGTGCCGAAGACCTGGTTCGAGTTCCTCGACGCGACGCAGTTCTTCACCGAAGAGCTCAGCGAGTCCGAGGGCGTCTATGGCTCGTCGATGGTCATCAACCCGCCGAACTTCGGCTGGGGCTTCTGGATGGACGTGGCCGCCGGCAACGGGGTCAACTACTTCGACGAGAACATGAACCCGACGATCAACACGGCCCAGGCCGTCGAGGCGTTGGACCTGTTCAAGGAGATCGTTCAGTTCGGCCCGCCCGGGAAGGAGTCCCTCGGGCTCTCCACCAGCATTCAGCGCTGGCAGTCAGGCGGCGACGTGATGTCGGTCTGGTGGATCGACCTCGCCGAGTTCACCGTGCAGCAGCAGGGCATGGAGCGTGCCGAGGATCAGCGCGGCGACATCGTTCCCGGCTGGCCGCAAGAGGACGGTTCCATCAACCACCGGGCGATCTCGCTCTGGTGCCGCACCGGCGCCATTCCGAAGAACGCGCCGGAGGACGTGAAGGAAGCCGCGTTCTACTTCCTCTACCGGATGTCGCACCCCGATTATTCGGACGACATCGTGGCGGACGAGTATTGCGGTTCCGATCCGTTCGGCGTCAGCCACTACACCGACGCCGCTGCCCAGAAGTACCTGGAACCCAACCCGCAGCGCGGGACCAACGAGCTGTGGGCCACGAACTCGGGCATCTTCCAGAACTTCGATACCTCGCGGAACCATCTGGACGCGGGCCTGAAGAACGTCGAGGTCGGCTATCCGCAGTTCTTCTGGGAAGGCGCGTCCGAGTACGGCGACGCGCTCGGCCGGAACATCCAGAAGGCGATCGCCGGCAACCTCACCAGCCAGCAGGCGCTCGACGAGGCGGCCGAAGAATGGGTCCAGATCGTCCAGAAGCTGGGCATCGATAGTCAGAAGGCTCAGTACGCCAACTTCGTAGAGGGCGCGCGTTCGCTCGGCTACAAGATCTAGGCGTACCGTTAGGCGGCCGCGGTGCCGCGCCCACGAGGCGTGACGCCGCGGCCTTTTTTCCCTCGCCCGTGGCGGGCCGGCGGCACACCAATAGCGGGGCGACAGGCCCGTTCTCCCCGCCAAAGAGCAGGCGATGAATCAGCGAGGACCCCACATCAGCCGCCACGGGTTGGAACGACTCGGCATCGGCAACATCGCCGCTGCCCACTGGAATTATCGACGACCCGCCCTTTACGAGGAGGCCGTGCGCCGCGGCGAAGCGCAGATCGCCGAGGGCGGCGCTCTGATCGCCATGACCGGCGCCCACACCGGGCGCTCGCCCAACGACAAGTACATCGTGCGAGAGCCGTCCTCGGAGCACGACATCTGGTGGGGCGACGTCAACCGGCCGATCTCAAGAGACGTCTTCAACGATATCCACGGCCGGGTCGCGGCTTATCTTCAAGGCAAGGAAGTATTCGTTCAGGATTGCCACGTTGGCGCCGATTCCGACTACCAGCTGCCGATCCGCGTGATCTCGGAGTTCGCGTGGCACAGCCTGTTCGCGCGCAACCTGTTCATCACGCCGGCAGCCGACGATCTGGCGGACCACGAGCCGGAGTTCACCATCGTGCAGGTGCCGGGCTTCAAGGCGCGGCCCGAGTCCGACGGCACCAACTCCGAGACCGTGGTGCTGCTCGACTTCGCCCGGCGCCTGGTGATCATCGGCGGCACGGCTTACGCCGGTGAGTGCAAGAAGTCGGTCTTCACCATCATGAACTTCCTGATGCCGGCGCGGGACGTGCTGCCCATGCACTGCTCGGTTAGCGTTGGCGAGGACGGCACGCCGGCCGTCTTCTTCGGCCTCTCCGGCACCGGCAAGACCACGCTCTCGGCCGATCCGCGCAGGGAGCTGCTCGGCGACGACGAGCACGGCTGGAGCGAGGACGGCCTCTTCAATTTCGAGGGCGGTTGCTACGCCAAGGTGATCCGGCTTTCACCCACCGCCGAGCCCGCGATCCACGCCACCACGCGAATGTTCGGCACCGTGCTCGAGAACGTCGTGATGGACGCCGACACGCACGTGCTCGACCTCGACGACGGCAGCCACACGGAGAACACCCGGGGCGCGTATCCCCTGGCCTCCATTCCCAACGCGAGCCCCACGGGCGTCACCGGCCACCCCACCAACATCGTCATGCTGACCGCCGACGCCTTCGGCGTGCTGCCGCCGATCGCCCGCCTCACGCCGGAGCAGGCGATCTATCACTTCCTCTCCGGCTACACGGCCAAGGTTGCGGGCACCGAGCGGGGGCTTGGCAAGGAGCCGCAGGCGACCTTCTCCACTTGTTTCGGGGCGCCTTTCATGCCGCGCCGGCCGACGGCTTATGCCCGCCTGCTGCGCGAGCGAATCGAGATGACCGGCGCCGCCTGCTGGCTCGTCAATACCGGCTGGACAGGCGGCCCTTATGGCACCGGCGAGCGCATGGCCATCGGCCACACCCGCGCCCTGCTGAACGCGGCGCTGGAAGGCGAGCTCGAGGGCGTGGCGTGCGCTAGCGACAACCCCTTCGGCCTCGCCGTGCCGCGGCACTGCCCGGGAGTGCCGGACGATGTGCTCGACGCGCGCGGCACCTGGGCGGACAAGGAGGCGTACGACGCGCAGGCGCGCGATCTGGTCGATCGCTTCCACGACAACTTCACTCAGTTCGCGCGCGAGGTCGACAAGGAGGTCCAGGCGGCTGCGCCGATGGCCGCCTGATGCGCTATTCGGCGCGGACGGGCTTGCCTCCCTTCACCTGAAACACCACGTTAGCTATACGGTACACGCGCAGGCCGTGTGGCGGGCGCAAGTATCGGCAGGATGGACAACCCCATGAAGATTGCATTTTCCGAAATCGTGACGCCGGCCAAGGGAGTGGTCGCCGTGGTCGTTACGGAGGAGCGTTCCCTCGGCGCGACCGGACGCGGGTTGGACGAGCAGACGGGCGGTGCGCTCAGCCGTGCGCTTGCCGCCGGCCGCTTCAAGGGCAAGCAGGGGACGTCCACCACCATCGTCGCGCCGCACGGCATCGACGTCGACGCAGTGATCCTGATCGGCCTCGGCAAGCCGGAGAAGATCGACGGCCGCGGGCTGCGAGCGCTCGGCGGTACTGCGGTCCGCAGGATGAACGGCGCAGGCGCGAAGGTCGGCGCCATTGCCGTGGATGCGGTAGAAGGCGCAAGCATCGCACCGCCTGCGATGGCCGCCGAAATCGCCCTGGGCGCGCGCCTCGGCAGCTACAGCTTCGACAAGTATCACACCAAGAAGAAGGACGAGGACAAGAAGAGCCTGGGCGAGCTCGCCGTGATGCTCGACGAGCCCAGCGCGGCGGAGGACGCCTTCGAGGCGAATGCGAGCCTCGCCGATGGCGTTTTCGCGGCGCGCGACCTCGTCTCTGAGCCCAGCAACGTCAAGTATCCCAGGACCATCGCGGACGACATCGAGGCCCTGAACGAGGACGGGATCGAGGTCGAGCTGCTCGACCGCGACAAGATGGCGGCGCTCGGCATGGGCTCGCTGCTGGGCGTCGCCCAGGGCAGCGAGCACGAGCCCTATCTCGCGGTGATGCGCTGGAACGGCGCGCCCGACGGCGCCGAGCAGCAGCCCGTCGCCTTCATCGGCAAGGGCGTGACCTTCGATACCGGCGGCATCTCCATCAAGCCGAGCCAGGGCATGGAGGAGATGAAGTACGACATGGCCGGCTCGGCGACGGTGGTGGGGCTGATGAAGTGCCTGGCCGGGCGCAAGGCGCGGGTCAACGCCATCGGCGTGGTCGGCCTGGTGGAGAACATGCCCGACGGCAAGGCGCAGCGCCCCGGCGATGTGGTCACCTCCATGTCAGGCCAGACCATCGAGGTCATCAACACCGACGCCGAGGGCCGCCTCGTGCTCGCCGATGTGCTCTGGTACACCCAGGCGACCTACAAGCCGCGCTTCATGGTCGACCTCGCCACGCTGACCGGGGCGATTCTGATCAGCCTCGGCACCTACCAGGCGGGCCTCTTCAGCAACGACGACGAGCTCGCGGAGCGGCTGATCGCGGCGGGCAAGGAGAGCGGCGAAGAGCTGTGGCGCATGCCGCTCGGCGAGCGCTACGACAAGGATATCGATTCCGCCATTGCCGATATGAAGAACGTCGGCAAGGGGCGGGAGGCCGGCAGCACCGCCGGCGCCGTGTTCCTCCAGCGCTTCGTCAACGGCGTGCCCTGGGCCCATCTCGACATCGCGGGCATGGCCTGGATGAAGGGCAACCACGACCCGACCGTGCCCAAGGGCGCATCCGGCTACGGCGTCCGGCTGCTCGATCAGCTGGTGCGCGCGCACTACGAGGCCTGACGCCCGAGCGATGGTCGAGATCGCCTTCTACCAGCTTCGCCGCACGCCGCTGGAGAAGGCGCTCCCCAAGCTATTGGAGAAGGTGCTGGAGAGCGGGCGCCGCGCCGTGGTGCTCGCCGGCTCCGAGGAGCGTGCGGAGGCGCTGAACGCGGCGCTCTGGACCTACGATCAGGGCTCGTTTCTGCCGCACGGCACGGCGCGGGACGGGCGGCCCGAGCGCCAGCCGATCTTTCTCAGCACCGACGACAGCAATCCGAACGATGCCCAGATCGCCGTCATGGTCGATGGCCTCGCCCCGGCCGATCCCGGCCGCTTCGAGCGCTGCCTCGACATGTTCGACGGGACCGATCCGGCAGCGCTGGAGGCGGCGCGGGGTCGGTGGCGGGCGCACAAGGAACGGGGGGATTCGGTCACCTACTGGGAGCAGAACCAGGGCGGCGCATGGGAACAGCGAGCGTAGTCGGGTCGAAGCATATCAGCGACAGGATCAGGGCCGATCTCTGCGTGATCGGGGCCGGGTCGGCAGGGCTCTCGCTCGCAGCGGGCGCGGTCCAGATGGGCGCCTCGGTCATCCTGATCGAGCAATCCCGGATGGGCGGCGAGTGCCTGAACACGGGCTGCGTGCCCTCCAAGGCGTTGCTGGCGGCAGCCGCGCGGGGCGACGATTTCGCCGCCGCCTACGAGCACATGCGGGGCGCCATCGCAGCCATCGAGCCGCACGATTCGGTCGAGCGGTTCCAGGGCCTCGGCGTCCACGTGGAGCTCGGCAAGGCGCAGTTCGTGGCGCCGCGCTTCCTGGAGGTGGGGAGCACCAGCGTCACCGCGCGGCGCTTCATCATCGCCACCGGGTCCGCGCCCATCGTCCCCTCGATACCGGGGCTCGACACGGTGCCCTACTTCACCAACGAGACCCTGTTCGATTCGGCGCCGGAGCCCAGTCACTTGCTGGTGCTGGGCGGCGGGCCGATCGGGGCCGAGATGGCGCAGGCCTTCCGCCGGCTCGGGGCGCAAGTCACGCTGTTCGACTCTCAGCGGCTGCTGGGACGCGACGATCCCGAGCTTGCGGCTATCGTGCGCGCGAGGCTGATCGAAGAAGGCGTGACGATCCACGAGGAGAGCCGGGTCACGGCGGTCGAGGCGGGCGCGGACGGCGGCGTCACGATCTCCTGCGGCGAGGGCGACTCGTGCCGGCGGGTCAGCGGCTCGCACCTGCTGGTGGCGGCGGGACGGCGGCCGAAGATCGAGGGCCTCGGGCTGGAGACCGCGAAGGTCGCGCTCAACGACGGCGTGCCACTGGTGGATAGGCGCCTGCGCACGACCAACAAGCGCATCTTCGCGGCGGGCGATGTGGTAGGGCCGTACCGCTTCACGCATACGGCGAGCTACCAGTCGCGCATCATCATCACCAACGCGCTCTTCCGGCTCCCGGCGAAGGCTCGCTACAGCGCGGTGCCGTGGGTCACCTACACCGACCCCGAGCTTGCCCATGTCGGCATGAGCGAGGCGGACGCGCGCGCCAAGGGCCATGAGCTGCGCGTCCTGCGCTTCCCCTTCGCGGAGAACGACCGCGCCATCGCCGAAGGCGCCACGGCCGGGCTGGTCAAGGTGGTGGCGACGAAGCGCGGCCGGGTGCTGGGCGCTTCGATCGTCGGCAAACACGCCGGTGAGCTGATCCTGCCGTGGGTGCTTGCGGTGCAGTGCCGGATCGGGGTCAGCAAGATCGCGCAGGCGATCGTGCCCTATCCCACCATGAGCGAGGCGAGCGCCAGGGCCGCCGGCAGCTTCCACGCGCCGATGCTGTTCAGTCCGCGCACGCGCCGTCTGGTGCGCATGCTCGCTCGTTTGGGGTAGGCGGGCGCCACTCGCTGACTCTATAGTCGGGTCGGCGAAGCAACAGGCGATCGCTCCGGGATATCTTGGCTGGGTTTTCCCTTTCGGTGCTGTCGCGAGCCGCCCGCGGCCTCTCGGCGCGGCTGCTGGTGCTCACGATACTCTTCGTCCTTCTGGGCGAGGTCTTCATCTATGTTCCCTCGATCGCGCGTCATCGCCTGGTCTTCCTCGAAGAGCGGATCGATGCCGCGCGGATCGCGGCGCTGGCGGTGGAGGCGTCGCCCGACGGGATGGTGACCGAGGAGCTTCGCCTCGCCCTGCTGGACCGCGCCGGGGTCTCGGCCATCTCGATCAAGCGGCCCGGCACGCGCCTGCTCGTGCTCAGCGACGAGATGCCGGTGACGATCGACGCGACCTTCGATTTGCGCGAGGCGACGCCGATGGACCTGATTGGCCATGCGGCCGATGCGTTGCAGAACGGCGGTGAGCGCACGATCCGAGTGATGGGCAACGCACCCGGCGATCCGTCCGACACGGTGGTGGACATCGTGCTGCCGGAGGCGCCGCTGTTCGCGTCGATGCTCGACTACTCGGGACGAATTCTATGGCTCTCGATCATTCTGGCCTTCGTCGTCGCGGGCCTGGTCTATCTTTCGCTGCACTGGCTCATGGTGCTGCCGCTCGGCCGCATGACCGACAGCCTGGCCTCGTTCCGCCGCGCGCCGGAGGACGACGCCGCGACTGTCAGGGTGAGCGGCAGGCGCGACGAGATCGGCCTTGCGCAGCGGGAGCTGCAGGTGATGCAACGTCGGGTGCGGGCGGCGCTGCACCAGCGGGCGCGACTGGCCGCGCTCGGCGCTGGAGTCGCCAAGATCAACCACGACCTCCGCAACATGCTGGCGACGGCGGCGGTGCTGACCGACCGCCTGGCGGCGGCGCGGGACCCGGAAGTGCAGCGGGTCGCGCTGCCCCTGGTGGCCGCGATCGATCGGGCCATCGCGCTCTGCACCCAGACGCTGAGCTTCGCGACCGGCCGGCTGCCGGCGCCGCGGCGTACGTCGTTCGGGCTCGCGCCGCTGGTGGACGAGGTGCGGGCGGCGCTCCCCGTGGGCGACGAGGATGCGCTGGACTGGCGCAACGAGGTGCCGGCCGGGCTGAGCGTGACCGCCGACCGCGATCAGCTCTATCGGGTCATCGCCAACCTGACGCAGAACGCGGTGCAGGCGCTGGCCTGCCAGGAAGGGGGCGGGACAGTGCGCATCGGCGCCTGGCGCGATGCGGACGACACCCTCGTCGAGATCGCCGATACCGGCCCCGGCATTCCCGCGCCGGTGCGCGATCACCTGTTCGAGGCGTTCGCGGACGGCGGCGGCAGCGACGGCACCGGCCTCGGCCTCGCCATCGCGCGCGACCTCGTGCGCAACCACGGCGGCGATATCGTCCTGGAGCGCTCCGATCCGACCGGCACCGTCTTCAGGTTGCGCCTGCCTGACTCATCTTCAACAGTTTGGCCGCTGATTTGACGCTC
>JAJEEP010000120.1 GCA_022820945.1 Alphaproteobacteria bacterium | reverse complement strand
TTGGTGAGCCGTTACCTCACCAACAAGCTAATCGGACGCGGGCCCCTCCTTCGGCGCACAAGGCTTTCCCCGGCCTCCACCAAAGAGGCCGGGCTTATACGGTATTAGCCGCCGTTTCCAGCGGTTATTCCGTACCAAAGGACAGGTTCCCACGCGTTACTCACCCGTTCGCCACTTTCCACCGCCCCGAAGGGCGGCTTCACGTTCGACTTGCATGTGTTAGGCCTGCCGCCAGCGTTCGTTCTGAGCCAGGATCAAACTCTCAAGTTTGAGTGTAGCCGTGACACACGGCGTGCCGGACGCGCCCGAGCCCGAAGGCCGGACACCCCGCAGCCTGCCGCCGCACGACCCGTTGAGATCCCGCGCGAACATGAAACGCCATGCCGAAGCACAGCGCTCCGGTTGCGCAGGCGGTCTCGACAGACGCCGCCCACGCATCCCTTCCATTCACAATGTCAAAGAACGGTAGGCCGGGCAGGGCCCGGCCGAAACAGCCCGCCCTTGTTACGGGAGGGAGACACCGGAGTCAAGCGCTTCTGCGGTCTCCACGGCGGTTCTCCCCAACTATTTCTCGCACCGGAACCCTATCCCCCGGCCTTCTCAGGCGCTGACGAGGTGGTTGGCGATCAGGTCCTCGGCGATCTGGACCGCGTTCAGCGCCGCCCCCTTGCGCAGATTGTCGCTGACGATCCAGAGGCAGAGCCCGTTGGCCACCGTGGGGTCGCGGCGGATGCGCGAGACGAAGGTCGCGTCCTCGCCCGCGCAATCGACGGGCGTGGCATAGCCGCCGTCGAAGGGGCGGTCGATAACCGCCACGCCCGGTGCGGCCGAAAGCAGCTCGCGCGCCTCCTCCTCCTCGATCGGGTCGTGAAACTCGACGTTCACGGCCTCGGCATGGCCGATGAAGGTGGGCACGCGGACGCAGGTGGCGCTCACCAGGATCTCCGGATCGAGGATGCGCTGGGTCTCGCGCACCATCTTGACCTCTTCTCCGGTGGAGCCGTCGGTGTCGAAGGGGCCGATCTGGGGCACGACGTTGAAGGCGATGGTCTTGGCGAACGAACGCGGCTCCTCGCGCGCGTTCATGTAGATCGCGCGTGTGTGCTCGAAGAGCTCGTCCATCGCCTGCTTGCCGGCGCCGGAGGTGGACTGATAGGTCGAGACGACGATGCGCTTGATGCGCGCATGGTCGTGCAGCGGCTTCAGCGCGACCACCATCTGGATGGTCGAGCAGTTGGGGTTGGCGATGATGTTGCGCGCGTCGTAGCCGGCGATCGCCTCCCCGTTCACCTCGGGCACCACCAGCGGCACGTCCTCGTCCATGCGGAATTGCGAGGTGTTGTCGATGACGACGCAGCCCTGGGCCGCCGCGCGCGGCGCGTGGACCTTGGAGACCGCACCGCCCGGCGAGAACAGGCTGATGTCGGTGTCGGCGAAGTCGAATTCCGCGAGGTCGTGCACCTTGAGGATCTCGTCGTCGCCGAAGGAGACCTCCTTGCCCACCGAGGCGCGCGAAGCGAGCGCGATCACCTCGTCGGCGGGGAAGTCGCGCTCGGCCAGCACGGCGAGCAGCTGGCGCCCGACATTGCCGGTGGCGCCGGCGATGGCGACGCGATAGCCCATGGTCCTGTTCTCCCTTGCCTGCGCTCAGGCGGCACGCGCGTCGAGCGCGGCGAGGACGGCATCGCCCATGGCATCGGTCGAGGCCGCGGTCATGCCGTCCTGCATGATGTCGGCGGTGCGCAGGCCGCTCGCCAGCGTGTCCTGAACCGCCGCCTCGATCAGCTCCGCGTCGTCCGCCGCGTCGAACGAATAGCGCAGCATCATCGTGAAGCTGAGAAGTGCGGCGAGCGGGTTGGCCAGGTTCTGGCCCGCAATATCGGGGGCAGATCCGTGCACCGGCTCGTAGAGCGCCTTGCGCTGCCCGCCCTCGTCCTGCGAGCCGAGCGAGGCCGACGGCAGCATCCCGAGCGAGCCGGTCAGCATCGCCGCGCAGTCGCTCAGCAGGTCGCCGAACAGGTTGTTGGTGACGATCACGTCGAACTGCTTGGGCCGGCGCACCAGCTGCATGGCGCAGTTGTCGGCGTACATGTGCTCCAGCGTGACGTCGGCGTAGTCGGCTGCGTGCAGCGCCGTCACCTCGTCGCGCCAGAACTTGCCGGACTCCATGACGTTGGCCTTCTCGACCGAGTGCACCCGGTTGCTGCGTCGGCGCGCGAGCTCGAAGGCGACGCGCGAGACCCGCTCGATCTCCGGCGCGCTGTAGACCTCGGTATCGTAGCCCTGCCGGGTGCCATCGGGCAGCGTGTCCACGCCGCGCGGCTCGCCGAAGTAGATGCCGCCGGTGAGCTCGCGGACGATCATCAGGTCGAGCCCGCGCACCACCTCGTCCTTCAGCGTGGACGCCTCGACCAGCGGATCGAAGACCAGCGCAGGCCGCAGGTTGGCGTAGAGGTCCATCTCCTTGCGGAGTCGCAGGATGCCCATCTCGGGCCGCACGTCGCGGGCGACGTTGTCCCACTGCGGGCCGCCGACCGCGCCGAACAGCACCGCATCGGCCGCGAGCGCATCCGCCATGGTCTCGTCGGTGAGCGGCGTGCCGTGGGCCTCGTAGCAGGCGCCGCCGACGAGCCCGCTGCTCACGTCGAAGGAGATCGAGCGCCTGGCCGAGAGCCATTCCATCACCCGCTCGACCTGGCGCATGACCTCGGGCCCGATGCCGTCCCCAGCAAGGATGAGAACCCGCTTGTTGCTGCTCATTGCCCCCTCCGCGCCCGCTGCGCCGCGCGCCGCATAAGCAAGGCGCCCGCAGGAACGCCCCGCGAGCGCCACGGCCGCCCGTCGTCGCGGAGTTCCCTATAGGGTCAGGCGCAGCCGGTCAAGCGCGGCGGCGCCTTCCAGCCGCAGTGAGCACGCCGGGCGATCAGAGAGACCAGACGCTCGTGACCGGATGGCGGTTGCGCCAGGGCCGGGCTTCCTCGAGCTGCGCGGCGAGGCGGAACAGTGTCGCCTCTTCGGCCATGCGTCCGCCGAAGTGGACGCCGATGGGGAGGCCTTCGGCATTCCAGCTGAGCGGCAGCGTGATCGCCGGGTTGCCGGTGCAGTTGAAGATCGGCGTGAACGGGATGAATTCCATCAGCCGCTCGAAGAAGACCTCGGCATCGTCGTCGGCGAAGAGGTGCCCGTGGGGCGGCGGCGCGGTGCCCAGCGTCGGCGTCAGCCAGATGTCGTAGTCCTCGAAGAAGCGCGCGAAGTCGCGCGTGCTCGCGTGAACGTCGCTGATTGCCTGCACCAGATCGGCGCCGCTCAGCTTGCGCCCCTCCTCCAACAGATGAAGGTTGTTGGCCTCGGTGTTCTCGGAGGACGGGGCCGTGCCGGTCGCTTCGGCGTAGCCGTCGAAGGCCCAGGCCTCGTTCGCCTGGAAGATCTTGGTCCAGCCGTCGAACATCGTCTCGACATCGAAGCTGGGCGCGGCTGGCTCGACGGCATGGCCGAGGTCTTCCAGCAGTTTCGCGGTTTCCTCCGCCGCACGGACGCAGTCGGCGTCGACTGCGGTTCCCGTCGGCGCTTTCGTGGAGATTCCGATCCTGAGCGTGCCCGGATCGGCGCCCACCTCGTCGAGGAAGGGCCGCGCTGGCGGCGGCGCGTAGTAGGGTTCGCCGACGCCAGGACCGGCGGTCGCGTCGAGCAGGGCGGCGCAGTCCCGCACGGTGCGCGTCACCACGTGTTCGACGGCGATACCGTTCCAGAGCTCGCCGAAGTCGGGGCCATTGGGCGTGCGCCCGCGCGAGGGCTTGAGGCCGACCAGGCCGCAGGCCGACGCCGGGATGCGGATCGACCCTCCGCCGTCATTGGCGTGGCCCGCCGGCGCGATGCCAGCAGCGACCCCGGAGGCCGAGCCGCCGCTGGAGCCGCCCGGCGAGTAGCCGAGCTTCCACGGGTTATGGGTTGGACCGTTCGCCACGGGCTCGGTGGAGCCGCTGGAGCCGCCCTCCGGCGTGTTGGTCTTGGCGAAGATCACGGCGCCCGCGCGCTTCCACCGCGCCACCATCTCGCTGTCGAAGTCGCGGGTCCAGCCCTTGAAGAAGCGGCTGCCGCAATCGGTGGGTACGCCGGCATAGGACTGGGTCAGGTCCTTGAGCAGGAAGGGAACGCCCTCGAACGGACCGGCAGGCACGCCCGCCGCGATGGCGGCGCGCGCTTCCGTCTCCATCGAGCGGACGATGGCGTTGAGATCGCCGTTGAGCGCCTCGCTGACCTGGAGCGCGCAGTCCAGCAGCTCCTCCGCCGTCACCTCCTTGTTCTTGACGAGCTGGGCCAAGCCCAAGGCATCGTGGGCGGCATAGTCCTTGAGATTCATCGTCTTCTCTCCCGGTCGAGGGCTCCCCTTCGGACGTGCCGGTCAGGCCGCCCTACTCTTCGTCGAGCCAGAGGATGGAGAAGTCGTACCAGTTCTCCGGCGGGTTCACGAAGCCCTTCACGCTGGGGTGCAGCACCAGCGGGTTGTAGTAGACGAACTTCGGCGCATAGGCGAAGTCCTGGCCCATGATGATCTCGTTCGCCTGCTGGTAGAGCGCCGCTGCCTTGGCCTCGTCCTTTTCGGCCAGCGCCTGGTTGAAGAGCGCGTCGACCTCCGGGTTGCAGTACCAGCCGACGTTGAAGCCGTTGGGCGGCTGCGAATCGCAGCGGGACATGACCTGGGTCCAGTAGGGAACCGACCAGCCCCAGCCGACCTCGTTCATGTGCAGGCCCTCGGGCATGCCCTGCACCCATTTGCCGAGATAGGTGATCCACTCGATCTTGTTGAGCTTGACGTCGATCCCGATCTTCTTGAGATCGCGCTGGATCCACTTCTCCCAGACCTCGTTGTAGCCGTACTCGTAGATGTCGAACTCGATCGCGAGCCCGTCGCCGTAGCCGGCCTCGGCCAGCAGCGCCTTGGCGCCTTCGGGGTCGTAAGGCGCGGACACATAGCCGGGCTGGTAAGCGAACGTGCCCGGCGAGAGCATGCCGTATTCCGCCCGCCCGGTGTCCTTGAGGATTTCATGGGCGATCCCCTCGCGGTTGATCGCCATGTTGATCGCCTTGCGGACCCGGACGTCGGACATGATCGGGTCCCTGTGGTTGAAGAAGAGCAGCCAGATCGAGGGGATGTTCTCGTTGGTCGAGATCACGAAGCCTTCTTCCTCGAGCCCTTCGAGCTCGTCCCACGGCGCCTCGTTGATCATGTGCACCTCACCCGCACGCATGGCGGAGAGCCGCGACGCCTGATCCGAGAGCGGCCGGAAGATCAGCGTGTCGATATAGGCGTTCTGACCCCAATAGTCGTCGAAGCGCTCCAGCACCACCTTGATATTCTGCTCGCGCTCGACGAACTTGAACGGCCCTGTGCCCACCGGCGCCAGGGGGAAGCCGTCGTTGCCCACCTGCTCGATCTGGGTGGGGCTGATGATCATCGGCATACCGCAGGCCTGCACGCCGAACTGGAGCCACTCGTAGTTGGGCTCGGTCAGCGTAATGGTGACCTCCATCGGCCCGGTCACCTCGACCGACTTCATCCAGCGCGTGTAGTAGCCCATGAAGGCCGCGGCAGTGTCGTAGAACTGCGGCGCGTCCTTGTTGAAGAAGCGGTCGTAGTTCCACTTGACCACCTCGGCATCGACACTGGTGCCGTCGTGGAACTGGACGTTCTCCCTGATCTGGAAGGTGTAGACCGTGCCGTCCTCGGAGCGCTCCCACGACTCCGCGATCGCGGGCTTGAGCTTCGCGCTCTTCGCCTCCGGGTCGGCCAGGTCGAGCATGACCAGCCCTTCGAACATGTTGTGGATGGCGTTGGTGGTGTACCAGCTGCAGGTGGCGTGCGGGTCCAGGATGTTCATCTCGCTGGACATGCCCCACACGAAGGTGCCGCCCTGGCGGGGCTCCTCCGCTCCTGCTGCGCTGGCGCCGGCGAGGCCGCCGGCGATGATGGCAATGCCTAGAAACTGAGCCAGCCGTCTGCTCATGGATCGTCCCTCCCTCTCGCTCGCCTCATGGCGGCGGCGCGGCGCCTTCCGGCGTGCTCTTCTTGGTGGCAGGGACCCGGGCGAGCACGGCATCCCGACCACATGCAAAACGGTAGCGCCGAAACGGCGCCCGGGCTAGAGCGTTTCCGTTCCGCACGGAAACGCCCTGGCACTTCATCGCTCACGGCACGACCGCACGAAGTGCGCTGCGGCACCCACGTACCAGGGCATCCGACTTCCCGTTCCGTGAAAGCCGACGTGACCGCCGCCGCGCGTGACGACGACGCGCAGCGGCGCGCGCTCGACGACCGAGGGCGGAGGAACCCAGGGATCGTCGTCGGCGTGAATGACGAGCGCGGGAATACCGAGGCTGCCCAGATTGCTCATCGGTGAGCACGAGGCGTAGTAGTCCGCCGCATCGCGAAACCCGGCCTCTTTCGCGGTCAACGCATCGTCGAATTCATGAATATGCCGCGCGGCCTGAACCGCCGTGCGCACGGCCGCCGGCCCGTCGCGCCAGAGCGGCGCCGTCTCCTGTTTGAGACGCTGGAGCAGCCACCGCTCGTAGAGGCGGTTGCGGGGGCGGGCGATGCGCTCGGCGGTCGCTGTGAGATCGAGCGGCGCGGATACCGTCACCACCGCTTTGACGATGTCGGGGCGCGATGGCGACTGGGCCAGGCGGAGGGCGAGCGCACCGCCGAGCGAGAATCCCACGATGACAATGCCATGTTGCCGGATGCCTGGGTCGAGATCGGCCACCGCGCGGCAGGCGTCGGCAAGGTCCTGCACCCGGTCCATATGGTAGTGACCCTTGGCGAGCGAGCGGCCCGGCGGCGAGCCCCGGAGGTTGAGGCGGACCACCGGCGCGCCGTCTGCCGCCCAGGCGTCCGCCGCTTGCAGCACGTGCCGGCTCGCCTCGCAGCCCGTCAGACCCGGCACCAGGATCACGGCCGGCACCCGCGCCCGCCCCGGATGGTAGCGGGCGACGAGCCGATCGCCGCTCCCGTCACTGAGCGGAATCTCGACGCGCTGGCCGGAGTCTGGCGGAACACCCGCCGGCCTCCCGGGCAGGACGTTCCGTACGGTCTGGAGGTCGGCCGTGACCCAGGGCCACCGGCGACGAAAGGGGGTCAAGGACGTCATCCTTTTAGCGGAGCGGCCTCGGCGAACCATCGGTGCTACCGCAACGTCCGCGTTGCCATGAGTCCCTCTTTCGGCTGCCGGCACAGTTGCCTCTTGGCGCCGGCCGGCCCACCCTATCGCAGAACAGGCAGGTCGTCGTATAGCCGGCCGAGGGGCAGCCGATGCGCGTGGTGAGCTGGAACGTCAACGGGATCAGGGCCTGCGTGAAGAAGGGGTTCGCGGATTTTCTAGCGCACGCACAGGCCGACTTTGTCGGCGTGCAGGAGGTTCGCGCGCTCTACGAGGAGATCCCCGACGAGGCCCGCACGCCGACCGGCTGGCACACGGCGTTCGTCGCTGCCGAGCGCCGGGGATACAGCGGCGTCGGCATCTATTCGCGGCTCGCGCCCGAGCGGGTGGAGACCGCCCTCGGCGAGGCCCAGTTCGATGTCGAGGGCCGCTACATCGCCGCCCACTTCCGCACCGGGCAGGGACGCTTCGCGGTGGTCAACGCCTACTTCCCAAAGGGGGACGGCAAGAACCGCGACAACAGTCGCGTCCCCTACAAGCTCGATTTCTATCGCGCGGTCTTCGAGCGGGTGCAGCGCATGCGCCGCCGCTGCCCGGTGCTGGTGATCGGCGACTACAACACCGCGCATCGGGAGATCGACCTCGCCAGGCCCAAGGCCAACGTCAAGAACAGCGGCTTCCTGCCCGTGGAGCGGGCCGAGATCGACCGCTGGCTGGAGGCCGGCTGGGTGGACGCCTTTCGCGCGCTCCATCCGGACGAGCCGGACCACTACAGCTGGTGGACGCAGCGGGGCGGCGCCAGAGAACGCAACGTCGGCTGGCGGATCGACTACGTGATGGCCTCGCCGGCGGCGATGAAACGGGTGGAAAGCGCCTTCATCTGGCCCGAGCAGATGGGCTCCGACCACTGCCCCGTGGGCATCGATATCAGCCTCTGAGGTGTGCCCGGTTGGGCTAGAATTCGCATCCGGCGATTCAAGTCGCCCGTCGCGTGGGCGGCGTCCAACGGAATGCGACATCTACGAAGTGACGTCGGAAAATTGTCCAGGCGCAGTGCAACGATACAGATGCCGAAAATGCCGTGACGGGTGCGGCGAGCAGCAGCGAAGCAGGCCCAAAGTGATGATGTGGGGAAATTTTCTGATGTGGCACGAAAAAGCAGGCGCACAGCGATGACGCGCAAACGTTGCAAAGGAATTGAAGGGCAGCCGTCGGGCTGCCCTTCTAACGCTTCTTGGCGCGTTCGAAGACGGTCTACTGCTTATGAGCGTCGAACACACCGACGAAGTTAACCGCATCGTCCGTGGAATACCCGCCGAACGTTCCGGCGACCGACCCGGGTCGACCGTCCGGCTCGCCATTTCCGAAGAACTGGCCGCCCCATTGGCCGGTGTAGCCACGTTGCTCAACGGTTCCACTTGCCTGGCCTCTGAAGAAGCCGCTGTTCTGCGCCCCAATGTCGGCTGACCCCAAGTGCAACATGCCCGAAAGAGTGTCGCCACCAGCCTCGATATTGGTGACCGACCCGCTGATCGTGCCGAGGCCGTTCGCGTCGCCGAAATCTGCCATCAATCGGATATCGCCTTCGAAGTTTCCGATTTCAGTAGTACCGGCCGATTTCTCTGAGTACACACCACTCGCATCTCCATCGTACGTTGCCGTGCCTGCAACGGCCGCGAGGTTGCTCTGAAGGAACGGATCGTTGCCGTCCGCAAAAGCACCGAACACATAGTCGGCTGCGCTGGCTGCATTGTCCGGTACGACCAGCCATATCCCTAACGCCAAGTAGTCGTCATCCGGCTCGGTGACGGTCGTGGTCGTGGAAGAAACGAATATCCAAACCCCGCTGAGCATCATTCGGGTTCGACCGCTGACCGTAGACGTGCTGTGGCCGCATGACTGCGAAAGGCAACGGAAATAGCCCTGTTGTCCGTTTCGCGTCCCCGGAAGTCGATCACGGTTGAAAGACCCGGACCATGCTACGGCGTCGGAACTCGAAACATCGACCGCGCCGGGCGGCCGATCGGGCGTAAACGTCCACATGCCTCGTGTGGTGGTTCCACCGGATACCGCACAGCCTCCGGTGCAGTTGAACGTTCCCGGTTCGCCGTCCAGCGCACCTCGCTGGCCCGCGATGCCGCCACCTGCGGAAATCGTGACTCCGGCACCAAGTATCATCGTTCCCAACGGAATATCTTGGGTGCCGTCGTCGCCACCGCCGACCTGTCGGGTCGAAGGCGGTTCTATATCCGAGTAGGCACCGACATAGAGCGTGCCGCCGGCAATACGCTTGCTGACCACATCGTCGTCTTCGCCCGTTATTGACCATGCCGCTCCGTTTCGAACGGAGAGGACGGGACCTCCCGCGCCGTACTCTGCGGTGATCTGCACCCGATCGGTTGTGGTGTTGTTGTTGTCGACATTGGAGGACTGCGTGACGCTGCCTGGTCTGGGCAGGGCTCTGGCTGCCGATCTCATCGCAACCGCTAGATTGGCGGCCTTCGTTGAATCGGCGAAGGTTTCCTCGATTGACGGACTCATTGTGGAGCCGTCGCCCGGTGGTGTCGTCGAGCCGCCACCTCCGCCTCCGCCGCATGCTGACAACGCCAGTGAGACCGATGCGGTTGTTGCAAGAACTAGTGAAGGCCATCCTGTAAACATGTAAATTTCTCCTCGAATGACGTTGCGGATCCACACGGAGGAGACCGGGAGTCGTAAAGGGCGGAGTGCCACCCGTTGCTGCCTCCGCGATTGTCTGTCCCTCGACGCGCCTGTAAGCGGGCAAGAGGAGCGCCACGTGCTCGCTGGCCGGGAATGCTCCTCGCGGGTGCATGCAGAACCGCTTGGACCGTGACGTCACTCATGAGCCCGTCACACGAAGCACCGCCGTTCATTCCCTGAGCCGCCCGCTCTGCTTGTAGGAGCGCCGGAAACTGTCTCCACCCGAGCCAACGACCATCATTAATAAATATCAATTCCGATATAGCAATAATATAATCGATCATTGACCTTGATTTCCTCACTGTCCCGCATCCTGCCCGGCCCGATGCAGTTCATCCTCCGCTGCCGAATCGATGGCCGGCACAGGACGTAAGTCCGAAACGTCCCAGTGGATTGACCCGCAATGCGGAGACCGTCGCCGGTGCCGCCGATCTCTCGGTCGATCTGCCGACGCTGCACGGCACGGCGGCTTTCACGGGGCTGGAGCACTGGAAAGCCGAGGCGCCGCCGGGCGCCGTGGGCACCGGTGCGACTTGGCACGACGACTATCTGCGCTATGACATCGAGGTGCGCGGCAACACGTTCGTGCGGACCGGAGGCGACGACGGCACCGTGACGGGCGCCTTCTTCGGCCCGGCGCACGAAGGCATGGGCGGCGTGCTGGACCGTGACGACCTGAGCGCCGGCTTCGGCGGAACGCGATAGCCGGCCAAACCAGCCACGGCCTCGTCGGCAGCGCTCCACCGACATTCAAACTGGACCACCCCGCGGGGGCGGGTCATGTTTCATTCACTGCGGCTTGCATGATCCAGTTCGAAGGAGCCGGCAATGCCGACATGGAAACGCCTTCTCATCGCGTGGTTCTTCGTCCCGGTACATCAATTCGTGTTTCGCCTCTCGGGCGGCCGCGTGCTCGGCCGCCTGGAAGGCACGGGAGTCCTCATTCTCGTTGCGAAGGGGCGCAAGAGCGGCGAGCCGCGCTCATCGCCCCTGCTGTACTTCCGATTCGAAGAGTCCGACGACCTCATCGTCGTCGCTTCGAACTACGGCCAGGACCGCCATCCGGCGTGGTACTTGAACATCGCTGCCGACCCGAACGTATTCGTCGAGACCGGCGGCGAGCGCTTCGCCGCCCAGGCCTGCGTAACCGAGGGAGAGGAACGCACTGCGCTGTACGACAAAGTGGTAGCGGCTAATCCACGCTACGCCACCTACCGCGCCAGCACCCACCGCCAGATCCCCGTCGTCGCGCTCCGCCGCGCCTGACCGATGAGGGCTCCGGTGACGGGCGCCACGGGTTTCGTGGGCGGCAACCTCGAAGCATCCGCCCCTGGCGTGCGAGCGCCGGAGAACCGTAGTCTGGCGACGACAGGCGGCAAGAAGACGGCCCAGTCAGGGCAGCGGATGGAGCATGCATCGGCGCGCCGCCGCACATGGACCGATGGAAAACCGGGGAGGTGAACGATGGCCATTCGTCAGATCGCAAAGATGGGGCACCCCGTCCTGCGCAATAAGGCCGCCCCGGTCGACGACCCCACGGATCCTGACATCGCCCGCCTCGCGGCGGACATGCGCGACACGCTGGAGTGGATCGGCGGCGCGGGGATTGCTGCGCCTCAGGTCTACGACAGCCGGCGTGTCGTGGTTTACCGCATCCTGGCAGAGCGGATTCCTCCCGGCGCCGCGCTGGAGCCGCTGCCCTGGACGGTGATGGTGAACCCCGTCGTCACGCCGCTCGGCGACGACATGGGCCTGATCTGGGAACGCTGCCTCTCGCTGCCGGGCCTGCACGGCAAGGTGCCGCGCTACAAGCGGGTGGAGATCGTCTACCGGACGCTGGAAGGCGAGAGCCAACGGCGGGTGGTCGAGGACTGGCACGCGATGATCCTGCAGCACGAGTGCGATCACCTGGACGGCATCCTCTACCCCATGCGGATGACCGATCTTTCCTACCTGGCGTTCAACGCCGAGCCGGGAGAGCTCGCGAGGGAAGCAGAGACGAAGCCCGACCTGGACCCTGCGCTCCGCGCCATGGTCGAGGCGTGGCCGTCGCGGGAGAAGTGGCTCGCCTCCTGACAAGGCGGTCCTGCGGGAGATGCATCGGATAGTCGCCATCGCCGATCGCATCGGTACTGTCTAGGAGACGCTGCTACGAGCTCACTTGTCCTCGGGAGTGAACTTCGGGGCAGGCAACGGTTTGGAGCACGGATTGAGCAACAGAATTGCCATCGACATCCGCGACCGGCGGGCCTTTGCCGACGGCCACGAATTCTGCGAGGCCGGCGCCTACGAGCGGCTGACCGGGCGGGCGCGGTTTGCCGTCGATCCCGACGCACCTGCGCAGGCGGGGATCGTCGACCTGGACAAGGCCCCCCGCAACCGGGACGGCCTGGTCGAGTTCGCTGCCGATCTCTGCATCCTGAAGCCGGCCCATCCGGCCCGCGGCAACAGGCGGCTCTTCTTCGACTACGGCAACCGCGGCAACAAGCGTGCGGTCCAGTATTTTTGCGACGCCCCGGCCTGCAACGATCCGCTGACGCTGGAGCACGCGGGCAACAGCTATCTGTTCCGCCGCGGATACACGGTGGTCTGGGGCGCCTGGCAGGGCGACCTGCTGCCGGGCGACGGCCGCATGATCCTGACCCTGCCCGTCGCGACCGACGATGGCGCCCCGCTCACCGGCCCGGTGCGGACCGAGTTCATCGTCGCGCAGGAAGGCCAGACCACGCTGCCGCTGAGCGGCTGGGTCTCAACCCGCAGCCACCCCACGGTCTCGCGCGATCCTGCGAAGGCGCGGCTGACGCGCCGCCGCTACCCCGATGACGCGCGCGTCGAGATTGCGCCGGAGGCCTGGCAGTTCGCGCGCGTCGAGACCGGCATGGGCCTCGATTTCCAGGGTGCCGAGCACGCGATCGTCGAGTCCGACACGCACATCTACCTGCCGGGCGGCTTCGAGCCCGGCTGGATCTACGAGCTGGTGTACGAGGGCCGCGATCCGCTGGTTCTGGGCCTCGGCCACGTGGCGGTGCGCGACCTTGTCGGCTTTCTGAAGTACGAGGCGTTCGACAGCGAAGGGCGCGCCAACCCGGTGGCGGGCGCCGGGCCGATGGAGAAGGCCTACGCCTTCGGCCGCTCGCAGACCGGGCGCTGCATCCGCGATGCGATCTGGCGCGGCTTCAACGCCGATGCGGCAGGGCGCAAGGTGTTCGACGGCGTGCTGGCGCACGTCGCCGGCTGCGGGCGCATGTGGATGAACCACCGCTTCGCCAACGTCGTGGTGCCAGCGGGCCAGCAGTACGAGGACCACGACAATGCGGCCGACAGCTTCCCGTTCTCCTACGCGGCGTGCACGGATCGCCTGACCGGCAGGTCGGACGCGATCTGCACGCGGCCCGAGACCGACCCGCTGATCTTCCATACCCAGACCGCGACGGAATACTGGCAGCGGCGCGGCTCGCTCGTGCATACCGACACCGAGGGCAACGATCTGGCGCAGCCCGGCAACGTGCGGGTCTACTTCTGGTCGAGCGCGCCGCACGTGGCCGATCCGAACCAGGGCGCGCCCGCGCGCGGCGTGTGCCAGAACCTGAGCAACGTGGTCCAGACCTCGATGCTGTTCCGTGCGCTGCTCGACGCGATGGACCGCTGGGCGAGCGAGGGTATCGCACCGCTGGCAAGCCGGATCCCCAGGCGCTGCGACGGCAGCCTCGTCGGGATGGACGAGTGGCGCGCGCAGTTCCCCGCCATTCCCGGGGTCGCCATCCCGCGCGGACCCAGCGCGCTGCCGCTCCTCGACTTCGGGCCGGAGGCGGAGGGCGGCGTTCAGAGCACGCTGCCGCCTCGCGTCGTCGATCCCGAGGGCTACACGGTGCTGGTGCCGGCAGTCGACGCCGACGGCAACGACGTTGCCGGGGTGCGTGTGCCGATGGTCGCCGCGCCGCTCGCCACTTACACCGGCTGGAACCTGCGGGGCAGGGGCCAGGGGGAGGGCGCCATGCACGAGTTCAGCGGCAGTACGATCCCCCTGCCAGAAACGAAATCGGCGCGGGCCGCCACCGGCGACCCGCGGGCGGCGATCGAGCAGCGCTACGGCGATGCCGACGGCTATGTCGCCGCGATCGTCGAGGCTGCGGAGCGCCTGGTTGCCGAGGGCTTGATGCTGGAGGAGGACATCGCCCGGGTCGCGCAGCGCGCCCGAAACTGGAGCCGGCCGCTGCACGACGTGCGGGGCTAACCCGTATCGCCGCCCTCGAAGGCCTGCAGCTTCTCCACCAGCTCGGTCGGCAGCGGTGCCGGGCGGTGCGTGGTCTGATCGGTGTTGACCCACACCACCTCGCCCGAGGCCAGGCGTTCGTCCCGCCCCTTGGAATGAATCTCCAGGCCGAAGGTCAGGCTGGTGCGGCCGATCCGCGCCGAGCGCACACCGACCTCGATCTCGTCGTCGAAGCGGATCGGCGCGTAATACTCCACCAGCGTCTTGACCGTGTGGTAGTCCTCGCCCCGGCGTTCCACCTGCCCCTGGTAGTCGTAGGGGAGCGCGCGGAAGAACTCGGTGATCGCGGTGTCGAAATAGGTCAGGTAATGGGCGTTGAAGACGAGCATCTGCCCATCGATCTCCGAATACCTGACCCGGAACGGGAAAAAGAACGAGAAGTCCGATCGTGCCATTCGAGAACCCTTCTTGATCGCCGCGCCTTCATGTCATCGGCAGGCTGACTACGCCACCGGCCTCCATCCGCGCCGCGAGCCGAGGCTGGTCTGGACTGCCCCGTGCGGAGCGGTCATCCTCGCGGTCCCGCGCCGCCCGGAGACTCCTGGGCCGCGAGACTATGCCATGACCGCCCCACTCACATAGCCCGGAGGCGCAGCAGACCGCCATGTCCGCCCTCTTCGATCTCACCGGCAAGACCGCCGTCGTCACCGGCTCCACCAAGGGCATCGGCAAGGCCATCGCGCGGGCGCTGGCGCAGCACGGGGCGAAGGTGGTCGTCTCCAGCCGGGACGAGGGCCGGGTCGCGGCGACGCAGCAGGAGCTCGCCGACGAGGGGCTGACGGTCCTCGGCATCCCCTGCAACGTCGGGCGCAAGCCCGAGCTGGAACGCCTGGTGGACGAGAGCCGGCGGGCGTTCGGGCAGATCGACATCGTCGTCGCCAACGCCGCCATCAACCCGCACTACGGCTCGTTCGCCGACATCTCGGACGAGGCCTTCGCCAAGATCATGGCGACCAACGTGCAGTCCAACCTGTGGTTCGCGCAACTGGTGGCGGACGAGATGCGGGAGCGAAAGGACGGCGCGATCGTCTACGTCTCCTCGATCGGGGGCACCATCGGCTCCACCGTGATCGGCGCCTACTGCATCTCCAAGGCGGCGGACCTGCAGCTGGTGCGTAACCTCGCGGTGGAGCTGGGCCCGCACAACATCCGGGTCAACGCCATCACGCCGGGGCTCGTGCGCACGGACTTCGCCCGCGCGCTCTGGGAGGACGAGGCGCGCGCGGCGGAGCGGATCGCGCGCACGCCGCTCAGGCGCCTCGGCGAGCCCCACGACATCGCGGGCATCGCGGTCTACCTGGCGTCCAACGCCGGCCGCTGGACCACCGGCCAGAGCTTCGTGGTGGACGGGGGCACGTCGATTTCGGGGTAGGTCGCGGGTGGTTGTGGGCACCGCGTCGGGGCCGTAGCTCAGTTGAGGGAGCGGGGCGGCTTTACGTTAGAAGCTCAGTCACTAAGCTTTCCAGGGTGTCGGTGATTCCGTGTTCGCTGAGGGCGGCACGGATGCGTTTTCGTGTGCTAACGAAGTAAGCCCCCTCATCCACAGTAACGAGTCCCGCAACATCCTCCGCCGTTTGCGCTGCTTCAGTTAGACGGCGATGCAAAGCGTTGGCGCTGTCGTAACGCGGGATCGGCAGATTGAAGACGTACTTGTCAAAGTCTCGCGGACCCCACTGTCCTCGTGATTGATAACTTGATACGCCAGAACGCACAGCCTCAGAATTCAGAATACCACAGAGGTAACTGCCCTCATCGACACTTTCTACGCTCGCCCAATAGAGCTTGTGCTCAACGACTGCTCCCGTGTCGCATACAACGCATGCAGCGGGTACAGTGCCAGATGCTGAGTAAACGACACGATTTTGCGCGATGGGGAACTGCCCCGAGAGTTGGCGATAATAGTCGTATTGATTTAGTAGAGTGCGCCGGCCTCGACCATGCTCGCGCCATAACGATTCAGTGCGCTCCAACCATTGAGATAGTCTTGGATAGCCTCGGGCTGCAGCCATATTTGAATCCATCAATTCACGTCGCTCCGAATCCCACGGAATGATGGCATGTAGCGGTGACAAAGTACGAAATGGAGCAATGGATTGCCCCAATAATGCGGGGCGCATAAATTCCCTTTCTATTGTACCCCTCGGAGGCTCTATTGTCTTCCAGGGAACTTTGTCTCTGTTACCCGCTCGTCCGCGAACTAATGGAAAAGCTGGATTTGATGGAAGTACGTCTGTCATTGACACAAGTTCCACAAGCATTAAGCGCCTCGGCACTAAGATCGCGCCCTGCCGGAAAGTACGGCGATATGGCGACTCATCCAGCTCAGCGGCTACGGATGGCCAGTCCGTCGTTGCTACCGTCAGACTTGCATTCGCTTCTAACTGGTCCGCATCACGCCGCGGCAACGTTCCAGAAAACGCGCTTACTTGAGCCGGCAAGGGCGCGACCGTGGCACCGTCGTACTCTTCGGCAAACAACACGCAACTGGGAACTGGGAACAACGGCTGGACCTCAGGTCCAAATGTCCAAGCGGCGGCAAATTTCAGGCGTCGCTCTGTATAGCCGAGACGCGCCACTTCCCCGTCGCGGAATGGAGTGTAAGCTCGACGAGACATGGCCGCATAAGGCATAACCAGAGCAATGCGGCCTTCTCGACGCATATAAAGCGCTGTCGCACGTAGGTAGAAATAAGCGGAGAGGTCGTTGCCAGAAGTACCTCGTCCGGACCACCAGACTCGGGCAGCAGTAGCTTCTGATCTATACCTCTCTTGCAACTCTCCCTTCATATGTCGGAAGGCAAGCCAAGGCGGATTACCGACAACAACATCTGCCTTTTGTGCCTCACTTGAAAGCCAAACGGGGCGGGCCAGATTGCGTGCCACATAGCCCCAAATGTGATTACGGCCTTCGTTCTGAAGACGGTACATGACCTCGTAGGTGTCGCGGAGGATACAACGGTCTTCTGCTCTCGCCAAATCTCCCCGGGCCAGCCAGGCCACGAAAGTGGCACCCGGCTCCGACCGTCCGGCCAAGTCAATCATGGTGTTCAATACGCGGTCGAAGAGCTCCGCGTTAGATGCAACAGTCGCGGGGAATCGGAGCATCGCCGCAGCGAGACGCTGCGGGGTAGGCTCGGTAACCTCGACAGGTGGAACGAAGATCTCCAGCGTGTCATCGGCTGCGAGCATGTCGGGCTGTTGCCCCTGCTCGGCGACCCGCGCCAGATTCCATTGCAGCGCATCGCCAAGATAAACGGGCACGGTTACACTGCCCGGATGCTGTGCGCGTAGCGCCGGTAGCAGCGCTAGCAAGTAGGTCACACGGGCTATGATGACGGCGACGGGATGAATGTCGATTCCCGCGATATTTGCGGTCGCGCGCCGCGTTGCCTCGGCCTCCGAAAGGCCAGAGGCGCGGGCAGCGTTAAGCACGGCCCGTACCGCGTGAAACACGAAGGTTCCCGAACCGCAGGCCGGATCCATAACTCTCTGTTCTAATGGCCTATCCACGACAGCAGCTATCACGCGAGCGGCCAGCCAATCCGGCGTGTAGTACTCGCCCAAATCGTGCCGGGTCTCCGGGTCGATCAAGCTCTCGTACAGCGCCTTCAGGATGTCGACCTGGATGTCATGTAGGCGAAAGCGTGCTACCTGTTCCGCAATTCGCATAACCACGTCAGCGCTCTCAGGGGAGTCAAGGACCCAATCGAAGAAATCGGGCTCGCTTTGGCCGGTAATTCCAAGATCGGTGAATGCGGAGCCGTAAAGAAGAGAGGCCGCATCCTCCGGCGGAACTTCGATTATCGCATTCCAAGCCATCGCTTTTGCGACGATGACAAGATAGGTGTGCTGGAGAAATAGTCGGTCGTCGCCGACATCGGCGCCGTAGGCAAGGCCAAGAAGCCGATCCCAAAGAGCGCGCTTAAGCCGTGCCTCGGGAGTTTTTCCAATTTGCTTCCACAGCACACTGAGGGTATCGAGGGCGCGGCGCGCTGCCAAGCTTTCACGCCCAAACTCGCGCGTGGTCGTGTGCGGGTCGGGTACCAAGCTGTCGCCGGTCGCGACAACACTCTGCAACCAAATCAGCAGCTCACGAGGTACTTCCGGGTTCGTATGGTGCTCGTTTACTTTCTCGACGTGGCCATCTCTCAGAAAGAAGGCGAAAAAGTCGGCGCCGTCGGTGGCGATGCCGACATACTTTTCACCGGTTTGACTTTCGCGGTCCGTCAGGTACCGCGTTAGCCCCTTCTCGGCGTCCCCGCCCTCGCGCCGCAGATCGGTCTTGAACTCGAGTACGGTGCGGCCGAGCAGGGCATCGATCCGCCCCCGGACCTCGGGCACCGGCTTCTCGAAGTCGATGTCCGGGCTCTCGGCGCCGAGGCCATCGACCAGAAGTCGATGAACCAGCACACGGACTTTCTCGTGGCCGGGTCGCGAGGCGAGCTCCAAGACCAGCTTGTCGAGTTCTTCGGGAGTTAACACGTTTGTCTCCGCCGAATCGGGCCACGCCCACCATTATGCCGCATTGACCCGCCGGTAGCCGGCACCCTATGTGGCGCAGATGACTGATGTGCGTACGCAGGGGCGGTCGGTGGCCCTTCTCACCATAGGCTTTCGGCCGTTCTACCTGCTGGCAGGCGGGTTTGCGGCGGTGGGGGTGCCGATCTGGCACTTCGCGCCGGGGGACGTGTGGCCGGCCGAACCCTATCTCGCGGGCGGGGCGTGGCACGCGCACGAGATGGTCTTCGGCTTCGCCGCGGCGGTGCTGACGGGCTTCCTGCTGACGGCGGCACGGGCCTGGACCGGCCTCGCCACGCCAGCCGGCTGGCGGCTCGCGGCGCTGGCGGGGCTCTGGGTCGCAGGCCGGGTGCTGGTGGCGACGGGGCCGGCGGTTCCGGCCATCGTGGTCGATTGCCTGTTCCTCCCCTGCGTCGCGCTCGCCGTCGCGCTCCCGGTGGTGCGGGCGCGGAACTGGCGGAACCTGCCGGTGGCGGCGGTGCCGGCGCTGCTCGGCGCGACCAACCTGCTGTTCCACCTGGACCACGCAGGCCCGATCGCGCTCGCGCGCGCGCACGGCGGCGCGCTGCTGGCTCTCGATCTCTTCGCGCTGCTGATCGCGCTGATGGCGGGGCGGGTGATCCCGGCGTTCACCGCCAACGCGGTGCCGGAGGCGCGGCCTCGCCGGAACGTCTACGTGGAGTGCGTGGCCTTCGGCGCGCTCGCGGTGCTGCTGGTGGCCGGCCCGCTGGCGCCCTGGCTGCCGGGCGGCCCGTGGCTTGTGGCCGTCGCAGCGATCGGTGCCGTGGCCCACGTCGTGCGGCTCTGGCTCTGGGACCCGGCGGCGACGCGGGGCGAGCCGCTGCTCTGGGTGCTGCCGCTCTCCTACGCCTGGCTGCCGGCGGCGCTGGTACTCCGCGCACTGTGGCTCGCCGATGCGGACGTGCCGCAGGCGGCGGCCTTTCATGCGCTGGGCGCGGGCGCCATCGGCGGGCTCATGCTCGCGATGATGACGCGGAGCGCGCTCGGCCACACCGGACGGGCGCTCGCCGCCGGGCCCGTGGAGGTGACGGTCTACGCGTCGGTGCATCTCGGCGCGGCGCTGCGGGTCTTCGGCCCGCTGGCCGGTGGGGCGGCCGAGCCTCACGCCTTTGCCGCGTCTACCGTGCTCTGGTCCGGCGGCTTCGCGCTCTTCTGCGCGGCCTACTGGCCGGTGCTGACCCGGCCCCGCATCGACGAAGCCCCGGTCTCCAACCCGTAGGACGACCCGCCCCCTTGCCGAAACGAGCGTGAGCGACCTCGATGCCGCGGACTTCGAGTTCTACGGGCCGCCCGTCGACGATTTCGCCACGGGCGGAACGTGAGCCGGCGGCACCGCTGCCGGCGTTTTCAGTCCCGGCGGCGCGAGACCACGAAGGATTCGTCGTAGAACCAGAGCCCGCCATGGGCGCTGAGCACCGCGCGCGTGGCGTCGAGGTAGGAGCCGTCGGCGACCACGCTCTCCAGCCGCGCGTCCTCGATTTGGGCGACGTAGATCGCCGCGTTCCAGGCGGCGAACAGCGTCGACGTGCCGATGCTGGAGCCCTCGATCTCGGTCGGCAGCGTGTGCATGTCGTAGCGGAAGATCGCGCGCTTGTCGGAATAGGCGTTGTACCTGAGATCGCGCCGGCTCTTGCCGATCTCCTCCTTGAGCGCCTTGAGCAGCAGGTGGCGGTCGGTCTGGAAGGGCTGCTCGTCCGGCCAGATCTTGCGGACGATCTCGAGCCCCGGATCGCCGCCGTGGGACTGGATGCAGAGCAGCCTGCCGCCCGGCGCGAGGCTGCGGGACAGCGGGGCCAGCACCTTCTGCACCTTGAAGGCGGCCGGCATCCGCGCCCGGTAGGGCTGGGAGGCGATGACCAGGTCGTAGCCGTCGCTGGCCCGGCCGGGGCGCGGGATCACGGGGTCGAGCAGGAACTTGTGGTCCTCGCGGTAGAGCACCAGCACCGACGCCCGGACGTAGAGGGGGTTGCCGGTCTTGGGGCTCGGGCGGACGCGCCAGGTGTCGGCCAGCGTCGGCTGGAGCGCCGCGATCTGCTCGTGAAACTCGTGGGAGGTGTTGCCCGAGAGGGGGATCTCCATCCAGTTCAGCGTGGACGCCGCCTGCATGGAGCGGGGCTGCAGCGAGGGCGCCTCCGAGTAGTGCATGTTGGTGACCGCCAGCACGGTCGCCGGATGCTCGAACAGCCGGTCCGGCATCTTCTCGAGGCCGAGGCGCACGTCCTCGACCGAGATCTCCTTGCCGACGACGTAGAACGGCATTGTCGGGAAGCGCCGGTGCATGTTCCGCATGACGCCGGTGAGCACGGTGCCGTCGCCCATGCCGGCGTCGAACACGCGGAGCGCCGGCGGGCGCGGGTGAACCAGGCCGAGCTCCATGCCGGCGCGCTCGGAGACCACCCACTTCTCGCTGCAGGTGTTGACGAACATCAGGTACTTCTGGCGGTTGTCGTAGAAGCGGAAGGCGCCTTTCTCGTCGCTCCCCGCGAGGGGTTGTTGCGGCTCGTTCATCGATGTTCCCAGGTTCCGCCTCTTGCCGGCGATGGGTTACGCCTGCGCCATGTGCCGGTCAAGCGCGGGGAGCGCATGGAGCACTACAGCGTCGAGCGGGGTCATGATCCCTCAGACTACGACCGCGGCACCCGTTTCCGCGGGGCCGACGTTGCTGCGGAAGGCGCCGAAGAGCTCGCGCCCGATGCCGTGGGCATTGGCGGAGAGATCGGCCTCTGCCGGCGCGCGCGCGGCGAACTCCGCCGGATCGCCGAGCACGTCGAGCCGGCCCGCCTCGGCGTCGAGCCGGAGCACGTCGCCGTCGCGCACCCGCGCGATCGCCCCGCCCGCCGCGGCCTCGGGCGTGACGTGGATTGCCGCGGGCACCTTGCCCGACGCGCCGGACATGCGCCCGTCGGTGACCAGCGCCACGCGAAAACCGCGGTCCTGCAGGCTGCCGAGAACCGGTGTTAGCGCGTGCAGCTCGGGCATGCCGTTGGCCTGTGGGCCCTGGAAGCGGAGCACGCAGACGAAGTCGCGCTCCAGCGCCCCATCGAGGAACACGGCCTTGATCTCTTCCTGATCGTGAAACACGAGGGCCGGGGCCTCGATGACGTGGCGCTCGGGCTTGACCGCCGAGGTCTTGATCACCGCCTGGCCGAGATTGCCGCTCAGCACGGTGAGCCCGCCGGTGCCTTGGAACGGGTCCGCTGCGGGGCGCAGGATCCTCTCGTTCAGGCTCGCGCGCGTGCCCTCGCGCCAGGAGAGACCGTCGTCGCCAAGCACCGGCTCCATGGTGTAGCGGGCCAGTCCGTCGCCCGCGACGGTGCGGACGTCGCCGTGCAGCAGCCCGGCCTCCAGCAGCTCGCCGATCATGAAGCCGAGCCCGCCGGCTGCGTGGAAGTGGTTCACGTCGGCCAGCCCGTTGGGATAGACCCGCGCCATCAGCGGCGTGACGGCGGAAAGCGCCGCCATGTCGGCCCAGTCGATCAGCACGCCCGCGGCACGGGCCATCGCGACGAGGTGCAGGGTCAGGTTGGTCGACCCACCCGTGGCGTGCAGGCCGACCATGCCGTTGACGAAGGCGCGCTCGTCGAGCACCGCGCTCGCTGGCGTGTAGGAATTCCCGTTTGCGGTGATTTCCAGCGCCCGCCGGGCCGCCGCTTGCGTGAGCGCCTCGCGCAGCGGCGTGCCGGGATTGACGAAGCTCGCGCCCGGCAGGTGCAGGCCCATGAACTCCATCAGCATCTGGTTCGAGTTCGCCGTGCCGTAGAACGTGCAGGTGCCCGGGCCGTGATAGGACGCCATCTCGGCGGCCATCAGCTCGTCCCGGCCGATCTCGCCGCGGGCGAAGCGCTGGCGCACGGCGGCCTTCTCGTCGTTGGGCAGGCCCGATGTCATGGGTCCCGCCGGCGCGAAGATCGCCGGGATATGGCCGAAGGTGGCTGCCGCGATCACGAGGCCGGGGACGATCTTGTCGCAGACGCCGAGGAAGATCGCGGCGTCGAAGCAGTTGTGCGAGAGCGCCACGCCGGCCGCGAGTGCGATCACGTCGCGGCTGAAGAGCGAGAGCTCCATGCCCGGCTGGCCCTGGGTCACGCCGTCGCACATCGCCGGCACGCCGCCGGCGACCTGGGCGGTGCCGCCTGCCTGCCGGGCCGCGTCGCGGATCAGCGCGGGGAAGCCTTCGAACGGCTGGTGGGCCGAGAGCATGTCGTTGTAGGCGGTGACGATGCCGATGTTGCCGGCACTGCCCTCGGCCTGGCGCGCCTTGTCGGCGTCGGGGCTCGCGGCGAAGGCGTGGGCGAGGTTGCCGCAGGAGAGATGCGCGCGCGCGGGCCCCGCATCGGCGACCCTGGCCATGCGCTCGAGATAGGCGGTGCGGGAGGAGCGGCTCCGCGCGCGGATCCGCTCGGTCACCTGGTGCACGGTATCGTTCAGTGGCATCGGGCTCTCCCGATCGTTGCCTTACGGCGCCCAGCAGACGGTGGCAGGGTTCGGCCCGTTGAGCACCAGCCGGACCGGGGCATCGGCTGGGCCAACCGCGGCCTGTGCCCGGCCCAGAGCCGCGCGCTTCTCGGCGCCGTGGATCAGCACGAAGCACCGGCCGGCTCCGGTCAGCACCGGCGCGGTGAGCGTAATGCGTTCCTCCGGTGCACAGGGAGCGCGCAAACGGAGCGCCGGCGCGGCGCAGTCCGCCGAGAGCGCCTCATCCAGGCGGTCGGCGCCAGGGAAGAGCGAGGCGGTGTGCAGATCCTCCCCCATGCCCAGCACGCAGGTATCGAGCGGCAGGAGCGCCGAAAGCGCCTGTAAGTCGTCGAGAGCGACGAACCGAGCGGCGCGGGCCGGGCCGGCGAACAACGTCTCGTCGAGCAGGCGCCGGTTCGAGCGCGGATGATCGGCGGGGACGCAGCGCTCGTCGGTGAGCGTCACCGCAACGGCTCCCCAGTCGAGCGCATGGCCGCCGAGTGCGGACAGGAACGCCGCAGGCGTGGTGCCGCCCGGCACCGCCAGCGTGGCCCGGCCGGTTCCTCGAATCGCCGCCTCCAGCAGCGCCGCGACCTCGCCGGCGAGAAGACCGGCCAGCGCATCCCGGTCCGCAGCTTCGACAATCCGCGTCACGCCGCGAGCGCGCGCCAGCGCCGGCCGTCGCGATGCATCAGCATCAGCGCATCCTCGGGGCCGGACGAATAGCTGTCATAGGGTTGCGGCCGGGCGGGCGCGGACTCCGCCGCCGCGATGATCGGATCGATCCAGCGCCACGCCGCCTCGACCTCGTCGCCGCGCATGAACAATGTCTGGTCGCCGCGGATCACGTCCATCACCAGCCGCTCGTAGGCGTCCGGCATGCGGAGCCCCTCGGCGCCCAGGGTCTCGGCAAAGGTCATGTCGAGCGGCACCTCGCAGAGCCGCATGCCGCCGGGGCCGGGCTCCTTGATCGTCAGATTCAGCGTGATCCCCTCGTCGGGCTGTAGCCTGATCGCCAGCACGTTGGGATGCGTGCTGCCCGCGCTGCCGGGGAAGATCGAATGCGGGGCGTCCTTGAAGACGACGGCGATCTCCGACATCCGCGTCCGCAGCCGCTTGCCGGTGCGCAGATAGAACGGCGCCCCGTTCCAGCGCCAGTTGGCGATCTCCGCCTTGATTGCCACGAAGCTCTCCGTGCGCGATCCGGGGTTCTCCGCGTCTTCCAGGTAGCCCGCCTCGCCGCTCGCGCCGAGATACTGGCCGCGCACCACGTCGCCGAGCCCCTCCAGCGGCTTCAGGCTGCGCAGCACCTTGAGCTTCTCGTCGCGCAGCGCGTCCGGCTCGAAATGAGCCGGCGGCTCCATGGCGATGAGGCAGAGCAGCTGCAGCAGATGGTTCTGCATCATGTCCCGCAGCGCGCCGTTCTTGTCGTAGTAGGCGCCCCGGCCGCCGACACCGACCCGCTCGGCGACGGTGATCTGCACGTGATCGACGTGGCGCGCGTTCCAGACCGGCTCGAACAGCGCATTGGCGAAACGCAGCGCCATCAGGTTCTGCACCGTCTCCTTCCCGAGATAGTGGTCGATCCGGTAAATCTGGCGCTCCTTGAACAGCGTCGCGAGCCGGCGGTTCAGCACTTGCGCGCTCTGAAGATCGCGGCCGAGCGGCTTCTCGATCACCAGCCGCGTGTCGGGCGTGCGGCAGCCACTCCGCGCAACCCGCTCGCTGATCGGCCCGAAGAGATGCGGCACTACCGAGAGATAGAAGACCCGCATGCGCTCCGAGCCCTCGAGCCGGTCGGCGAGCGAAGACCAGCCGCCCTCGCCCTCCGCATCGACGCGCACATAGTCGAGCATGTCGAGGAAGGCCGCCGCCCGATCGGGGTCGAGCGCGCCCGGACCCGCATGCTCCTTGAGCGCCGCCTCGGCCATGCGTCGATAGCCGTCGGCGTCGAGCGCCTTTCGGCCGACGGCGATGACTCTCGAACCCGGTTGCGTCTGCCCGGCGAGCAGGCGGCGATAGAGCGCAGGCAGCAGCTTGCGCCGCGCCAGATCGCCCGTGCCGCCGAAGACCACGAGATCGAACGGATCGACCGGAATGACTCGCGCAACCATGATCAGTCCACCTCCAGCCCGCCTAGGGACGGCGCCACTGAGAGGAGCATCCCCGCTTCACCAACCGATCAAGAGGATATCGCTTTCAAAGCTCGTGACGCCACGGCGGGTTCGCCCCGGCGCGGGAAACGGTGATCGCGGCGACCCGGGTGCCGAAGCGCAAGGCGTCCCGCATCGGGTCCGGGTCGATGGCCGCCAGGGATTGCTTGACGAGCAGTCCGAGCTCCGCAAGCTTGGCCAGCACGCCCGCGTTGAAGGTATCGCCCGCACCGATCGTGTCGACGACGTCGACGCGGTCGACCGGAACCGAGACCTCTGTACCGTCCTTCAGGAAGGCGGTAGCACCGCTGTCGCTCCGCGTCAGGATCACGACGGACGGCCCGGCCTGTCGCACGAAATCCAGCTTCTTGAACAGCGACTCCGGACCAGGGAAGAGCCAATTCAGATCCTCGTCCGATACCTTCACGATGTCCGACAACGCGATCATCCGATCCAGACGGTCGCGATATCGCCTGATGTCCCGGATGAAGCTCGGGCGGACGTTCGGATCGAGCATGATCACGCGGGCCTTGGCCTCGCGCTTCAGCAGGGCGGCATAGGCCTCGGCACCGGGCTCGAAGACCAGGCTGATACCGCCGAAGTAGAGCGTGCTGACGTCGGCGGGCAGCGGGGGCATGTCGGCCCGGTCGAGCATCCGTCCGGCCGAGTTCTCGTCGTAGAACGTGTAGGAGGCCTGACCGTCCGAGAGTTGCACGAATGCGAGCGTGGAGAGACGGTCTGAGGTCACGAGCTGCGACGTGTCGACATGGTTCGCGTGAAGCGACGCCATCAGTTGCTGGCCGAACAGGTCGGTGGAAAGCCCGGTCAGCATCCCCGTCTGCACGCCCAGCCGCCCGAGCGCGATCGCGGTGTTGAAGACCGAGCCGCCGACGTGCGGCACGTAGCCCTCCTGCCCCGACTCGGTCGGCATCGGGATCATGTCGATCAGAGCTTCGCCGCAGCAAAGGAGCATCGAGTCACGCCTCCACGCCGTCGAAGAACCGGTGCAGGGCTTCGCGCGGACCCCTGGACGATACCCCTTCCAGCTGCCGCGCAAAGGCTTCCGTCCAGAGCTCGCTCCGGCCGAGGTCGCCGAAGACCTCCGAGAGACCGAGGAACGCCGCGGGATCGCTCCGGGCTGTCCGGGCTGCAGAGGTCAGCTGCTCGCTCCGCGAATCCTGAAGGTCGATCCCGGAATCGGCAGCGGTGGCGCACAGGCAGCTCCAGAATGCGATCTCGAGCGCCAGTCCCTCGATCGGCGCCCCCCGCTCAAGGGCATCCGAAACCGTGGGCAGCACGAACTTGGGCAGCCGGTTCGAGGCATCCTGGCAGAGCCGCGCGATGGTGTCGCCGAGCGCGGGGTTCGAGAAGCGCCGGGCACAGGTCGTCAGGTAGTCATCGAAGTCGAGGCCGGGAATCGGCGTGAGCACCGGAATGACCTCGCGGCGCATCAGCTGCATCATCCAGCGCGCGATGTCCGCGTCGCCCATGGCGTCGTGCACGGCCTCGTAGCCGAGCAGGGCCGAGGGATAGGCGATCGCCATGTGGCTTGCGTTGAGAATGCGGAGCTTCATGGTCTCGTAGGGCGTGACGTCGTCGACGAACTGCACGCCGACGTGCTCCAGCATCGGGCGACCCTCGGGAAAGTTGTCCTCGATCACCCACTGCCTGAAGGGCTCGCAGACGACGGGGGCGGCATCGTCCAGGCCGAAGCGGTCCGCCACCAGCTCGCGCTCGCGTTCCGACGTGACAGGCGTGATGCAATCGACCATCGAGTTGGGAAAGGCGACGGTCGCGGCAATCCAGTCATGCAGGTCCCGCGAGACCAGCGCCGCGAGGCCCAGCACGGTGCGGCGGGTGACGTCCCCGTTGTGCGGGACGTTGTCGCAGGAGAGCACGGTGAACGGCGCGAGGCCTCGGGCCCGGCGCTCTTCGAGAGCCGCGAGCAGCACACCGAATGCGGTCTGCGGCTCGCCGGGATGCCGGGCGTCGTGGCGGATTTCGGGGTGTTCCGCATCGAAACCGCCGGTCGTCGCGTCGATGAAGTATCCGCCCTCGGTGATGGTCAGCGAGACGATGCGGATCGCCGGGTCGGCCAGGCGCGCGACGATCGCCTCTGACCGGACCGCGCAGAAATCCACCATCGAGCCTGCGATGCGCGCCGAGGACCCGTCGGCGCTAAGGTCGACCACCGTCGTCAGCCAGTCCTGCGGCGCCAGCCGGCGCCGTTGCTCGGCGTCGAAGGGCTTGATCCCGGCACCGACGACAGCCCAGTCGAGATCGTGGCCCTGCTCGAAGAGCCTGTCCAGATAGATCATCTGGTGGGAGCGATGGAAGTTGCCGACGCCGATGTGAAGGATGCCCGGGCTCAGCGAAGAGCGCTCGTAGCGCGGGCCGACCACGTTGTCCGGCAGACGGCCGAGGTTGGCGAGGGAGAGTTTCACGGGGTTGACCGGTTCATTCATTCTTGTTGTCCGTGCCGCTGGATGTGGGTGACGCGGCACGCCGCGTACGTGAGGATGAGTGGGGCCGCTCCGCTCGGGCCCCGCGGCGTGAGCGGCCCCGTTGTTCCGACCCGGCCCCTCATTCGAGCCGCAGGCCTGCGGCGTCGAATCGATGGATCTTGGCCGGATCGGGGGTCAGGTAGACGGTATCGCCGTGGCTCGCGCCGTACTCGCCGCCGGCGCGGACGGTAAGGGTACGCTGGCCATCCGCGAGATGAACGTAGAGGAACGTGTCCGAGCCCAGATGCTCGGCGACGCCGACCGTGCCCTGCCAGGCGCCTTCGGTGGTCGAGATCGTCAGGTGCTCCGGACGAATACCGATGCTGTGCGCACCGTGTCGGGCCGCCTCCGCGCCATTCACGAAGTTCATCGTGGGCGAGCCGATGAAGCCTGCGACGAACCTGTTGCGCGGCGCGCCGTAGAGCTCCATGGGGCTGCCCACCTGCTCGATCACGCCCTCCTGCAACACGACGATCTTCTCGGCCATGGTCATCGCCTCGACCTGATCGTGGGTGACATAGACCATGGTGGTCGCGAGGCTCTGGTGCAGCTCGGAGATCTCGAGCCGCATGTTCACGCGGAGCGCCGCGTCGAGATTCGAGAGCGGCTCGTCGAACAGGAATGCGGTCGGGTCACGAACGATGGCCCGGCCGATGGCGACCCGCTGGCGCTGTCCGCCGGAGAGCTGACGCGGGCGACGATCGAGATACTCGGTCAGGTTCAGAACCCTTGCCGCCTCCTCGACCTTCCTCATCTGCTCGTCCTTGCTCAGCCCGGCCATGCGCAGCGGAAAGGCGATGTTCTTGCGCACCGACATGTGCGGGTAGAGCGCGTACGACTGGAACACCATGGCCAGCCGGCGTTTGGCCGGAGGCACGGCGGTGGCGTCGGCCCCGTCGATCTCGATGCGGCCGGCGGTGACGTCCTCGAGGCCTGCGATCAGCCGCAGGAGGGTGGACTTGCCGCAGCCCGACGGGCCGACGAAGACCACGAACTCGCCGTCGGCGATTTCCAGGTCCAGCGGGTGGATCACTTTCACATCGCCGAAGCTCTTGGAGACTTCGTCGAGTCGTATCTGGCCCATGGTCTGTCTCCTACTTCACCGCACCGAAGGTGAGCCCGCGCACGAGCTGTCTCTGGCTGAACCAGCCCATGATCAGGATCGGCGCGATGGCCAGGGTGCTGGCGGCGCTCAGTTTTGCGTAGAACAGGCCTTCGGGGCTCGAATAGGCGGCGATGAACGCTGTCAATGGCGCTGCCTTGGCAGCCGTCAGGTTGAGTGTCCAGAACGCCTCGTTCCAGGCGAGAATGATGTTCAGAAGCAGGGTGGACGCGATGCCGGGCACCGCCATCGGCATCAGGACGTGGATGATTTCCGAGCGGAGCGTGGCCCCGTCCATCCGCGCGGCTTCCAGGATGTCGACGGGGATCTCCTTGAAGTACGTGTAGAGCATCCAGATGATGATCGGCAGGTTGATCAGGGTGAGCACGATCACCAGCCCCGCCTGGGTGTCGAGCAAGCCGGCGTCGCGGAAGATCAGGTAGATCGGGACCAGAACGCCCACCGGCGGCAGCATCTTGGTCGACAGCATCCACATCAGGACGTGCTTGGTACGCTTGGTGGGGACGAAGGCCAT
The DNA here is from genome assembly GCA_022820945.1 of Alphaproteobacteria bacterium. Classification (GTDB taxonomy): domain Bacteria; phylum Pseudomonadota; class Alphaproteobacteria; order UBA828; family UBA828; genus WTGU01. Next base: position 12,453 of record JAJEEP010000120.1, on the reverse strand, counting down.
CGACCAGGCCGCCGGGATCGCGATGATCAGGCCGAGCGCCGTCGAGCCGACCGAGATGATCACCGAGTTCAGGAAGTGCCGGAAGTAGTCCGAGCGTTCCTGAACGATGGAGAAGTTCTCCAGCGTCCAGTCGAACAGGATGAAGCTCGGCGGCGAGGCGATCGCCTCGGCCTCGGTCTTGAAGCTGGTCAGGATCGTCCAGAGAATTGGGAAGAAGATCGCGAGCCCGACGATCCAGGCGACCGCTGTCGTCGTGGCCTTGCGGGCGGGTGTGACGTTGCGCGCCATCCAGCTATCCCCCTCCCCTCAGGCGTCCAGGTTCTTGCCGATCATCCGCATCAGGAAGATCGCGACGATGTTGGCCAGGATGATGGCGACGATCCCGCCGGCCGCCCCGCCGCCGACATCGAAGTGCAGGAGCGACTGGGCGTAGATCAGGAAGGTCAGATTGGTCGTCGCCGTGCCGGGGCCGCCGGTCGTGGTCACCAGGATCTCGGCGAAGATCGACAGCAGGAAGATCGTCTGAATCAGGATCACCACGGTGATGGCGCGCGCCAGATGCGGCAGCACGATGAACAGAAAGCGGTTCCAGTAGTTCGCTCCGTCCATCTCCGAGGCTTCGAGCTGCTCGCTGTCCAGCGATTGCAGGGCGGTGAGCAGGATCAGGGTGGCGAACGGCAACCACTGCCAGCTCACCATCAGGATGATCGAGAAGAGCGGCGCGTGCGCCAAGAAGTCGAACGGCTCGAGCCCGAGCCCCTTGGCGGCATGCGCGAACAGGCCCGAGACCGGGTTCATGAACATGTTCTTCCACACCAGAGCCGACACTGTCGGCATGATGAAGAAGGGCGCGATCACCAGGACGCGGACGATCCCCCGTCCCCAGAAGGGCTGATCGAGCAGCAGCGCCAGCAGCACGCCGCCGATGACGGTGATCGCCAGAACGCCGACGACGAGCACCAGGGTGTTCCGGAGCGCGTCGAAGAAGGCGGGGTCGGTGAGGAAGTAGCGGTAGTTGGTTATGCCGGTCCACTGCTCCATGCCCGGCATGAGCAGGTTGTAGCGCAGAAGCGAGAAATAGACCGTGAGCCCGAGCGGGATGAGCATCCAGCCCAGCAGCAACAGGACCGCCGGAGAGATCATCAGCCGCGCATGCACTCGGGAGTGTTGCGTCGGCATGGAACGGATCTCTCGATTGCGTCGGTTCCGGTGGGGACCGGTCCGCCGGACCCCACCGGAACAAGAGCACCTAGCCTAGTTGATGTAACCGGCCTTCGTCATTTCACGGACGGTGAGGGACTGCGCGTTGGCCAGCGCCTCCTCGGCGGTCACCGTCCCGGCGAGCGCGGCCGAGAACTGCTGGCCCACGGCCGTCGCGATGCCCTGGAACTCGGGGATCGCAACGAACTGCACGCCGACGTAAGGCACCGGATCGACCGCCGGGTTTGTCGGATCCGCCGAATTGATGCTGTCCAGCGTCATCTTGGCGAACGGAACCTTGGCGTACTCGGGATTCTCGTAGAGCGAGGTGCGGGTGCCCGGAGGCACGTTCGCCCAGCCCTCCTTCGAGGCGACCAGCGCGAGGTAATCCTTCGAGGTCGCCCAGGCGATGAACTTCTTCGCGGCCTCGACCTTCTCGGAGCCCGCCGGGATCGCCAGCGACCAGGCCCAGAGCCAGTTGCTGCGCTTGCCGAGCCCGTTATCGGGAGCGAGCGCGAAGCCGACGCTGTCGGCCACGGTCGAGTCGTTCGGATTGGTCACGAAGGAGGCAGCGACGGTGGCGTCGATCCACATGCCGCACTTGCCGGTCTGGAACAGCGCGAGGTTCTCGTTGAAGCCGTTGGACGAGGCGCCTGGAGGGCCCGCGTCGGCCATCAGATCGAGGTAGAAGTTCAGCGTGTCCGACCACGCCTGGCTGTCGAACTGCGGGTTCCAGTTCTCGTCGAACCAGCGCGCGCCGAAGCTGTTGGACGTGGCCGTGATGAAGGCGGCGTTCTCGCCCCAGCCGGCTTTGCCGCGCAGGCAGACGCCGTAGACCTCGTTGTCCTTGTCGGTCATGGCGCGGGCAGCCTGGGCGATGAAGTCCCAGGTGGGAGCCTCCGGCATCTCGAGCCCGGCCTTCTCCATCAGGTCGGTGCGATACATCACCATCGAGCTCTCACCGTAGAAGGGCGAGGCATAGAGCTCGCCATCGACGGTGAGGCCGCCGCGGATCGCCGGCAGCAGGTCATCGATGTCATAGCTCTCCGGCAGATCGTTCAGGCCGACCAGCCAGCCCTGCTTGCCCCAGATCGGAACCTCGTAGGTGCCGATGGTCATGATGTCGTACTGGCCGCCCTTGGTGGCGATATCGGTGGTCACGCGCTGGCGCAGGATGTTCTCCTCCAGCGTCACCCACTCCAGTTCGATGCCCGGGTTCTTGGCGGTAAAGTCGTCGGTCAGACCCTGCATACGGATCATGTCGCCATTGTTGACCGTGGCGATCGTCAACGTCTCGGCAGCCGCTGCCGATGCCAGAAGGCACGTGGCAGCGGCGGCGCCCATCAGGGCACTAAGCTTGATCTTCATCGCTTTCTCTCCATGCTCGCGGTGAGCAATTGCTATTGAGCCGGGCAAATACTCATTCAGGGCGCATCAAGAGTCAACGCCTAATGAGTCGGGCGCGGCGCCGAACCATGGGAGCCGTTTTATTCCAACCGGTTATGGTTATCGGGACTGAGCCAGAATGGCCTCGGCCGTCGCCTCGTCGGTCACCAGCGCGTTGATCAGCCGGCCGCGCATGGCCCCGAGAATCGCGGCGACCTTGAGTTCGCCGACGGCGAGCCCGATCACCGGGCGCGGATTTGCCGGCACCAGCGGCGCGCTCGAAACCCGATCGTTGGTCAGGCCCTCGATCGGCGTTCCCCCGGAATCGAAGACCCAGCCGACGATCTCGCCGACCGCGCCTACGCGGATGAGCGCCCGGCTTTCCTCATGGGTGATGAAGCCATCCACCGTGAGCGGCGCCGAGCCGTCGATATGGCCGATCCCGACGAAGGTCGCGTCGGCGTCGGCGCACAGCCCGAGCGTCTTCGCGACCGGTTCCTGGCTGTGCAGGATGGGAAGCTCCGCCGGCTTGCGGACCAGCACGGGGAGCGGCATCGGGTTGTGCCGCCCGCCCACACGCTCCGCCATGCGCACCACGACGTTGTAGGCGGTGGCGGACCCATCGGGCATCGTGTTGCCGACCAGCGAAACGAGATGATGCTGCGGACAATCCATCGGTGGCAGCTGCTCGACGCAGGCGCGCAGGACGCGCCCCGTCCCCACTGCGACGACCCTGGGCGCCTTGGTATCGAGGCGCTTTTGCATCTCGGCAGCGCCGGCGATGGCGACACCGGCAATCGACTCCGGCGCGCCCGGATCCGTCGGCACGATCTCGCAGGATTGCAGGTCGAACCGCTCGCTCAGCCGCTTAGCAAGCTCCATGCAGTGCGCGATGGGATGATCCAGCCGGAACTTGATCAGCTTCTCGCTGACCGCCAGCGATACCAGCCTCTGCGCGGACTGCCGCGACACGCCCAGCTTCTGGGCGATTTCGTCCTGGGTGTTGCCCGCGACGTAGTAGAGCCATCCGGCCCGGGCCGCGTCGTCCAGACGGTTGCCGCCGTTGGTCCTGGCCATGCTCGTCCTGTCACGCCCTCAGTTCGGGCGCCAATACGTAAAACCGGTCCCAGTTGTCAAAAACCGTCACGCCGGCCGGCGTTTCCGCGCGCGCGCGGGCGACATCGGCAATGTGCGAGCCGCCCACGTAGCGCCAGACCTTCATGCCGGCCGCCAGCCCCGCTTCGATCCCCGCAGCGCTGTCCTCGATCACCAGGCAGCGCTCCGGCGGCGTCGCCATCTCGCGGGCGGCAAACAGGAAGAGGTCGGGCGCCGGCTTGCCGTTCGCCACCTGGGAGGCCGTGAAGACATCGGCGCCGAAGCGGTCGGTGAGCCCGACGGCCTCCAGCGTATGGGCTACACGCGGCGCGCTCGAGCTGGTCGCGACGCAACAGCCGCAGGTCAGTTGACCCAGCACATCGAGAAACCCCGGCGTGGTCTCCAGGCTGTCCGCGAAGGCCGCTCGAAGCGCCGCACGGTAATCTCCCACGAAGGTGGACGGCAGCGCGATGCCGAAACGCTCGCCGATGATGTCGGCCACGATCGGGAAGCTCTTGCCGACGAAGTTGCGAAAGACGTAATCGGCGTCGATGCAGATGCCGTAGGGCATAAGCTGCCGGACCAGGAGAGTTGCGCTGATGACCTCGCTGTCGGCGATGACTCCGTCGCAGTCGAATATGACCAGATCGACAGTCCGCAATGCATCGGCCACCCGGTTGCTCCCGTCGCGGCGCAAAAACCTTTCACGGGGCCGGCTCGATGGCAAGCACGAGACACCCTTCGGGCCGGAAGACAGGGGCAGGCGGGATTGGGATAGGCCGGGCTTCCACGTATAGTCCGGGCGAGTGCCATGTGGGCCCGTCCCGCTGCGGGATCGTGCGCCCTGCGCCTATCGACGCGCATCGTGCGCCCCGCGCGCGTGGACGCGCATGAAGGGAGGACGGCATGAAGCTCAGCACCGAACGCATACTCACCACGCATGTGGGCTCCCTGCCGAGGCCTGCGGACGTCTCCGACATGCTGCTCGCCAAGGAGAACGAAACGCTCGCCGACCAGGGCGCCTTCGACGCCTGCATGACGGGCGCCGTAGCCGAGGTCGTGCGCCGGCAGGTCGATGCCGGGGTCGACATCGTCTCCGACGGCGAGATGAGCAAGAGCGGCTATTCCACCTACGTCACGGAGCGGCTGCACGGCTTCTCGGGCGACAGCGCGCGCAAGATGCCGAAGGACATGGAGCTCTTCCCGGCCTACGTGCAGCGCGTCGCGGCCCATGGCGAGGCGCCGCAGGTCAGGCGTGCGCCGTGCACGGGCGAGATCAGCATCAAGGACGAGGCGCCGCTCAGGAAGGACCTCGCCAACATGGCCGCAGCGCTGGAAAGCGCCGGCGCGGTCGAGGGCTTCATGAACGCAGCCTCGCCCGGCGTCATCGCGTTCTTCCAGCCCAACCAGTACTACCCCAGCGAGGACGCCTACCTGGAGGTGCTCTGCGAGGCGATGAAGCCCGAGTACGAGGCGATCCACGCGGCGGGCCTGGTGATCCAGCTCGACTGCCCCGATCTCGCCATGACCCGGCACAGCATCCACAAGGACAAGAGCGACGCGGAATTCGTCGCCGTGGCCGAGCGCAACATCGAGGTGCTGAATGCCGCGCTCGAGGGCGTGCCCGCCGAGGCGGCGCGGCTCCACCTCTGCTGGGGCAACTACGAGGGGCCGCACATCTGCGACATCGCGCTGGATGCGATCTACGACACGGTGATGAAGGCGAAGCCGCAGGCAATTTCGTTCGAGGCGGCGAACCCGCGCCACGCCCACGAATGGACCGTGTTCCAGGAGCGCGGCCTGCCGGAGGACAAGGTGCTGATCCCCGGCGTGATCGATTCCGTCTCGAACTTTGTCGAGCACCCGGCGCTGGTGGCGGAGCGCATCTGCCGCTTCGCCGACATCGTGGGCCGCGAGCGGGTGCTGGCGGGCGGCGACTGCGGCTTCGGCACCTTCGCGGGCTTCGGCCGGGTGGATTCGGAGATCGTCTACGCCAAGCTGGGCGCGCTCGCCGAGGGCGCGGCGCTGGCCTCCGACCGGCTCTGGTAGGGGATGGCGGCCGTGCGCCGGGTGCTGGTCATCCGGCATTCGGAGATCGACCAGCCCGGCTTCTTCGGCGAGGTCATGGCCGAGGCCGGCATCGAATGGCACCCCTGCGATCCCTGGCAGGGCGAGCCGCTGCCGGCGCTCGAGGGCTACGACGCCGTGCTCGCCATGGGCGGGCCGCAGCAGGCGGACGAGGAGCATCTCCACCCCTGGCTCCGGCCCGAGAAGGCGCTGCTGCGGGATGCCGTGGCGCGGGGCATGCCGGTGCTCGGCGTCTGCCTCGGCTGCCAGCTGCTGGCGGACGCGCACGGCGGCACCGTGGCGCCGCTGCCGCGCGCCGAGGTCGGCATCGTGGACTTCGCGCTGACCGAGGCGGGCCGCGCCGACCCGCTCTTCGCCGGCCTGCCCGCGGCCCCGCTCACCATGCAGTGGCACCTGAACGCGGTCACCGCGATGCCGCGGCAGGCGGTGCTGCTCGCCACCTCCGAGGCCTGCGCGGTGCAGGCCTATCGCCTGGCGCCCCGCGCCTACGGCGTGCAGTTCCACATGGAGGTGGATGCGAAGCTGGTGCAGGCGACCGAGCTATTCCCCGACTACATCGCCGCGCTGGAGCGGGATCAGGGGGCGGGCGCGTTCGCGCGCATGGTGGCCGATGCGGCGCGCGAGGAGGAGACGCTGCGCGCCAACGGCAGCCGGCTCTTCCGGAACTTCGTGGATATGATGGAGGCTGGCGGTACGCAGCGCGCGGCGGAGTAACAATAGGTAACGCGGCAAGGAGAGAGGGAATGGATCGGGAAGCGGCCGCACGCGGCGGGGCACTACTCTGGGAGGCCTGGCAGGGGCGCACGCAGATCGCGGCATTGCCGGCGGACTGCCGGCCAGGCTCGCTGGATCAGGCCTACGCCGTGCAGGACGGGCTCGCCGAAAGCGCGGGCCTCGCCATCGCGGGCTACAAGATCGGCGCCACCAACGCGCAGGTGCAGGCGCGCTTCGGCGTGGATGCGCCGTTCTCCGGCCGCCTGTTCGCGGACTACGTGGGCGGGAGCCCGCTCACCGTGCCGGCGAACACGGTGAACTTCTACGCGATCGAGGCGGAGTTCGACTTCGTGATGGGGAGCGCGCTCGCGCCGCGCACCGAGCCCTACACGCGGGCAGACGTGCGGGCGGCGGTGGCGAGCGTGCACCCCGCCATCGAGGTGCCGGATTCCCGCTACGCCGACTGGCTCTCCATGAAGGCCATGGACCTGATCGGCGACAACGCCATCGGCTGCATGCTCTGCCTCGGGCCGGCGGCGGCGGACGGGCTCGACCGCGACCTCGCGGACCAGGCGGTGGTGGTCCGCATCAATGGCGAGGTGGTGAGCGAAGGCGCGGGCGCCAACGTGCTGGGCGATCCGTGGAACGTCATGGTCTGGCTCGCGAACCACCTGAGCGGGCGCGGGCTCACGCTGGAGGCCGGCCACGTGGTCACCACCGGAAGCGCGGCGGACGTGGTGCAGTGCCAGCCAGGCGATACGGTGACCGCCGAGTTCGGCCCCATCGGCCGGGCGGAGGTATACTTCGAGGCGTAGCGAGACGCGGCCGCCCCACCTCCCCCTGACCCCCTCCCCCCAGAGGGCGGAGGGGGAACGAAAGCCGAGAGGCCGCGTGTCACTTTTTTCCCCCTCTCCTCCCTGGGGAGGAGAGGGCCGGGGTGAGGAGGGGTCACGCGAGACGCGGCGAGCGAGAAGGAGAGAGCGATGAGCACAACCACAGCCGAGGCCGCAGCGGCGAACTTCGAGACCGTCCAGCCGGTGCCGAGCGAGGCGGAGCTGCGCGTGCAACTCGCCGCCGCCTACCGGCTGGTGGAGCATTTCGGCTGGAACGAGTCGATCTACGGCCACCTCACCGTGCGCGTGCCGGGGCCGGAGCGGCACTTCCTCATCAACCCCTACGGGCTGCGCTACGACGAGGTGACCGCGTCCAACCTGGTCAAGATCACGCTGGAGGGCGAGATCGTGGGCGAGAGCGCGTGGCCGGTGAACGCCGCCGGCTACGCCATCCACGGCGCGATCCACTCCGAAGCGCCGGACGCGCACTGCGTCATGCACACGCACTCGCCGGCGGGCATGGCGGTGGCGGCGCTGGAGTGCGGGCTGCTGCCGATCAGCCTGGATGCGACGCTCTTCCACGGCATGGTCGGCTACCACGCGTACGAAGGCGCGATCGTGAGCGAGGCCGAGAAGGCGCGGCTGGTGCAGGATCTGGGCCGGAACCGCGCGCTCATCCTGCGCAACCACGGGCTGGTGACGGTGGGGCGGACGATCCCCGAGGCCTTCCTCTACCTGCACCGGCTGGAGACCGCGTGCAAGACGCAGGTGGACGCGCTCGCGATGAACTCAAGCCTGACGCATGTGCCCGAGGAGGTCTGCGCGCAGTCCGCCCAGCAGATAGACGACTTCTCCACCCACGTGAGCGACATCGGCGCGCTGGAGTTCCAGGCCTACATGCGCATGCTGGATCAAGCGGACGCGGGGTATCGGGAGTAAGATCGGCGCCACCGATAGTGAGTGTAGAGCCTCACCCCTCCACCAACTTTCGCTTCCATCTCCAACGCCAGCTCATCCACTGTCACGCCGTGCTTTGGTATCAATCTCTAGCTTGCGGACCCGAGCCCGCCTATCCATCCGTTGAATTGCACTGCTCTTAATTTTACGTCTCTCTTCCGCACTGCCTCCCTTTAGCCTACTTACTACATTACCTATTTCGCCTTGCAGTCGTCGAGCCACTTCCTTCTTTAGTCCCCCCAATAAATAGATGTCGCTCATCTTTCGCAGATACGATCGGGTCAAATAACGTGAACTTTCCAATGACAAGACAATAGTTGGCAGGTAGTGAGACCACTTTCTCAACCTTAGGTCGGCCACCAACGTATATCTGAAAAAGCGCACAATAGCAGGTTCTTCTTCACTGATTGCATCGCTTTCCAAAAGTTGCCGCTCCAGCTTCTCCGACCCCACATGTGTCATTACAAGTCGGGCCAACGTCATCGGCAACTCCAGATATAACCATCGCGCTACTTCCAGCTCCGAGTAATGCCTTGGCGTTACCACCTCATAGACAACCCCATTTATTGTCAGCCGTCTGTGCTTCGCTAAACTTGGCACAATCATGAGAGAGTGCATCGTAAATCGTGACCAACCAAACAGCACACTTTGCAAGTGCTTTCGCTTGTCTCTATCCGATACTAGATCCATGTTCTTGACCATACCCGAATACAATAGCAAACAAGCTGTCCACTTATGTGCAAGCGAGTCCAACACTGGCCGATAGACTTCTTGTCTGTCCCCTTCATCCCGTGGACTCTCCCAGTCCAAAATTTCGTCGCGTTCTTCTTCGTCAAGAGTGGGTGACGATAGTTGTTCTTCGATGTCTTCGAAAAGATCCACCTTTTCCGGAGTGGGCTCAAACTTACCCACGAGTTCAAGATCGGGCTCCCAGCCAAACTCCTTCGTTAGTTGTGAATCCAGCACTGCGAATCGCTCTCCGATCAACTCTAATGTCTCCGCCCTATCTCGCTCAAGACCAGCATAATACTCAACTTCATTGACAAATCTTAAGTAGTTTTCTTCTTCCAACACCCAATCGCGAAAGTCGTCTCTAATTCGCATTTGTGAAGCAATAAAGTACTCTAAAAAAGCCCTGTATCTAAAGGAATATGTGTTGTCTACTCGCACTGCAACTATTCTTGCCTCAACAAAATGTGCCAAAATACCGGTATGGCTTTGCGCCAATCCCTTGGAATCCAGGTATTTCTGGACGACGTTCAACACTTCGCTTTCGCTCAACACGTATTTATCTTCGCGCGCCATATAGCCCGCTAAGTCTGCCAGCACGTGTATTTTGTTTGTGAAATCAAATGTTCCCCTTCTGGCCTCTTGATAGGATCTCTTTTGCAACAGTTGTTCCACAAATCTGTCAATTAAGCTCGCTCTATTAATCGCTGAGTAATCCGGCTCCCCTTCATATATCATTAGAAGGATGGTGCCGTTGACAGCGGTTGAGGGAATTTGCATTCCTGCTAACTCTCGTATTACGCGGTTTAGCAGTGTCTCTTCATCCACTTGCGCCCGATTATTCCATTTCTGAACCAGATTTCGCATCTTGTGGCGTGTAAAGGGTTTGATGAACACATGCTCAAATGACACGCCAGCAGCTGCATCCGGCACCAGCTCATCCTGAAAGGGGGTTGAAAACGTGTGCCTCGTCTGAACAGCTACTGCAAATAAGAATCTATTCTTTCGGTATTTTGAAATAAAGTCTCGCAACATTTTCATACGAGTGGTATCTGATATGTCTACATCATCCACCAAAACAGTAACAACGCCTTCCTCTAAGCACGCCCCGAGACTTATTCCTGCCGGCAGATCACTCTGAAGGGACGATCGAAGTAACCGCACTATCCGATCTTGCCCTGGTCTTATATCAATGAAATTGATGAGCGCTGGAATGGTTATACTAGCACTTGAAGCCTCCTTCCGCTGCATAAGGCCTAGTGCAACTTGCTGAAGTAGTGTGGTCTTACCGTATTCTTGTCCTCCGTACATGATGTAGTTGGAACTGGATTCCACAAGTTGAAGCACGCTTATTGGCTCTTCTTGGCGTTCTGGAACATCCTCATCCGTTCCTTCGTCGATTTGATAGCTGACGTATAACGGGGGCGGAACAAATATCTCTCCTATAGGACGGTCGACAAATCCCTCATCGAAGTCTGATTTAGCTTTCACGGCAAGTTCCGTAGAAACCCAAGATTCGATTTTTGTGTGGTCCAACCTGTGGGTCAATTCGTGCCAAAACGCTTTTGCTTTGGCCGATGAGAAAAAGCGGCCTTCTGTTTGAGGTGCGAGATCAAGTGCTGCGGCGAAGGCTCGGGAGCTATCGAAGTATGATCGAAAGCTGACTACGGGAGTAGGATTCGGCAAATTCGTAGAGATGATTGAATAACCATTATAGCGAGAACGCTCCGTGTATAATGCACCTGATTGGGCGGACAGCCAATTGCCCTCCAGTGACGATAGATGTTGGGGTCGAACCTCATGCATGTGGCCGTAAAGGTGGAAGAAGATCTCTCCCTGAAGACTACGTAGGGTTGCGAGCGCATCGCTTTCGCAACTCTCGGTAAGCCAGGAAAGGGGATGGTGAGTCACGAAGACCTTTAGGTGAGAGGGTGTAGTATGCTCGATCGCTCTCCTTATTGCTTGCTCCGGAAATAAGAGCTTTCTGAGGTCAGTACCATACGTCTGAAGTCCGGTGAAGCTTGACCACGCTGTGTTGAGGCATATTACATCTATGCATAAACTCTCATCGCTCTGAACCGAGATTAACTGATCCATATATCTTGGCGAAGAATGTCCACAATACTCGGACAAATCAAAAAAGCTCTGCAAGCGCGGCGATATGTATTCAAAAAGTTCTCCACTCTCATAAGCGGCATTAAGAGCGTCACGGTTTTGAAGCGTCGCCAAGAATGCGGCTTGTGCAAGATGATTTCTCTTCACTACTTTCTGTTGCACATCGTGATTCCCTGGGCATAAGAAAATACGGCCCTCGTCGCAGCGGGAGGTCTTCGAGAGAGGAGATATGAAATTATCATAAAGGTCAAAATAAACATCGTCTTCGTCGGCAGCATACACCAAATCACCAGATACGATTATTAAGTCTATAGTCAAATAGCTTGTACAAAAATGTTTTACGTCATCCAAGAAGGCCTGAATAACTTGGCATCTATTGTACGTGCCTAGGCGGTTAGAATAGTGAAGATCACTTAGGTGTAAGATGTTGATTTCGCTCGGCATGTTCTCTCCTTGACCCATGAAAATGAGAAGGGAAAGGCAAAGTCGAATGGTAAATGCATTGCAGTGCGGGCGATGCAGTTGCACCACTGTAAGGTGTGCCAACTATGGAGTGTGGAGTGTGGGGCGTCAACCGTACGGCTGCGCACGGAGTATCAAGGTCTAAACATAACTACGTGCTCACGACCCGTCGGGTGCAAGCGACGCCCCGGACCATGGTGCGGTGGAAGGCGGGGGCGGCGTGGGGCAGCATCGCTGGATGAGCCAGAAACCATCCCGCGAGAACAGCAACGCCATGCAAGACGAAACCCCCAAGAGCACAACGGCCGGGACGTTCGGCCGCTCCTCCATCGACCGCCTGCCGGCCAAGCTGCGCGAAGCCGTCGATCGGGCCATCGAAGACGGCGCCACCATCGACGAGATCACAGCCCGCATCCGGGCCGAAGGCGAGACATGCTCGCGCTCGGCCGTCGGCCGCTACGCCAAGAACATGCGCGACACGATCCGCCGGCAGCAGGAGACCGACCGCACCGTCAAGGCCTGGGTGGATGCGCTGGGCGAGCGCCCGGAGGGCCAGGCCGGGCTCGTGCTGATCGAGACCCTGCGGACCATGGTGCTCGCCACCATGGCCGATCTCAGCGGGCGGGACGAGCCCGTGTCGATGCAGGAGCTTGCCCGCATCTCCCTCCTCCTCAAGCGCCTCGAGGGCACCGAAAAGCTCCGCGCGGACCGCGAGCGGGAGGCAACGAAGGCCGCGCAGGCCGGCCAGGCCAAGCCCCGGGGCGGGCTCTCGCCGGAGGCTGTCGCCATCATCCGCGCGGAGGTGGAGGGCCCGCCAGACCGGCCGCACCCCCGCACCGTCACATCGGTGCCGGTGGACCCGTGGAACCCCGCA
>JAJEEP010000025.1 GCA_022820945.1 Alphaproteobacteria bacterium | reverse complement strand
GGTCGGCCTTGGTGGCAAGCGTCTCGCCCATGCCTTCGGCGAAGGTGTCGACGAGGATCGCGGCCTGCTTCTCGTCGAAGCCACCTTCGTCGCGCAGCTTGCGCGCCGCCCTGAGCGTGTCGAACGCCACCATCATGACGCTCATCCTATCGCCGTCGCCGGCGGGCGCAACCGCATGCCAGCCACCATGCGCGCAACGGACGCCGTCGCGCCGGCCTGACCGGCCGCCCCGCCCCGCCGATCCCGTGTGCGGCGCGGGTGTTTTGATTCCGGAATCGGGGGCGCCGTCGGCGGGCTCGTACAGGGTTTCGGCCCGAATCGCTACGGGTCGCTACGAAGGGCTACGCTGGGGTTGGAATTCACTCGCTTCCGAAGTGATGACGGCGGGCAATTCCGGAGTCAATTTAGGAGGGCCGATTCGGGAGCTAAGTGACTGTATCTAGGGAGAAAACCGAGGGTGTAGCTTTTCCCCTACACCCAGGCTCTCCTCTGCTTGAAGAGGCCTCGCCAAGAGGCCTCGCTGGGTTCATCAATTCGGCCGTCAACGTACCTGACGACTCGGCAACTGTCCATAGTCCATGAACTTCACCACATCACCCCAATCTTGTCCACTCATGAGATGTGCCTCGGCAGGCCGAATACCCGACCCATGCGGCGATGAACCATGCTGCGTTCCCGATCCTGTCCGGGGCTTCCGCCCCCGTCGTTGCAGCCTCCCTGCACGTCCCCGCGTCATCCTCCGTGCCGCTCAACGTGCTGAAGCGAATTCTCGCCACAATTCCGCAGCCTTTGCAAGCCCGAAATTCAGCACGCCAGACAACGGCTTGGGGCTACAGCGTGCAATGGGCATCGGCACTTCATGTCCCGCCACCACGTAATCATCGTGCGGCTCTGGCGCGGCGTCCTCAAGGGCTGCGCCTGCATCGGGAACCCGGATCGCCTGAATCACCGCACCCTGAGCACCGCCGGCACATCGATCGCGCGCAAGCATATAAGAGTGTCAGCGCACCGGCCGTGAGCGGCCGAGCCGCCGCCCGGCTCCGATGGCCCCAACAATTTTTTCGTCGTCCTCAACTGTTTGGTCGCGGCCGGCGAGCGCCCGCGCGACCCCGCACGAGGCGGCAGCGGGGCGCGTATTCTCCGCCGCCATGCCGCGGTTTTGATGACGGCGGCTTCCGGAGTACACGCGGCCGCGGCGGCGAAAACCGCCATCACGGCGCCCCACGGCATGGCGCAATTGGAGAAGGTCGGCACATGCCGTGCGCGTCTGGCGCGGCCATGACTGCCGCGCTCACCCGGTCCTCTTCGGCGGCCATCCGCGCCATGGCATTCTGGCCTCCCACCGCGCCCTCGGATACCATCGCCGGCGACGGTTGCAGCGTGAGCACGCGGCCGCCCCGAAGAGGACGCGGCCATGCGCTACGACGAATGCTACAAGTCGATCTTCTCCCACAGGATTTCCGTCGAGCACCTGCTCCGCTTCGTCGAAGACATGATCGACGACGGGCCGGAGTGGATCGCGGCCTTCGACCCCGAGACCCTGGAGCCGGTGCCCACCGAGCGCATCGACGACACCCTGCATCGCCACCTGAGCGACCTGATCTGGCGCGTGCGCCTGCGCGACGGCGGCGAGGACGATTGGGCCTACCTCTTCGTGCTGATCGAGTTCCAGTCTGCGGTGGACCACCTGATGGCGCTGCGGGTTCGGACCTACGTGGACCTGCTCTATCGCGGGCTTTGGGCGGACCGCCGCTTCGGCACGTCCGACCGTCTGCCGCCGGTGCTCCCGGTCGTGCTGTACAACGGGAAATCTCCATGGACGGCTGCGGCGAGCGTGGAGGAGCTGGTTGCGCCGGAGGCCCGCCCCCCGAGCCGCATCGCCTCCGTGCCGACGTATGCCGGCTCGGGCTACGTGACGCTTGACGTTGGCCGGGTTGAAGCCGGAGATTCCCCACCAGTCGACGTGCTCTCACTTGTGATCGGCATTGAGCGGATGTCGTCGTATAGTGAGGGATACGCGACGCTGCGCGAGGCGTTCTCCGCCCTTCGCGGCGCCGAACACCGGCAGTTGCGCCGGACGCTTTATGACTGGTTCACTTTGCTTGCCGGGCAGGGCGCCGCAGGCGCTTTGATCGAGGAGTTCGAGGAGATGGAACGGATTCCTGAAGAAGGAGAGATGCGGACGCCGGTCCAGGACCGTGTTCGCGCATGGCGAGAAGCCGACCGTGAGCAGGGCCGCGCCGAGGGCGTCGAGAAGGGTCGTGCCGAGGGCGTCGAGTTGGGCCGCGCCGAGGGCGTCGAACATGAACGCCTGCTGTTGCGGCGCCTCACCGAGCGGAAGTTCGGCGCAGACATCGCCGAGCGCGCCGCCGCACTGTTGGCCGGAATCGGGGAGCCGGGGCGGCTGACCGACGTCGGCGAGTGGATCATCGACTGCGCCACGGGCGACGAGCTGATCGCGCGGCTGGAGAACGCAGACTAACGCGAGCCGCCTTCCCCTAGCTGGACCTGGCGAGGGGTCGATACCGCCTCACGCCGCGCTGAGCGGAGCCGCTCATATTCTCTCTCTCCCATTCTGACCATCAGCGCGGCGAACAGGAGGATTCGGCCGGTACGGGCGCAGAGGCGGCGCTCGCATCATTGAGCCTCGCTTCGGCCGCCCTGTTCAGGCCCGGCATGGGTGCCGATGTTGATGACGGTCTAGACCGGCGCGCAGAATGAGGACACCGATCCGCCGCTCATGCACTGCGAATGCCGAAGCCGAGGTCGCGAACGGCCTTGCGGAACGCCGCCTCGGCCCTCGTCTGAACCACCAGGTGCTTCTTCCCCGCGCGCAGGCAGAGCTTCGCCAGGCGCTCGTCGCCTGCAATCCTGGCGGCGGTATCCTCGTCGGCGCACTCGATCAACAGCGCCGTGCCGCGCGCCTTGAGCGCATCCGCGCCGCGCTCGACGTTGCGCAGGAAGCCCTCGACCCTCTCGGGCAGGGGCTGCTCGTCCCGTGCCGCCAGGAACGCGCGTAGGCCGTCGCCATCGTGCCCGCTCTCGAACGCCGCCAGCGTCCTGTCGCGCGCCAGGCGCCAGACGCCCTCCGCCTCGGCCTCCGCGAACGTCTCCAGCATCAGCCTCTCGTCCGCAGACAACGCCCCGCCGGCGCACACCCTCAGGTCGGGAAAGACTGTCAGGGACGTGCGCTCCAGAAACGCGCCCGGCTCGTAGGTGTCGGCGAGCCCCAGGCAGTAGGCGCCGAGCGCGTTCAGTCGGAAATACTGCAGCCAGTCATAGCGGCTGAGCCAGGCCAGCTCGTCGCTCCCCGGCAGCCCCGTGAAATCCACTCGCGCTCCCTTGGGGTGGATATAGGCGACGTCGATCAGGCCCAGCGTCGCGGCGTACTCGAACAACACGCAGAGAAGGTAGCGGCCCTGCAGAACGTCCCAGCCATGACAGCCGTCATAGCCAAGGCTGTCGTAGTGAGAATCGAAGAGGTAGAGCTTCCACGGATCGCGCGTGATACCGAAGTCGAAGGACGCCGCCTGCATGAAGCGCGAGAACTCGTCGAAGCGCACCCAGCGGCCCAACGGACATTGCTCCAGCGCCTCGGCCACCACCGGGCGGCGTGTCGATACCGCAGTCAGCGCGCGCTTGCCCTTGCCGCGGCTCTGGCCCTTGATGGCGTCGACGCGGCTGAACTCGTCGAGCAGGTCGTTCCTGATCCAGCGTTGCCAGAGATGGCGCAGCGTCTCCGCTGCGGGGGCGCCCAGGGCTGCGTGGCCCTTCTTCGTCAGCGCCAGCTTCGAGCCCCTGAGCTCGGCCAGCTTGCCCGCCTGCACCAGCCACGGCCAGGCGTGCGCCCTGATGGGACCGACCACCTGCTCCCAGCGCTCCGGCTTCTCGGCAGGGCTGAAGAAGTCGCCACCGTCCAGCTCTCCGGCGATCGCCTCTGTCGCAGCCGCCGAAGCCCGCCGCGTCTTCGCGCTCACCGCGACCCGGCCGAGATCGATCAGGCGCAGCGCGGCGACCAGGTCCCTCTGCGCCGCGCGCTCCATGTCGCGCCGAACCAGCGCGACCCGGTCGAATGTCGGCTCTTCTCCCTTGGGCACGTAGCCGCGCCGTCGCCGGTCGACCGCCTCCGGCAGCTCGTCCTCGCCAGCGAGCGTCGCCTCGGGTGGCGCGGGCACGAACGCACGCAGGCGCTCCGCCAGATCGGGCGGGATGAACGGTGCCGAGCCCACGTGACCGCCGCGGAAATGAAGAAAGAGGCGCAAGGGCAATGCACCGGGGGCGCCGATCCCGTCGAAGCCCGCGGGAAAAGCGTCGTACTTGGCCTCGAACCGCTTGCCCTCGAAGCCCTCCGCATCGTGCAGCGCCTCGCCCACCGCCAGTCGTTGAATCTCGTCGAGCTCGTCCCACAAGCGCCGGAGCGAGGCTCCGCCGAGACGGGTCTCAATGGCCGCGATCATGTCGGCCTTGCGCGTGGGCCGCGGCTTCGGCACCGAGAGCCAGTTCACCATGACCGTGAGGTCGCGGTTGTTCAGCGCTGCAAGCGCCTTTGCCAGGGTAGAGGTCCAGTCATCGGCGATACGGACCACCGGCCAGTTATCCCTCGTTGATGCCGATGCGGCCTTGACGGTCGGTCCGGCCGCGCTCACGGCATGATATCGGCGGCGATGCTGGCCGCCACCAGCGCCGCTGACTCCTTCACCGAGTCCCGCGCCAGGTGCGCGTACCGCGCGGTGCTCTGCAGCTTCCTGTGCCCGAGAAGCTTGCCGATCATCGTGAGGTCATGGCCCACGGCCAGAGCCCGCAAAGGCCTTCCCGATGCGCACCCAAACTTGCTGTCGATACCTGATGGATGGACTACGGATCGGTCTAGGCATGGGGAAGACTCTGCCGCATGTCCGGGATGCCGGTCAGAAAGATCGCCTCATGCCGATGATCGGAATACGCGCAGAAGACGTACTCGTTCCAATGGTTGGGACCCGGACCGTACTTCATCAGATGACCGTGCGGGTCATCCGTCCTGGGCGGCTTCTTTGCCATCATCCGCGCGAGCTCGCGCTCCAGATAGTCGACAAAGGCTTGTTCGGGCCAGTCCCGGAAGACGTAGGGCGTGTTGAACACGATATGCCGGCGGCACAGGCTGTTGGGCGGTGGAAGCACACGCACGAACCAGACCTCCCCCTCGCGGCCGGCATAGCCGGCGGGAACCGTGCAGGAGACTATCTCCCGCGTGCCGACCTCGCGCAGCAGGACCCCCTCGCCCTCACTGCCGCAATGGACGTAGAAGCCCATCCTCGAGTGTTGCATCCGCTCGATGGCGTCGATCAGCCAGGAGGGGCAATCGAACTCGGGCGCGATGCGCAGGATGCAGTTGCCCATGGTCTCCCGGCTGCTCCCGAACCTCACGTCGAAGAACGCCCACATAGAGAAATAGCTGGCGGTCAGCGGACTCATCGGCGGCCCGGACGGCAGGTATTCGTCCTCGGCGTCGCCGACGATCCTGACGAAGCCCTTCGCCTCTCTCATCCCGGAAATAGATTCGGCCATGAGGGAGACGATGTTCTCCGCCAAAGCGTAGATGCCGTGACACGGCTCAAGGTCCGCGAACTTGCCGGGGACCGGCCCCTCGCCACCGAAACCGGCTTCGAGGGCCATCTTCCTGCCCTCCCGCCAACCCGCCAGATCGACGACCTTCGAGCCGCGGGACGTGAGAATCTTCCTTGCGATCTTGTCGGAAACGGAACCCATGGCGTTCTTCCGGCAGTCTTCTCTCGTGGGCCTCGCCCGTCTACACGGAAACTTGGCGGGTGCGGGCGTGCCCACGGCTCGAATGTCTCCCTCCCCGCCGTCGGCGAAGAACAGCTTGGAGAGGGGCGGGCGGCGCGTAGCATTTTCGGCGATCCGCGCCATTCCAGAAACTGTTCAGTGCCCAAGCCCCTCACCAGATGGCTCAGGCCACGGGACGAGCGCCGTACACCGCCACCTTCCCAAGTCTGTCGGCGAGACGGTCCTGTTCCCGCTCCAGATCGTACTGGCTTTGCAGACCCATCCAGAACTCCGCCGAGTTCCCGAAGAAGCGCGAGAACAGCAAAGCCGTCTCAGCCGAGATGGAGCGCTCGCCGCGCACGATGGCGTGGATGCGGCGAGGGTCGACACCGACCGACCGCGCCAGCCGATACTGAGTGATCTTCAGCGGAACCAGGAACTCCTCATTGAGTATTTCGCCAGGATGGATGGGGCGCAGCTTGCAGCCCTGTTTCCGTGTCGCTGTTCCCATCTGCCTGCGTCCTTCCTGTCGCGCCCGTCACGACTTCAGTGATAGTCCACCATCTCAACGTCGTATGCGTCTCCCTGCCTCCACGAAAAGCAGATCCGCCAGCGATCATTGATCCGAATACTGTACTGGCCCCTTCGGTCCCCCGACAGCGCTTCCAGCCGGTTCCCCGGAGGCACACGCAGGTCGTTCAGAGTCCGCGCGCTGTTCAGCATCATCAGCTTCGCCTGAGCGCGCCGCTGAAGGTCGGCGGGCAGACGCCTCAGCCGCTCCCGCCTCGCGACCGCTTCCGTGTCGGCGTTTCTGTAGCTCTTGATCATTCCCGATGGCCGCACCACGCTATTAGCGTGTGGCGCTAACTCATGTCAAATCTCGCCCGCATCACGCCAATGGTCGGGGCGGGCCGGTGATCGTCAGGCGGGAGGATCGAGCCACTCTCACGGCATGATATCGGCAGCGATGCTGGCCGCCACCAGGGCAGCGGACTCCTTCACCGAATCCCGCGCCAGGTGCGCGTACCGCGCGGTGCTCTGCAGCTTCCTGTGCCCGAGAAGCTTGCCGATCATCGTGAGGTCATGGCCCAGCGCCAGGGCGCGCGACGCGAAGCTGTGACGCAGGTCATGAATCCGCACGTCGTCCAGACCGGCGTGCTCCCTCACCTTGTACCAGTAATAGGTGAGCTGCATCTGCCGCTTGCCCGCCTCCGGGCCTGCGATCACCCAGGGGTTGCCCGCAAGCCGCGGCAGTCCGGCCAGAACACGCGCCGCCGCAGGCGACAGCGGAACGATCCGGGGACCGGTCTTGCTATCGGCCAACCTGATCTCGTTCCGATCCAGCGCCACGTCGCTCCAGCGCAGCGTCAGCACCTCGCCGGACCGGCACCCCGTCAGCGTCAGAAGCCTGAATGCCGCCGCAACGTGAACGGGTAGCCGGCCCTCGGTCTCGAGATCGTCCAGGGTCTGGCCGAGACGGCGGAACTCGTCTTCGGTCAGGAAGCGCTCGGGCCGGCGCGTCCGGTAGGGCTTCACGAAGCGGCAGGGGTTGCTGCCGCCCGGCAGCAGCCCCCACGCCTGCGCACGGTTCAGCATCCGGGACAGCGCCCCCACCGCGTCGTTTGCCGCCGTCGGCCTCTTGCGCAGGCGATACTGAAGCTCGGCAACGTGCGTGCGGTCGAGCTCGGTGATCGGCAGCTTGCCCAGCCTCGGCAGGATGTTCCGCTCGATCGTCCGGCGGTAGCCCAGGGCGGTGGCCGGCTTGCAGTGAACCGCCACGTGCTCGCGGAGGTAGCGCTCCGCCAGCTCCGCCACCGTCGGCCCGCCCTCTGCATTGGGTTTCTCGCCCGGCCCGTCGCCGGTCTCCATGCGGGTGAGGATCACGGCCGCCTGCCGGCGCGCCTCGTCCACGGACAGGGTGCCGTGGCGGCCGACGGCGATCCGCTTCGAGCCGCGACGGCCCCTGCGCTGGACCACGTAGGTCTTGGACCCGTTGGGATAGACCCGGACCCCAAAGCCCGGCAGGTCCCGGTCCCAGCACATGATCTCCCTGTCCTCTGGGGTCAACGCGTCGACCACCCGATTGGACAGCGATCTCTTCTTCAGTCGCGGCATGTCCCGTTCCCCTACGCCGCCTCGACCGGCGTCATGCCGTCGGCGCCGGCATGGGCGGCGGCGGCCTCCATGCGCAGGATGTCGTCCTCGATGCTGCCGCCCACGCGGGCGGCAGCCACCTTCTCGGCCTCCTGCGACAGATGCGCATACCGCGCCGTGCTGCTCACGTCCGTGTGGCCGAGAAGACGGCCGATCATCGGCAACTGAAGACCGAGAGCCAGGGCGCGAGACGCAAAGGAGTGACGCAGGTCATGAATGCGCACGTCCTCGACCTTTGCCTTCTTGCGCACCCGGTGCCAGTGGCTGGTCAGCGTCGCCAGGTGGCGGTTGGGCTTGCTCCCCGTGATCACCCAGGGGCTGCGCCTCACCCGCCTGATCCCCGCCAGGACCTCCAGCACGGCAGGCGTCAGCGGCACCATCCGCGCACCGGTCTTCGCGTCGCGCAGGCGAATCTCGCCGGCCTTGCGGTCGATGTCGCTCCACCTCAGCGTCTGTATCTCCCCCAGCCGGCACCCTGTCAGCATCAGAAGCCGCAGCGCCGCCGCAGCCCGCGCAGACACCGGGCCCTCGGCCTCAAGCTCGCATAGCGCCTCGCCCACCCTGCGGTACTCGTCCTCCGTGAGGAAGCGCTCGCGGCGGCCCTCCTTGTAGCGCTGCACGAACCGGCAGGGGTTGCCGTCGCGTGGCCCGACGCCCCACGCCTCCGCCAACGAGAAAATCTTTGACAGAACCATCAGCGCCCGGTTAGCGGCACGAGGCGTCTCCCGCAGCCCGTAGTGCAGCGCCGCCACCTCGGCACGCCCCACCTTGTCCAGGGGCAGGGTGCCCAGCGCCGGCAGGATGTGGTTCCTCAGAGAGCCCTTGTAGATGCCCTGCGTGTGGGCGTTGCAGTGCACCATCACATGGGCCTCCAGATAGCGCTCGGCCAGTTGGGTGTTGAACGAAGCCGCTACGCGGAGTTGGCGTCGTAGGGTTCGCTCGTCAGCGTTCCCGTGAGGTGAGAGAAGCCGGCAGCCTGGCGATCACCAGTAGTTAGCATCGATCTCCGAGACGATCCGCCGTCGGAACGGTTCG
>JAJEEP010000130.1 GCA_022820945.1 Alphaproteobacteria bacterium | reverse complement strand
CCATTGATCTACATGGCATGGCTGCGCGCGCTGATGCGCGTTCTCTTCGCCGACGAGCTCGGCGAGGCGTTCGAGGACTACTGGAAGATCCGGCCCGAGACGATCCACCGCGCGCTCACCCTGCGCACGGCCTGGTGCGACATGGTGACGACCGAAGAGCGGGAAGGCTGTGCGGAGGCCGTCTCAGGAGCTCTTGACGGGGCACTGGCGTTCCTCTCCGCGGACTATGGCCGGGACATGAGCAAGTGGCGCTGGGGCGAGGCCCACGCGGTGCACATGAAGCACCGCATACTCGGCGAGGTTCCCGCCATCGGGTCATGGTTCGAGGTGAAGCTGCCGAGCGGCGGAGAGAAGGACACGGTGAAGGCCGGTGGCTTCGACGTGAGCGATCCGGAGGCGCCTTTCGCTCAGAACCACGGCGCCGGCTACCGCGCGGTGTACGACCTTGGAGACCTCGAGCGCTCGGTGTTCATCGTCAGCACGGGCCAGTCGGGCAACCCGCTGTCCTCGCATTACGAAGACTTCGCCGAGCCCTGGCGCGACGGTCGCTATCTGCCCATTATCACCGATCGTGCCGTCGTTGAGGAGGATGCCCTCGGCATCTTGACCCTGCGCCCACGGTAAGCACGCCAGGTGGGCGCATCCCGTGAACCTCGCCGAACAGCGTCTCGCGTCCGCTGGCTTCGTCCGGGGTTCGCGGCAGCGTCAACCTGCGGGTCGACGCCGCAATCGACGCTGCCAAGCGTGACCCTTGGCAGCGGTCGCGCAGCCGGGTATCAGTCGCCGCTGCGGGAGTCTGGCCGCCATTCACCTCCCCACATCGTGCACGATTCCTCACGGTTGCGCCCGCGGGCCCCACAATGTGCCCAACACCATGAGACGGAATAGCGCGGACCTCGCCGGAACGTCTGCTCCTTGTCGCAACCGCAACTCGGAACGGGTCTGCAACGCTTTGCCGAGTTCACCGAGCGCGCCGGTGAGCTTGATCGGCTCCGGCTCCGTCGGGGATCCAAGACGGCCGGCGGACATTTGCTGCCGCCATGACACTCTTGCTGCGACCGAAGCGCCGAAGTCGGCTCAGGACGCTCTCGCGGAGCAATCATGGTTGCCTTGAGCAGCACTCAGTAGATGTCGAACGGAAAATACCTTGCGTTGATTTGCTCGTAGGTCCCGTCGGCAAGGATGGCCCGAAGTGCCCGGTTCAGGCGCTGCCGCAGCGCCTCGTCCTCCTTGCGGACGGCAATCCCGATGCCTTCGTCAAGGCGATAGGTAGCGCCCGCGTATGCGAAGCCCGCGCCCTCGGGGCTGTTGAGCCACTTCCAGAAGCCGAGCGCGTCGCCGAACACGGCGTCCACGCGGTCTTCGATCAGCGCCCGATCGAGTGCCTCCTGGTCGGCGTACAGTGTTATGTCCGCAAACCTCGACCGGTTGTCTTCGAGCCAGTCCGAGGCGATCGTCGCGCGCATCGCGGCGACGGTCCTGCCTGCCGGGTCTTCGGGATCGAAGTCCGAGCCTTTCCGGGCCACGAAGCGAGCGCCGCTGCTGTAATAGCGTTCGGTAAACGCCACCAGGCGCCGGCGCTTCTCGGTGATCGACATGCTGGAGACGATGGCATCGAACGAGCCGGCCAGCAGTTCCGGGATCAACCCCTCCCATTCCTGGCGGACGAACGTGCACTCGGCTTCCATGTGCGCGCAGAGCGCAAGCGCGATGTCGATATCGAAGCCGATGAGCCGGTCCGCATCGTCGATGTCGCTGAACGGCGGGTAGGCGGGATCGACGCCGATGCGGAGCCTCTCCGGTGCCGTGTCATCACCGAATGCGGGCGCAGAAAGCAACAGAACCAGGGTCAGCGCTGCGGCAAGCCTTCTCATGGAGCCTCCAGGCTGGCAGTCAAGGCACACTCCCAACAGTTTGTAGGTTACGAGCGCCCAATTCCAGCATCAGTCATTTCGCACATGCCTCGCCAACCCGGCCTCCGTAGCGACAACCAGGCGAGAAGGATAGCGGACGAACTCTCGTCCCGAATATTCCTGCATCGCCCGGATGTCCCCGAAGATCGCCGCGATGTCGCAATCGAGGCCGGCCGCATGCGCGTCGCGCATGACCCTCACCTCCGAAATGATCGGATCAGCAGACTGCGTCTTCTTGGTCGGTCTCCAGCGGTTCGTTCGGCGTGCAGATTACCGGCGATTCATAACCCGCACTTCGGCATCCATGTTCGGTCCGATACGGGCCGGCGACGACGTGCACAGCACCTGGAAATCACGATTATGCAGGCCAACCCTGCGGCAAGCTCAGGCGCAGGACGCAACCCCGATTCATCGACAGATCTCCAGACCCGCGGCCTCAACCTGCGTACAGGCCAACCTGTCGGACTGCTGACCGTGGCCGGTGAGGTTGCAAGAATCGTGCCGACGGCTATCTGAGCAGACGCCTGATTTCGGGAGACGCCGCGATCCCGCCCTCCTTCACGTAGCCCTCGTGATTGCGCTCGATCGTCCTGGGGTCGTACAGGTAGTTGACCAGCAGGCCCGCAGACTCCGACAGCCCCTTGGCGGATACGTCGCCGAGCCAGTTGATCCGTTCGAGACGTGCGCCGTTGCGCAAGTGGAAGCGGGCGACAGGGTCCAGGGAACGGCCGCCGGGGCCGGTCTCCAGGAGATAACGTGCGCACAGGCGCGTCAGCGGCTCCCGCATGCGCCCCGCGACCTCCTCGTCCCGGTGCCAGCCCGGGGTCGAGAGACGCTCCATCGCCTCGGTCTCGTTCGTCGAGACCGCCGTGTTGGCGCTCTTGTCGAGCGACGCGAGCCATGCGCGGAATCCGGGTATGGGCGAGAGAGTGGCGAAGGTCTTGAGGTTGGGCAGCTCGTAGGCGAGCTCGACCACGACCTGCTTGATGAGGAAGTTCCCGAACGAGATCCCCACAAGCCCCGCCTGGCAGTTGTTGATCGCGTAGAAGACCGCCGTATCCGCCTCCCGCGGGTCGAGGACATCGCCGCCGTCGGCAAGCAATGGCTGCACGACGCTTGCCATTCCACGCGTCAGCGCCACCTCCACGAATATCAGCGGCTCGTCTGCAAGCGCCGGGTGGAAGAAGGCGAAGCATCTCCGGTCGCCGGCAAGACGGCGCCTGAGCTCGTCCCAGCCCGCCATCGCGTGCACGCTCTCGTAGGCCATGATCTTCTGCAGCAGCGCGGCAGGGCTCTCCCAGTCGATCTGCCTGAGACGGAGGAAGCCCCGGTTGAACCATGAGGCGAGCAGGTGCACGAGATCGGCATCCACCGCCCTGAGCGGCGGATCGTCCGGCAGCAGCTCGAGAAGGTCCTTGCGCATGGCCACGATGGTCGCCGTTCCTTCCGGTGCCATGTTGATGCGGCGGAACAGCTTCTGGCGCGGCGGCTCGATCGCCGCGCTCAGCTCCATGAGCGTCTCGAAGCCGGGAGCCGACCTGTAGGCTTCGCCGGCTGCGTGGATCGCCGTCGGATCCGGACCGTAGTCGGCGGCGAGCATCGAGAAGAAGGCACGCTTCTCCGCATGGTTCATCGCGCGATAGGCATCTGCGACGTCACGGGCGAGCGCCGTGCCCGACGCCTCGCCCCGCGTCGACAGCAGGGCTTCACAGAGCGTGTGCGGCGATTGCCTGTGCGGCCTTGCCGCAGGCGCGCCGCGTCGCAGCAACTCGCGGCCAGCATCCGCCACCGAGTGCAGAACCTGGTTCAGGCGCGATGCCCTCATGCGTGTCGAGTCTCCCGGTGCGATCGGTCCGAGCGCGGTGTCCCGTGCAGCGCGACCGTAGCGGCATGGACATAGCCCGGCAATCGGGCGCTTCGACATCCGAGGCGCCTTGGTATTCGAAGGGCAAAACAAGCCCGTTCCGGATTGGTATAGTGGCTTCTCCTGGAGGAGAGGTCTGCTTGAACACAGTCACCCGGCCGTTTCATTCGGCGCGCCTGACTCCGACGTGTCGCCCGGATTCTTCGCCGTCATGGCGGTGCTCGGCCGGGACGAGACTCTGGCCCGCCTTGCGGACGCTGGCGGCTGAAGGAGGAGCGAACGATGACGGACGACCGGGTCGACCTCGCGATCACGGGCGCGCGCCTCTGGCGGGAGGACGCGCCCCGCGACCTCTTCGCCCAGGGCGGCCGCTTCGTCGACGCGCCGCCGGGCGGCGCGGCTGCAGCCGAGCGCACCATCGATGCCGGCGGGCGCCTCTGCGTGACCGGCTTCCTGGAGCCGCACATCCATCTCGACAAGGCGCAGATCAACGACGACGTGAGGCCCAACGCGTCGGGCACCCTCGACGAGGCCATCGAGATCATCTGGGCCCGGAAGCGCGCCTACACGGTGGACGAGATCGCCGCGCGCGCGGTGCGCACCATCCGCTCCGCCGTCACCCACGGGGTCACGCGCTTTCGCAGCCATGTCGACGTGGATAGCATCGGCGGCCTGCGCCCCCTCGAAGGCGTTCTCGAAGCGCGCGAGCGCACCCGCGACATCGCCGACGTGCAGATCGTGGCCTTCCCGCAGGAGGGCATCTTCAAGGACAAGGGCACCCACGACCTCATGTGGAAGGCGATGGAGGCCGGCGCCGATCTCGTCGGCGGCATGCCCTTCAACGAGGAGACGCGCGAGGACAGCGCGCGCCACATCGCGCTTGCCTTCGAGATCGCGGCGCACCACGACGCCGACATCGACATGCACGTGGACGAGACCGACGACCCCGAAGCCAGGACGCTGGAGATCCTGGCCGAGCAGACCATGGCGCAGGGCTGGCAGGGCCGCGTCACCGCCGGCCACACCTGCGCGCTCGCGGGCTACGAGGAGGACTACGCCAACCGCGTCATCGGGCTGGTGCGCGACGCCGGCATCCACATGATCGTGAACCCCGCCACCAACCTGATGCTCCAGGGGCGCGGCGATGCGCAGCCCAAGCGGCGCGGCATCACCCGCGTGAAGGAACTGCTGGAGGCGGGAGTCAACGTCTCCTGCGGCCAGGACTGCATCCGCGATCCTTTCTACCCCTTCGGGCGCGGCGATCCGCTGGAGGTCACCTTCCTCGCGAGCCACGCGGCGCACATGAGCCGCCCGCACGAGATCGAGACCGTCTTCGACATGCAGACCGGCGCCGCGGCGCGCACCATGGGGCTCGCCGACTATGGCGCGGCGCCCGGCTGCGTCGCCGACCTGGTCGTCATCGACGCAGCCGATCCGCTGCAGGCGCTGACCCGGCGGGCCGACCGCACCCACGTCATCAAGCGCGGCCGCGTCGTCGCCGAGACCGTGACGCAGCGGCGCACGGCCTGGGCTTGAGAGCGGCAGGGGAGGGAGACATGGCCATCGACGTCGCGAAGGTCGAGATCAAGTCGGTCTCGGACGCCTCGGGGCTGGAAGAGCTCATCGCGTCGGGCCGCATGGCGGCGGATTCCGTCGTTGCCGTGATCGGCAAGACGGAGGGCAATGGCGGGGTCAACGACTTCACCCGGATCCTGTCGGACCACGCCTTCCGCGGCGTCCTGCTCGCGCACGGCACGCGAAGCGAGGCGGAGGTCGGCGAGATCCCCATGGTCTGGTCGGGCGGCTGCGACGGCGTGCTCACGCCGCACGCCACCGTCTTCGCCCGCAACGACGAGACCGGACCACGGGACGCGCTCCGCCTCGCCATGGGCACCGCCATGAGCGCACCCATCCTGCCCGAGGACATCGGCCGGCCGGCGATGGTCCAGAAAATCGCGGACGGCGTGCGCGCCGCCATGGCCGACGCCGGCATCGGCGATGCGGCGGATGTCCACTACGTGCAGACCAAGACGCCGCTGCTCACCATCGACACGGTGCGCGAAGCCCACGGGCGCGGCGAGGCCGCGGCCTGCGAGGTCCACGAATCGATGGGTGTCTCCAACGGCACCACCGGGCTCGGCATCGCGGTGGCCCTCGGCGAAGTCGCCATGCCACGGGCGGACGAGATCTGCCGCAACCTCGACCTCTACTCCTCGGTCGCCTCGTGCTCGTCCGGCGTAGAGCTCGACCGCGGGCAGATCGTCCTCTTCGGCAATGCGCGCGGCGCCGGCGGGCGCTTCCGCATCGGCCACGGCGTCATGCAGGACACGCTCGACATCGACGGCATCTACGACGGCATCCGCAACGCCGGCCTCGACCTGCCGGAGCGCCCGCGCGCGGCCGACCTCGGCGGCAAGCTCGTCAACTGCTTCATCAAGTGCGAGGCCGACCGCACCGCCCGCCTGCGCGGCCGCCGCCAGATCATGCTGGACGATTCAGACGTCCACCATCACCGCCATTCCAAGGGCGCGGTGGGCGGCGTCGCGGCGGCGGCCATCGGCGATCCCGCCGTGTTCGTCTCGGTCGATGCGATGCACCAGGGGCCGCAGGGCGGCGGCCCGGTGGTGGCCATCGTGGACGTGGGGACCTGACGAACATGCAGGCGACTACGACCGGTGTTGTCAGCAAGGTAGGCAACGGCATCTGGTGCTCATGCACCAATCTTTCGGTTGCGCCTTCTCATGGGATTGACGTCGTGATCCACCAGCCCGTGCCAGTGTTCGAGATCGGGTTAACGGGAGGTTTGCCCCGACCCGACGTGCGGCATCGGAATAGTGCCGGACCTTATCGGGTCGGAGCCCGCGAGCGGGAATGTCACAACAGTTGTAGGGCAACCCTACAAGCGAGGTGCGTCCGCCGATCGGCTTCCACCTACTCAGGGATGCAGCACGCTCGTCCGCACCGCCTGCGCGATCTTCGGCGTTGCCCCATCATCGGATCAGGAATCCCAGCTCTCACCCGCCTTGCCCGGCCTCAGGTCTGTCCCGAGTGTTCGGGCCGCTGCCAACCACGTCCTGCATGGACGAGGCGACCCGTGGCTTCAGAACTTGCGAGGTCAGGAAAACCACACGGCACAACCCAAGATCGACACCGCCTCGCCGCTTTTCGGGTTCCGGCGCTCCAAGCGGAAGCGCAACGACTGTCAGCTCAACACGCTCGCGCTCGTGTTAGTTCCGCGGTGCGTTTGCGGGAGGCCTCGCCGAGCTCCTCGGAACTCTCCTTTTCGATGTGAGCAAGAGTGCCATCGGCACGGATTTCGGGAAACAGTTCGGAGTTTATACGAACGACCACGAGGCGAGACCTTGGACGAGGATGCACCGACTGCGCGTTTCCATTCCAGTTCCGGCTGGTTGACCGTTGTCCGGCCCGGCCCAACAATGCCGGGAGCGCTCAGGAAGTCCAGCCGTCATGCAGCCAAGACCCATCCTCTTCGCCGCCTCGGCCGGTATCGCCGCCCTCACCATTTACCTTCTCGTCTCCGGGCGGAACATCCTGATCCCGATCGCCATCGCCGTCATGGCCTGGTACCTGATCAACGCGATTGCGCGCGGGGTAATGAGGCTCAGCATACGCGGCGTTCACCCGCCGCGCTGGGGCGCGCTCACGCTCACGGTGCTCGCCGTCGTCGCGGCGGTCATGTCGCTGGCCGAGATGGTGAGCGGCAACTTCAGTGCCGTGGTCGATGCTATCCCCACCTATCAGGCCAATCTCCAGCGCCTGATCGGCGAGGTGGCCGCACGCTTCGGCCTCGAAAAGACGCCAAATCTGACTGACCTCCTCGATCGCATCGACTTCAGGGTCGTGGTCAGCAGTATTGCTGCAACGCTGACCGAGATTGCCGGCGAAGCCGGGTTGATCCTGATCTACGTGCTCTTCCTGTTCGTCGAGCAGGGTAGCTTCGGCCGCAAGATGAAAGCGCTTTTCCCGAACCGGGAGCGGGAGGAACGGGTGCGCAGCATCCTCAGCCAAATGACCCGTGAGATTCAGAACTACCTCTGGATCAAGACCTTCACCAGTGCGCTCACGGCGAGCCTTGGTTACGTCGTGCTGGCGGCCGTCGGGGTCGACTTCGCCGGCTTCTGGGCGGTCATCATCTTCCTGCTCAACTACATCCCGACCATCGGCTCGCTGCTCGGCATCATATTTCCAGCACTGCTGGCGCTGGTGCAGTTCGACACCTTCGTGCCCTTCCTCATCGTCACACCGAGCCTCGCCGTGGTCCAAGTCTTCATCGGTAACTTCCTGGAGCCGATGCTGATGGGCTCCTCGCTCAACATCAGTCCCTTCGCGACGCTGGTCTCGCTCGCGGTGTGGGGCTCGATCTGGGGTATACCGGGGATGTTCCTCTGCGTGCCCATCACCGTGATCACGATGATCGTCTTCGCTTACTTCCCGCGTACGCGGCCCATTGCGGTCATGCTGTCCACCGACGGCCGTGTCGGCTGGGGCGAAAGCGAGCCGCGTCTGCCGCCCAGAGCCTAGCCCGCAATTCTCGCCCGTATCACCGCGCCTGTGCAGCAGCATGAGCCCGTT
Source organism: Alphaproteobacteria bacterium (assembly GCA_022820945.1). GTDB lineage: Bacteria > Pseudomonadota > Alphaproteobacteria > UBA828 > UBA828 > WTGU01. Next base: position 6,612 of record JAJEEP010000130.1, on the reverse strand, counting down.
CGCAGAACAGCCTTGAAGATCCAATCAGACTTGCTTCGATTCCCTCGACAGTGCCGCGCCATGAGCAGATGCGCCGACGGCGTAACCTCCTCACGGAAGACATCTGCCCTTGAGGCAGAAGCAGGTGCTGCGCTTCATTTCCGCAGTGACGGGTGCCGTCGGCGGCTTCATCGGCCTCAAACTGTTTGCAATGAAAGAAGGTGCGACGCACCGGCTCGAGACCGTGATCCATACAGCGGTCCATTTGCTGGGACAGTCGGGGTCGACGGGGCGATGGGCCGTTGCGGCCGGAACCGCTGACGGGCACCGTGAGCCGTTCGACGAGGCTGCTCAATCTGACTCCCCGTCTCTTCGCACGGTCTTGGTGATGAGTATCAACAATAGGCTTTTCGGGCGTTTTCGCTTCTCCGGATTGCTCGCAGCTCTGCTGCTTCTGGTCATCCTCGGACCTGTAGCGGAGGAGGCCGCCGTGGGCCGGGCAGTCCTTCTGACACTGTTTTCTCTTCTTCTGGCCGCCTCGGCCTACGTGGTGAGCAACCGCAAAGCCGGCCTGGTCGCCGCGACAGGGTTGGCCATCGCGTGGGCCGTAGTGATATGGGCTAGGCCGTTTGCGGGAGATGTCACGGCCCTGATCTCGGACGGTCTGGCGATCTGCCTCCTTCTGTACGCGCTCGGCCCAATGCTTCGTCGGATCATCGCAGTCAGGGAAGCCGATTTCGACACGCTCTGCGGAGCGGTGGCTGTCTATCTGCTGATCGGAGTCGCGTGGGGAGTGTCTTATCGGTTCATCGAGACTCTGATGCCGGGTTCATTCGATCTGACGGGAACGGGCGCGTCGGTCAGCTGGAACGATTTCCTATACTTCAGCCTCACGACGCTGACGACCCTAGGCTACGGCGACATCCGTCCCGTGACCGCTGTGGCGCGGATTTGGACGTCTCTGGAGGCGGTTGCCGGCGTACTTTACATAGCCCTTCTGGTTGCGCGGCTAATCAGCATCTATCGCCGATAGGCGATCGGTGACGATCAGGCGAAATGCTGCTATGTGCCGTTGCTCGCAAGGCCGAACCTGGGCGAGCAGGGACCATACTGAGCCGGCGGGATCGCTTTTACTTCATCTGTTCCAGTATTCCTGGAACCAGGGCTTCTTCATCGAGCAAGGTCAGTTGAATGCGAACCGGTTCGCTGCGCGGCCAGCCAATGGTCGAGCTTGGCGGGGATGGTCAGCACGCTCTCAGGGTGGACAGACGGTTTCCTTCGTCTCGTCGACCTCGCTGCCATCGCCCCAGGACATCGTACTCGAAATCACCGTCAGCAGGCGCAAACCGCTCTCGGTAGCATGAGGCGGCACGACCTCGCCTTCCTCAAGGTCGAGCAAGACAACAGCCGGCTTGCTCGACGGCGAAACGGCCAGAGATATGATATCCGCGACAGCGTAGACCTATTTGGGATGGCAATGCGCCGATATCAATCAGCACCGTCTCTGTTGCCATCGCCGCAGCGGGCAGCGCCGACAGCGCCAAGGAATCTGTCTCACGGACTCTTATGACGGCGTCCTTTCGAGTTGTCCCAAGCCATGATGCTCCGGGCTCGAGATATCCTCCGGATCGCGAATAGCCTGTGCATTCCGGCCGTGTGGCCGTGCCGGTCGGCAACGAACATCTGCTCGGTGCGCTTGCCGCCGTCAAGCGCTCCGACGAATGCCGTGCCGAGAGGCTGAGGTGGCGGGTACTACGACCTACTCGGACGCGTCGCCCAGGACGTGAGCCTCGGCATCGCGGGCTGCCTGAACCGTACGTTCGAGTTGTTCCTGCCGCCCTTCGCGGATCATGTCGTCCCGCTTGAGCGTCGAAAGGATGTAGGCGCTGCGATAAGTGCGCTTGACCAGCTCGAGCAGGCCGGGCGGAAGGGCGCCGTCCGAGGCCTCCGTGGGTTCGACTAAGGCGTTCAGGACGGCGTTTCGCGCGAAGGTGGCCGTCGAAATGTTGGCTGCTGCTGCGGCGCGCTGGACCTTCGCCCACTCGGCATCTGTGAATCTGATGGTCCGCGGCGAGCGAGTCCCGGTCGATTTTTCGTCGACTTGGGTCTTGGGGCGGGGTCTTGTCTTGCTCTTGTTCGTCACGATAGCACTCTCCCGCAAGGCGATCTTGCTGGGCGTTCACCCTTTCGCGCCCCGGATTGCGGACATGTGTCGCCCTGTCAGCCCTTCAAGTCGCGTGTTTCAAAGAACTACGAACCGGTTAGAGTCGCAAAGCGCATTCGTATTTCAATGTATTTCTGCCTGTCAAGACTTGCGTCTAATCAGGTGGCTAGGGGCCGTATTTCAATGTGATTCGCTCGTTCCAACGCCGCCGCCTGTGGATTCGCTACAATTCTGCCCTCTCGTGTCCGGCCATGACAGGCTATGTCGCCTCAGAATAGCTTTGCGCCTTCAGGCGCGTGGGGTGTGCAGGTGGAAGCGGCTCCGCCGTAGAGCCGGGACTTGAGGGTGGTGAGAAGAAGGGTCAGGGCCCAGCCTGACGAACGAGGCGGGAAGGACCGTTTGCACCGGTTGTGCAGACGGTCGGGTCGGGTGCGCGACGATGTGCGGCGCGACCGGATTGGGTGCCGGAAGGGGCACGCGATCATGGTCAGTGCAGCTGACCGATCAGTATCGTCGCCGCAAGTGTCGGGCGGGGCGCGCGACGACGCCGCTGCTTTTGACCATGACGGTGCGGATCGATTGGTGGCTGTGCTGCACGGCGGGGCGGCGGCGAAGCCGAGGCGTCGCCGATGCAGGCGGCGGGCATGTCGATCACCGATGGTGAATCGGCGATGGTCGCGCGGGCGATCACACCGAAGTGCGGCGAGCGTCCGGCGACGGCGCGCTAGCGCGGAGCCAGACGCGACGGGCCGCGAATGGCGGGCCGGGGAACGGATCGCGCGCCGGGAGCGCGGCGGCGGCGCGTAGCGCCGCGACGCGTGACGCGGGGGCACGGCGAAAAAGAGAGAGCCGATCCGCGCCGAGGCACGGACCGGCTCGTGGGAGGAGGAGGAAGCGCCGCTTCAGGCAGCGACGCTCATGACCGGGATGCCGAGCTGGCGGGCCTTGTCGACCAGATTCCCGGTGATGCCCGATCCGGGAAACGCGATGACGCCCTTCGGCAGCAGGTTCAGCAGCTCGTCATTCCTGCGGAAGGGGGCAGCGTTGCCGTGCGCCTTCCAGTCCGGGCGGCACACGACCTGGTCGACGCCGCGCGCATCCGCCCAGCTCGCCGCGATCTTCTCGACGCCGGGGCCGCCGCCGTGCAGCAGCACCATGTCGCCGTACTTCGAGCGCGCGGAGTCGAGCGTGGCCCAGACGGCGTCTGCATCGCTGACGGTCTTGCCGCCGGTGATGGCGACTAGCGTGCCCTCCGGCAGGTGCGCGCGGGTCTCGCGGTCCTGCCGTGCTCGGCGGAAGTCGCGGGCGTCGATGGCGGCGGAGGTGAGCTGTCCGGTCTGCGAGGTGTGCGAGCCGTGGCGCGGACGCCAGACGTCGCCGGTCTCGACACGGTAGGCGTCGGCGGCGACGTCGCGCAGCTTCTCGAACGCGTCGCGCCTGTCGCCGAGGTTCTGTGCGCGGTCGGTGAGCGTCTGCAGTTCCCATGCCTTCACCTCGGTGCCGTCCTGCGCGCGCTCGAGGTCGCGCATCTCGGGCGCGATGCGGTCGACGGCGCGGTCGAGGCGGGTGACCTGGCTGTGCAGCATGTTGACGAAGCCCCACATCAGGGCCTCGCGCTCGTCGGCCATCTGGGTGCCGTCGACTGTGACGCCGTCCACGATGACGCGGATGGCCTCGCTCAGTGCGTCGAGGGCGTCGTTCTCGTCCCAGATCTCGCGGCTGTCGAGCTCTCCGCGCTCAGGGCTGGCGCCGTAGAGCGCGATGCTGTCGCAGACGGCTGCGGTGGCGGAAGCGGATGCGGTGGCGCTGGTGGTGTCGATCATGACGATCTCCTTCGGTTCGTCCTCCGAGGCGGTATGCCCCGTCGTGACGTCCTTTTCGGGTCACGCGCGCGCAGCGGAAGCACCTGGCCCTGGAAGCTCTTAGGCGGGAGTCGGTGCGGAAGGTCGCCGATTTTGGTGCGGAAGATGGCGCCGCCGTGCCGGTGGGAACGGTGCGCCGCAGCAAGTCCATTCCAGTGGTCATTACGGCGCCGGGCCGGGCGGGCCCGCTTGGGCCTGCCCGGCGTCTAGGCGCCGCCACGAATGGTTCCGCGAATGGATTTGATGCGGTGCAGCGTGACGCGGCGGCCCCGCGCCAGGGGCCGTCGCGCTGCAGGACGAGGCGGTCAGTGATTACACGCAAGCCATCTTCACGGTCGGCGACCTTCACGGCCCGCCTTAGAGCTTCCTGGGTCAGGCCGTAGGGAGCGCAGCGACCGGAGGACCCGCAGGGTTGCTGCAGCGAGCACGTGTGAGACGATTGGACGACACGACGGTAAGAGCTCTTGTTGGAAGCCCCTCCATCTTTGTCTTTGGCAAGCGGAGCGCGCAGCGAGCGGCAGCGAGCGCAGGCGAGAGGGATACCCGCCCGAAGGGACGAGACCGCGCAGCGGGCTCGGCAGGGTAGCCCGGCCGCGAAGCGGCTCGCCCAAAGTTTTGCTTGAAGGCCAGCGGGCAGTCCACGACGGCCGGTCATGTTGGGGCGCGCCGTCATCACGGCCACAGCGGGTGGGTATCGACGAGACGCTGCGCCTCGGCGCGAATGCGCGCGCGGTCGTGCACCTTGACGGGACCGCGATGGTCTTCGGACAGGTGGATGACGTAGTAATGCGCGCCCGCGTTCAGGATGTCCTCCTGGCGGTAGACTTCGCCGACGATGGTGCCGTCCTGATAAATGCGGGATTCCTCGGGCGTGATGCGCCTGAAGGTGAGGTCGTTGCGATAGCGTCCCATCTGGATGCTCCCTTCGTGCCTGGCGGGCAGGTTCTCTCTCTCCTCCCCCGCCTTGTTCACACCGACTCCTGCTGTCCTCTCTCTCCCGCGAAGCGGACGAGGGGCGCGAAGCGGGCGGCGAGCGCGGCGGAGCCGAGCGCGAGCAGGTCGTCGTTGAAGTCCTCGCCGCGGGGCACGATGACGGTGACGGACACGCCCGCCCGCGCGCAGCGCCGGGCGAGGCGTTGGGCCGCGCGCTCCCCTTCGGCGTCGTTGTCGCGTGCGACGAGCAGTCGGGCGACGCCGGGCGGAGGCGCGAAGGCGCCGAGGCTGCCGGCGGAGAGCGCTGCGGCGGCGTTGATCCCCGGAACGGCGGTGCTCAGCGAGAGCACCGTCTCGATGCCCTCGCCGACGAGGAGCGGAGCTCCGTCGGCGGGGCAGCCGAAGCGAACGGCGTGGCCGAAGATACGTCCGAGCGCCTTGCGCGGCGACGCGACGCCCGCCTTGGCGGGCTGTCGCGGGTCGAGCCATGTGCGCTGCACGCCGAGCACGGCGCTGTCACCGGGGCGTTCCCCCGCTTCGCCGGTGACGGCGGCGACGAGCGCCGGAAGGTGGCGCACCGACGAGCCTTCGCGATAGCGGAGCGCGGGGTGAAAGCGCAGCGCCGGGAAGCGGCAGTGCGCGAGACCCCGTGCGTGCAGGTACGCTTCTGCGTGCGAGCCGTCGATGGCGCGGCAGCGCTGCCAGAGGCGGCGCGCCGCCTCTGTGGCATCATAGGTGTCGGCCTCGCGCGTGGCCGGCGCGGCCGGACGGGCGAGGAAGGCGCGGGCCTCCTTGAGCGCCGCGCGAAGCGTCGGGGCACCGGAGCGGTGACGGATGATGTCGAGCAGGTCGCCGTGCTCCCCCGTGGCTGCGTCGGTGAACTTCCCTGGTGTGCCGGGACCGGAAAGGCGGACATAGAGGGAGCGGCCGCGGGCACCGTCGAGGTCGCCCGCGACCCAGTACCGGCCCTGGCGGCGGCCATGGGGCAGGTAGTGCCTGCACACGGCCTCTGCGCGCGCGCCGAGTGCGGAGGCGATAGCGGTGGCGTTCATGGCGCGCCTCCGGCGCGCATGAGGGCACCGGCGAAGCCGGGACGACGGACAAGTGTGGAGAGCATGGGAGCACCTCGCTCGCGGCTGCCGGGGGAACGCCCGGTTCCGGCCGCTCTCCGGCTCCTGCCGGCGTCGGGACGGCGGGCGATGCGCGAAGCGCGAGCCGTACCGTCCGGCCCGTCGCGGGCTCGGGCCCGGCTGCAAAAAGAGAGGCCGGTACCGCGCAGGGAGGGACGCGGCACCGGCCGGGGTCAGCGGGAGGGAGGGGCCCGCCGAAGCGATGTGGGTAGGGGAAAAGTTACAAAGTCGAAATCGGCGGAAGTGAAAGCCCGCAGGGGGTGAACCCTGCGGGCTTTACACTTTTATCCAACTTCCCCTTAAAAGGGGATGCCGGAGCCGTCGTCCGTGTCGGACGGGGCGGCGTGGGCGGTGGCCGTCGACTCACCGGTCTGCGCCGGGGCGCCGTTGCCGTTGGCCGGCTTGTCGGGTAGGAACAGCGCATCACTGCGCCATTCCCCCCTAAGAACCGTACGTGCGAGTTTCCCCGCATACGGCTCAAGTCTCTGCTAAGCCCCCTGTGACGGGAGCCGGTACGCCATCACTGTAACCGCGGCTCAAAATC
>JAJEEP010000160.1 GCA_022820945.1 Alphaproteobacteria bacterium | reverse complement strand
CATTCTCCGCGCAAGCGCAAGAGGGTCGAGTCGGGAAAATATCAAGAGAACTGTAGCAGATATAATGCTTTATGGCGCATCAAACGTAGCAAACCGCATGATCCGCGTAGTCTTCCAAAAATACCCCTGTCTTTGAATCGCCGAGCTTCAACTCGCCCGAGTCCAGATCCACGTGCTTCCACTCAAGCTCGACAATCTCGTTCCTGCGGCACCCGGTCAGCATCAGCAGCCGGATCGCCGCCGCCGGGTAGACCGGCAGCCGGCCCGCCGCCTCCATCTCGTTCAGCACCGCTCCCAGGTGGCGGAACTCAGCCTCGGTCAGGAACCGCTCGCGCTTCTCTTCCCGGTACTTGCGCACGTACCTGCACGGGTTACCGCCAGTCCGCAGCTTCCACTCCTCAGCCAGGTTGAACAGCTTGCTGCCGATCTCCAGCGCCCGGTTCGCCTGATAGGGGATGTGGCGGAGATCGAGGTGCAGCGCGTTGATGTGCTTGCGCTCGACGTCCTCCACCGCCACGCCGCCGTAGGCCGGCACGATGAAACGCTCCACCACGCTCCTATACATCCTCTGCGTGCTCTCCTTGCAGCGCACGTCGACATGCTCTTCCAGATAGCGCGCGGCAAGCTCGGCCACCGTCACCGAGCCCCGCTCCACCGGCTCCTCGCCGCTCTTGATGCGGTTGATGGTCTCGGCCGCCTTCTTCCTCGCCGCATCCGCGGTGATCACCCCGTGGCGCCCGAGCGTCACCCGGCGCGACTTCCCCCTGTGCCGGGTCTGGACCACGTACATCTTCGACCCGCTCGGGTAGACCCTCACCCCGAAGCCCGGAATGCGGTCGTCCCAGAAGACCGCATCGCGGTCCTCGACCGAGAGCGCGTCCACGGTGCGCTTGGAGATGGTGCGGTATTTCAGCTTGGCCATGCGATGCCCCTTGTTGAGAATCGTTCTCATCATCTCGAATCGCTTGCCTGTTCCCTACGCGCCGTAAGCGTAAGCGCGTCGCAAGCGACCGGAGTCGAACTCCAGGGTCTTGTACCGTAGCCAAACGGAGGTTTCAAGGGGCGTCGATGTGGGCCGGAACCCCTTGTATTGTAGGCCATAAAGCCGGAAATGTCGTCTCCTGCGCTCTCCCGGTATCTCCAGGCGTCTCCTGTCCAGATATCCGAAAATAGCTCCCCATTTAAGTGCCGCCGATATCGGCGGACACCCGGTAGTGTCGGGTCAAATTACCACCTCCCGGCGCCAAACGACCGCCGGGACCCGAAGGCCCCGGCGGGTAACGTCGGTTACTGCTCCCACTCGCCCCGGAAATCGGGGTTGGCATCGAGAATGGCCTTGTCGATCATGGCCTGGAGCGGACCCGAGACGTCCATGTTGATGGCGTTGTTCACGGGCTTGCCCTCGATGGCGTTGGCGATCTGCTCCATCGCCAGCGCTCCCATGGTCTTGGGGAAGTAGGCGAGGGTTGCATCCCAGCGCCCTTCGCGGATCGCCTCGATCGAGATCGCCGCGGCGCCGCCGCCGATGAGGTAGAGGTCGGCCACGTTGTAGCCCTCGGCCTCAAGCGCGATCTCAGCACCCACCAGGTGCTGGTCGGCATTCGACAGCACCACGTGCACGTCCCGCGCCGCCTGCAGCATGTCCTGCATCGCCTTCAGCGAGGTATCCGGCGAATACCAGCCCTCGCCGACCCCCACCACCTTGATGTTGGGGTACTGGGCCAGGACCTTCTCGAAGGTCTCAAGCCGCAGATTGTCGAAGGGGAAGGTCTTGAAGCCAATGATGATAATGACGTTGCAGGGATCCTTGTCCGCGCAATAGGCCGCCGCGGCCTCGGCCTGCCATGTGGCACCGTCGACGGGCGGGGATGCGACGGTCGACGTGATGCCGGGCACCTGCGGCTGCAGGGTGGTGAGGTCCGGCCCGATCGGGAAGAGCACGGTCGCAATCGGCACACCGGCCTCGATCACCTGCTCGAACGCGCCGGAGATGCCGACAGGGTCGTTGGGTGCCACGATCATGCCCGCGAAGCGGCCGCTGGCGAGCACGTCCTCGATCTGGCTGTACTGGTGGATGGCATCGAACTTGCCGTCGTAGATCTCGGCCTCATAGCCGAGCTCGATGGCCATTTCCTCGACACCTTCGTACGTCGCCTGGTTGAAGCCGTTCTGCGAGGAGGCGGCGAAGAAGGCGACCTTCTTCGATTGCGCCATTGCCGGCGTGGCCAGCGCAACGGCGACGGCGAGGGCTACGGCCCCAAGCAGCAGCGTGATGGATCGCGTCATGTCGATGTCTCCCTTCTGCGTCTTGACCCACACGTAGTTTATCACCTTGACTCACCCGCAGCCTATCATTATGCCAACATAATGCAATCTCCCAAAGCGGGAAAATTGGCGGTCTGAGCCACAGCGCATGGCAGCGGAGACCAAGACACGCCCCCGGAAGCGCGGCCGCCGCGGTGCGCTTCAAGTTTACGACGTTCTGCGCGAGGAAATTCTCTGGGTGCGGATCGCGCCGGGCACCGCCCTCGACGAGCGCGCGCTGGCCGCTCGCTTCGAGGTCTCGCGAACACCCATCCGGGAGGCCCTGCTCCTGCTTGCGGGCGAACGGCTGGTTCAGTTCCTGCCGAACCGGACCAGCATCGTGGCGCCGTTCTCTCTCGACAACACCGGCGACTATCTGGACGCCGCGCTGATCATCTCCCGCGCCGTGGCGCGGGCGGCGGCGCTCTCAGACCGAGCCGAGGCTGCGGTGTTGAACAAGTATGTCGAGCGCTTCGCCCGGTCCGTGGAGAACGATGACTGGGAGGCCTCGCTCAAGAGCGAGCTGGAGGCGCTGCGGCATCTGGCGGGGTTGTCTCGCAACATCTTCCTGATCAAGTTCTTCGACGAGGTGATCGATGCCGGTATGCGCATGCGGGTGCTCCATTACTATCCCAATGCGACCAGCGAGGAGCGACGCGCCTCGGTCGGTCGCATGAAGGCGTTGGTCGACGCGGTGCTCACCGGGGACGCTGCCGCGGGCGACCGCGCGATCGAGCGCATGATTCTGGCGGACTCGGCGATCATCGTCCGCTCGCTTGAGCCCCGCTTCGGCGGGGAGATGCAGCTCGAGCGCTTCGGCGAGGGGCTCGGCGCGCTATGACGGGCCACGCCCTGCGCCGCGACCGGGCAGCCGCGCTGATCCGGGGTGCGGGCCTGGACGCTGCCGCCTTCGTGCCGGGGCCGAGCTTCCATTACCTGACCGGCCTCGACTTCCCGCTGATGGAGCGGCCAACCCTGCTGTTCGTCACGGGGAAGGCCGAGATGCTCGCCATCATGCCCGAGCTCGAGCGCCTCAAGTGGTCGAGCGCCTTCCCCGCCGCCGAGACCTTCTACTGGCAGGACAGCGACGGCTTCGAACACGCCTTCGAGGCCGCGATGCGCGCACTGGGGGCGGCGGCCCTCGGCGTTGAAGGCGGGCGGATGCGCATGTTCGAGTACGACGCGCTGCGCCGCCACGCGGGCAACGGCGAGGTGCGGAACGCCGATGCGGCCCTGCAGCCGCTCCGCATCGCCAAGGACGAGGACGAGATCGCGAGCCTTTCCCGCGCCATCGAGATCAGCCAGCTCGCGCTGGGCGAAACCCTCGACAAGGTCCGGGCCGGCGACACCGAGCGCGCCATCGCGGCGCTGCTGAAGACCCGGATGCTGGCGCATGGCTCCGACGGCTTCGGCTTCGAGCCCATCGTGCTGGCGGGCGCCAAGGCGGCGAACCCGCACGGCACGCCGGACGACACGCCGCTCCAGCCCGGCGACGCGCTGCTGATCGATTTCGGCGCGAAGATCGACGGGTTCAGCGCGGACATCACGCGCACGTTCTTCTGTGAGCACGTGGACGATCGCCACGTGGAGATCTACGAGACCGTGCGCGCGGCGAACGCGCTCGGGCGCCGAGTGGCCGCGCCCGGAGTCACGGCGCACGATCTGGATACCGCCGTGACCGACGTGCTCCGCGCCTCGCCCTTCGCCGACATGATCGTGCACAAGACCGGCCACGGCCTCGGGCTCGACGTGCACGAGGCGCCGCAGGTCATGGTCGGCAACCACCGGCCGCTGGAGCCCGGCTTCGTCATCACCATCGAGCCCGGCCTCTACGGTGCCGGCGATGTCGGGGTCCGCATCGAGGACGACGTGACCATTACCGAGGACGGCGCTCGTTCGCTCACGTCGTTCCCGCGCGAGCTTCGCCTGATCGGCTAGTCAGCCTGTCGCGCGGCCACGCGCGCGACCGAGGCTGTGGCCAAAGTCTCGGGCTATGACCCCGGACCATGGTGCGGTGCACAGGGCGCGCCGGGCGCGTCACCGTTGCGCCATGAAGAGCAAGCGAACCACGACCGGCAAGACAGCAGGACGAACGCTCTCCGGCATTCTACCTGTCCCACTCGTCCCAGTTATCCCGGTTATCTCAGCTATCCCACTGGATCCCGGCGAATCCCGGATCAATCCTATGTTGAACGAAGCCGCTACGCGGAGTTGGCGTCGTAGGGTTCGCTCGTCAGCGTTCCCGTGAGGTGAGAGAAGCCGGCAGCCTGGCGATCACCAGTAGTTAGCATCGATCTCCGAGACGATCCGCCGTCGGAACGGTTCGG
>JAJEEP010000037.1 GCA_022820945.1 Alphaproteobacteria bacterium | reverse complement strand
GCGGAACGTTTCCGCCTGGCGCGCCTCGGAGGAGTGGTAGCGCAGCCGCCCGATCTTGGTCACGCCGTCCACGCAGCGCGCCACGCCGTCGCCGAACTCGCGGCGCAGCTGCGGCACGGTCACCGGCGTGTCCTCGACGATGTCGTGCAGCAGCCCGCTGGCTAGCGCGGCCTGGTCCAGCCGCATGTCGGCCAGCATGTGCGCCACTTCGAGCGAATGTGCCAGATAGGGGTCGCCGCTCTTGCGCTTCTGGCCGCGATGCCGCTCGGCGGCGAACGCGAAGGCGCGCCGCAGCAGTTCCGGATCCTGGCCCGGCCGCTGGTCGAGCAGCTTGCGCTCCAGTTCCTCGTAGCGTCCCAACATCGCCGCGGGGACCGCTTCCCCTTCAGGCTTGATGCGGCTCTTGGCGGGCATGGTAACGCTGCGGCTCGCTGCTTGACAGCACGAAAACGGCCCGAGACCCCACGGGCCTCAGGCCGAATTATAAGACGTGCGCCGCGCCGCGGCAACGGCACCTACTCGTCAGTCGTGAAGGTGTCGATCGTGCTCTCCTCGGCCTTGCGCTTGCGCGTGTCCAGAGCGGTCTGCACCCACTCGTCGGCACTCGCCAGCAGCTCGTCGTGCTCTTCCTTGGTCGCCGCGAAGTCCGCCTTCTCGCGGTAGAGCAGGTTTACGTAAGCCATCGCGTCGTCATAATCGGGGTCGATCTCGATCGCCTTCTCCAGCGATGTCAAGCCCTCGTCAATGATCGGCATGATCTCCTCGGCGAGGCCGGCATACTCGTCGCGCTGCGTCCGGCTCAGGCGCCCCCTGAGCACGATGGGCCCCTCGTCTTCCTGCTTCATGCCCACGTTGGCGCGGAACTCCAGGCGCGGCTCGTAAGACTGCGTCCACGCGATGACGCCGATGGTGTAGTACGACTCCTTGTGGTCGGGCTGGAGCTCTAGCACCTTGCCGTGCCATTCCTTGGCCAAGTCCATCTTCTTCATGTTGAAGTAGAGCGACGCGATGCTCTGCAGGGCGGTCGAATTCTCCGGATCGTCCTGTAGCACGGCCTTGAAGCCGTCCAAGGCCCTGTTCGCGATGTCAATGTTCTCTTGGTACTCAGCGCCGGGCTGGTACTGCATCATCACGGAGTAAGCACCGTACACGCGAGCCGCCTTGAGTTCCGGGTCCAGGTCGGCCGCAGCCTCGAAATAGTCGCCGGCACGGACGAAATCGCCCGCCGAGAACGCGCCCACTCCCTTGTTCAGCGAGTTCCGCGCCTGCAACGCCGCGATGCTGGTAACGCCGTACTGCTGCATCAGGAACAGCAGGGCGCCTACTACGACGAGCACCACGACCAACACGATGCCCCCGATCTTCAGGACTTTTTGCTTATCGATTTCCATTGTTCACTCCGTTGCCCGGGTCGCGACGACCGCCGGGCACTACGCCCGGCGCCATGCCGCAAGCACTAGCCTACTCGATCTGCTCCGTCAGCAGCCCGATCTTGTCCACGCCGGCGCCCTTGCCGAGGTCGATGATCTTGGCCACGTCCTGGTAGTCCAGCTGCGGCGCCCCGCGCACGAACATGACCCGCTCGGCGCGGGTCTTGAAGATGTCCCTCAGGTTCTCTTCGAGCGTGTCCAGCGTCGAGGGATCGCGATTGATCATGATGCTGCGATCCGCGTTGATCGAGACCACAACCGTGCGCGCATTGGGCTGCTCCTGCTGCTCGCCCTCATTGGGCTGCGGCACCAGCGCCTCCAACCCCTTGGGGGTGATCGGCGTGATGACCATAAAGATGATCAACAGCACCAAAAGCACGTCGATCAAGGGCGTCATGTTGATGTAGGGCACGGACTTTGAACCGCCCGAACCGCCAACCGCCATTCCCATGGTGAATGTCCTCCTGTTTGTTTGCGTGCTCGAGAGTCGCGGCGCTAGCTGAAGCCGCCCGTACCCTCTTCCTTCTCTGTCAGCAACCCGACCTGGTCGACGCCGGACGTCCGCACGGCATTGACCACTTCCACGACGCGCTCGTAGCGCGATCGTGCGTCGCACTTGACGTAAACCGTCTTGTCGATGCGATTGCTGACCACGTCGCTGACGCGCGACGTGAGCTCGTCCAGCGCCTCGAGCTTGGACGTGCCCAGGAATACCTGGCCATCGCGAGTCACCGCCACGACGACGGCATCCTCCGCGTCCGCTTCGTCCATCGCGACCGGGTTGCGGGTGCGCACCAAGTCGACGCTGACGCCCTTGCTGAGCATGGGCGTGATCACCATGAAGATGATCAGCAGCACGAGCATCACGTCGACCATCGGAGTGACGTTGATCTCGTTGATCGCGGCCATCCCGCCGCGCGTGCCCTTCTTTACGCCCTCTTCGCCGAGCTCCCCGAGTTCGTTCACTATGCGTTCTTCATCCACTGCCATTCGCTCCTTCCCGAGCAGCCGCCCGCCGATCCGGCGGGCGACCGCTACACGATACTACAGCCGGTCACCGCGCTGGCCTTCGCCGGCGCCGATCAGGCGTTCCTCTTCAAGAAGTAGTCGATCAGCTCCGAGCTGGCGTTCTCCATCTCAACGTCAAAGCCCTCGACCTTGGAGTTGAAGTAGTTGAACATCCAGACGGCGGGCAGCGCCACGAACAGCCCGATGGCCGTCGCGACCAAGGCCTCGGAAATGCCGCCGGCGACGGCACCAAGGCCTGTCGAGCGCTCCTGCGAGATGCCCTGGAACGCGTTGATGATGCCCACCACCGTGCCGAAGAGGCCCACGAAGGGCGCCGTCGAGCCGATCGTGGCGAGGCCGCTCAGGCCGCGGTTGAGTTCGGCGTGCGTGATCGCCTGCGCCCGCTCCAGCGCCCGCTTCGAGGCGTCGATCGTCAGGCCAGTTATCTGGGAACCCCCCTGGCCGGCGGACTTGAACTCCGCGAGGCCGGCGGAGACGACCTTGGCCAAGTGGCTCTTCTTGAAGTTCTCGGCCAGCTTGACGGCGTCGTCAAGCTTGCCCTTGCGCAATGCGCCGGCGATGGCCGGGGCGAACTCGCGCGACTGCTTCTTGGCCGCGAAGTACGCCAAGCCGCGATCGATCATTACTCCGATCGACCACGCCGACATCAGGAACATGATGATGACCACGGACTTGGCCGCGAAGCCCATCTGGTTCCACATCGAAATCGTGTCAAAGCCGATCTCCTGCTGCAGCAGGAAAGCGGCCGTTGTGAATTGGGAAAGCATCTTCCTTGTGTTGTCCTCCTAAAGAAATACGGTGTCCGAATGACCAACTGTACGTGCCGGGAGGGCCAGACGCGCCGCGCCGGCCAGACCCGACCCCCCCGGGGGGAGAGCGATGACGCGCATCACCCGCTGAGAGTGAAGTTCACGTCGATGTTTGTTAGCACCTCCACGGCCTCGCCGTTGAGCAGCGTGGGCCTGTAGCGCCACTGCTTCACCGCGGCCAGCGCGGCCGGGACCAGCAGCGGGTGGCCCGACATCACCTCAAGCTTCTGGATCGTGCCGTCCTTGGCGATCACGGCCGAGAGCTTGAAGGTCCCCTGAATGCGCGCCTGGCGGGCCAGCTGCTGATACTGGTGACTCACCTGACGGGTCAGGCGCGCCTTCGCCACGTTGCCGCCGACGCGGATGCGCTTCGGCGGGGCCTTCTTCTTGACCGGCGGAGGCGGCGGGGGCGGCGGGGGCGCATTTGACGCCGCCGCTGTGATGATCCCTCCCAGCACGCCGCCGATCTGTCCGCCGACGGATCCGCCGGGGACACCGCCGACCACGCCAGCGATTCCAGCCGACGGTGCCTGGATGTCCTCCTCGATGATGGCGACCTTGTCGGGGATCGCCACGGGCTGCGTCAGCGCGCCGCTGTCGAACTCCTTGGGCACCGCCTTGACCTGCACGATGGCGGCAGGCGGCGGGGGCGGCGGCGGCGGCGGCGGCGGCGCCGTCAGGAAGCTCACGAAGTCTGCCGCGGGCAGCTCGTAGTAGTTGATCAGGGGGATCAGGAGAGCGATCCCTACAAGCAGCAGCTGCAGCGCCGTCGACAGCATCACGGACCACCGCGAAGTGTCCTTTTCCATGTTCTCCATCAAGGCATCTTCGAACATTGTTCCTGTTTCCTCCTTATTACTCTGGCTCGCGGGCGCTCAGCGCCTCCTCCGGCCTCCTCCGGCCCGCGCCGTCTGCAGGCCCTGGCCCCACAACAGGACGGGGCTGGCGATGAAGATCGAGGAGTACGTCCCGACCAGCACGCCAACGGCCAGCCCGAAGGAGAAGCCGCGCAGGACCTCCCCGCCGAGCACGAGCAGGCACAGCACGGCCACCAGCGTCAGGCCGGACGTCAGCACAGTGCGGCTGAGCGTCTGGTTGATGCTGAGGTTCAGCAGGTCCGTCATGCTCGACTTGCGGACCGCGGCGCGGTTTTCGCGCACACGGTCGAATATCACGATCGTGTCGTTCATCGAGTAGCCAACCAGTGTGAGCAATGCGGCCACGACTGTCAACTCAATCTCCCGGTCGAAAAGCGAGAAGAATCCGATCGTGATGAACACGTCGTGGAAGACGGCGATGACCGCCGCCACGCCGTAGATCCACTCGAAGCGGAACGCAATGTAGACTAGCATACCCGCTAGCGCGAAGAGCGTGGCCTTGATCGCCTGCCACTGTAACTCGGCCCCGATCTTCGGCCCCACCACCTCGACACCGCCGATGTGGAAGGCACCGGCCTCGGCCACCCGCGGGACGGCCGCCACGACGCTGGAGGGGACCCCCGGCACGTCGGACAGCTCTGCCAAGTCGCGCAGCAGGCCCGAGCGAGGCGCTTGGTCCCTCCAAGCCACCATCGCCTCGGCGTGGCTCGCCAAGTCGCGGCTCGAGTGCCCGGCGTCGCGCAGCGTCCGCTCGGAGAGCAGGCGCTGGGCAAGCGCCTCCGGGCTGGCGTTGTTGAAGTCCAGCTTGCCCTCGCCGATCGGGTAGATCTCCCGCAACGTCTCGATGACCTGGTCCTTTCCGGAGGTCTCGACTACATCGCCCGCCAGATCGAGGTCGATCTTCAGCTCGTGAGCCTCGGCGCTGTCCTGGAACGGCTGCAGTGTGGCCACGCTGAGCCCCTTGCCCTGGAGCACGCCACGGATGCGCTCCGGGTCGGGAGCGTCGCGGAACTTCACGTACACCAAGGTCCCGCCCTTGAAGTCGATCCCGAACTTGAGGCCGCCCTTGGTGACCGCGCTGCCGATGCCGGCCAGCAGCAGCGCCGCAGAAAGCGCGATGAAGATCTTCCGGCGGCCGAGGAAGTCGATGCTGGTCTGGCCGATCAGTTGCATGTCGCTCGCAGCTCGTCACGGCGCCCCTTGTCTGCCTAGACACCGCAGGGCGCCTCCGGGTTCCCGGACCTAGATGCTCATCTCCTTCAGGTTCCGCTTTCGCCACATGCTGAGGTCGAAGATCAGCCGCGACACGAAGACCGACGTGAACAGGTTCGCCAGCAGTCCGATCGCAAGCGTGACGGCAAAGCCGCGCACTGGCCCACGGCCGAACAGGAACAGGAAGGCCGCCGCGATGATCGTCGTCAGGTTGGTGTCGATGATCGTCAGGAAGGCCTTGCCGAAGCCCGCGTTCAGCGCCGCGACGACAGCCTTGCCGGCGCGCAGCTCCTCGCGTATCCGTTCGAAGATCAGGACATTGGCGTCGACCGCCATGCCGATCGTGAGAATGATGCCGGCGATTCCGGGGAGGGTCAGCGTGAAGCCGAACGCGCTCAGGACGGCCAGCAGGATCAGGAGATTGAAGAACAGGGCAAGGTTGGCGTTGATGCCGGCCAGCCGGTAGTAGGCCAGCATGACGACGACGATGATGCAAACGCCGACAATGGCGCTGCGGACGCCCTGACGAATGGAGTCCGCGCCCAAGGACGCCCCCACCGTGCGCTCCTCGAGGTAGACCACCGACGCGGGTAGGGCCCCGGCACGGAGCACCAGAGCCAAGTCAAGGGACTCCGTCTGGCCGTCGATGTTGTTGATGACCCCCTCGGACTCGATGCGCGACTCGATCGAGGCGACGCTCTGCACGCGCCGGTCGAGCACGACAGCGAGGTTCTGTCCGATGTTCGCCGCCGTAAAGATCCCAAAGCGCTGCCCGGCCTGCCGCGAGAGGCTGAAGGCCACCTGCCATGCGCCGGGGTTCTGGGTGTCGCGGCCGGCCGTCGCGCCCCGCAGGTCGCGGCCCGTGACGACAGGGTTGCGCTCAAGCAGGTACCACTCGCTGCGGCCGCGTTCGGCATAGTGGGCCAGTTCGCTGTTGGCCGGCAGGATGCCGTTGTTCTGCGAGCGGGCCGCCTCCGGCGACGAGAACGGTCCGTCGATCACCTTCTTGATCTCCAGCTGCGCGGACATCTGCAGCAGGTTCATCACCCGCGCCGGGTCGCTCACCCCGGGCAGCTGCACCAAGATTTCGTGCTCGGCCTCGGCCCGCCCGTGTTGCTGGATGACCGGCTCGGTGAGCCCCAAACCGTTGATGCGGTTCTCGATCGTGGACATCGACTGCTGGAGCGTCTCGGCCTTGAGGCGCAGCAGCTCGCTTGGCCGCATGCCGAGGGCGAACGAACTCCCGCCCGTCGAGCTGGCCAGCCAAGACGGAGCCTCCTCCTCGAGGATCGCCCGCACGTCGCTGACGCGGTCCGTAGGAGTGCCGTCCAGCTGAATCTCGATCGAGTCCGCCTCCTCTATCGATCCGGGGTCGTTGCGCCGGATGGACGTGTAGGAGATCCCCGCGCGGAGGAGGCGCGTGCGGATGCGGTCGATGGTCTGGTCGGCCTCGGCCTTGAGGGCGTCCTGAACCTGGACCTGCAGGATGAGGTGCGTGCCGCCTTTGAGGTCTAGGCCGAGGGCGATGTTGTCGGCAAGGTTCTGGCGGATCGCGTCCCAGTTGGGGTTCACGCCGATGACTCGCCAGGCGCACAGCAGAAACACGCCGGCGACCAGCGCGATCTTAAGTCCGAAGCGGCTTCTCATCTTCGAGCTGTCGGCCTACCCGGCGCTACTTGCGGGACCCCTCCGCCATTCCGACCACCGCGCTGCGGGCAAACTCGAGCTTCGTGCCGTCGGGCGGCAGGCGCAGCGTCACGCGCGCCGAGGCCAGCCCCACTACCGTCCCAGTCAGCCCCGCGTTCGTGACTACCCGGTCTCCGGTCTTCAGGCTCGCGAGCATCTGGTCGAGCTTCTTCTGCCGCCTCCGCGCCGGGAGGATCACCACCAGCACGAAGATCGCAACCATCAGCAGGATCGGCATGAAGGCGCTCATGCCAGACTGCTGCAGCAGCAGGGCCGGCCAGATGGCTGGAGAATCCACGGTGGACTCCGGATCCCGGTGTGCGGGAACCCCCACTATAGCGAACGCGCCGGCCCACGGCAGACCGGCCCCTGCGCTCCAAGCCGGTCAGTCGCCGGACGGGCCGGACTGACGCAGGAAATCCGGCAGCGTGCCCGCGATTATGGCCTCTCGGATCCTGCGCATCGTGTCGAGGTAGAGCCAGAGGTTGTGCATCGTTGCAAGCGTCGAGTAGAGCATCTCCCGCGCCAAGAAGAGATGCCGCAGGTACGCCCGAGTGAAATTGCGGCAGGCGTAGCACTGGCAGCGCTCATCCACGGGCACGTGTGAGCGTGCGTGCGCCGCATTCTTGATCATGATCTTGCCGGCCCGTGTGAACAGGCACCCGTTGCGGGCGTTGCGCGTGGGCAGCACACAGTCCATCATGTCGATGCCCAGCGCGACATAGCGGCCGAGTTCCGCGGGCATTCCCACGCCCATCGCGTATCGCGGACGGCATCGGGGCAGCTCGGCCTCGCAAGCGGCCACCATGTCGTAGCTCAATTCGCGAGGCTCGCCGACCGACAGCCCGCCGATGGCGTACCCAGGTGCGCCAAGGTCGACAAGGCGGCGGGCGCACTCGCGGCGCAGGTCGGTGTACGTTGAGCCTTGGACGATGGCGAACAGCATGTCCGCGGGCTCCGGGCCGCCCGTGCGCCACCGGCCGAATGAACGCTCCGCCCACCGGGCGCTCAGCCGCATCGACTCGCGCGCCGGCGCGGCATCGACCGGGTATGGCGTGCACTCATCGAGGACCATCATGATGTCGCTGCCGAGGGCCCGCTGGATGTCGATGGCCTTCTCCGGGCTAAGGAAATGAAGCGAGCCATCGAGGTGCGAGCGAAACTCCACACCGTCCTCGCTCACCTTGCGCAGGTGGGCCAGGCTAAAGACCTGATAGCCGCCCGAGTCGGTCAGGATCGCCCGCGGCCAGCGCATGAACGAATGCAGGCCGCCAGCCTCCCGGATCGTTGCCGCCCCAGGGCGCAGCCACAGGTGGTAGGTGTTCGCAAGCAGGATGCGGGCGTTGATCTCTTTCTCAAGCTGTCTCGGGGTAAGTCCCTTGACAGTGGCCTGAGTGCCGACCGGCATGAATACAGGTGTCTCGACAGGCCCGTGGGAAGTGTGCAGCACACCCGCCCTGGCACGCGTGCGGGGGCATTCGGCGACAATCTCGAATCGCGGCGACACCGGGAGGGGCATCACCCATTGTCGCGCAGGGCTATTCCGTTATTTGGTATGCGCCGAGGCCAGTCCGGGAGTTCTCTATCGGCGGAGCGGCGTTAGCGCGCCAGGGGGCTGGACATTCCGTTCTCAATCTGACAGGCTGATACACAGGCATGGCGCCCGCTCAGCCCTTGGCCGACTTTGACTTGCACTCCGTGCAGGTGCGCCCGACACACGGCAGCGCCGAGCACCGCCGCTGGGACCAACTGGTCGCCAGACACCATTACTTGTCTTTTCGAAGTTTGTTCGGCCGTGGCCTGCGCCATGTGGCCACCCTTGGCCAAGAGTGGATCGCCTTGCTGGGCTGGCAGGCCGGGGCGCTGAAGGTCAGCGTGCGCGACCGCTGGATTGGCTGGAGCAACGCCCAGAAACTGCGTCGATTGCACCTGATTGCCCAGAATGTGCGCTTCCTGATCCTGTTGGAGCAGCGCCGCAAGAACCTCGCTTCGCGCGTGCTGGGCCTGAGCCTGCGGCGGCTGTCAGCCGACATGCTGGCCGAGCACGGCTACCCGGTCCTGCTCGCAGAAACATTCTGTGAGTCGCCCCGCTTTCGGGGCACATGCTATCGCGCCGCCAACTGGCGCCACCTTGGCCGCACGGGCGGCTTTGCCCGCCAGCCCGGCCCGACGCCCCGCTGGCGACATCACGGACAGCCCAAGGAGGTGTATGTGTACGAACTGCAGCCAGACGCCCGCGCGCGCCTGAGCCAGCCCGCCGACGAGCCGCACTGGCGCGGCCCGCCCAAGCAATCCCCGCCACCCAGCTGCGAGCTGCGCAGCCTGCATGACTTCCTGGGCGAGGTGCCCGAGTTCCGCAGCGCCCACGGCAAGCGCTACCCGCTGTCGACTGTGCTGGCGATGGCGGTCTCGGCGCGCATGGCCGGCTACCGCGGCGTGACCGCCTTCGGGCAGTACGCCCGGCTGCTCAGCCAAGAGCAGCTCGCCAGCCTGGGCTGCTTCTACAGCCCCAGCCGGCAGTGCTACACGCCACCCTCGACGACCACTTTCCACAGGATTCTCAGCGATCTGCCCCCGGACACGCTGCAAGACGCCCTCAGCGCTTGGGGCGAGCAGCTGTCCGCGGCGCCGGAGCCGCTCCCGCAGCCGGCAGCGCCCAGCGTGCCGGCGGTGCTGGCTCCCGTTGCGGGAGTGGCCATGGACGGCAAGGACATTCGCGGAGCCTCGAAACAGACCGAGCAAGGGCGGCGCATGATGGTGGCCGCGGTGCAGCAGGGCAGCGGCCACGTGCTGGGCCAAGTGGAGACCGAGAGCAAGAGCAACGAGATCCCGGCCGTGCGGCGGCTGGCCCGCAGCCTCAGGCTGGCCGGCAAGGTGGTCACCATGGACGCCCTGCACGCCCAGCACAAAACGGCGCGCTGCCTGCTGCAGGAGTGCGCTGCGGACTATCTCATGACAGCGGTCAAGGCCAACCAGCCGACGATCCTGGACGAACTCAAGGACCGCGACTTCTCGGCTGGCCCGCACGTCGAGACCCTCGAGAAGAGCCACGGGCGCATCGACCGGCGCCGCTACAGCGTCAAGGACCTCAGCGCTGCGGAGTGGGACGGCTATGCGCACCTGCACGGCCGGCAGATGGCTGTGCGCGTGGAGCGCGAACGCACGCTCGTCAAGAGCGGCGAGACGAGCTTCGAGGTGTCCTACGCGCTGACATCGCTGAGCCCGGAGCGGGTTACGCCGAGGCAGCTGGCCGCGCTCATCCGCGGGCACTGGGAGATCGAGAACCGGCTGCACTACGTGCGGGACTTCACCTATGACGAGGACCGCTGTCGGGCGTACGTCAGGGGACTGCCGCAAAACCTAGCCGCGCTGACCAACGCCGCTGTCTCGATGGTCCGCTGCCGGACGAGCTTCCGCTACCTGCCCGTCGCGAACCGCCACTTCGCGGCCCGCACGGACGAGGCCTTCCAGCTCATCCTGACGCCGCAGCAGCGGCACTAGCGACCGGCGCGGCG
>JAJEEP010000097.1 GCA_022820945.1 Alphaproteobacteria bacterium | reverse complement strand
ACGCCTCACGCAGCGTCGCGTATCCCTCACTATACGACGACATCCGCTCGATGCCGATCACAAGTTAGAGCACGTCGACTGGTGCGGAATCTCCGGCTTCAACCCGGCCAACGTCAAGCGTCACGTAGCCCGAGCCTGCATACGTCGGCACGGAGGCGATGCGGCTCGGGGGGCGGGCCTCCGGCGCAACCAGCTCCTCCACGCTCGCCGCGGCCGTCCATGGAGACTTCCCGTTGTAGAGCACCACGGGAAGCACCGGCGGCAGACGGTCGGACGCGCCGAAGCGGCGATCCGCCCAAAGCCCGCGATAGAGCAGGTCCACATAGGTCCGAACCCGCAGCGCCATCAGGTGGTCCACCGCAGACTGGAACTCGATCAGCACGAAGAGGTAGGCCCAATCGTCCTCACCGCCGTCACGCAGGCGCACGCGCCAGATCAGGTCGCTCAGGTGGCGGTGCAGGGTGTCGTCGATGCGCTCGGTCGGCACCGGCTCCAGGGTCTCGGGGTCGAAGGCCGCGATCCACTCCGGGCCGTCGTCGATCATGCCCTCGACGAAGCGGAGCAGGTGCTCGACCGAAATCCTGTGGGAGAAAATCGACTTGTAGCATTCGTCGTAGCGCATGGCCGCGTCCTCTTCGGGGCGGCCGCGTGCTCATGCTGCAACCGTCGCCGGCGATGGTATCCGAGGGCGTGGTGGGTGGCCAGAATGCCGTGGCGCGAAGGGTCGTCGAAGAGGGTCGGGTGAGCAGGGCATGTGAGCGCGGCGATCATGGCCATGACAGACGCGCACGGAGAGTGCCGACCTTCTCCAATTGCGCCATGCCGTGGGGCGCCGTGATGGCGGTTTTCGCCGTCGCGGCCGCGTGCACTCCGGAAGCCGCCGTCATCAAAACCGCGGCATGGCGGCGGAGAATACGCGCCCCGCTGCCGCCTGGTTCGGGGTCGAGCGGGCGCGCGCCGGCCGCGTTCAAACAGTTGAGGACGACGAAAAAATTGTTGGGGCCATCGGAGCCGGGCTGCTGCTGCGCCGCTCACGGTGGGTGCGCCGACACCTTTATATGGGCGCGCGCCGTCCACGTGCCGGCGGCGCTCAGGGTACGGCGATTCGGGCGATCCGGGTTCCCGATGCGGGCGCAGCCCTTGAGGACGCCGCGCGGGAACCCCACGATGATTACGTGGTGGCGGGACATGAAGTGCCGATGCCCATTGCACGCTGTAACCCCAAGTCGTTGTCCGGCGTAACCCCAAGTCGTTGTCCGGCGTGCTGAATTTCGGGCTTGCAAAGGCTGCGGAATTGTGGCGAGAATTCGCTTCGGCACGTTGAGCGGCACGGAGGATGACGCGGGGACGTGCAGGGAGGCTGCAACGACGGGGGCGGAAGCCCCGGACAGGATCGGGAACGCAGCATGGTTCATCGCCGCATGGGTCGGATATTCGGCCTGCCGAGGCACATCTCATGAGTGGACAACCTTGGGGTGATGTGGTGAAGTTCATGGGCTATGGACAGTTGCCGAGTCGTCAGGTACGTTGACGGCCGAATTGATGAACCCAGCGAGGCCTCTTGGCGAGGCCTCTTCAAGCAGAGGAGAGCCTGGGGGCCGCAGGGGCGTTAGGACATTCGCTACACCCCGCTTGCACCCGCCGGGAGACTCTCTAAGCCACTGTCATAGCGTTATTTTTCTTCCTCCCCTCGGGCCCGTCTTACGCTGTCTACCGGACTCTCGCTGACTCTGAAAAAGCCCGCCGTCATCACTTCGGAAGCGAGTGAATTCCAACCCCAGCGTAGCCCTTCGTAGCGACCCGTAGCGATTCGGGCCGAAACCCTGTACGAGCCCGCCGACGGCGCCCCCGAAACCGGAATCAAAACGGCCCGCGCCGCACCGGGATCGGCGGGGCGGTGCGGCCGGTCAGGCCGGCGCGACGGCGTCCGCTGCGCGCATGGTGTCGGGCGTGCGGTTGCGCCCGCCGGCGACGGCGATAGGATGAGCGTCATGATGGTGGCGTTCGACACGCTCAGGGCGGCACGCAAGCTGCGCGACGAAGGCGGCTTCGACGAGAAGCAGGCCGCGATCCTCGTCGACACCTTCGCCGAAGGCATGGGCGAGACCCTGGCCACCAAGGCCGATCTTGAGAAGACCGAGGCGTCGCTGCGCGGCGACCTGGAGAAGACCGAGGCGTCGCTGCGCGGCGACCTGGAGACCCTGCGGAGCGATCTTGGGAAGACCGAGACGGCGCTGCGGGGCGAGATGCGCGAGCTTGAGCAGCGCATGACCATTCGCCTGGGTGCGATGATGGTGGGCGCCGTGGCCCTGATCGTGGCGCTCATCAAGCTCGTGTAGCTGCACCACGCGACGGACGCGGGTTGACCGCAGCGTGCGCCAACCGCGCCTGTCGCCGTCCGTCGACGTCCCTGCCCACCCCACACGGCGGCGCGCGCGCCCTGGCCGGTCACCGGCAGTCCGGGCCGCAGAGCGATGGACCCCATGAACGAGGCCAAGATCGACGAGGCCGTCCTGGCGTTGCTTTACCTGGGCCTTCATGACGGGGTGCGCGCGTGGAAGTCGTTCGACTGGGATGCCACGGACCGGCTTCACCGCAGGGGCCTGATTTCGAATCCCGCCACCAGGGCCAAGTCGGTCGTGTTCACGGAAGCCGGCTTGCAGGAGGCGGAAGAGGCTTGTCGCCGACTATTCGGCACCGATGACTGAGCCTGTGCCACTGAACTGACCCGGGCAATCGCGGGAGCAGGTCGTCTCCGAACGCTCGTCGCCGGTGAGCGGCGGCGCCGACCGGCGCTCTGCGGCGAGGTGGGCCGAGCCCGTCGCACAACAACGAACTCGGCAGGTCGGTTTCGCCACCGCCTTCCCCCTTCTGCCGGGCCATAGCTCATCCTCAGCCCGAAGGTGCGGCAGGCGAGGCACCGAAGAGCGAATCGATATCCCCGTCGCTGAGTGTCAGAGGACCGCCGGCGGTTCCCTCGAACAAAGCGTCGGCCAG
The DNA here is from genome assembly GCA_022820945.1 of Alphaproteobacteria bacterium. Taxonomy (GTDB): domain Bacteria; phylum Pseudomonadota; class Alphaproteobacteria; order UBA828; family UBA828; genus WTGU01. The sequence goes on along the minus strand of JAJEEP010000097.1, from coordinate 4,272 downwards.
GGCCTGCTTGCGCAGCTGCATCTTGTGGATGGCGGTCTCGACGGTGTGCTCGGCGATCAGGCGAAGAACGAACACGGGCTTGTCCTGGCCGATCCGGTGCGCCCGGTCCATGGCTTGGCGTTCCACCGCCGGGTTCCACCACGGATCGTAGACGATCACGGTATCGGCCGCCGTCAGGTTGAGGCCCGTGCCTCCCGCCTTGAGGCTGATCAGGAAGAGCGGCAGCGCTCCCGACTGGAAGCTCGCGATCTGAGCGTCCCGGTCCTGCGTGCTTCCATGCAGCATGGCGTAGTCCCAGCCGCGGGCCGCGACATCGGCCTCCACGAGGCGCAGCATCTCGACGAACTGGGAGAAGATCAGGACCCGCCGCCCCTCGGCGACAAGCTCCTCCAGAAGCGCAAGCAGCCGCGCCCTCTTGGCGCTTTCCACCACCTTGCGGGCCGCGTCCAGCTTGACGAGACGCGGGTCGCAACAGACCTGGCGCAACTTCAGCAGCGCGTCGAGGATCGTGATGCGCGATGCATCCAGGCCCCGCTCAGCGATGGCCTCGCGAATCCGCGCATCCATTGCCGCCCTGATGCTCTCGTACAGAGCGGCCTGGCCCTCTTCGAGCGGGACCAACTCGTCGATCACGGTCTTCTCCGGCAACTCGGCGGCAACCTCCTCCTTGGTGCGCCGCAACAGGAAGGGCTTGATCCGGGTGGACAGCAGCCGCTGCTTCGCCCGGTCTCCCTCCTTCTCGATGGGCGTGCGATAGTGCTTCGCGAAGGACTTGCGGTTTCCCAGCAGGCCGGGGATCAGCCAGTCGTAGAGCGACCACAGCTCCTGGAGACTGTTCTCGATCGGCGTTCCGGTCAGTGCCAGGCGCTGACGCGCTCGGATGCCCCTGATGCGTTTCGTGATCCCGGCCGCCGGGTTCTTCACCGTCTGCGCCTCGTCCAGCACGGCGGTGTCGTACTCATGGCGGAACAGCGCATCGTGATCGCGATTGACCAGCGGGTAGGTGGTGACCACCAGGTGGTGCTCGGGAATGGCGTCGAAGTGCCTGAGCCGGCCGGGCCCATGAAGGACCAGGAGTTTCAGGTCGGGCGTGAAACGGGCGGCTTCCCGCCGCCAGTTGCCGACCAGGCTGGTCGGCACCACGAGAAGACTCGGGCGATCGGTCTTCTCTTCGAGATGCCGGTGCGCCAGCAAGGCCAGGGTCTGCACGGTCTTGCCCAGCCCCATGTCGTCGGCCAGCACGCCGCCGAAGCCGCACTCCGAAAGCAACTTGAGCCAGCCGTAGCCGACGCGCTGGTAGGGGCGCAGTTCGCCGTGCAGCGCGCTGGGGACCGGCACTTCCGGTGCCTCTGCGAGGGACCGCAGCCGGGCCCCGAGATCGAGCAGCTCGCGCCTGCCAGTCCACGGCGCGCCGCAGCCCTCCAGCGCCTCGGCCAGTTCGAACAGGCGCCGCGCCTCGGCAGGATGGAAGCCGATCAACCCCTGCGCTTCCAGGAACGCCTCGGCGAACCGCGCAAACCGCGCGCCGTCGATCGCAAGATAGCTCCCGTCCTCGAAGCGGGCATAGAACATCCGGCCCGCAAGATGCCTCTCGACGTCGAAGCCCTCTTCCAGTCGCCCCAGATCGTCCACCGGCAACGTCTCGACAAACTGGAGCACGATCGGCGCGACGGCGAACTTCCGCCCGTTCGCCTCGAGCCAAAGGGCAAGCGAGAACCAGTCGGAGTCCGACGCTTCCAGGGAGGTCGTGAACGCGGCGGGCCCGTCGTAGATGCGAAACGGCCAGGTCTTGTCGATCTCGACGCGCCAGCCTCCGGCGCGCAGTGCGGGAACTTCCTGCCCGGCGAAATCGAGACCTCCCGGAACTTCTTCATCTTCGCCCGCCCGGAGCGGTCCGAAGACGATATCGGCGTCCTGCACCCCGGCGGGTGGCGAGATGTCGAAGCGCAACGCGTCAGGATGCTTGCCGCCATGGCGCTTCGCTGCCGTCACGAACGCCCGCCGGTATTCCGATTCCAGCTCAGGATCGCGCCGGACGACGACCGGGGAATCGCCGCCTGGATGCGCGTCGCTCAAGTGGTTGCCGGGCGTGCCGGGGCGCAGTCTTCGCTCGATGCCGTCGTAGGCAATCTCCAGGAGGGCACAGGGAAAGACGGCGGAAAGGTCCTCGCCGGGCCCGCTGCGGTCTTCCCCGGCGCTCCAGCGCCTGGCGTTCTGCTCTCGACCGTACAGGATCAGCACAGGCTTCGGCGCAACGTCGGTGCGCGGCTCTACACGATGCAGCCTGGGCACGGGCGAGCGCTGGCCGATCCGCGACAGCTTGGCCTCGACCGCGCCAACCGATTCATGCGGCACCTCCGGCGCGTCGGCCAACCACGACAGCATGCGGGGAGACAGCTCCGTTTCCGCGACACCGGTCTCGCCGGTCCCTTCATCGAGGAATAGCGGGGTCGGAAACGGCAGCAGGGTCAGAATGGCCCCGGCACCATCGTGTGCCATGAGGCGCTGTTCGCCGTCTGCGCCGACACTCCAGACCAGCTCGCAGCGGCGCGGCGGCCTCCAGCAGAGAGCCTCGCCGTCGATTTCGTGGGCCCGGGCGCGGCCGGTCTCCACGATCTCGCGCAAGAGCTCGACCAGAGCCTCGCCCTCCGGCCAGTCGTAGTGCGAGTCGAAACCGTAGTCGGAGAAAAAGTCGAGCTTTCCGATCAGCCCCGCATCCTGCACGGTCAGGTTCCGCCGCGTCCAGGTGGAGCGCCGGTCGAAACTCCGGAAGTTGCTGCCGATCGTGCCGTCCTTCTTCAGATAGGCCCGGTAGGGCGAGACGCGCATGCCGCACGTCGTGTCCCGGTGGATGACGTAGAACAGATGATCCTGGCCCGGCGACGGCAGGCCCGGCGGCCGAACCTCCAACGGGGTACCGAGCTTCTTGGGCCAGAGATCCAGCCACCGGCTGACCTCGTGCGACACGGCGGAGGACATCGCCGCGCCGTCATCGCCGATCCCATCCGCCATCGAGTTTGCTGCGGCAAGCAGCACCGCCGCGACGTGCTTGCAGTTGTAGCCCACCGGGCATGAGCAACGCCCCTCAAGCGAGAAGGCGTTCGCATCCGACCTGAATTTCGCCGAGACCGCATACACCTGCGAGTTGCTGCCCAATACCAGGCCAACGACTTGGGAGTCGGTCTCGAACTTGACGTGCCGCACCCGGCCGCGCTCGAAATACTTCTCGCCCCGTGAGTAGGATGGCTCGCCGATCGCACGACGGATTCTGTTTGCGGTGATCCTTACCAATCCGAGCTGTCCTCCCGCTGCAGAGCGCGGCGCTCAGCGCCCGGTGCCGGCGTCGACGATCCGCTCAGGCTCTCCGGTGGAGGCCGGGACCGCCTCCAAGACAGAGGCTTCGCCGACGATCATGGCACCGGTGTTGGCGCGGTCGCGGCCAATGGCGTCAACCGTCGCGCCGTCGCGCTCGATATCGAACGTGTCAGGGGACGGCCGGGGCGAGATCGCAGTCGGGCCGGCCGAAAAATGTCCCGGTGACCGGACAACAGGGAAGTGACGGACGGCGGCACCGGCCCGGCCTCTACCGGTGCCGGGCGCAAGCGGCAACGGCGGCGCCGCTTCGGCAATTCGGTCATCGGCATCCGCCAGCCGAGCGTCCGTCGTCATCGCTCCGATCTGTAGACTCCGTGCTCTCCGGGTGCAAGCTCACGTTCGTCTTGCGCCCGCCGGATGCGCTTCGTTCGATGGCGGTGCCGGCCCGGTCTTCAGCGCCGCCGGCGCGACCGGCACTGCCTGCCGCTCCACCAGGGCTTTGTGAGGGTGCCGGACTCGGCGGAGCGGCACCAGGGGCGCTCCAGCGGCCCTGTGGATGCCTCCGGTGGGCGGGACATAGCCGCCGCCCCCCAGGCTCGTAGGCGGTCGCTGCGCCGAGCCGTTCGCCCACGGCCGAGGATTGTCTCCAACCATCCCACCGGCGGCGGGCGCCTCACCGCCCTGCCGGGCGGAACGATCGACTATGTGCGTGTTCCTGACGATCGCCGACACACGGGTCCAGGCAGCCACCAGCAGCCGTCCTTCGTCGCGCCCGCGCCGCGCGCCGCCATGAGCGAGAGGTCGGCCGTGACGCGGGCGGCGGGGCGGCGCTGCGGAGCGTGTCCCCGCCGTCGGCAGCCATCACCGGGGGAGACGGCACCATGCGGACCGGCCGGATGTTCCATCGCGACGCGCAGACGTTTCTGGTCCACCTGTTCGGGCAAGGCCTCGAGGACA
>JAJEEP010000056.1 GCA_022820945.1 Alphaproteobacteria bacterium | reverse complement strand
CGTAGACCGGAGTGGCCGACAGATCGCAGAAGCGGGCGATTTGCTCCTTCCACTCGCCCTTGAGCGAGGCGGGCGAGACCACGAGCACCCGTTCGATCCCGCGCAACTCGCGCAGCAGGGCGCAGGCCGCGATCGCCTGCACGGTCTTGCCGAGACCCATGTCATCGGCCAGCAGCGCGCGCTCGCCGAAGGCCAGATGCATAGCCCCGTCGATCTGGTAGGGCAGGAGAGGGAGCTTGAGCATGTCCATCGAGCGGCGGCCTGCCTTGAGGTTTTCCTCGAAGCGGGCGCGCTCAAGCCGGCGCTTGCTCTCATATTGCAGGGCGGTGACCCAGCTCTCCAGCCTGTGCGAGACGCGCAGGGAGTGGGCGTTCTCCCGCGCGATGTCGCTCAAGGCCGCAAGGGCCGCACTCGATCCCTGATGCAACTCATCGAAGAGCCGCTCCACCTCTGCAACAAGGGAGGGGTTATCGCATGCGAGGTTCTCGGGCACCGACAGGCGCAGGTTCCGGCTGTCACGCTCGTCGAGAAAGACCTCGATGCGAGCGCTGACCTCGCGCGAACGGACGCGCCTTGTCAGACGCCGCAGCGCGCCTTCGATGTGCTTGCAGGTGCCGAGCCGGTTGGTCCGGTGATCCGGGCACCCGCAGGAGTTGATGCGCTCCCGGATGCTGCGGATTTCCACCGTGTAGGAATTGCCGTTGGAAGAGGTCACCGCGTAATCGCAGAAGGGGCCGTTCTCCTCATCCACGGGACGGACTTCGGCGATCTCGGTTCGACCACGCCACTGTCGCCGCTTGATCTCTTCTTCGTCAGTCGAATGCCAGCCCTGAAAGGTAGGAGCGATCGCCCGCTTTCGACGCCGCGTTCCTTGGTCTACGCGTTTCCTGGACATGGCTGTGCTCTAATCCCTGAATATGCTGTCGCTCTCCACACCGGCGCGACGGTGCCAAGCATAGCGCGCGCCCGCGGACGCGTCAGGCACCGCTCGCATGGATTGTCCTGCGATAACGCCGGTCGCGACGGCCACACCGTGTTCGACAGCGCGTACGATGACATCATCATCAAGGTGGTGACGGTGGCCAAGCGCAGAATTCGGCGGTATGGCGGATCCGCAGCAACCGATGACGAACGTGGAGAGGCGATTGGAGCGATCCGGGCGGACCTGAGCAGACGGTCAACTCGGCTTTCACCTCAGTGGCGCATTGCCGGAATACGCGCCTGCGGGCGACGGGTCGGGTGCGGCGTGCCATTGCGGCTGCTGATCGCTGCGGCGGCGCTCTTGTCGTCACGCATTGCCCGAAGAATCTCGCTCGGTGCTCAGGGCACCGGGCGCCTCGACCGTGTAGCCGAGGTTCTCGTATCCGCGAACGCGCTTTGCCGCCATGCGCCGAAGCGCCGGCACGGCGGCGTCGAGGTAGTCGTAGACCAGCACCTCGCGCTTCTCCGGGTGAATGCGATGTAGGCGACCAACATACTGGGCGAGCGTCCCCCTCCACGATATCGGCATCGTCAGGAACAGCGTATCAAGGCGGGCGTCGTCGAACCCCTCACCGATATAGCGGCCGGTCGCGACCAGGACGCGCTCCTCGCGATCGGGTACCTCTTCGAGACGCTGCATGACCTCGCGGCGCTGCTTCGCCCCCATGCCTCCGCGCAGAAGGATCACGTTGCGGGCGAAACGGCCGAGCCTCTCCGCAAAGCGGTCGGCGTGGTCCTTGCGCTCGGTCAGAAGGATCGGCGAGCGGCCCGCCTCCAGCGCGGTCAGCACGTCGTCGAAAATCAGCGCGTTGCGAGCTTCATCGTCGACCAGCGCGGCGTAAATGTTCTGGATCGGCGGACGATCTTCTTCGTCGTTGCCGGGCAACTTGAACGAAGTCGGACACAGGATCGCCCGATGCCTGAACGGGTGGCGACGCGCCTCCGCCTTCGCGCTCGCCCGGTACCGGACCGGGCCGCACTGCATGAAGACGATCGGATGATGACCGTCCCGGCGCGTGACCGTCGCCGACAGACCGAGGACGTAACGGGCCTTGGCACGGCGCGCCACCATCTCGAACTTGGTTGCCGAGAGATGATGACACTCGTCGACCACCAGATGCCCGTAGTCGGCGACGATGTCGTCCACCACGTTGTCGCGCTCGAGGCTCTGCAACGTGCCCACATCGACGATGCCGCCCGGCTTTCGATTGCCTCCGCCGATGCACCCGATTGCGCCTTTCGGAAGATCCAGGAACGCCCCCAGCCGCGCGACCCACTGATCCATCAGCTGGTTGCGATGAACCAGAATGAGCGTGTTCGCCTTGCGCGCAGCAATCACGGAGGCGGCGACCACCGTCTTGCCGAACCCTGTCGCTGCTGCCAGCACGCCGGTCTCGTGTGCCAGCAGCGCCTCAGTTGCCGCCCTCTGCTCCGGGATCAACTCACCGAGAAAGACGATATCGAGAGGCCGTCCGGCGTTACGTTCGTCGCGCACATGGCAAGCGATGCCAAGCTCGTCGAGCAACTGCTCCATCGCCGAGCGGCAGCTGCGCGGCAGGGCGATGTGGTGGGACAGGAGTTCGGCACTGGCGACGATACGGGGGATGCCGAAGGTGGAGCGCTTCATCGCCTGTGCGCGATAGAACTCCGGGTTCTGGAATGCCGCGAGGCGGATAAGTCGGTTGACCAGTCCCGGCGGCAGACCCTCGCGCGGCACGTAGAGTTGGTCCCCCAGGACCGCATCGATCCGCTCGGGGAGCGCGCCGGCGATCGCCGGTGGAGACCGCCGACGCGACGGCGGCGCCGTCCAGGGCTCCTCGTCTTCCTCTTCGACCGGAAGGCGCAAACCGACGACGCGGCCTTGCCTGCTGGCTTCGTCGACGATGGCCGTGGCCTCCGCCAGGCTCAGGCGGCCAACCGTGGCCAGAAAGGCCCACTGATCGGCGTGGGGCGCGAACTCGTCGTCGAGAAACAGGCTGTTGCCGCTCTCGCGCGGGCCGCCCTGCAGGGGTAGCGCGATGAGGTTGCCGAATCCACCGTCCGGCAGAGTGTCCTGGCTCGGAAAGAGCCGGTCATAGGACTTGAAGCCGATGTCCGGGTTGTTCTCCATGGCTTCGGTGAGAAGATGAGCGCCGAGGCGGCGGGCGAGTATCGCGGGCACGGCCTCGGCGAAGAAAATCCAGACATGCCCGCCATTGCCCGAGCGCGAGCGCTCCAGGGCCGCCGGAACGCCCTTCGAGCGGCACACGGCGAGAAAAGCTTCGGCATCCTTCCGCCATGTCTCCTTGTCGAAGTCGGCGGCCAGGAAGTGGCACGTGCTGTCCGCCATCATGGGATAGACACCGAGCGTGTGGCGGCCGCGCAGGTGGTCGACCATCGCCTCGTCGGTGAGGGGAAGGAAGGCCTGGTTGGTGCATGAGCCGCATTTGATCCTGGGCTTGCCGCATACCTGCGGTTTCCACTCATTGCCGCAGGCGGGCGCGTAACCCGACTTTCGGGTCCGGGTGTTCTCCCAGCGCTTGGGGTAGACGTCATCGCGGCCGCGGAAGAGCGATCGGAACAGCGCGACCTTCTCGCGCGCCGGCGAGCGCTCGGTTACCTGCTCACAATTGGAGCTGTCGTTCGGCGCGCCTTGATCTTGGGCTTCGAGCTCGGCGAGCCTTGCCTTCAGGGCAACGCGTTCGGCCTCGAGCCGAGCGAGGCGGTCGCGAATGCGCGCGGCCTCGTCGCCATCAGGTTTCTGGCGAGCCAATTTGCTCTCCAATCATCCAACCGCTCGACGACACCAAGCTGGAGGGTCGGCTTTGTCGTGTTGAAGATGCCGGACTCCGCGAAGCAACGCCACACCGTCAGCGATTCCTTGACGGCCGTTGCCATCACGACGTTTCCCGAGCGGGTCGGCGAGTCAGAGCGGAACTCGAATTTACCGGTGGAGCGGCAGCTGCCCGGAAGTCAGGGGTCGGGTCTGGCGGCCAGCACCTCGTCCAGGCTCGCCGCGACCAGCACCGCCTCAGCCCAGGTTTCGAGCTCGGAGGCCGACGCGCCGCGAACCCGCTCGCGGATGGCCTCCGGCAATTCACCGAAACGCAGTTCCAGTAGGCGAAGAAGCAGCCCGGCCTGACCCGTGGCGATACCTTGGGCCAGGCCCTGCTCTACCCCCTGGGCCAAGCCCTCAGTTCGCCCGCGTTCAACCCCCTCTGCTCTTCCCTGTTCGATCCAGGCTTCCGCTACCGTGCCCATCAGCGCCTCCCAGCGGTCCGGCTTCGTCCGGCGCAACGACGCCTCCAGCAAGGGCGGCGTCAGGTTCATGCGCTCTGCAATGTAACGAATAATATGGCGCTCGAACTCGCTCCCCGCAACCGGCCCGCCGGTTATCTGATCGAGAATCTCTGGCGGGATGGCGTCGGCATGGACCACCTTGAGTGCCAGCAGCCCGGCCCGCACCTCTGGCGTTCGGGAAAGCCGCAGCGGCGCGATCTCCCCGAGATCGTGCAGCACGTAGGCGAACTCCCGCAGGAAGGGTGCCAGCTCGTCTGGCGCCTCGATCATTTCCGCCACCGAGCGGGCCGCCGTCCATCGGCCCTGGCCATGGTAGAAGACGAGCGGGATGATCGGCGGGAGCCCATCCCTGGCGGTGCCGCTCTCGATCTCGCGGAGCCAGATGTTGGCCATGTACTTCAGAATCTGAAGAGGCGTGCCGGCGTCGACGTTGCTCTTGTGCTCGAGGAGCACGTAGATCCGGGCCGGGTGTCCGGTCTTGAGCCTGACTTTGAACAGGGCGTCGCACTGCGTCCTCGCGGCGTCCGCGTCGACGAAGCTGCCCTCGACCGCCTCGGGCGGAGTGTCGGGATCGAGCAGATCGGCAACTCCCTGGGGAAGGTACTCCGCGAGCAGCGCGCCGGCGCGGGCCGGGTTCGCGACCAGCGCCCGGAACAGCGCGTCGTGCGGCGTCGTGGGAAGGCTCACTTGGCGGGCTTCCCGGCAGTGGCACCTGACATGGGGCGGGAGATTGCCAACGTGTGTGCTACGGCGATCAGTTCCAACATGGTGCCAGCCTACGCCGAACCGGCAGTCCCGGTCGACCGGGATGCGCGGGCTTAGTGCGACCGGCTTTGAGACTTCCCGGTCGCGGACCGGAGCGCCCGGGCAGCGGCGTCTGAGCCCGCACCTCGGCGCAGATGCGGCGGGTGTCGATGTGTTACTTCCGGTGTACGTCGAAAGGATGCCGTTGCGGAACGCGCGGCGGATTCCGATTGCACGAGCCTGATTTGCCAAGTGGAGCCGGGCACCGACCTGGTGCTTCTTGCGCTCTACATGATGCTCTGCTTCGCCGTGATGAAGAGTCTTTTGAGGCTCATCACCCTCCTGTGGACGGCAGCCTGGCAGATCATCGACTTGCTTGACCGCGATCCTCGGCAAGGGTCTCGGCCCGCTTCTCGGTGAAGCCGCTCTCGGTCAGGCGCTTGACGAAGCGGTGGGTGTCGAAAGCGATGGCCTCAGTCACGGTCGGATCATGGAAACTGCGGCGGAGCGCAACAAGTACCATCAAGTCCGTCTGTTGTGGGCAGTCCGTGGAGGAGCGCCGACCTGCTCCGGCATACCCCTACAAAGGGGCCGAAGATGATTGTGCGGGCGGTCTGGCGCGCGCGGAGGGACGCACTGTCGCAGAATCTGGAAACGGGCCAGTAACGAGTCGCACGCGCGGCGATTTGTAGTACGGTAAGCAGGTTGAATGAGCGCGTTGCGTTCCTCTGCGCTTGAGGCTCGCGGCTGCAGTTATGCTCTGAAGCGACATCGGAGGGCGCCCTTGGGCCGCTGGCTTCTGCCAGAGCCCTCCCAGTCCCCCCGTTGAGCAACTCACCTAAACTTCACGGGGACCGTCACGATGACCGACCCGGAATCCTCCGTCAGGCGCCGACGCTCCCTCGCCGTTGCGCGACAGGTGGGGAATAGCTACTGTGTGCCATGCCTGCCCTCTCACTGGATCGGTGGACCATGGCGCCTGGGAACGCCTAGAGTTGGCAGCGTAGGTGCTATCACTCTCGCGGACGAAATCGAATGACGTGAGCAGATCAAGACGGAACACTACTGCCACTCTCTGCACCGCCTCCGCCGAGAGGCTAATGAGGTAACGCACTACATCGACGATTGAGAATGCAATGGGCAAGATCTCTCGCGGCGAGGAAGTCAGGAATTGGGCGACAATCGCCGCCTCAGTTACTGTAGTAGTCGGCGCGCTTGCCACAGTGGCGATATTGACATCCGAGCACTTTGCGAAAGACGACGACATGGATGAAGCACGAAACAAGCTGGCCTTCTTGGAGTGCAAACTATTCCAATTTGAGGATACTGTGGACAAAATCATTACGGCGGACATCAAGTATGGTAGCTATCTGAATTCAAAGATTTACAATTTGGCAAGGCATATTGGGGAGCTACGATTGGTACTTCCAGAGGGCGAGGAAGTGCCAAAAAACATTAACATCAATACCCAATGGGGAGAGATGATTGCGCTCCGAGAGAGCGCAAGGCTTGCAGCAAAAAACTTTGATGAGTCCAGATGTGAAGATGACAAGGGGGAATGACAATGATCCGCGTTCTAATTCTGGCTTTGGTAGGGATTGTTATGGTCGTCGCGGCTACAGCGGAGGTAGATGCGCGCTTTTCGCAATCCTACCAATCCTATGATTGGGCTCCATAACGTTCAGGACACCGCGTTCGGCCTTGAGCCGAGCGAGGCGATCACCAATCCACGTGGCCTCGTCGCTATCAGAGTTCATGGCGTGCCAAGTTTCTATCCCAGCATCCAACTGCTCAAGGAGACAGACTGCAAGGACGGTTTGGCACGCGGAGAAGATGCCGGAGATGGCACTGCAATCCTGTCGAACACTGCGCGCGGTCGTTGTCGAGAGCGCGCTACGAGGTGTCGATGGCCAACCCATACCTGCGGCGGCGCGGGGAGAGCCTCGACGAGAGTCGTGCCTGACAAGCAAACACTCCTGAGCTCAGCGCACGATTGACGAGAGGTCGTGAGGCACCGGTTGCAACCGATGACGAGCGTGGTCTCGCGGGCAGAAAGGCCACGCCGAAAGAGCACAACCGGATTCTTGCTGCCATACTGAATATCGTGCTCCTGCGTACGGTAGACGGCGTGTGTCATATGTTATTCACCAAACAGATCAGTTCCTTAGGGGGCACCGATCCCCATATTCTTTCCCCATGATAACTGCATCGAACCACGACCGCACCACCCCGAGCAGCCTCCAGGCGCTCGTCGATACCGTCGAGGCCTATATCGCACGCGAGAAGCTTTCGCGCACCGGCTTCGGCCTGGCCGCGCTTGGCGGTGCGTCCATTCTCGGCAGGCTCAGCCGAGGCTCGGACGTGCGTCTCGACACCGCCGACAAGGTGCTGGCCTGCATGAAGCTGGAGCCGATTGGCCCACGCTTCCTGCGGAGGCTCGATGCCTTCCTCAAGGTGACTGGCATCAAGCCGCACATGCTCGGCGAGGAAGCGCCGGGCGAGCCCAGCTTCGTGCTCAGGCTGGAGACGGGAAGGTCCCCGATGCTCCGCACCGTGGACAAGGTGGACAGCTGGATTGGGGACAACGCAAGCCCGGCGGAACTCGAGGCGGCGCGCGCTGCGGTGGAGGACGACTCTGTGGCCGTTCCGGTCGATGCGGAAGAGCACGAGGAGAGCGAGATGGACGAGAACACTCGCTTCATGAACACGCAGGAAGTGGCGGCGTACGTGGGCCTGAGCCCGCGCACACTGGAGGGTTACCGATCACGCGGTGGTGGTCCGCCATTCTATGTCATCGGCAGATTTGTTCGCTACCTGCTGTCCGAAGTCGTGGATTGGGTGTCAGCGCGGCAACGGCATTCGACCTCCGACGACGGGCTGGGTAGCCCGGCCCCGGAAGACAGGGACGAGGGGAATGACGACGCCGACAGCCCCGAGAAGTCGGGGGATGACGGTCGGCGCGGATCTGCCATTGGTGGTGCAGGCCGGTGCGGCCACGAAGCCGGCGCCCTCCCACGTTGGCGCGGATGCGGCGGGTGCCGATACGTTTATTCCGATGTACGTCGAAAGGATGCTGTCGGAACGCGCAGCGGATTCTACCTGCAAGAGCCTGATTTGCCAGATGGATCCGGGCACCGACCTAGTGCTTCTTACGCTCTACATGATGCTCTGCTTCGCCGTGATGAAGGGCCTTGAGGCGCATCACCCTCTTTTGGACGGCAGCTTGGCAGAACATCGATTTGCTTGACCACGGTCATGTATTGGCGATGACGGCAGGGGCCGCCCCGCGGGCGCCCTCGCCGATGGCATCGGCCGGATCGGCAACAGGCGGCTGACGGCTTGCCGGCACGGCGGTTCTTGCCTCCGGCTTTTATGAGGCTCTAGAAGTCAATGCCGATCACCGCTCACTGCTCACCGCATACCATGCCCCCGCCTTTCTGATGGGATCACCGGTTTCTCTCGCCAGGTCGGAACGCCTTTTGCATCGGTCGCGCTGCTGTGCGCACACCCAACTTTTATCCGGGCGGATTCCGGCGACGGTATGCCGGATCCGTCCCCCAATCCCGCTTGCTGCGGGCACGGCGTTCCGGAGGCGGGGCCCTTCTTTCCCTCGGCATCTTTCAGCCCGACCGGAGATCGGCCACACGCCACCCGGCCCAGTGCCGCCCGCGTCCGGCCGGACTGGAGCAATGAGGTCTCGCGATCAGCCGAGCTTGGCGCCCGTCGGCACGAGACCGGTTTCGCAGAACCGCCACAGTGCGATGAGTAGCTTACGAGCGAGCGCCACGATCATCACCCGGCGGATCCGTCCGCGCGCTCCAGCCGTGCGCTCATCGAACCACTTGCTAAGCGCGCTATTCGGTTGATGGCGCAACCAGCGCCACGCCATTTGGATGAGGAGAGCACGGATCCAGGCCGGACCGTCACGACCAATGCCCTGGTCCCGCTGCATGTCCCCGCTTGCCCACGGAGCTGGCGTCAACCCGACCCAGCTCGCAAGCTCACGGCGGTTATGGAAGTCGCGGTAGAAAATCTCGTGCTCAAGCAGCGTCGCGTCGTTCGCGCCGATCCCCTTCAGCTGGGTCAACATCGCGATCTTAGCCTTTGTCATGGGTGCACGTCCGCTTTGTGAGGAGTTGAGAAATGCCATGCGCTCGCTACAACATCTGTTTCCTGTATTGGGGAACAGATGGAGTCGGGCATGGCAACGCAGGCTCACGACGATCTCGCCGAACAGCGGGGCA
>JAJEEP010000028.1 GCA_022820945.1 Alphaproteobacteria bacterium | reverse complement strand
GCTATGGGGTGGAAATCCTCGAACCGCCCTATCCGCACATCGCAGATCCGCAGAAATCTGCGATGCTTCTGGGGTAAGAAAAGTCTCGGGTCAGCTGGAGCCCTTGATCACCAAGGGATTCACGACAGCGCACACGCCTCCCGACGGGGCACGTGCACTCATTGGCCATAGTCGCTCCTTCACCCCGGTCGACGCCGGAGAGCGGCGTCCCCCATGAAGGACGAGCCGGCGCAGTTGCACGCTGCCCGCCCGGCATGCGACGCGGCTCTCTATTGGCTGAGCTGAGCTGTGCGGAGTTGTCGGGCGCGGTCGAGGATCTTGTCTTCGAGGCTGACGGCGGTGTCCGGGCTCACGGCACGGTCCTCCCAGAGGCCGCCTGCGCCGCGTTCCTGGCGAAACACGGAGACCTGTATGCCGTCCGAACGCAGCGTCCTGCCCAAGATGTAGACGGTCATCTTGAAGCGCTCGTCGGGGCTCTCGGACGGGGCGTACCAATCGGTAATGATCACGCCGCCGAAGGGATCGGCCGAGAGCAGCGGCATGAAGGAAATCGTGTCGAGGGTCGCCCGCCAGAGGAAGGCGTTGACGCCGATGCCGCTGGCAGGCGCTTCGTCCTCGTCGCCGAAAAGCGTCACGCCGCCAGAGTCGAAAATGCTGCCTCCAGCCTGCTCTGCGCCGCGCCAGCGGGGATCGTACGTGTCCGGTGGGGCCGCCGTTTCTGAGTTCTGACAGCCAGTTCCCGCCAGCGCCAGAAGGAAGACTCCGAGCAATCCCAGACCGATGTGCGAGCGCCTCATACAGGCTACTCCCGGTTAAGAGTTCACAGCCGCTTTCGCCACGAGCCGCGCAAATGCCGCAGCAGAATCGTGATCGGAGGCAGACTATGCGATACGGGCACCGTCTGGGCTTCGCCTGTGCCGACGTTCTAACGCCGCCAGAAGGTGGATTCCGACGAAGCCCGCGAAAATCAATAGGGGAGCACCTAGGTGCTCCCCTATGTCGCAGATTGAGGATGGTCGATTAGAAGAAGACCGTCGTGCCCAGCATCAACTGGGTCACGTCTTCCTCGAGAGAATCGGATCCACCGGTGGCGATCTGCCCACCGATCAAGACACCCGGCCCCAGAGTGTAGGTCAAGTTGAGGGCTGCCTTGTCCATCTCACCAACGTCGTTGGCGGCATACTGGATGCCGACCTCGGTCGCCCCTTCGGTCCAGGAAGCCCCGACGTCATACTGCGTGCCGGCGTCAGCCGTATTCTCCTGGTCGAACATGCTGCCGCCGAACGAAATCTGGTCGACGCTGATATTGACACCGAAGCGTGTGGCCTCGGGGTCTTCACCTGCATCAGCGGATGCCATTTCAAAGCCGGCACCGAGGGTGAGCGAGCCGCCTTCCATGAAGTCAGTCGAATAGGTCATGCCGATCGCGGTGTGCTCTCCCAGCCCAGCCGTATCACGTCCAGTGAAGTTGGCCTCGCTGTCTTCCGGCGCATAGCTCATGCCAATAGTCAGGCCATTGAAGTTGGGCGTGGTGTAAACCACCCTGAGTGCGTCTTCAGCACTGCCGAGTCCGGAATAGGTATTCACAGACCCGGCTGCGCCCGCGAACCAAGGGTAGTTCACGCCAATCATCCCACCGATCGCGGCGCCCGGCGCTGCAACCGTGGCATTGAAGGCCGCGCTCTCGGTCCTCCCGAGCCTGAGCGCTCCGAAAGCGCCGCTCAAGGTGGTGTGGATTTCGTCGAGATTGTCGGCGTCGTTGCCTTTGCCGGACCTCCCGATCTGCCCGCTGACGGCCACCGTGATGCCGTTGTCCAGGGTCGTAGAGCCCGAAACACCGATCTCGTAAACGTAGCTGATGTCGTGGCTACGCTTAGTATCGGAATCATCGCTGTAGAATCCGATGGCTCCTGTCGTGTAACCCCCAACGCCGACCGTGACCGGCCCTCCCATCATGTCGTCGGCCTGCGTGGCGCCGGCTGCGAAGGCGCCCGCAGCTACGAGTGCCGTCGTTCCCAAAAGGAGTCGCTTCATGCTTCGCGAGTGTAGTTTTGGGGGTGATTCTGTACTGCACTGTTATAAGGGGACAATTATGGGGTTCTGACGCGCCAGGGCCGGGTGACCACGAATCTCCGTAAGCGCTCTGAAAGCGGATTGATTACAACGTAAGCGTAGTCCTGCGTACTCCTGTCGCCCAAACCCTGCATTTCGACGGCGGGAATGCCCCTCTCGAGGCCGAGTCGCACCCTCTCGACGGCGTGGCATTGGCCGGTCCGGGACGCGGCGGGAGGGCGAGGTCGGGTCTGCGCCGTCGGACCGGATCGGAGGGCCAGGATTCCGTGGCGAAGCAGAGGAGTGGCATTTTGGTCACAGTGCTCCGGGAAAACGACCGACCGTTAGAATTCTGTCATGAATTCGCTTGCGCGGCGGGGGTCGGTTGCCACATTCTCCGGCTCCAGTGGGTTGGGACCGGTCCGGGCACGGGGCGGTATGAGACCCAGGAGCTTTTGATCAATCTAACAGAGGAGACAGAAGCATGAAGAAGGAAGCGCACCGCATGGGGAAGCGCTTCGTTCATGCGTCATACGTACTCCTGACTACGCTTGTCTACGACAAATAGCTGATTCGGAACACTGATCGTTCAGCCCTTCTCTCGAACCGTGTATCAAATTAGCGACTCGTATACGCAGGCGTACGCTGGAGTTTGACATCGCTTGCTTGCGTGGCGCTTACGGGATCGTGTACCCTCTCCGGGCGTGGTCGAGGCGTTCGGCCACGCGGCGATGGCGGGATCGAGGTCCCGAGCGCAGGCTGGCACGGCCCGGCAGATGTAGGTCGCCACAGCCTGCCTGACCATCGCCATTCCATGACCGAACGCCCTCTCGCGGTAGTCAACGCGGTGGTGATTTTATGTCACAGTGCCGGGAGCGCGCAATCTCAAAACGGACCGTCGATGCGCTTTCCGTCGAGCATCGGGACGCCATCTTCTGGGACCGCGACCTGTCCGGCTTCGGGGTGCGCGTCTACCCCTCGGGCCGCAAGGTCTACGTGGTGCAGAGCCGGGGTCCGCGCGGCTCCAGGCGGGTCACGCTGGGCCGGCACGGGAAAATCACCGCAGACCAGGCGCGCAAGCGCGCCGCTGGGATCATCGACAGGATCAAGACCGGGCAGGAGCTGATTCCTGTCGAGCCGAAGCAGGATACGGGGCCGACCGTAGCCGGCCTAGCCGACCGCTTCATGCGCGCGCATGTGGCGGTGAACTGCAAGCCTGCGACGGCGGTGCGCTACGACGGGCTGCTCAGGAACTGCATCCTGCCTGTCCTCGGCTCCATGCCCATCGCCTCGGTCGAGCGCAGGCACGTGACGGACCTGCACTACGCGCTGCGTGACCGGCCGAGTTCGGCGAACAGGTCGGTCGACATTTTGAAGAAGATGTATTCCCTGGCCGAGGTGTGGGGTCTTCACCCGCAGGGGCGGAACCCGTGCCGGTCTGTGCGCAAGTACAAGGAGCGCAAGCCGCAGCGGTTTCTGAGCGCCAAGGAGTACCAGCGCCTGGGCCGGGTCCTGGACGAGACCGAGGCAGAGGGCACGGCCTGGCCCCCCGCCATCGCCGCGATCCGCCTGCTGATCCTGACCGGATGCCGGCGCAACGAGATCCTGTCGCTGCGATGGGACGATGTGGACCGGATCGCCGGCGAGTTGCGCCTCAGGGACGCGAAAACGGGAGGGCGGATGGTGCCGTTGACCCCCACGGCGGCTGCGGTGCTGGATGCGATCCCGCGGATGCCGGACAACCCGTGGGTGATCGCAGGGAAGAGGCCGGGGAAGCACCTGAGGAACGTCAACGAGATCTGGTATCGCCTGCGGGTGCGGGCCGACCTGAAGGACGTACGCCTCCACGACCTGCGTCATTCCTGGGCCAGCAGAGCGCTGGCGCTGGGGGAGAGCCTGCCGATGATCGGCAGGCAGCTCGGCCACACGCAGGTGCAGACGACGGTGCGCTACGCGCACTTGGCGCAGGACACGGAGAAGGTCTCTGCGGCCAGGGTGGCGGACAGCATCGAGGCCGACATCATGGTTCCGGACGCGGAGGCGGCATGATGCGCAGGGGACCGGCCACGGAGGACGCGGGGCGTCATGGCTAAGCTGCACCACAGATCGATCTCGAAGCGCATGGTGGAGGGACTGGAGGTCGATGAGGACACGATCTTCTGGGACCGGGAGCTGTCGGGCTTCGGGGTGCGCGCCTATGCGTCGGGCAAGAAGGTGTACATCGTGCAGGCCCGCGCGAAGGGGAAGTCGCGGCGGGTCACGGTGGGCCGGCACGGGGTGCTGACCGCCGAGCAGGCGCGTCAGCGGGCGGCGCAGATGATCACCCGCATCAAGGCGGGGGAGGAGGTGAGCCCGACGAATCCCGAAGCGTCCAGGCCGGAGGGTCCGACGATTGCGGCGCTGGCGGAGCGCTACCTGACTGAGCATGTGGCGGTCCGGTGCAAGCAGAAGACGGTGGAGCTGTGCCGCCTGATGCTGAAGAACCACATCCTTCCTGCGCTGGGCGATGTGCCCATTGAGGCCGTCGAGCGCAAGCAGATCGCCGACCTTCACTTCCGGCTGCGCGACCGACCCGCCACGGCGAACCACGTGGTGGCCGTCCTGTCCCGGATGTTCAATCGGGCGGAGGCGTGGGAACTGGTGCCGGAGGGGACCAATCCCTGCCGCTCGTTCCCGAAGTACAAGGCCCGCAAGCACGAGCGGTTTCTGACCGAAGAGGAGTTCCGCCGCCTTGGCCGCGTGTTGGCCGATGCCGCCAACGAGGGCGGCGCGTCGAAGTATGCGGTTGCCGCATTGCGCTTGTTGATGCTGACGGGGTGCCGGCGCGGCGAGATTCTGAGCCTGCGCTGGATCGATGTGGACCTTGAGGCGAAGGTGCTGCACCTCGCCGATTCGAAGACGGGTCCCCGGGCGGTGCCGCTGTCGCCGGCGGCGGCCCGGGTGCTGTCCGATCTGCCACGCGTCGCGGGCAATCCCTGGGTGATTGTGAGCCGCAAGCGCGGCACGCACCTGCGCAACCTCAACCAGTCCTGGGACATCATCCGCCGCCGCGCCGGGCTGGAAGACGTGCGGCTTCATGACCTGCGTCACTCCTGGGCCAGCAGAGCGCTTGCGCTCGGCGAGAGCCTGCCGATGATCGGCAGGCTACTCGGCCACACGCAGGTCGAGACCACCGCACGCTACGCGCACCTGGCGCGCGATTCCGTCAAGGAGTCGGCGGCCAAGGTCGCAGCCAGTATCGGGGCGGACCTTTACAGGCACCGCGAGGCGATTGAGGCTGCCCGGCATCGGGCGGGCCCCTGAGCGGTGTGCAGTCATACCCGCGTCAGATCGTGATGCCGCATGGAGAGGCGGTTCAGGAACAGGGATGCCGAGCGGCTCTTTCACGGCCTGCACGTCCGCGGCCTGCCTCCGGAGATTCAGCGCAGGGCGCGCATGCGCCTTCAGCGCGTGGTCACGGCCGGGGCGCTGTCCGACCTGCGGCTTCCGCCCTCTCACCGCCTGGAGGCGCTGAGCGGCGACCGTCGGGGCCAGCACAGCATCCGCATCAACGATCAGTGGCGCGTGTGCTTTCGCTGGACGGGCGAGGGTGCGACCGACATTGAGGTCACCGACTACCACTAGGATGTTCATCATGACCGACATCGCAGCGATTCACCCCGGCGAGCATCTGGCGGAGATCCTTGACGAGCTCGGGATCAGTCAACACCGCTTGGCGAAGGCAGTCGACGTGTCGCCACGAAGCATCAACGAGATCGTCCGTTGCCGCCGTGCGGTTACGGCGGATATGGCGCTGCGCATCGGCCGGGCGCTGGGCATGACCGCAGACTCATGGCTGGCGTTGCAGCGGCTGTACGATCTCGACCGTGCCCGCGCCAGAGTAGACGTCTCGCGCATCGAACCTCTGGTCGCCGCCGGCGGCAGCTAGAACGGCAAGGAGGGCGCCATCGTCGGCTTCGACGGGGGCGAGTTCCTGCCGCCGTCGGTTCTCAAGCGCATGATCGATTACGGCGCATGCCGCAAAGCCGGCGGGCCTCTTGGCCGACCGTGCTTGGCGTGTGCCGCGCACGCTCCGTGTGTCGTCCGCGCGGCGAAGGCGCGGCTGCGGCCGTGGCCATGGCGATGACATCGTGGATGAAGTAACAGCGCTGTGCGCCCTCGGGGAGTTGCCTCGGGGCACCCTGATTCAACGGAGCGCCGTACACCCCCCCCCAACCGTTGCCGGGAGCGCTATCGACCCAATTGGGCGACACGAGGGGCCGAACAGCCGTCGCCCCTCACCGGAACACCCGGCTTCGTGACAGGTTCGAACCGCGCCGCGAGGCCAAACCCGTCTGAGGCCAGGTAGTCGTCAGCCGACTTAGTTCTTCAACAGAACGTCCTTCGGTACCGGACCTGCGGTCCAGTACTCCTGGAAACGCGGCTCACCGTTCTCAGTGCACAGGATCGCGTAACGCGCCTTGTCCTGGATGTGGACTTGGTCGGAGAATCCGCGCGGGCCGATGATGGTTGGTTCGTCGGTCATCTTCTCGAGCTCGGCCAACACCGGTTCTGTCGCCACGGTTCCGGCACGCTCGACGGCACGCGACCACAGCTCAATCACCGCATAGCCGGTCAGCGGATACGCGGTCGCCGGCCCCTCGCCCTTAGCCGCCGTGTAATCGTCGATGAATTTCGAGAGCTCGGGCTCCGGCGCATCGCCGTAGATTGAGCCGAAGGCAGCGACACAAAAATTGCTGAGATTAGGAACGGCGTCGAGCCAGTAGGTGCCGTCCATGGCGATACCCCCCATGGTCAACGTATCAATCCCAGCCGCACGAATCTGGCGAATAGCGGCGGCACCGCCCGGGATATACGAGCAGAGCGCGATGACGTCGGGCTGCTGGGGGCTGGCTCTCAACCTGTCGATCTGTCCCTGGATTGAGGGGTCCTCGTTCTGAAACAGGTCGATACCGATGATCTCGGCCCCTTCCAGCTGTGGCCACTGCCATTCGAAGCCCGCACAGGTTGACTGCGAGTACTCGATCGTCTCATCACGCAGGAGATAGGCCTTGCGGGCGCCCTTCTTCTCGTAGGCCCAGGTTGCCATGGCGGCACCGTCCACATGGGCTGCATTGCCGCCGGAGAAGGCATAGCTGCCGATGCCCTCAATGCCTGCCTTCGGATCGCCCGCGCACAGGAAGAAGGAAATTAAACCGGCGCCTTGTGCCATGTTGGCGGCCGGCGCCCCGAAGTCGAAGTCGCAGTCGACGATCACGAAGTCGGCGCCGTCGCCGATCACCTTCTGACCGGCCTTCGCTCCCTCAACGCGATCGGTTTTCGCATCAGCATCGACGGTTTGAATCTGCTTGCCGAGCAGGCCACCGGCTGCGTTGATCTCGGCGATCTTCATCTTGGCGGCAAGGGCCGCCGGTCCGCTATATGCCGCCATCCAGCCGCTCTTGGATTCGGCAAAGCCAACAATGATCTCCTCATCGTCCGCCGAGGCCGGAACGGCCGAAACGGCAGCAATCGCAGTCAGGAACAATTTTTAGTCGCGCTGAGGGCTCGGGATGAGTGAGACCGCGCTGGCCGCAGGTTGTTCGAGGGAGCCCGGAACCTGTCTGGCCGACGTCATGGTGGTTTCTCGAAGCCGCCGAACGGCGTTTTCGGGCACAT
>JAJEEP010000145.1 GCA_022820945.1 Alphaproteobacteria bacterium | reverse complement strand
TCGCACCGTTGCCGCTCGGTGCCGGAGCGGCGGCCGGGGCTGCCGCCGGTGCGGGCTCGGCTGCTGGCTCGGCCGGTGCGGGAGCGGGCGCCGCTGCGGCGGGGGCGGCTTCCGCTCCTTCGAGAGCCGCTGCGTCCTCGCCCTCCTCCAGGATCAGCCCGATGACCGCGTTCACCGGCACCGCTTCGGTGCCGGCCGGGGCGACGATCCTGGCAAGCGTGCCCTCGTCGGTCGCCTCCACCTCCATGGTCGCCTTGTCGGTCTCGATCTCGCACAGAATGTCGCCGGCCTGGACCGAATCTCCCTCGTCCTTGAGCCAGCTCGCGACGTTACCCTCGGTCATCGTCGGCGAGAGCGCCGGCATGAGAATCTGGATCGGCATGTCGTCTCCCTATTCCTGATAGCAGACGCGACGGACGGCGTCGGCGATGTCTTTCGCGCCCGGCAGGGTCGCGGCCTCGAGATTGGCGGCGTAGGGCATCGGCAGGTCGGCGCCGGAGACCCGCGCGACCGGCGCATCCAGCATGTCGAACGCGTTCTCCATGACGAGCGCCGCGACTTCGGCGCCGATGCCGGCGAAGGGCCAGCCCTCCTCCACCGTGACCAGGCGGTTGGTCTTCTCCACCGAGGCCAGCACGGCCGCGCCGTCGAGCGGGCGGAGCGAGCGCAGGTCGATGACCTCGGCCTCGATTCCCTCAGCGGCCAGCGTCTCCGCCGCCTCCAGCGCGCGGCCCACCATGATCGAGAAAGCGGCGACGGTGACATCGCTGCCGGCGCGCGCGACGGCGGCCTTGCCGATGGGCACCATGTGATCGTTGCCCTCCGGCACCTCGAAACTCTGGCCGTAGAGCAGCTCGTTCTCCAGGAACACCACCGGGTTGGGGTCGCGGATGGCGGCCTTGAGCAGCCCCTTGGCGTCGGCCGCCGAGAAGGGCGCGATCACGCGCCAGCCCGGCACATGGGCGAACCAGCTCGCATAGCACTGGGAGTGCTGTGCCGCGACCCGCGCGGCGGCGCCGTTGGGCCCGCGAAACACCACCGGCACCGGCAGCAGGCCGCCCGACATGTAGAGCGTCTTCGCGGCCGAGTTGATCAGATGGTCCATCGCCTGCATGGCGAAGTTGAAGGTCATGAACTCGACGATGGGTTTTAGGCCGCCCATGGCGGCGCCCACGCCGATACCGGCGAACCCGGCCTCGGTGATGGGCGTGTCGATCACGCGGCCCGCACCGAACTCGTCGAGCAGCCCTTGGCTCACCTTGTAGGCGCCCTGGTACTCCGCCACCTCCTCGCCCATGAGGAACACGTCGGGGTCGGCCCGCATCTCCTCTGCCATCGCGTCGCGGAGCGCTTCTCGAACGGTCTGCTGAACCATGTGGGGGCGGCGTCCTGCGCGGCTCTCAGGCGCTGATCACGATATCGGCGTCGAGCGAGACCGGAGCGGGCTCGGGCGCGGACTGGGCGAAATCGGCGGCCTCGTTGACGATGGCCTTGATCTCCCGGTCGATCTCCTTGATCGCGTCCTCGTCGGCGTGGCCGCCCTCAATCAGCGCCTGGCGGACCTGCTCGATGGCATCGCGCTCCTTGCGCACCTTGCTGACTTCCTCGCGGCTCCGGTACTTGGCCGGATCGGACATGGAGTGTCCGCGGTAGCGGTAGGTCATCATTTCGAGCAGCAGCGGCCCCTTGTCCGCGCGCAGGCCTGCGACCGCCTCCTCGGCCGCCTGCAGGACCGCGGCCACGTCCATCCCGTCGACGCGGCCGCCGGGAATGCCGAAGGCCGCGCCCCGCTCGTACAGCTCGGAGACCGCCGCCGAGCGCTCCACCGCCGTGCCCATGGCGTACTGGTTGTTCTCGATCACGAAGAGCACCGGCAGCTGCCACAGCGCCGCCATGTTGAAGGCCTCGAACACCTGTCCCTGGTTGGCGGCGCCGTCGCCGAAGTAGGTGACGGAGATGCGGTCCGAAGCCCGGTACTTGTGGGCGAAGCCGAGGCCTACGCCGAGCGGCACCTGGGCGCCGACGATGCCGTGGCCGCCGTAGAAGCCGCGCTCGGGAGCGAACAGGTGCATCGAGCCGCCCTTGCCCTTGGACGACCCGGCAGCACGCCCGGTGAGCTCCGCCATGACCTCCTTGGGCGGCACGCCCGCGATCAGCATGTGGGCGTGGCAGCGATAGCCCGTAATCACCGAATCGCCGGGCCCGAGCGCGTACTGAATGCCCGTGACCACCGCCTCCTGCCCGATGTAGAGATGGCAGAAGCCGCCGATCAGCCCCATGCCGTAGAGCTGGCTCGCCTTCTCCTCGAAGCGGCGCAGCAGCAGCATGTCGCGGAACGCTCGATGCAGCGTCTCCGGCTCCATCGCGGCTACCTGAGCGGGCGCGGCCCCGCTCCGGACCCGTTTTCTGGCGGTCGCCATCTTCTCCTCGCGCTCGATGTCCGCTCCGACCGTCAGGTAATCGGCCGGCGCGGAACTTCAAGGCACGCTAGGTCAAACGCAGCAAGCTGACAAGGGGAAGGGGGAAATTGCTTGCCATGATAAGCAAAATTTACTCAGTGCTCGGGCGGCGACGGCCGTCAATCGTTTGCGCCGGGCCCTGACGGCTTGTCGTGGAAAATGACCTCCTCGTCCGGGTGGCCGAGGTTGAGCAGCCGGCGGGCCTCCTGATCGAGCAGATCGAGATCCAGACTGTCGGACCGAAGGCGAGAGACGCGGTGCTCCAGCTTGCGCCGCTCTTCGGCGAGCGCGGCCACCTCCGCACGGGTCCGCTCCACCTCGGTGGAGCGCTCGACCCACCGGAGCAGACCGCGCTCCCCCTGCACGCTCTGATAGCCCACATAGAGGAGGCCCAGCGCGCAGATAAGCAGCACGATGACGGTCCGGTAGCGAACGCGTGCGAATCGCTCGGCCATGGCGCCACGACATCAACCCTGCCGCCGCCGGCTGTCAAGACAGCAGTGCTGGCCTAAATCGATGGGGTAGAGAACTCAGGCACTGCCGAGCACCGCGCGGCCGGCGTAGCGGGCGGTGTCGTCCAGCCCCTCCTCGATACGGATGAGCTGGTTGTACTTCGCGGTGCGGTCGGTGCGCGACGGCGCGCCGGCCTTGATCAGCCCGCACCCGGTCGCGACCGCGAGGTCGGCGATGGTGGTGTCCTCGGTCTCGCCCGAGCGGTGCGACATGACCGCCCCGAAGCCGCTCCGGAGCGCGAGGGTGACCGTCTCCAGGGTCTCCGTGAGCGTGCCCACCTGGTTGACCTTGACCAAGATGGCGTTGGCCGCGCCCTCTGCGATGCCCCGCCCCAACCGCGCCGCGCTGGTGACGAAGAGGTCGTCGCCGACCAGCATCACGCGCTCTCCCAGCGCTTGCGTGAGCGCGGCCCAGCCGGCCCAGTCGTCCTCGGCGAGGCCGTCCTCGATGGAGGCGATGGGATAGCGCGCCGCCAGGTCCTCGTAGTAGGCGACCATGCCGCCGGCATCCAGGGTGCGGCCCTCGCCCTCGAGCCGGTAGGCGCCGTCCCGGTAGAACTCGCTTGCGGCCGCATCGAGCGCGAGGTGCACATCCTCGCCGGGCCGGTAGCCCGCCGCCTCGATGGCCTTCATCAGGTGGCCGAGGGCGGCGTCGGTGCTCTCCAGCGCCGGCGCGTAGCCGCCCTCGTCGCCGACGTTGGTGGAATGGCCGGCATCCGCGAGCCGCGCGCCCAGGCTGTGAAAAATCTCGGCGCCCACGCGCACCGCCTCCGCCACGCTACCGGCGGCGACGGGCATCACCATGAACTCCTGCACGTCGATGGCATTGTCGGCATGCGCCCCGCCGTTGAGGACGTTCAGCATCGGCACCGGCAGCAACCGCGCATCGACGCCGCCGACGTAGCGGAAGAGCGGCTGATCCAGCTCGACGGCCGAGGCACGCGCGGCGGCGAGACTGACGCCAAGGATCGCGTTGGCCCCTAGCCGGCTCTTGTTCTCGGTGCCGTCAAGCGCGATGAGCGTGGCGTCGATGCGGGCCTGCTCCGAAGACTCCATGCCGCTCAGCGCCGGAAAGATCTCCTCGTTGACCGCGCGCACCGCATCGCGCACCCCCTTGCCGCCGAAGCGCTGCCCGCCGTCGCGCCGCTCCACAGCCTCGTGGGTGCCGGTAGACGCACCGGAGGGAACCGCCGCGCGCCCCTCCGCGCCGCTCTCCAGCACCACATCGACCTCGACGGTCGGGTTGCCGCGGCTGTCCAGGATCTCCCGCGCCAGGATATCGGTGATCGCACCCATTCTCGGCCCCTCCCCTCGGCACCGGCCGCCCTTGATAAGAGCCGGAGGCGTGTGCGCTGTCGTGAATCCCTTGGTGATCAAGGGCTCCAGCTGACCCGAGACTTTTCTTACCCCAGAAGCATCGCAGATTTCTGCGGATCTGCGATGTGCGGATAGGGCGGTTCGAGGATTTCCACCCCATAGC
>JAJEEP010000057.1 GCA_022820945.1 Alphaproteobacteria bacterium | reverse complement strand
ATCCGGCGACCTCCCTCACGTGAAGATTGCCCGAAGGCGCGACCATCGCCCCGTGGCCTGGCGGCACCAGCGTGGTCGAATCGGTCTGGATGACGATGGCCGGTCCGTCGATGTGCTGGCCACCCTTGAGCCTGCTCCGGTCGAAGCGGGGGGTCTCGTAGGTCTGGCCGTCGTCGAAGGTGGTGGCGCGGCGGTAGAGCAGCGCGTCCTCCGGGTTGCGGCCGCTGCCTTGGGACGCCTCGGGCCAGCTCAGCGCGCCGATCCCGGCGGAGGCGACGACCCGGAGCGTGATGACCTCGACCTCCTGATCCTCGAAGGCGTGACCGTAATCCTGCCGGTGGCGCTCGTGGAAGCTCGCCAGCAGCTCCGCCCGGTTATCGAGAGTGAGCGGACCGTCCGGCATGGTGCCGCGCAGCTCGAAGCCCTGCCCCTGGTAGCGGCACTCCGCGATCTTGACGATCCGCTGGTGTTCGGGCGCGACGCCGTCGGCAGCCAGCGCCTCTTGCGCGCGCCGCACCAGGGCGTCTGTCTGCTCGTTGAGCGTGTCGATCTCGTCCTGGCTGGCCTTGGTAAGCACGCAGAGCACCGAGCGGGTGAACTCGTAGCGCATGTCGGTCGCCAGTAGTCCGGTCGCGGCGTTGATCCCCGGCGCCGGCGGCACGATCACCTCGCGCGCGAAGACCGATCGCGCGAGTGCCACGCCGTGCAGCGGCCCCGCGCCGCCGAAGGCGACGAGTGCGTAGTCGCGCGGATCCACGCCCTTGGCCACGGAGTTGGCGCGGATCGCGAGCGACATGTTGGAGTTGATGACCCGGATCACGCCGAGCGCCGCTTCCTCGAGCGACATGTCGAGCCGGCCGCACAGGTTGTCCTGGATCGCCGCGCGCGACCTCTCGGCATCGATTTCCAGGCCGCCGCCGAGGAACTGCTCCGGATCGAGCCGGCCGAGCACCACCTGGGCGTCGGTCACGGTGGGCTCGGTGCCGCCGCGGCCGTAGCAGGCCGGTCCGGGCTCCGCCCCGGCGGAGCGGGGACCCACGCGAAAGGCCCCGCCTTCGTCGACGTAGGCGATGGAGCCGCCGCCGGCGCCGATGGTCGAGAGATCGATCATCGGCGCCAGGATCGGGTAGCCGCCGACCTGCGTGTCCCGCGGGTTCATGATGCGGACCTCGCCGTCCGGCACCACGCTGATGTCCGCCGACGTACCGCCGATATCGACGGTGATCAGGTTTCGCACCCCCGACATGTCGCCCGCCCACTGGCCACCGATGACGCCCCCGGCGGGGCCGGACATGAGGATGGTCACCGGGCGCTCGGCGGCGCCGGTGAGTGTCGTCACACCGCCGTTGGACTGCATCACGCGGATCTGGGAATCGACGCCGTTGTCCTGCAGCGCTGTCGCCAGATTGTTCAGGTAGTAAGACGTGCGCGGGCCGATGAAGGCGTTCATCGCCGCCGTCGAGAAGCGCTCGTACTCCCGGATCACGTCCACTACCTCGGACGAGCAGCCGACGTAGGCGTCCGGCATTACCTCCGTCACGATCTCCTTGGCGCGCAGCTCGTGCGCATCGTTGAGGAAGGCGAACAGGAAGCAGACGATGACCGAGTCCACCTCGCGCGACTTTAGGAGTTCGGCGGCGGCGCGCACCTCGTCTTCGTCGAGCGCCACCTCGACGCGGCCGTCCGGCGGCAGGATACGCTCGGTGATGGGGATGCGATTGCGCCGCTTGACCAGCGGGCGCGACTGCCAGGGCACGTCGAACTGGACCGAGAAATTGTGGGGCCGCTTGTGCCGCGCCATGTGCAGGATGTCGCGAAAGCCCCGCGTGGTGAGCATGCCGACCTCGGCGCCGGAATACTCGATGACCGTGTTCGTCGCGATCGTCGTGCCATGCACGATCTGCTCGATGTCGCCCGGCCCGACCCCCGCCTCGGCACAGATTTCGAGGACACCCTGGATGACCCCGCGCGACTGGTCCTCCGGCGTGCTCGCCACCTTGTGCACGAAGACCCGGCCGCTGTCGTTGGCGTCGCCGTTCGTCTCTAGGATGAGATCGGTGAACGTGCCCCCGACATCGACGCCGATTCTCGCCATCGCCCCCTGCCTCCGATCGTGCGATCCGCGGTGCTCTCGGCCGCGGGCGCGCCATCTTAGCGGTAGGGCGAAGCGATGAAAGGGGGATTCCCGTCAGGGAGCGTGGGCGGTCGCGCGGTCCTGACGGACGCGTGCCGCGTCCCGAAGCCCGACATCCAGGGGCGAGGTTCGCTCCGGCACGAGGGTCAGCGCCTCCTCTATGACCTCGCCGCCGGCGCCAGGGCGATGGCTGCCCTCACCGAGGGCACGGCGCCAGGACCGCCCGCCAGGCTGACCAGCGAACAGCCCGAGCATGTGCCGGGTGACGTGGTGAAGCGGCACGCCGTCCGCGCACATCCGGCGCACGTAGGGCAGCATGGCGCGTGCGATGTCGTGCCGGCTCGGCTCGGCGCGCGCCGGTCCGCCGAAGATGCGGCGGTCGGCAGCGCGCAACATGGCGGGGTCGGCATACGCCGCGCGCCCGATCATGGCGCCGTCGACCAGTTCGAGGTGGGCATCCGCCTCGTCGAGGCTGGCGACGCCACCGTTGATGACCACCTCCAGCATCTGCAGCTCCTGCTTGAGGCGATAGACCGCGTCGTAGCGGAGCGGCGGGATTTCGCGATTCTCGGCCGGGCTCAGGCCGTCGAGCACGGCGATCCGCGCATGCACGGCGAAGCTCTGCACGCCGGCGGTGGCGACGGTCTCGACGAAGGCCCTGAGGTCCTCGTAAGAGCCCCGGCCGTCGATCCCGATGCGGCACTTGACCGTGACGGGAACATCGACCGCCCGGATCATCGCCCGCGCGCAGTCGGCCACCAGACCGGGCGTCTCCATCAGGGCGGCGCCGAAGCGGC
This sequence comes from Alphaproteobacteria bacterium, assembly GCA_022820945.1. GTDB lineage: Bacteria > Pseudomonadota > Alphaproteobacteria > UBA828 > UBA828 > WTGU01. The sequence goes on along the minus strand of JAJEEP010000057.1, from coordinate 14,300 downwards.
CCTTGCGGACGCGGGGGCTCGGGCAGCCGACATTAAGGTTGATCTCGTCGTAGCCAAAGGCCTGGCCAACCTCGGCAGCGCGGGCGAGCGCGTCCGGCTCCGCGCCGCCGAGCTGAAGGCCCACCGGATGCTCCGCTTCGGCGAAGGCGAGCAGCCGGGCGGTGTCGCCGCGCAACACCGCGTTGGCGTGGATCATCTCGCTGTAGAGCAGTGTGCGCGCGCTGACCTGCCGCAGCAGGTAGCGGCAATGGCGGTCGGTCCGCGCCATCATCGGCGCGACGCTCAGCCTGCGGTCGAGCCTATCCACGGTTCTGCTCATTTCCCATAGTCGCCGGGCGCCGGGTCTTGCTTCACTATACGCCCGTTGACGGCGGCACGCGTGGCGGCTTGCGGGCCGGTCGATGTAGCGGCTAAAGCGTCCCGTCGCACAGGGAGGGACCGATGACTCAGATGCAGGCTGACTTCAGCGGCCGCAACGCCTTCGTGACAGGCGCGGGCGGCGGCATGGGGCTGCAGATCGCGCGAGACCTGATCGGCGCCGGTGCGCAGGCGACGCTCTTCGACGTGAAGCCCGCGCCGGACGACCTGCCTGCCGGCGCCCGCTACGTGCAGGCCGACCTTCGCTCCCCAACCGACGTGGCCCAGGCCATGACCGATTGCCACGAGGCGGCGGGCCGGCTCGATTACCTGGTGAACGCCGCCGGAGTCCTGCTGCTCGGCCGCGACCGCTCGCTGGTGGATATCGACCTCGACGTGTGGGACGACGTGCTCGCCATCAACCTCAAGGGCGCGGCGCTCACCGCCCGCCACGCGATTCCGATGATGAAGCAGACCGGCGGCGGCGCGATGGTGCACATCTCCACCATCCAGTGCGTGCGCGGCGACGATGCACCGCAGGACGCCTACCAAGCCTCCAAGGCGGGGCTCATCGCCATGTCGAAATCCATCGCGATCCAGTTCGCCGGCGACGGCATCCGCTCCAACACGATCTTGCCGGGCCCAACGATGACGCCGATGCAGCAGCGCTGGGTCGACAAGCCGGAGCTCAAGAATGCGACCGAGGCGGCGGTACCGCTCGGGCGCATCGGCACCCCGCACGACATGGCGAACGCCACGCTGTTCCTGCTCTCCGACGCGGCGTCGTTCGTCACCGGGACCGAGCTGATCGTCGACGGCGGGGTTCTGGCGAAGCCGTAAAGGCGCAAGCCCCAGCCGCCAAACTATTCCAAAGGCAGGGGCGGCAGCTCGGCGACCTTGATGGTCGCGACGGTCAGCGTGCCGTCCTGCGCCGTCACCGGCACCCCGCGCAACACCGGGGGGCCGCCGTCTTCCGGCTTCTCGGCGAGCATGTTGAAGGCGACCTTGGCGATGAAGGCATCGCCGAGGGGGATCATGTTGCTCATGATCAGCGCGTCGATGACATCGCCGTAGCCGATGATGTCGGCGGTGAGCGCGGCGATGGGGCGCATTGCACCGTCGAGTGCGATGGTGCCCGCCGATTCGATGCCGAGCGGCCCCCAGCGGACGCGGAAGTCGTTCAGTTCCAGCGTGCCGCCGGCGTCACGCCAGGCGGTGATCGCCTCGTTGGTCCCGCGCTCGCTCGGGATTGAGCCCACCACGCTCGCGTCGATATCGAGGAAGTCGAGGCTCTCGCCGAGCCCTTCTGCGAGGTCGCTCGGGAGCACGGCATCGCGCACGGCAATCGAGGTCTTCAGGACCTGCTCGCCGCTCCCGTCATCGTCGATGGCGACCCCGTTGGCCTGCAGGCTGCCGATCTGGGCAACCCTCTCCGGCCACACGCCCGTGACCTCAACGCCCTGCAGATCGAGCGCGACCTCCTGGAAGCGCCTGTCGCCGTCCAGCCTGACGGTTAGCCGCCCGCCACCGATCTCCGCATCGATGTCGCGCCATTCGCCGCCTTCCACAAGAATCTGCACCGAATTGCGGCGATCGGGGTAGACGGTGACCTCGCTGAAGTCCCAGGCGCTGGCTTCGGCACGCAGCGAATCGGTGGCCCAGCGCCAGCCGTTCCGCGTGTCGAGAACGCGTGGCTCGCGCAGGGTAACCTCGAAGCGTAAGGGGAAGCCGGAGACGTACGTTCCCCCGCTCTCGATCTCGAGCCCTTCCGCCCGCTGCTTCTCGGCCCAGTCGTCGATCCGGTCGCCGATCTCGCCCGCGGCAATGAACCAGTAGCCGGTATATCCGGCCACCGCGATCACTATGACGCCGACGACACCGGCCGCCACCAAGAGGGCGCGCTTCATCGAACTTCCCGTGGACGGACTCGGTCCGAAGAACGGTAATCAGGGTGCCCTGAGGGTTCAAGCGCTAGTCGTAATTCTCAGGCGCACTTGGAGTAGCCGCAGGCGGGGCAGAGGTCGCACCCCTCCCGATGCAGCAGGCCCGGCTGCCCGCAGCGCCCGCAGAAGCGCACCGCCGGCGCCGGCGCGTCGCCGTCCGCCGCCGCGGGCGGTTCCAGACGCGCGGCCTCCGGCGGCGCAAGCGCGCCGATGCTCACCAGGTGCTGCTCGATCACACCGCCAATGGCGGCGAGGATGGAGGGCACATAGTGGCCGCCCATCCACTGGCCGCCTCTCGGGTCGAAAACCGCCTTGAGCTCCTCCACGATGAAGGACACGTCGCCGCCCCGGCGGAACACGGCACTGATCATCCGCGTCAACGCCACCGTCCAGGCATAGTGCTCGGTGTTCTTGGAGTTGATGAAGATCTCGAAGGGCTGCCGCCGCCCGTCGCGCACGATGTCGTTGATGGTGATGTAGATGGCGTGGTCGCTCTCCGGCCAGCGGATCTTGTAGGTGCTGCCGTGCAGCGACTCCGGCCGCTCCAGCGGCCTGGTCATCTGAATCACGGCGCCGGCCTCGAAGGCATCGGCGGGCCGGGCCGGCGGCGGCTCCAGCGGAAGCTCGCTCTGCCGCGCGACCGGCAGGGCATGAACCTCGGCCGAGACGGGCCGGGTCTCGCCCTCGGCTGCAGACGCGGCGACGCTCCCCTCCTCCGCACCGGATGCGCTTTCCAGCACCGCGCCCGTTACCGGATTTGGCCGATAGGTGGTGCAGCCCTTGCAGCCGAGGTCGTAGGCCCGCATGTAAACGTCCTTGAAGTCGTCGAACTCCATCTCCTCCGGGCAATTGATGGTCTTGGAGATGGAGCTGTCGACGAAGGCCTGGACCCGCGCCTGCACCGCGAGGTGATCCGCCGGGCGCAGCGACTGGGCATCGACGAAGTAGTCCGGCAGTTGCGCCGCGTCGCCCTTGAGGCGCCGGAACAGCAGGTAGGCGTGGTCGTCAACCGACTCCGCCCGGCGCGTGCCGTCGGGCATCAGCACGTTGCGCGTGTACGAGTAGCTGAACACGGGCTCGATGCCGGAGGAGACGTTGCCCGCCAGCAGCGAGATCGTGCCGGTTGGCGCCACCGAGGTGAGCAGAGCGTTGCGCACCCCGGACTCTGCGATCGCCGCCCGCACGTCGTCGTCGAGGCGCCGGATCGTCTCGCTCTCCGCGAAACGCGCGGCGTCGTAGAGGGGGAAGGTGCCCTTCTCCTCGGCCAGCCGCGCGGATGCGAGATAGGCCGCCCGCTGCAGGCCGCCCATCCACCGCTCGATCAGATCGTTCGCCGCATCGCTGCCGTAGCGTGCCCGGCACATGATGAGCGCGTCGGCGAGCCCGGTGACGCCGAGCCCGATGCGCCGCTTCGCCTGCGCCTCCTCGTGCTGCGCCTCGATGGGGAAGCGCGAGCAGTCGATGGCGTTGTCGAGCATCCTGACGGCGGTGGCGGTGAGCGCCTCCAACGCCGCCATGTCGAGCGCCGCGCCCGGCTCGAAGGGATCGACCACCAGGCTCGCCAGGTTGATCGAGCCCAGCAGGCAGGCGCCATAGGGCGGCAACGGTTGCTCGCCGCAGGGGTTGGTGGCGAAGATCTCCTCGCAATAGGCCAAATTGTTGGCCCGGTTGATGCGATCGATGAAGATCACGCCGGGCTCGGCATAGGCGTAGGTCGAACGGATGATCCGCTCCCACAGCGCGCGGGCCGAGACGGTCTTGTAGACGACGCCCTCGAAGCGAAGCTCCCACGACGCATTGTCCTTGACCGCCTGCATGAACGGATCGGTCACCAGCACAGAGAGATTGAACATGCGCAACCGGCCGGGGTCGCGCTTGGCCTCGATGAACGCCTCGATGTCGGGGTGATCGCAGCGCAGGCAGCCCATCATCGCGCCGCGGCGAAAGCCCGCGCTCATGATGGTGCGGCACATCGCGTCCCAGACATCCATGAACGGCAGCGGTCCCGAGGCATCGGCGCCGACGCCCTTGACCGGCGCCCCCTTGGGCCGGAGCGTCGAGAAGTCGTAGCCGATGCCGCCGCCCTGCTGCATGGTGAGCGCGGCTTCCTTCAGGTGCTCGAAGATCGCAGTCATGTCGTCCGCGATCCGCCCCATCACGAAACAGTTGAAGAGCGTGACCTGCCGCTCCGCCCCGGCGCCGGCGAGGATGCGCCCGGCGGGCAGAAACCTGAAATCCTCCAGCGCCCGATAGAATTCCGGCTCCCAGCGCGCGGGCTCCGCCTCGACCGAGGCGAGCGCGCGGGCCACCCGCCGCCAGCTGTCCTCGATCGTGCCGTCGACCGGCGTGCCGTCGGCCGCCTTGAGGCGGTACTTCATGTCCCAGATACGGGACGAGATCGGCAGCATCTCGGTCATGGCGCCTGTGCGGTTCCCTTGCGGCCGGCCATCGGCCCAATTTGGCCTGATGTTCGTTCTTTGTTTCTCACAGCGCACACTCTACCCGCACCGCGCTCCTCATTCAATATGGTGCGGACCGGCGACGATACGATCGGCGGGACGGGCGCGAAGGTCAGGCCGCGTCGGACTGTGAGGATGCAGGCTCCTCCTGCGGGGCGCCGCAGGACTCCGCGAAGAGCCGTTGCGATGCCTCCTCCATCGACGACTCCAGTCGTTCCAGGAATTCCCGCCGCGGCAAGCCCGGCGGGATCGGCGGCAGATACTCCATGACGATGGTTCCGGGATAGCGCCTGATGGATCCCTTGGGCCAGTGCATGCCCGAGTTGAGCACCACCGGCACCACCGGCACGTCGAGGGCGCCGTAGAGCGCGGCGACGCCGGGTCGGTAGGGCAGCTTCTCCCCCGGCTTCACTCGCGTGCCTTCAGGGAAGATCACCACCGGACGGCCGCGGGCGACGGCCTTCCTCGCGCCCTTGACCAGCGCCCGCAGCGACTTTCCGCCGCCTTCGCGGTCGACGAAGATCATGTTCACCTTGGCGGAGAACCAGCCATAGCCGGGAACGTAAGAGAGCTCCTTCTTGATCACGTAGGCGGGGTCGTCGAGTTCGTGCAGGAAGACATGGGCCTCCCACTCCGACTGATGCTTGGATGCGACGATCGCGGGGCCTGTGGGCCTGTGCTCGCGGTTCCGAATCTCGGAATTCACGCCCGCGATGATTCGCAGCAGAACGCCGTTGCCCGCCGACCAGGTGACAACGAAACGGCGGAACAGAGGGCGCGGCGTCAGCAGCATCGGCACCATGACGGTGCCGATCATCACCCCCCAGGTGTAGAATGCGACCGTGCAGAGCGCCGAGCGGAGCGTGTTCCCCAGGGTGTGCGGCGGCGCTTGCCAAACCCGAGAGTCCGGCGCGCCATTGCCCACAGATACTTGGTGAATTCGCTCGCGATCAGAGCCGCGGTCCCGCGATAGCGCCACCAATGCTCGACCTTGACGTGATCCGGAAACACAGGATGTGCCACGAGAGTAGCATTTGGCAGGGCGCTTCGGAACTCCATCATGGCCCTCGGCATGTGGTAACCGCTGGTGACCAGACGCAGGCTGGTGAAGGCGCGGTCCGCCATCCAGGCGGCTGTTTCCTGCGCGTTCGCGGCGGTGTCCTCGGCCTCGTAGCCGAGCTCCACGCAGCAGGCCCAGAGCGCCGGGTCGTGGCGGGCACGCAGCTCCTCTCTTTCGACCCCCTCGGCGACGCCGGTGACGAAGAGCGCCTGCCCAAGCCCGCTTTCGAGCAGGCGGAGCCCCTCCTCCAGCCGGCCGGAGCCGCCGGTCGGGACGACGATTGCCTCGGTCGCGAGGTCGGGTTGTTGGGTCCCCTCGCCCGCCGTGTCGGCGAACCACGCCAGCCCGCCGGACCAGAGCAGCGCAAAGAGCGTGACTGCCACAAGCACTGCACGCGTGGTGCGGCGCGTCCATCGCCGAACGCCCGGAGAGGGCTTAGACTCCATCGTGCGCCGCAGCTGCGGCTGCGGGCCGTGGCACCTGCCCCGCGTGCGACCGAGCGCCGGGCTTGACAGGGTGGGTTGCAAGGTGACTTGGTCGGAACGCCCGTGCGACGGGCCTTGATACGGAGAGAGGGCAACTGCCCCGCCCCCGATGATCGTACGCTGCTCTTCCTGCGCGACCCGCTACCGGGTCGATACCGCGGCCCTCGGCGAGACCGGCCGCCGGGCGCGGTGCACGAACTGCGGCCATGTCTGGCACCAGACGCCTGAGGCCGATGCACCCACGGCGTCCGACTCGGGAGCGCCACCGGTGCCTCTTAACCGACCGCCGGCATGGGCGGGCTGGGCCGCGGCAGGGCTCTTCGTCATCGCGGCCCTTGCCGGCCTCGCGCTCGCGCGCAACGCAATTGTCATGAGTTGGCCGGGCACAGTGAGCACCTACGACGCCGTCGGCCTGCCGATTCAGGCCCCGCAGGCGCAAGGCCTGCGCATCGTCGACGTGCAGTCGAAGCGGGTGAAGGACGGCGACAGGACCGTTCTGCTCGTGCACGGCCTCGTCGAGAACACCACGGAGAAGGGCCGCCGGCTGCCGCCGCTGCGCGCGGTGCTTGCTGACGAGACGGGTGCCGTGTTGCACCGATGGCCTGTGGCGGCGCTCTCGCCGGTTCTGGACGGCGGAGAATCGACACCCTTCGAGAGCTGGCTCGAAGACCCGCCGGAGGGAGCGGTCAAGCTCTCGGTCGATTTCGTCGCCGACGACGATAGCTAGGCTGGCAGGATCGGCGCTCAGGCGAGCCAGGACGGGACCTCGTCGCGGGCCAGCAAAGCTTCGTGGTCCTGGCGCGGCCGGATGCAGGCGAGCGCGTCGCCCCGCACCATGACCTCGGCCGCCAGCGGCCGCCCGTTGTAGGTCGATGCCATGACCGAGCCGTAGGCGCCCACGTCGCGCACCGCCAGCAGGTCGCCCGCGGCGAGCGGCGGCAGCGCCCGACCACGTCCCAGCACGTCGCCGCTCTCGCAGACCGGCCCGGCAACATCGGTCTCGACCGTGCCGACGCCCTGTGCGGGTTCCGCCACCGGTTCGATGCCATGCCAAGCGTCGTAGAGTGCGGGCCGCATCAGGTCGTTCATGGCGGCGTCCACGATAGCCCAGCAGCGCTCGCCGGCTTGCTTGACCGCGATCACGCGAGTGAGCAGGACGCCCGCCGGCGCCACCAGCCAGCGGCCGGGCTCGATCACCACCGTCACGCCAAGGCGCTGGCGTATGCGCTCGACCAGCGCGCCGTAGGCCTCGACATCCGGCGGCGTCTCGTCCCGGTAGCGCACGCCGAGCCCGCCGCCGAGGTTGAGCCGGGTCACCGGGTGGCCGGCCTCGCGCAGGCCCTCCACCAGGGTGACGAGCCGATCGAAAGCTGCCTCGAACGGCGCGAGCCGGGAGAGCTGCGAGCCGATGTGCACGGCGAGGCCGACCGGCTCGATCCCCTCCAACACCGCGGCCTTGGCGTAGAGCGCCGGAATGTCCGCGTCGTCGATCCCGAATTTGTCGCCCCGCCGGCCGGTGGCGATCTTGTCGTGGGTCTCGGCATCGACGTCCGGGTTGACGCGCAACGCGACCGGCGCCCGTGTGCCCGCCGCGCGGGCGGCGGCGTCGAGGGCCTCAAGCTCCGCGGGCGATTCAACGTTGAATTGCCCGACCCCGCTGGCGAGAGCCAGGTCCATCTCGTCGCGGGTCTTGCCGGGCCCGGCGAACACCAGGCGGTCCGGTGCGATGCCGGCCCGGAGCGCGGAGCGCAGCTCGCCGCCCGAGATGATATCGGCGCCGGCGCCGAGGCGGGCGAAGGTGCGGATCACCGCGAGGGTGTCGTTGGCCTTGACCGCGTAGCAGACGAGCGCGTTGGGCGCGGCCTGGGAGAGCGCCCGGTAGCGGTCGACCAGGACCGCGTTCGCGTAGCAATAGGTGGGCGTGCCGAAGCGCGCCGCGATAGCGGGGAGCGAAACCCCTTCGGCGTGGAGAACGCGGTCGCCGCTCTCCTCCCGATAGACGAATGCGTCCACGGCAGGCGTCCGTCAGGCTTGATAGGTGGCGGGCGCGGCTTGAGGCACCGCGTGAGCCTCGGCAGGCGGGAGCTCGAGCGGCCCCTTTCTGCCGCAACTCGAGAGCACCACGACCAGGCCGATCGCGGCGATGATCGTCATCAGCAGGCTGAGCTTGCGTATCATTCGATCCGGCCCTCCGGGCGGCCTTCCCACCCCGGCCAAGGTGCGTCTCTATAAGAAGCGCTTATAGAAAACGCTGCCGGGCGCGGGCAACTTGTTTCGCGACCTCGCTCGGTGCGGTGCCGCCCTCGCTGGTGCGGCGCGCGATAGCCGTGGCGGGGTCGAGCAACGCCACCACGTCGGCGGTTATCCGGGGCTCGATGGCCTGCAGGTCGGCGAGCGCCAAGTCCTTGAGGTCGCAGCCGTTCTCGTCGGCGAGCCGGACGATCCGCCCGGTGATCGCGTGGGCCTCGCGGAAAGGTAGCCCTGCCTCCTGCACCAGCCAGTCGGCGAGGTCGGTGGCGGTCGCGTGCCCGGTGCCGGCGGCGCGTGCCATCGCGTCCGCATTCACGGTCATGTCGCGCACCATGCCGGTGGCGGCAGCGAGACAGAGCGCGAGCGAATCGAAGGCATCGAACAGGGGCTCCTTGTCCTCCTGCATGTCCTTCGAATAGGTGAGCGCGAGGCCCTTCATCATGGTCAGCAGGGCGATCAGCGCGCCGACGATGCGCCCGCTCTTGCCGCGCACCAGCTCGGCGGCATCCGGGTTGCGCTTCTGCGGCATGATCGAGCTGCCGGTCGAGAAGCGGTCCGAAAGCGCGATGAAGCCGAACTGCGCGCTCGACCAGAGCACCAGCTCCTCCGCGAAGCGCGAAAGGTGCATCGCGATCAGCGATGCCGCCGCCAGCGCCTCCACCACGAAGTCGCGGTCCGAGACCGCGTCGATGGAGTTGGCCGCAGGTCGGTCGAAGCCGAGCAGCTCGGCGGTCATGGCCCGGTCGATGGGAAACGAGGTCCCCGCGAGCGCGGCGGCACCGAGGGGCGATTCGTTGAGCCGCTTGCGGCAGTCGGCAAGCCGCCCGCGGTCCCGCCCGATCATCTCGACATAAGCCAGGAGGTGATGGCCGAAGGAGACCGGCTGCGCCACCTGAAGATGCGTGAAGCCCGGCATGACGGTCGCCACGTGCTCCTCAGCCCGGTCGATGAGCGCGGCCTGGAGGCCCCGGCACGCCGCGTCGGCCTGATCCAGCCGTGCACGCAGCCAGAGTCGGAGGTCGGTCGCGACCTGGTCGTTGCGCGAACGCGCGGTGTGCAGGCGACCGGCCGCCGGCCCGATCAAGGCGGCGAGCCGGGCCTCGACGTTCATGTGGATATCTTCGAGCGCGCGGTCGAAAGGGAAGCCGCCGGCCTCGATTTCCGCCTTGACCCGGCGCAGGCCGTCCGCAATCGCTTCCGCGTCTTCCTGCGAGACGATCCCCTGCCTGGCCAGCATGGTCACGTGGGCGATGGAGCCCGCGATATCCTCGGCATAGAGCCTGCGGTCGAAGTCGATGGAGGCGTTGATGGCCTCCATCACCTCGTCGGGCGATGCCTCGAACCGGCCGCCCCACATGCGGTTGGGCGCGTTCGCCGCGTCCGCCTCGGGCGCCGGGGGCTCGTCCGGGGATGTCTTGCGCGTCATGAGTCGGCGACTCCACCGCTATCTCGTCTAGTATCGCAGAGTCCTGCGGGAATAGGAGCCGGGTGCAGGGTTCTGGAACCCCGTGCGCGACCGTGGCACCCTGCGCCCCATGCGAACATTCGTGGTCAAGCCGGATCCGGACGACGGGCGCCTCACGCGCCTGCTCGACGGCGTAGATCAGGACGGCACGGCGGTGGAAGCCCGCGTCGTCGAGGAACGCCCGCTGACACTCTTCCTCAATTCGCAGGAGATCGTCACGGTGATGACGATCCGCGACTACCCGGAATACCTGGCGCTCGGCTACCTGCTCAACCAGAACATGCTGCGCCACGACGACGAGGTGACCGGCGTCGAGTACGACGAGGACATCGAGACGGTCGTCGTCCGCACCGAGCGCGCGACCGACTACGAGGCGACGCTGCGCAAGAAGACGCTCACCTCGGGCTGCGCCCAGGGCACCGTGTTCGGCGACCTGATGGAGCGCTTCGAGGCGACCGTGCTGGACCCGGATGCGCGCCTCAAGACCTCGTGGCTCTATGCGCTGAGCCGAGCCATCAACATGCAGCCGAGTCTCTACCTCGCGGCGGGCGCCATCCACGGCTGCGTGCTGTGCGAGGAAGGGCGGCCGCTCATCTACATGGAGGATGTCGGCCGGCACAACGCCATCGACAAGATCGCGGGCTACATGTTCCGGAACGGCATCGGGACTTCCGGCAAGATCATGTACACCACTGGCCGGCTCACCAGCGAGATGGTGATCAAGACGGTGACCATGGGCATCCCGATCCTGATCTCGCGCTCGGGCTTCACCGCCTGGGGCGTCGAGCTTGCCCGCCAGGCCAACCTGACGCTGATCGGGAGGGCGCGGGGCAAGCGCTTCGTCGCGCTCGCGGGTGCGGAGCGCCTTGTCTACGATGCCGATGCGTCGGCGGTTGCCGACGAGGCGAAGCGCCACCGGCGCAAGGGCAGCGTCGCGGCCGAGGACGCGGCCTGACCGACCCGTCCGCCGGGGAGCGAACGCAATGCCGGAGAGACCGCGCTGAGCGCCTACACGGAGCTGACGCCGATCATCGTGCTGACCGGCTTCCTGGGCAGCGGCAAGACGACGCTGCTCAACTGCCTGCTGAAGCATCCCTCGCTCGGCGATGCAGCGGTGCTCATCAACGAGTTCGGCGAGGTCGGCATCGACCACCAGCTGGTGGAGACCGTGGACGAGAGCACGGTCCTGCTCGCGAGCGGCTGCCTCTGCTGCACCATCCGCGACGACCTCAAGCAGGCGATCATGGAGGTCCACGACAAGCGCGCACGCGGCATCGTGCCGCCCTATCGCCGCATGATCGTGGAGACCACCGGGCTCGCCGACCCCGCGCCGATCCTGGCCACGCTGATGAACGACGTCTCGCTCCGCTATCACTATCGCCTCGGCACCATCGTCACCACGGTGGATGCCGTGAACGGCCTCGATCAGCTCGACCGCCAGGAGGAATCGCTCAAGCAGGCGGCAGTGGCGGACCGCATCGTGCTGACCAAGACCGACATCGCGGAGGCGGAGACGGTGGAGACGCTGCGGCAGCGCCTCGACCGGATCAATCCGTCCGCCGAGCTCCTCGTCGGCCAGCACGGGGCGGTGGATGTCGAACGCGTGCTCCGCGCCGATGTCTACGACCCCGCGGCAAAGGGCCGGGAGGTTGTGCGCTGGATCGAGGCGGAGACGGCGGTGCCCCACGCTCACGGCCATGCTCACGACGTGAACCGGCACGACGAGAACATCCATTCGTTCTGCCTGGTCCACGACGAGCCGGTGGACTGGACCGCCTTTGGCATCTGGCTCACCATGCTGCTGCACACTCACGGCGAAAATATATTGCGGGTGAAGGGGTTGCTGAATGTCGAGGGGGTGGAAACACCGGTCGTCATCAACGGCGTGCAGCACATCATCCACCCGCCGATGCACCTCGACGCCTGGCCCGACGGGAATCGCCAGTCCCGCGTGGTCTTCATCGTGCGCGGGCTGGAGCGCGCGCTGATCGAGGACTCGCTCGCCGTTTTCAATCGCCTCGGCGGCGGCGCACCGTTGGGCTCCAAGGCCGCCTGACCGGGCGCTGCGGTAATCGGCGGCGTCACCCGCCCGGTGGTTGCGGCGACGGTCGATCCAGAGGAGCCCGATGATCGAGATCAACGGCATGGCCCACGTCGTGCTCACCGTGAGCCGCTTTGACGAGGCGCGGGCGTTCTACTGCGAGCTGCTGCCCTTCCTCGGCATGCACAAGGTCTTCGACGGCAACCACTTCGTCTATCACGTGGGCGGGCGCACCGCGCTCGGCATCCAGCGCGCGGCGCCGGATCATGAGGGCGAGCGTTTCGTGCAAAGCCGGGTGGGGCTGCACCATCTGTGCCTTCGCGCGCGCTCCCGCGAGGACGTGGACAAGGCGGCGGCGAAGCTGCGCGCGATGGGGGCTGTGATCGATCGCGGGCCGATGGAGCGGGAGTGGGCGCCTGGCTATTACTTCGTGGTGTTCGAGGATCCCGATGGAATTCGCCTGGAGATTAACCACATTCCGGGCAAGGGCCTGCTCGCCGGCGAGGCCCCGGCTGCGCCCAGCGACGATCCGGACTGGGGCGCGAATCCTTAAGTCCCGCCAGTGGAGAGACCGCCATGTTGACCGACGAGATGCAGACGCTGATCACGCGGTTTTCCGCCGGCGCCGTGGCGACGGTGAACGCGGACGGGACGCCGTCGGTCTCGCCCAAGGCGACGTTCGTGGTTCTCGACGACCGCACCCTCGCCTTCGGCCATATCCGCTCGCCGGGAACGGTCGCGAACCTGCGCCGCAATCCCGCGATCGAGGTCTGCTTCACCGACGTCGTCACCCGCAGGGCGGTGCGCGTGACGGGCACGGCCGAGATCGTTCGTCCGGACGACGCCGATGCCGCGCTCGACGACGCCTTCGAGGCCGCGTGGGGTCCGTACCGACCCCACATGGGCGCTTACGTGAAGATTAACGTGACGGCGGCCGAACTGATCCTCTCGCCGGCCTACGATCTCGGCCTGACCGAGGACGAGCTCCGGCAGACCAACCTTGAAAAGCTGAACACGTACTGAAGGGGCACCGGATCAGCTCCGGCACCTCCTAGTGGGTGATCACGATCTTGCCGAAGTGCGCGCCTGACGCGAGGTGACGGTAGGCGGCCGGTGCCTCGACGAACGGGAAGCGCCGGTCGATCACCGGCTTGAGCCCGTTGCGGCCGATCGCCTTGGTCATCTCCTCCAACTCTCGCCGGTTACCCACCAGGATGCCCTTGAGGTGGACGGTCTTCCAGATAAGCGCGAGCGGGTCGTTCTCGATACCGACGCCTCCCAGCATGCCGATCAGCGCGATGCGCGCCTGGAAGGCGGCAGCCTCGATGCTGTGGGCGAGCGTGGCAGCGCCGCCGGTCTCGATGATCAGATCGGCGCCGCCGGTGAGCTGGGCGACGGTGCGGCCCCAGTTCGGATCGTCCGTGTAGTTGATGCCGTGAGTGGCGCCCAGCGCGCGGGCGCGGGCGAGTTTGTCGTCACTCGACGAGGTGATGACCGCGTCCGCCCCCATCATCCGCGCGAGCTGAAGGCCGAAGATGGAGACACCGCCGGTGCCGAGCAGCAACACGGTGTCGCCCGCCTTCATCCGCCCGAACTCGACCAGCGAGACCCAGGCAGTGAGCGCGGCGCAGGGCAGGCACGCGGCTTCCTCGTCGCTGAGCGAGTCGGGGATCGTCACGAGCGCAGACGCCGGGAAGACGGCGAGCTCCGCCAGTGTCCCGTCGCACCCGCCGCCGAGATCGCTGCCGAAATGAGACGGCTGCAGCGGGCCGTCGAGCCAGCTCGTGAAGAAGCTCACCATCACCCGGTCGCCGGGCTTGACCCGATCCACGCCAGTGCCCACCGCCACGACCTCGCCGGCCCCGTCGCTGAGCGGAATCCTGTGCTCGGGCTTGGGCGCGCTGTCGATCAGGTTGAGGATCATGTGATCGCGGTAGTTGAGCGCGCTCGCCCGGATTCGGACCAGGGCCTCGCCCGGCCCCGGCTCGGGATCGGGGCGTTCGACCATCCGCAGGCTGTCCACGCTGCCCTGTTGCGCGCCGAGCTCCCAGGCTTTCACCGTCGCTCCTCCATCCGTCGGATTTCGCGGGTCAGCGCCAGACTAATCTTCGACAGTTTGGAATCTAAATCTCTTTTGCATCAGTCAGTTAGCAGGCAATTTTCGGCGCGTGGCACTACATTTCGCAGCACGCCCGAAGCTCGCCCCTATGTGGATGGTCAGGCAGCGGCAGGGTTTCCTC
>JAJEEP010000068.1 GCA_022820945.1 Alphaproteobacteria bacterium | reverse complement strand
AGATCAGGCGCGGGGTTCATCGCTCGACGCAGGAACTCGAGCAGGCCATTCGCCGCTACATCGACAGCGTCAACGCCAACCCGCGACCCTTCCGATGGACCAAGTCCGCAGACGACATCCTTGCAACCATCAGACGCTTCTGTCTGCGAACCCTCGATACCGCCGAACGGCAAAAGCAAATCATCAAAACTTCGGAATCACGACATTAGCGAACTGTCCGATTTTCCGGCGCCACCTCAGCCTACCCCGAAGGGTTACCGGAGACGTGACGGCGCCGCACCACAAGATGCGCTACACGCCCGCGCACCCGCAATCGTCCAACCTCGGCCGTCCCGGGGACCTGTGTTCTTGGCTCGGGGCCTTGCTCGGGAACGACGACGCGGAACCGATCAGGGGCCGGGGGCGCCGTGGATTGAGACCGGTTCTGCGGCGTTCATCAGGCGCGCCCACTGACGCCAGAACGCCCGCACCTTAGAGCGCTTCGTGAGATTCGAGTGCGGGCGGCACCATCTTGGGACGACAGAGAGGTCCAGCTAAGCAGGTGGTTCATCAAGGATGCAGACCCGGCCGATGTGCAAGTCGATTGGTCGACACTCCTCGACCAATGGCTCGCCCGCTTCGACCAGACCGGTCGGTTTCGGGTAGACTCGGCCATTGCCTGCCAGCTGGAGAACATGACTGCTCGCGATTACCTTGAGAGCGACCGTCTCGATCTTGACCGCCTGTCGGTAGCCTGAAGAGTTCCATATACCGCGGCCAACAAAGACATCCGTTCGTCATAACAGACTCGCCACCCCTTACACTTCTATTCGATCCCCTCAATCTTTCGACCTGCGCTTACCAAATCGCTGGATCGATGAACGCGATGGAGAACAATCAGAACTATCCGATTATCTGGGAACCATATGCTCCCCTGCATCCGTGAAGACAACTCGCGTTTTCTTGTCCGAATGAATTTGCGGTTCCGCCGCTAGCTTTGATCGAAGTCTCTCCATGGGACCACCGGGTGAGCAAAGCTGGGGTCCGAGCCCCAACACGTCCTCTATTAGCCTTCGGTCGAGTTCAGCTCGAGCGGGATCTTCATCTAACTGGTCGAATGGAAGAAAACGTTCTTCCGACAGATCGTGAAATGCTTGTCTGGCAGCTTCGTGCTGCCGTACCGATAATTGCCGTAGGTCGATTGTCGTGAATGTTGGGATACTAGTTACGGTCGACGTACCACGACCTTCTTGAGACTTATTTGACATCCACCAGTGGCACAGCAAGCCGAGTGTCGAATTGCACCATATTGCAAAAGTGAAGTCGTGTCTCGGATCAACAAAACAGACGGTAGGCCAAGCTCTACCACCAATAGTTCGTTGTGTGGTAGTAGCGACGATTAAAGACTGTGAATTAAACCGAAGATCGAGGTTGTAGTGGACACGAGATGCGGTATCCCATCTTGCTTCGGCCCTAGCAATCAGCTCGGGCGGAGTGGTTCCACCTACTTCACGGAGTCTGCAATGCGAGTCGGGTTCTACTGAGAGTTGTCTCTCTCGACGCCTGTCGTGATTCCAGAGGGTCGGATATGCGGCACCAGCCGGAACGCCCGACACGCGTTCAAATGGCCCTTGTGGTAATCCATCAGATTTTATCTGTGCGCCGGTTATGTCGAGGTGATGTGGTCCAATTCGCCGCACTACATCGTCTATAGTCGTGAGAGGGACGACGGCTACTTCATCTTCCTGCATTCCATCGATCCAAAGGCGACCAATCGTCAACTGATGAGCGGTTTGCCCGAGAGTGAAGTCGTTGATTCCTACCATTTGCCATGCCCCTTCAGTTGGAAGGGGACAATTTAGGAGTTCTCCGTGCGAAGCATTTCCTAAGAGTATCCGGGTTCCACCATACGGCCCGTCTTCTAGGCGACGAACGTTTCCTGAGTCAATCATGGTCCAAATAGCATTCGCCAATTGCTCGCCTTCCAGCGAGTCGTTGGGCTGATTGTTCAAGACAGCGAACGTTGCGCGGGGTTGGTCTAGCGTTGGACGTTCCTTGCGCCCAATAAAGAGACATTCGGCGATCCCTGTGTCAGCAGAGAACGATCTAGCGTGGGAACCCTCCTCCGCAATTGTCACTATTACTGGACTGTCATATTCTTGTCTCCATAGAGATCGAATGCTTTCCCACGAGGCACCACTCATGGAACTCAGGGGCAACACTAAGGCCAGCGTTCCGGAGGGAGCTGTCTTTCGATGGGCGAGATCGACAAAGTAGGATGCCAAGCCCGCGTGTCCGTGGGCGTAGCCGCCAGTCCCCAAAGAACGCAGCCGTCTGGACAGCCGGTCTTGTTCTTCCTCATCGGCGCCAAACGCGGCGAAAGCCGGATTATGCACTTGTGTCCGGTCGCCCTCGCGAGCACCATGGCGAGTGAACGGCGGATTCATAATGACCAGCCCGAACTGTTCGTGCCCTACCTGCTGAACTAGGTCCCGAACCTCTCTAGCACCCTGTCCGCCTGCGGTTTCAGCTGCTGCCTGCAAAATATCGAACGCTGGTTGAGCTTCCAAAAGGTCCAGCGAACCAAGTGATGTACCCCACTGATAGGTACCGTATGGCATGGTGAGCAGACACTCGCCCTCAAATGGTGTGTCTGGCTGCGATCCGGCCAACATCGCTGCGGTCAGATGAACGGCGACAGCCAAGACGTCCAAGCCGACAAGCCCTTGTTCCATCATCTGTGGATGAAGATCTTTCGGGTCACCGCCATGAAGCTCGTGCAAGAGCCCTAAGCGTTGGTACGCGGTGGAGAGTAGGGTACCGGTTCCGCAAGCAAAATCCCCAATGCGAGCGCCTGCCAGCGCCGTCGCGTCATCCCAGGTTGCTCCCGCGATAGGTGTCCGAGATGGGATTGCCAAGCCTGCGAGAAGAGCAGCACCCGACGGGCGGGTATAATAGGTTGCCAGAAATTTTCTATCTGCAATCAGTCGTTGAAAAATTACGCCGGTCAAGTCATGGGACCTAGTAACGCCTCCAATAATTAGTTCCTCTGCAGTGTTCCATAAAATATTCAAAATATTTGCGCATAGCTGAGGTGGCAAGAGGCGAATAATTTGCCCAGCAGTATGGAATATCGGCCAATAGTTTACTGCTAAAATCAAATTCCACTCGTCAGATAGTGTAGCTGGCCGGAAGGAACCCGTAATGCGAAATTCTAGGGGTGAATGAACTGTTCGAGGAGGACTCGTGGGCAAACTCAATTCGGCTTCGGCCAACGCCGCGTGGAATACAAGGGCATCCGCAACAACGGTCATGGCCATGCGGCGAGTCTGTCCTCCGTCGTCGTCCGACTGACCAAGAAGGTCGGCTATACGGGTTCCTAGCGCAGAGGGCTGGGGGTGGGTGTCAGACAAAGCGCCTTCTGCTCGAACGACGCCAGTTTCAAGCGCATCAGCTAGAGCCTCAACCTGCCAAGCTGGAATCGTTGAGCGGTGCAGCAGTATTGCTAGGTCTGTGACACTTCCAGAAATCCAACCTGATTCGGGAAATCGAGATGAAGAACCATCGGCTTCTAAGCGAAACAAAGAATACTCAAGAGTTGTGTTGCGAAGTGCGGTCCGCAAGGCGGCACCTTGATGCTGACGAAGCTCGACAGGATAAACTAGCGCGACGACGGCATGGACAGAGTTCGCGCTGGAAACCAATCGATTCCCCAAACGCGATTGGGCTTCGAGTTCAGCTTGTCTATGGTTTCCGACTTCGGCTTCAATGACAATCGGCCAACCGCCGGATTTCTCGATGAGGATATCTGGTCGACCACCCTCGTCGAAAATCCTTCCTACGTGTTCAGAACGAATTCTCCAAGCCCGACCATGTTCGCTAAGGACCTCTCCGAGCGAAGTATTTATGGTATGCTCGTGGGTTAATGTTGGAGTTCTCATTGGTTCACCTTGGACACTCGATGATGAGTAGATCTGGTCGTGGATAGGTTGGTTCGACTCGGATGACTATTCCGAGGGTGAGCATGTTCGGAGGAGTCGAGATACGGATCAAGGTATTTTCCCGTGGAGGGGGTATTTCGGCAAGTGGGAGTAATCGCCAACCATCGCACAGTTTGACGGACCGGTTACAGGTGGCCTTGTCTTCTCCTGCATCGATGGAGCAACGCGAGGTAACCAAGGAGCGGCCTGACGTGTCACGGAGCCCTTAAGTGAGCGTTCCGCGCTTCCTGAGCTCAGCAGCCGGTTCCCCGACTCCAGCGAGGCGATGGTGCAGCCGCCGCTCACGGCGGAGTTCTCGGACGCGCCGGAGTCGCATGACGGCTCGACGGCGTTCACCGTCCGCTTCGCCTTCAGCGACGACGTGGACATAGAGCCCGCGGAGATGCGCGACCACGCGCTGCTGGTGAGTGTTGCTCGGCGTGCAATTGTGACCCCGCAATATCGGGCCACTTCAATAGCTTATTGCGCTGATCGGCGTGCAACCGACGTGCCGAACAACGCCAGTATCAGGCTTGCACGCTCGAGCGTAGCGCTGTCGTCGGGCGCAATCCGCGTCGGGCCATACAAGGAGTCACCACGGCAGGGACACTCAATCTCCGCGCGTGAGTGCGCATGTGATGGCACGTGTGGCCGAACACGGAAATCGCTACGCCTCCTCTCGGCCCCAAAGGCCATCGGAAACGCACGCAAAATCTAAATTAATCAACTGGTGACAATCGCCATACGGACTTGCGGCCCAGCAAGACTCATGTAAAGTAACATCTTCACTCCTCATTTTATCAGAACCCGGATCATCCAACTTTCGCTGAATGGTCTCTTGCAACAATTAGCGCCGGATGCTTTTTCTGCACGATTGCGACAGCCTCGTTTAGATTCTTTGCCTCTACCACTTCTGTAAAGCCCACCAGCGCCGGATGAAGCTCTTCCCCGTCCGAATTGACCTTTATCTCGCGATCCCAGAAATCGCGGTAATCCTTTTCCCGACCTTCACGTATGACTGTGACCATGTATGTGGATTTTGACATACTATTTTCTCCGGCACCTGTTCGTTGCGGCCTCACTTACCTGCACATAACGACAGTGCTCAGCGGCCAGCGGGACGCTGGTCCGCTGCAGCAAATTGTTATGTTCATCCTGCACGATTACTATTTCTAGCTTACACACGTAGAGGAATACCAGACTGTTGGATTTCGACAGATTGATAGCCATGCCGACTCAGTATTGCTGCAAGCGTGTGACTTTCTTCATCTGGGTTGGCGCATGGCCCAATAGTAATCGACTCAATTGGCAGCTGACCTTCATTGAGAAAGTCAAATTCAACATATGGCGTTAAACCATATCGACCGGACCTGAATTTGGTTTCCAACAACAACGAGGATGTGGGCGGTTGGTATATCTGGCGGTATTCAGCCTCTTCTTCAAATCCCGCATGCTTGACGACACATGCGACGCTATTGAACGTTGCTTCCAGCATGCCGAGAAGGTAACCGACCTCCACCTCACCGAAATCACTTTTCGCCAAGAGTTCCTCAACCCGATCAAGCAAGCGCACCACAACAGCTTCAGCGACTTCCTCACTGTAGATGACTTTTTCGAGTAACGGCATCCTGCCATATGTGGTTGCCATTTCACCAGACTTGAACCCTATGCAATAGCCAACACCTAGCCCTGCGTATGCACGCCACTGGCTAATCCGATTTACCTCAGATGAGTAGCAAGCGATATATGTATCTACGGACACAAGGTTGGATATCGCTCGTTCGAACAATTGACGCAACGGGCCTTCCATATTTTTCCGCACCAATCGTTCCACCAACTCGACCCCGATTTTATATTCCATCGAATCATTCATCCGGCTTACATGCGTAGCCCAGACCTTGCCGGATTCAAGCATTCCAATCAGTGCACTAGAGTTTGTATAATGATAAATCACATCTGCCGGATTTGGTTCGATCATATCTGCCAGCTCAAAACCTAGCGCTTTAGCCCACTCATCGATCTGGGCCACACGGCGTTGATATTCCGTCTCATTCATCGTTTGTTATGTCGAGGAAGTCACGAAGAACATAACGCCTGCCTTCAGCCGCCCGTTTGAAGCGAATGACCGAAGGGAAGTAGCGGAAAGTGGGTCGGCTGCAAGGCATTGTTAGAGCGCGACCAACTCCGCGAGTTTTACCACAATGTCTGCCATGGGCTCTTCTGCGGTGCTCAAGCCACTGCGCGAGCCAAGTAATGGACTAACTTCGCGAAGTGCTTCATACGTAGTGTCATGCACGATAGGAACGAGCAGATCACGCGCCAAAAGCGCCGAAAGCTCTTTGTCAGCAATACCCTCTGCCTCGACACGGCGCAGGAACGCAGGGGTCACCAGCACGATCCCGACTCGCGAGTTGGCCAAGCCCTTGTCGATTTCCCTAAGCAACGACGCACCGAGGACGATGTCCTTCTCGCTGAACCAAACGGAAACGCCTCGAGACTCAAGATGATCGTGCAACTCTTTGGCAGCCCCTTGCCGATCATCCCAAGCGTGGCAAAGGAAGGTGTCACGAAGATCGGGCACCGTCGCTCGTTTCTCGACGTTTTCACGGATCGGTGTAAGTGTCCGCACCTCGGCAGGCGTGTACATGACAGACGAACCTGCTCGCGACCATCGCGGCTGTGTCGTGCGGCTGGATCCGCCGCCGCTCCGACCGCTGCCACGGTTACGCGACGGAGAGTAAGACGAGGGCGAATACGACCCGTAGCCGCTGTAACCCCTATAGCCGCCATAGCGCCCACCGCAAGCAGGGCAGTTGGCTGCCCCGCTCGCTGTGCGATGGCCACGTACTGGTGCCGTGCATCTAGCCATGTCGTAATCCTCTATTGAATTTGCGCGCTCTAACCACTGATTAGCAGGCAAATCCGCCTGATAACGCGATATTGGGACGTGTTTCAGGCAGAGGTGCCATGTGCAACTGCATCGTGCAAGGGTGCTCGACGCCTCGGCTCACCAAGCGCCACGCATGACCCAACCCTCGGCGCTCCGACTGTCCAGCGGCCATGGGTGGAGTCGGACTGGCTGGAACGACGTGAAGCTCCGCGAGCTCGAGTCCACGGACCGTAAATGGGTCGGGAGCGTCGTGCGGGTCGGTACCGTGCTCGCCGGTACGCTTGTCGCCGGGAGTGCGAACATGGCCAGGCTGACGTTGCGAAGCGCGCGGTCGACGGAACCCGGACCGGTGCGGGGGAGCCGGCGCGCGTGCTGGACGCCGGGTGGGTTCAATAATGGCGCTCGACCTGGTGGACAAGCGGGACCTTTCCCCGGTGGGAGGGCTCAGCGTCGAGGAGCAGCACGCCATCCGGGAGGTCGCGGGCGGCGCCGAATGCGCGAAGCTCGAAGCGCTCGTGCTCGAAGTGATGTCAACGGCGGCGGGATTATGTACCGGGCGGTAGGGTGCGGGATGCGGCCCAGGTGTGGTTGACTCGCGCGTCAGCGCCGTCGATATGACTGCTGACGCTCCATCGGGAGGACACTTGCCCCTGCGACTGGTTCTCCTCAGCGACACCCACGGCTTGCACCGGGAGATGAGCATTCCAGACGGTGACGTGCTGGTCCATGCGGGCGACTTCTGCAGCGCGGGCGAGGCTGTCGAAGCGAGATCGTTCGGAGAGTTCTTCCGCGACCTGCCGCACCGGCACAAAGTGGTGATCGCCGGAAACCACGACCGATGCCTGGAGGCGGACCCCGGTCTGACTCCTGAGATCTTTGCCGATTGTCACTATCTCCTGGACAGCGGCGTCGAGATCGGGGGAATGACCTTTTGGGGCTCGCCCTGGCAACCATGGTTCTTTGACATGGCCTTCACCCTGGAACGCGGCGCAGAGCTTCGCGAGAAGTGGGACCTGATCCCGGCGCACGTCGATGTCCTGATCGCCCACGGCCCGCCCCATGGCGTGTTCGACCGGACCGAGACGGGCGAGAATGTCGGCTGCGGGGAGCTTCGTGACGCAACGCAGCGCACGTGCCCGCGGCTTCACGTCTTCAGGCCCATTCACCATGGCCACGGCTGGCGGCGCCTTGGGAGCACGCTTCACGTCAACGCACCGAATTGCGCCGGCCGCCATGAGCCCCTCAACCCGGTGCCGGTTGTCGACCTTCCAGCTGGCGGCGATGCCATTATCGCAACCCAGGTGTGATAGCGGAGAGCCGAAACCGGCCACCTCGTGGAACTCTGCGCGGAGAGCGAAGGCGGCATCGCGTGCCCGCAAGCTCGGTTCCAGGAAGTAGGGCGCCAAGTGGTTCGAATCGGGTATGTCCAAAGGCGCTCCGAGGGAGCGGTGAGCCGCCGGCCCTTGTCAATCGGCCTGCTGGCGCCGATATGCATTACAAAACGAACTACGAACGATTGGTCCTTTGCGGGAGGCGATCATGGGGTCGGAGGACAGGCGCGGCGGCCGGGGGTCTGCTGACGACGAATTGGAGGGACGCGACCTGCTGGTCGGCCGGCCGCAAGGGGCGGAGGTCAGGCCGGGTGCCGGGACCGAACAATCGCCGGCGGCTGCGACGTCTTCGCAACCAGGTGCGCACGTCGAGAACATCCGGGAGATCCTCGAGACAGTGCTGGCGACGGCAGCCAAGATTGACGCACTTGAGGCCGCGTCAGGATCGGACCCGGAGAACGAGAAGGGCGACGCGCTGGCCAACGAGAGAACGGCGCTGGCTCGCGAGACGGCGGCGCTGACAGGCGCGAAAACGGTGCTGGCCGGCGAGAGAGCGGCGCTGGCCGGCGAGAGAGCGGCGCTGGCGCTGGCCATAAAAGCAGCCCGCGGTTCGCTCGCGAAGATTGATTCGGTTTACGAACTGCAGCTACGCCGGTCTCGATCCTTCCGAATCATTCGCAGCTCTTCGAACGGCGCCGAGGGCCTGGTGGACATGTGCCTGGTTTGCGCTCTTGCATGTCTCGCTGCGGACGAGTTCTTGCACCGTGGACTCCAGACTCGGCAAATAGCCAAACTCGTAGTCCGCGTAATCCATCTCCTTGCGCTTCGCCCGCGTTTGGAGCAACGCCGCGATCTCGTTCACCCCCGCGTCGCCCGCGAAATCGAGGTAGTGTTTTTCTGCCAGAGACCGAAATCTGCCCAGCAACACATAAGTGCCTAACTCCACCACCGAGAGATTCTTGAACACCGATGCGCGCTGCCTTGCCCACAGCGCCTGCTGCGAGCGCTGGTGCGTCGCCAGTCTGTCGTGTGAAACCTGGCCGAAGTTGTGGTGGGCCATGTGATCGTCCTCGCCGAACGTGTCGTCGGCGCCGTCGATGATCGTCGTCGAGCAGATGCAGGGAACGAGCCGGCCATCTCTGTCAAACTCGATGAACCCGTGGAATCCGACGTTGAGGATCGTCAGGAAGGATGACATCGCGAACAGCGGCTGGAAATAGATGAGCACCACAAATAAGACCGCAGATGCGACGCTGCTGCCGGTTGAACCGTGGATCGGCCATAGCCAGGACCGATATCGCGTTCCAGCCTATCTGATGCGCGACGAGGACTCCGATCGGTAGGATCGCGTCGCGTGAGGCCGACCCGTTGTACAGCAATTCCGGGATGATCGAGACGGACGAGCTCGGGTCGACCTGCCGCGACAGGCTCACGATCTCCTCCGGCTTGTGCCGCTCCCTTACCGTCCTTGGTCCTCCCCTCTCCCTAACCTAAAGGTGGACCAATCCAACGAAGGAGGATCAGTAGGTCTCGTTGCCCCAGGTGTGCTGTTCGCGGATGTAGGGCAGCGGAAACTGCGGGTTGTCGGACTCGAACTCGCGGCCGAGCCGGTGCCCTTCGAACACGGATAGCTGGATGAAGCGCGGCGTGTGGCAGTCGCCGACTTGATAGACCGCCTGCACGTCGTTCTGCGGCCACTCGTCCTTCCGCGCCTTGAGTGCCGTGAACAGCTCACGCCTCGACTTGCGCGCCGTACAGAGGATCACGGTATCGCATTCCAGCGTCGTCGTGTCGGTGCCGAGACGTCTCGGCACGCGGCCCGTCCGCGGCGGAAGTTCGATACGGGGACTGTCGCGGTAGGCGTAAGCGATCTCGACCTTGACCGTGTTGTTGACGGCGAGGGATTCGATCCAGTGAAGTGGATAGCACTGGATGTCCTGTTCGTGGAGAAGCCGCTGCAGGTTGGGCCCTTCGAGCGTGTTCTGGCAGAACGGTGCGACTTCGTTGAACTGGGTCACGACGGAGACCTGCTTGCCCCTCTCCGCCATCATTTCCGCCATGGCGACACCGGTGAAGTAGCCGTCGCCGTCCAGGATCACCACGCGATCGCCGATGTCCTTTCCGCCCATCACCTGCTCGGGCGTGCAGAACTGCGGCGTTTCGGCGTCGGCGCCCTCGATCGGCCCGAAGCTGACGGCGTTGAGCCCATCCATGACCCACTCGGCACCGACCGCGATCACGACCTTGTCGGCGCCGTAGCTGAGCACGCTGTCGGCGGTCATGTCGTCCACGCCGGTATGGACCTCGACCGATTTGAGCTTGTCGAGCTGGGCCTGCCGGTAGCTGATGATGCGGCCCCACTCCGTGAGCCCGGGGTAGCGCATGACCTGGCGGATGTGCCCGCCGATTTCGCTCTCGCGCTCGCGCAAGTGAACGTCGTAGCCGCGCTCGCCGAGCACGCGAGCACACTCCATCCCCGCCGGGCCCGCACCTACGACGAGCACCGAACAGGGCTCTGCGGCCTGGTCGAACCGCTCGGGATGCCAGCCGCGGCGGTACTCCTCCATCGCCGTCGCGTTCTGGGTGCAGACGAGCGGGGCCTCCATGTTGAACTGGGAGACGCAGATGTTGCAGCCGATGCACTCCCGGATGTCGTCCGACCTGCCTTCCCGGATCTTGCGGGGAAGGAACGGGTCGGCGATCGAAGGCCGCGCGGCGCCGATCAGGTCCGCCTCGCCGGCGCGGATGATGCGAACCATGTCGTCGGGGCTGGTGACCCGCCCGACCCCGACCACCGGAACATTCGCCACCTCCTTGACCGCCTTGGTGGCCCAGGTCTGGTAGCCGGGCTCGAAGAAGCGCGAAGGGCCGGCGTCGTTGCCCCACTCCATGAAGTACGAAATCTTGATGTTCCAGAGATCGCACACGCCTTCGCGCGTGACCAACTCCACAAACTTGAGACCTTCCTCCAATTCCAGGCCCATCGGGCCCAGCAAGTTGTCGATGGCGATGCGCGTGCCGACGGCGACCCGGTCGCCCACGGCGCGCTTGAGGGCCGCCATGGTCTCCAGCCAGAAGCGCGCGCGGTTCTCGAACGAGCCGCCCCAACGGTCGGTGCGCTTGTTGTACATCGGCTGGAGGAACTGGGTGGGGAGCGAGGAATCCGAGCCGATCACCTCGACATAGTCGAAGCCCGCGTCCTCGGAGCGCCTGGCGGCGTCGACGTACATCTGGATGAGCTCGCGGATGTCGTCTTCGTCGCACTCGTGGCAGTAGTTCTGATAGGCCGTCTCCGACGGCATCTGGCTGGGGCCGCGGGAGATCGCGAGGGTTTCGCGCACCGGTGCGTGCGCGCCTCCGTACCAGAGCTGGATGCCGGCGAGCGCGCCGTGCCGATGCACGCTCTCGGTCGTGTGCCGCAGATTGATGACGTCGCCTTCGTCCCAAATGCGCACGCTGATATGGGGCGTGTCGTCGGTTTCCGGGCTGATCGCGCAATACTCCACGCACACGACTCCCCAGCCACCCTCGGCCTTCATGGCTCGAAACGCGGCCTGAGCGCCGGGGCGGTGGGAGCCCGCACCGTTGCAATGGGGAACCTGGAAGAAGCGATTGGGAGCCTGCTTCGGCCCGATGCGAACGGGCTCGAACAGCACGTCGTATTTCGGATCACCCGTCATCGCCTTGTCCTCGCGCACATCGTGTGAGTTCCACGGCATCCAAGCATGACGCAGCCCGCATCGGGATGCAAAATACCGGCTGGGAGAGTGAGCGCCGGTGCGGCCTCGTCCGTCCGGCGACTGCTGCCGGCCTGCGCCTGCATGACGCCGGCGCGCGGACCTCGATGAAGGAGCGCGAACCATGGCCCGCTCGAACGATGATCTGAGCCAGCGAGACACGGCTGCAATCGCTGAAATCCAGAAGCTGCGCTTCAATCCGCTGGCGGCCAGCGGCGGCAAGGGCTCCTACCTCACCGGCGAGGACGGGCGGCGCATTCTCGATCTTTCGGCCTCCGCCACCGCCGCGAGTTTGGGCTACGCGCACCCGGCGGTGACCGAGGCGGTGACCAGGGCGCTCACCGACATGGCGGGCGCAAGCCTCCTGATGTACCCGAACGAGCCGGCCGCCGCGCTCGCGGAAGCGTTGGTCGAGTTGACGCCCGGCAGCGGCGCGCGGCGCGTCTGGTTCGGCCATTCCGGCTCGGACGCGAACGATGCCGCGGCGCGCGTGCTGGAGGCCGCAACCGGCCGGCCCCGCTTCATCTCCTTCATCGGCTCCTACCACGGCGGCGTCGCGGGCTCGATGGCGATCTCGGGCCACACCGCGATGACCCACACGCTGCCGAGGCCGGGTCTGGTGCTGCTGCCTTATCCCGACCCCTACCGGCCGCGTTATTCGGCGGAAGCCGTGCTCGACATGCTGGACTACCAGTTCGAGACCACGTGCCCGCCGGAGCAGGTCGCCGCCGTCTTCATCGAGCCCATCATGTCCGACGGCGGGCTCATCGTGCCGCCCGCGGGCTTCCTGAAGGCACTGGAGGAGCGCTGCCGGCGGCACGGTATTCTCACGGTGCTGGACGAGGTCAAGGTCGGCTGCGGGCGCAGCGGGCTGTTCCACGCCTTCGGCCACGAGGGGCTGACCCCCGACGTTGTGGTGCTGGGCAAGGGGATCGGCGGCGGGCTGCCGCTCTCCGCCGTGATCGGGCCCGCCGACATTCTGGACCACCGCCCGGCATTCGCGATTCAGACCACCGGCGGCAACCCGGTCTGCACCGCCGCGGGCCTCGCCGTGCTGCGCACCGTTCTCGACGAGGACCTGCCGGCCCACGCCGCGCGCATGGGCGAGCGGCTGGCGGACGGTCTGCGCGCGCTGGGCGAGCGACACGCCATGATCGGCGATGTGCGCGGGCGCGGCCTCGCAATCGGCGTCGACCTGGTGCAGGACCGCGAGAGCAAGGCGCCGGTCGAAGCCACCACCACCGCCAAGGTGATCCTGCGTGCCTACGAGCTCGGCGCGAGCTTCATCTACGTCGGGCTCGCCGCCAACGTGCTGGAGATCACGCCGCCCCTGAACCTGAGCGATACGGAGTGCGACGAGGGCCTCGCCATCATCGACCGGGCCCTCACCGATGTCGCCGAGGGTCGGGTCTCCGACGAGGCGGTGCAGGCCTATATGAATTGGTGAGCGAATACTCGGAGCAGTGCGCTCTGGCGCGACGCGGGCCGTGACATGGGTCAGACATCCGGGCTAACGTTTGAGTTGATGCCTTGAACGTCAATTCCCTAGCAAAACAAGGAATTTCGTAGAGGCAATTGACCTGTACAAGAAAGGGAGGAGAGCAATGTCGAGAATGAACAAGATCGCGCTCGGAATCGGCGCCGCTGCGCTGGCGGGCGCTCTCGCAGGAGCGCCCCTGGATGCCGATGAGGCGCACGCCTGGTCGCTGGAGGAGGCGGCCAAACCCTATGCCGGCTCGGAGGTGCGGGGCATTTGCGACGGCTACGCGCCGTGCATGTCCTATGTCGCGCTCACGGACGAGTTCGAGCAGCTCACCGGTATCAAGGTCAACTTCGAGATCGCCGACCTCGGGGCGATTCAGACCCAGTTCCTGACCGACCAGATCACGGAATCGTCGTACTACGATCTCGTCGAGGTTGTTTCGTTCTCGACGGGCGTGTTTCCTGCCCACGGTTTCGTCCACGATTGGTCGACCTTTACCGACGATGCGGCGTTGAAGGACCCCGAGGTTAATTTCGCGACCGACCTCGTCCCCGCGCTGCACGAAATGTCGACTCTCTACGACGGCAATCTCTACAGCGTGCCGACGAAGTTCGTGCTGGCCTTCATGGTTTACCGGAGCGATCTGGCAACCGACGAGGAGAAGGCCAACTTCGAAGCGGCGAACGGCTACGCCATGCCGCTACCGCCGACCACCTGGCAGCACTATCACGACCTCGCCGCCTTCTACACGCGCGAGAAGGGCGAGACGCTGGCGGGGCAGGTGCTGGAGAGCGACTTCTACGGCACGATCGTGCCCTTCAAGCGCCACCTCGCCGTGCTCTACGACTACGAGCGCATCCTGATCAACATGGGCGGCCGCTATCTGGATGAGAACGGCAACGTCGCGATCGACGAAGGCGATGCCGCGGTCAAGGCGCTCGAGTTCATGCTCTCGCTCCGGCCCTACTCGAACCCCGGCTACATGGAAGCGACCTGGGACGAAGAGTACTCGGAGATGTGCGCCGGCAATCTGTTCACCATGTTCACCTGGGGCGATACCACGCCCTACCTCGAGATTCCGGAAGACTGCCCCGGTTCGGCCGGAAAGATGACCTACTATGCGCATCCCGGCATGGGGCTCTCCATCGCCGAGGCCAACAACTGGATGATTCCGAAGAGCGCCCAGAACCCGGAAGCCGCGTTCCTCTTCGCCCAGTGGATCAACCGCAAGGACATCCAGGCCCGGACCATGCCGGCGGGCGGCAATCCGACCCGGAGCGACGTCTACGCAATGCCCGAGTGGAGCGATCCGAACTGGGTCAACATCCAGCGCGACCAGCTCTATCGGTGGCTTGAGGAGAACGACAAGCTGCTGCCCCGTCCGAATCCGCCGACGTGGCTCGCCTGGACCGAGATCTTCACGGAAGAGCTCTCCAACGCCGGCGCCGGGAACCAGGATGCGGCGACGACAATCGCCAACATCGCGCAGCGGATGCGCGACGTGGCGGAGCAATAAGAGCGGGGGTGTCGCAGCCCAGGGAAACCTGCTTCGGGGGCCCGAACGGGCCCTCGGGACCCCGGCCTGGGCTCGCAGGATAGGCTGAGTGCCGTCCCCGGTGTTGCGCCCGGCAACGCCGGGGACCGGCTGCGTTGACAGCGGCGCAGCGTGGCTGTGAGCGCGGGCTCGGGTCAAGCCGTCCCTGAACTCCGAGAAGGGCCTTGTCATGGCAGACGTCCATTACGACGCGATCATCGTCGGCGCGGGTCATAACGGGCTGGTCGCCGCCTTCTACCTCGCGCGCGCCGGACGGAAGGTGCTGCTCTGCGAGCGCCGGTCGTTCGTGGGCGGTGCCTGCGCCACCGAAGAGCTGTTCGATGGCTATCGGGTGTCGTCCTGTGCCTACGTGATGTGGAAGCTGGAGCAAAAGGTGCGCGACGACATGGGGTTGGACAGGCGCGGCCTGACCATGCATCTGATCGACCCGCCGGTGTTCTTTCCCTACGAAGACGGTTCGCACGCGTTCCTGCACTACGACATGGATCGCACGGTGGAATCGATCGCGCGGCTGAACCGCCATGATGCCGCGCGATTTTCCGACTGGGTGGACCTCTGGACCCGGGCGACGGGGCTGGTGCAGCCCTACATGCTGACCGATCCGCCGACACTCTCCGACGTTTGGGAACGCGCCAAGGCAAGCGGGGACGAAGCCGTGCTGGAGCGCTTTCTCACCAGCTCGCTCGTCGATCTCGCGGCCGACCACTTCGAGGACGAGCGCGTGCGCGCCATGATGCTCTACGTGCAGGATATCGCCGATCCCCATGCGCCGGGCAGCGCCTGGGCCGAGGTCTTTTTCCAGTTCGGCGCCGCGGGCGGACACGGCTACTATGTCGTCGAAGGGGGGATGGGCTCGATCACGCACTACATGGCGGAGGCGGTGACCGAGCAAGGCGGCGAAATCCGGTGCGATGCGCCGGTCGCGCAGGTGCTGGTAGAGAACGGCAAGGCCACCGGCGTGCGCCTCGAGTCGGGCGAGGAGATGCGCGCGCATCTGGTGGTCTCGAACGCCGATCCCAAGCGCACCTATCGCACGCTCTTCGCGCCCGACGACCTGCCGGGCGATCTCGCCCAGCGCGCGGAGCGGCTCAAGACCGGAACCGGCTACTTCAAGTTCCACTGCGTGATGGACGAGCCGCCGGACGTTTCAGGCTATCTCAACGGGTATGACGGCCCGCCCATCTCCTACATCATGATCGCGCCCAGCCTCGACCACTACGCGCGGGCGGGGGCTGAGATGCGCGCAGGCGTGCCGTGCAGCGAGCCGATCTGCCACCTTCAGGTGCCGACGCTTTACGACGCCACCCTGACGGACAGGGGCGGCCATATCTGCTCGATCTGGGGGCTCTATGCGCCGGCGCACCTGGCGGAGGGCACGTGGGATGAGCGCCGCGAGGAGGTGGGCGAAGGCGTCATCGATTACGTGACCCGGTTCGTTCCCAACTTCCGCTCCGCCATCCGCGAATGGATGTTCATGAGCCCGTGGGACATCGAGCAGCGCGCCGGCATCACCGACGGCGCGATCCGCCATCTCGACGTGGTGCCGAGCCAGTTCCTGAACGGGCGGCAGAGCTACGACACGCCGATCGGGAACTTCTATCTCTGCGGCGGCGGTACCCATCCGGCCGGTGAGGTCACCGGCGCGCCTGGCCACAATGCCGCGCATCACATCTTGCGGACCAACGCCTAGGGCCCCCGGACTCTCCCGAGGCACCTCGCATGAATGCATCGTTCCCGGATCAGGCGAGAGTGGTGATCGTCGGCGGCGGCATCGTCGGCTGCTCGACCGCCTACAACCTCGCGATCTGCGGCTGCCGCGATGTCGTCCTCCTGGAGAAGCACAAGCTCACCTCGGGCTCGACCTGGCATGCGGCGGGCGCGGTCGGCCAGCTGCGCACGAGCGCCAACGTCTCGTGGCTGCTCGGCCGCTCGGTCGAAATATACAGCCGGCTGGAGGAAGAAACCGGCCAGGCAACGGGCTGGCACCAGAACGGCTCGCTGCGGCTCGCGACCAATGCAGACCGCCGCGCCGAATACGAGCGCGCCGTGACCACGGCGCGGTCCTATGGCCTGGAGATGGAGATCGTCTCGCCCGCCGAGGCGAAGGCGCTCTTCCCGCTGCTCGAGGTGGGCGACCTGGTGTGCGCCGCCTACGTCCCGAGCGACGGGATGGCGAGCCCGTCCGACGCGGCCATGGCATTGGCGGCGGGCGCAAGGATGAACGGCGTCCGCCTGATCGAGGACACAAAGGTCACCGGTTTCCAGACGAGCGGCGGCGCCGCAAATGGCGTGATCACCGATAAAGGAACGATCCGCTGCGAGTTCGTGGTCAACTGCGCCGGCATCTGGTCGCGCGAAATCGGACGGCTCGCCGGCGTCAACGTGCCCATCCAGCCCGCCTATCACCAATACATGGTGACGGAGCGGATCGAGGGCCTTACCCGCGATCACCCGACCATTCGCGACCCCGACAAGCTGACCTACTTCCTCGAGATCGGCGGCCTCGCCGTCGGCGGCTACGAACGCAACCCCAAGCCCTATCGCACGAGGCCGATCCCCGAGGGCCACGAGTTCAGGCTGATGCCGGAGGACGTGGACCACTTCGAGCAGCTGATGATCCCGGCGATGGAGCGCATCCCCGCTCTGGAGACCGTGGGCGTCAGGCAATGGTTCAACGGCATCGAGTCATTCACCGAGGACGGCATGTTCATCCTCGGCGAGGCGCCGGAGCTCCGGAACTTCTTCGTCGGCACCGGCTTCAACGCCTTCGGCATCGCGTCTGCCGGCGGCGCGAGCTACGCGCTGGCCGAGTGGATCCTTGAGGGCCAGCCGCCGGTCGATCTCTGGGCCGCCGACATCCGGCGCTTCGGCGCCTACCACGGCTCGGACGACCAGGTGTGTGTGCGCGCGCTGGAGGGCCAGTCCCATCACTTCACGATCCGCTGGCCGCACGAGGAGATGGAGGCGGGCCGCCCGCTCCGGCTGAGTCCCATTCACCACAAGCTCGCGGCGCGGGGTGCCTGCTTCGGAACCAAGTTCGGCTGGGAGCGGCCCAACTGGTTTGCGCCGCCGGGCGCGGAGGCGAGCGATATCGTCTCATTCGGGCGGGCCAACTGGTTCCCCCACGTCGGCGCGGAGCATGCGGCGTGCCGCGAGGCCGCCGCGCTCTTCGATCATTCCTTCTTCGCCAAGTTCCTCATGGTGGGCCGGGACGCCGAGGCCGTGCTCCAGACAATCTGCGCGGGCGATGTGGGCAAGCCCGCCGGGCGGCTGACCTATACGCAGATGCTCAACCCGCGCGGCGGGATCGAATGCGATCTTACGGTCTCGCGGTTCGGTGACGACGAGTTCTACATCGTGACCGGCACCGGCTACGCGACCCACGACTTCGCCCATATCGGGCGCCACATTCCGGCGGACGCGCGGGCGCAGCTGATCGACGTCACTTCGGCCTACGGCACGCTCAGCCTCATGGGGCCGGAGGCCCGCACCGTCCTGGCGGATGCGGTCGAGGGCGATATCGACAACGAGAGCTTCCCCTTCGGCTATTGCCGCGAGATCTTCGTGGCCGGTGCGCCGGTCCGGGCCTTGCGGGTCACCTTCGTCGGCGAGCTCGGCTGGGAGCTGCACGTGCCCTCCGAGTACATGTGCACGGTCTACGATGCGCTGTGCGAGAGCGGCAGCGCGGTGGGCCTCCGGGACGCAGGCTACCGCGCCATCGATTCCCTCCGCCTGGAGAAGGGCTACCGCGTCTGGGCCACCGATATCGGCTCCGACTACACGCCCGACGAGGCCGGGCTCGGCTTCGCCGTATCGCTCGGGAAAGAGGCAGATTTCGTGGGGCGGGCGGCGGTCGAGCGGCAGCGCGCCGCGCCGCTCACCAAGCGGCTCGCGACCTTCACCGTCGACGATCCGGAGGCGATCCTGCTGGGGCGCGAGACGATCTACCGGAACGGCGAACGGGTGGGCTACCTGAGCTCCGGCGGCTACGGTCACACGGTGGGCAAGAGCATCGGACTCGGCTACGTGCGCAACGAGGCAGGGGTCAATGACGATTACCTGCGCGCCGGTAGCTACGAGATCGAGGCCCGCATGCGGAGGTTCCCCGCCACCCTCCACACAAGGGCGCTCTACGACCCCGACAATCTGCGCATCAAGGCCTGAGCCGGCGAGGTCCAGCCTCAGAAGTAGCAGAGGCCGCCGCAGACGTTGATCGACTGCCCGGTTACGTACTTGCCGCGCGCGCTCGCCAGGTAGACCGCCATGTCGGCGATGGTCTCGGGCGGCAGGATCTCCTTCAGCATGTTGAAGCGCATGCTCTCGTCATAGAACTTGTCGTAGGGCTCGCCGGCGTCTGCCGCCATGGATTCGTGCAGGCTCGTCGCCATGGGGGTGGCGACCCAGCCGGGGCAGATGGCGTTGGAGGTGATGCCGTGCTCGCCGAGCTCGGCCGCGATGCAGCGCACGAAACCCACCAACCCGTGCTTGGAGGTGTTGTAGGCGCTCCACTCGGCGTCCGCAGTCTTGGCGTTGGTGGACGCGTTGTAGATGAGTGCGCCGCCGGTGCCCTGCTGCTTGAGCGTGGGCACGGTGTGCTTGGTGACGAGGTACGGTGCCTTCAGGTTGGTATCGATCACCCAGTCCCAGAGGGACTCGTCCATGTCCTCGACCTTGCTCAGATCGCAGACGCCGGCGTTGTTGACGACGACGTCGATCCCGCCGAGCCGCTCGATCGCCTCGGCGCACATGACGGCGATGGCGCCGCCGTCGGTCAGGTCTGCGGCGACGGGGAAGGCCTTGCCGCCCGCGGCCACGATCTCGTCGACGGTACCGGCACTCTTCTCGGCCGTTCGCGCGTGGGTGGCGACCGTTGCGCCCTCTCGCGCGAGCGCAAGGGCGATCGCCTTGCCGATGCCGCTCGCCGCGCCGGTGACCAGGGCCCGCTTGCCCGTCAATTGGCAGTCCATGACATCCTCCGCGTTTGCCTGCGCGCTCCTATGGCGACGAACACGCGATCCATCCTAGCCCGCATGTCTCGCCACGGTCACGGCCCGTGGGCTGCCGCCATGTGCCACAATATCCCACCGTATCCCGCGATAGGCGCTCGCGCGCACGCGGCCGGCGGTACATGGCCGCCACGCCTATGGAGAAGGGGCCGAGGCAATGCCACCAACTCTCCCGACCCATGCGGAGATCGTGATCGTCGGCGGCGGCATCGTCGGGTGCAGCATCGCCTACCACCTGGCGCACATGGGCAAGACCGACGTTCTGCTGCTCGAGAAATCCGGCCTCACCCATGGCGCGACCTGGCACGCGGCCGGCGTGATCGGCCAGCTGCGCCCCTCGCGCAACGTCACGCGCATGCTCAGGCTCACGGTGGCCCTCTACGACAGACTGGAGGAAGAAACCGGCCAGGCAGTCGACTGGAAGCGGGTGGGCAGCCTGCGCATCGCGTCCTCCCGAGACCGGATGCGCGAATACCGCCGGGCCGCCACGACGGCCAAGAGCTTCGGGCTCGACATGCATCTCCTGGGGCCGAAGGAGACGCAGGCGCTCTTCCCAATCATGACGCTCGATGGCGTGGAGGGGTCCGCCTACATCCCGTCGGACGGCTACGTCGACCCCGCCAGCGCGACCCAGGCTCTGGCGAGCGGCGCGCGCCGGCGCGGGGTCAGGATCGTGGAAGGCGTGGAGGCGACCGGATTCGGCTTGGCTGGCCGGCGGGTGCGCGAGGTTCGCACCACCGCAGGCACCGTGCATGCCGAGACCGTGGTCAACGCCGCCGGCATGTGGAGCCGCGAGCTCGGGCGCATGGTGGGCGTCGACGTGCCGACGGTCGCGCTGGAGCACCAGTACATCGTGACCGAGCCGATCCCCGACCTGCCGCCCGGCATGCCCACGGTGCGGGACCCCGATCTGCTGAGCTACTGGAAGCCCGACGCGGGCGGCATGGTGGTGGGCGGCTACGAGCCCGATACCGTGCCCTTCGGTTCGGCCGGCATCCCGCCGGGCTTCGCCCAGCAGCTGCTGCCGGAGAACTTCGACCGCTTCGCGCAGATCGCAGACCGGGCCGGCAGGCGGACGCCGATCATCAACGAGGTCGGCGTGCGCCAACTCATCAACGGCGCGATCCCCTATTCCGCCGACGGCGAGTTCGTCATGGGCCGGGCGCCAGGGCTCGACAACTATTTCGTGGCCAGCGGCTTCCTCTATGGCATCGCGGGCGGGCCCGGTGCGGGCCGCATGATGGCCGAGTGGATTATCGAGGGCAGGCCGAGCCTCGATCTCTGGTCGCTCGACATCCGGCGCTTCTCGGCTCACCACCACACGCGCCACTTCCTGGAACGGCGCGCGGTCGAACTCTACGGCAAGCACTACACGATGAAGTGG
This sequence comes from Alphaproteobacteria bacterium, assembly GCA_022820945.1. Taxonomy (GTDB): domain Bacteria; phylum Pseudomonadota; class Alphaproteobacteria; order UBA828; family UBA828; genus WTGU01. The sequence continues at coordinate 9,677 of JAJEEP010000068.1, read as the reverse complement.
CCGGTCGAGGAGCCGGAGAGCGCCCGCGGCATTCGCCGCAGCCCGCTCTACTGGATGCTTCGGGAGAGGGGCGCGGTGTTCGGCAGCAAGGCCGGTTGGGAGCGGGCCAACTGGTTCGCGTCAGAGGGAGCCGCGCCACGCGACGAGCCTTCCTTTGGCCGCGCGAACTGGTTCGACATCGTGGGCGAGGAGCACCGGGCGGCGCGCGAGCGCGTCGCCGTGATCGACCAGTCGTCGTTCGCCAAGATGGAGGTCTGGGGCCCCGGCGCGCTGGACGGCCTGCAGCGGCTCGCCGTTGCGGACCTCGACCGGCCGGTGGGCCACGCGGTCTACTCCCAGCTCTGCAACGAGCGCGGCGGGATCGAGGCGGATCTCACGATCTGCCGGATTGCGGAGGATCGCTTCTACGTGGTCACCGGCACCGCGTTCGGGCAGCACGACTTCGGCTGGATCGAGAGCCATCTTCCCGATGACGGGAGGATCACGCGCATGGATGTCACATCGGCCTATGCGGTGCTACATGTCTGCGGGCCACGCTCGCGCCAACTGCTGCAGGGCATTGCCGACAGCGATCTCTCGTCCGAGGCATTTCCCTTCGCTCGCTGCCGGGACATCGTCATCGGGGGAGCCCACGTGCGCGCGATCCGGCTTTCGTACTCGGGGGAGCTGGGCTGGGAGCTGCACGTGCCGTCGGAATACGCCTGCCATGTCTACGCGCTGCTGTGCGACGCGGGTTGCGAGCATGGACTGGCCGACATCGGCTATCGTGCGCTCGACACGCTCAGGATGGAGAAGGGCTACGTCGCCTGGGCCGCTGACATCTCGCCGGACTACTCGCCCCATCACGCCGGCCTCGGGCGCCTCGTCTCCCGGCACAAGGGGGACTTCATCGGGCGGGCGGCGCTGGCGCGCATCGCGGCAGAGGGGCCGGAGGAGACGCTCTGCCTCTTCACCCTGGAGCAGCCGGCGGATGTCTTCGGCGGCGAGGCAATCCTGCGCAACGGCGCCGTCCTCGGCGTGACGTCGAGCGCGAACTTCGGCCATACGATTGGAAAGCCCATTGCCATGGGCTACGTTCCAACGGCGCAGGCGGGGCACCAGGATTACGTGATCGAAGCGTTCTCCCGGCCGATTCCCGCCGTGCGCCACGATGAGCCGCTCTACGATTCGAAGGGTACGCGTCAGCAGGCCTGAACTCTCAGCAAGAGCGGGAAGATGACGGTGGAAGACCTCGTTCGTGCCAAGGTCGCCGAGGTTCCGATGTTCGGGCCGGGGGCCGAGGTCGGCCGGATCGTCAGGTTGGCCAGCATGACCAACCAGAGCTTCAAGGTCGCCATCGACGGGCGCGACTACGTGCTCAGGATCGCCGGTCAGGGCACCGAGGAATACATCGATCGCGAGGCGGACGAGCACGCCGCGCGAGTGACGGCGCAGATCGGCGTCGGCGCGCCGCTCGTCTACTACAGCCGCGAGCGCGGGATCCAGGTGACGGCGTTCATCGAGAATAGCGCACCGATGGATGCTGCGGTCTTGAGCGATCCGCACGCGCTGAGGCTCGCCGCCGACGCCTTCCGCAGGCTGCACACCTGCGGGAGTCCCTTCCTCGGCCGCTTCAGCAACTTCGAGAAGATGGACGAGTATCTGGACGTTCTGCGCCGCCACGACTCCCGCCTGCCCGACGGATATTTTGAAGCCAAGACCGAGGCCGAGGCGGTGCGGCAAGCGCTCGCGGACGCCAACGTCGCGCTCGCGCCCTGTCACAACGATCCCGCGCCGGAGAACCTCGTTTACACCGGCGATCGCGTCTACATCCTCGATTGGGAGTTCTGCGGGAACAACGATCCGATGTGGGATCTCGCGGACCTCTCGGTCGAGGCCGACTTCAGCGACCGACAGGACGCGATCCTGCTCGAGGCCTATTGCAACGGCCCGCCGTCGAAGGCGATGGAGGCGCGCCTCGTGATCTACAAGGCGATGGCCTTCCTGCTCTGGACGCTGTGGGGCGTGCTGCAGGAAGTCAACGAGAACCAGGCGCCCGCGTATCACTTCGCGAGTTATTGGGACTACGCGATGGACCGCTTTACGCGCTCCAAGGCGATCATGGGGCGGGAAGATTTCGGCGCGCTGCTTGAGGCGGTGCGTGGCGGCGATGCCGGCTCGCCATGAGTAACGGCGTAGCGAGCGGCGGCGTCCTGGCCGATTCCGCCTCGACCAGAACCTTTCTCTGGGTCTGCATGGGCCCGGTTCTCGTGTTCCTGCTGATCGTGGCGATCGCGCCCATGACGCTCGCGATCATGGACAGCTTTCGCGAGCTTTCGCTCACCAGCCTGACGAACCGGGGCCAGTTCATCGGGCTCGACAACTACCGCGATCTGATCGCGACCGACTCCAAGTTCTACGCCGCGATTGCGCACACGGCGATCTTCATGGCGGTCGTGGTGCCGGTGGAGTTCGTTCTGGGGCTGATGATCGCGCTCTGGCTCAACCGCGAGTTCGCCGGCCGCCGCTTGGTGCTGACGATCATCATGATCCCGACCATGATTGCGCCGGTGGTGGTCGGCATGATCTGGCGGTTCTTCCTGATGCCGAGCTTCGGCGTGCTCACCGTCTACCTCAACCGGATCGGGCTGTTCGAGGATACCAGCGTATTCTCCGGCCCCGTGACCGCGTTCGGCGCCCTGATGATCATCGATATCTGGGAATGGACCCCCTTCATCATGCTGATCATGCTCGCGGGGCTCTCGGCGGTCCCCAGGGCGCCCATCGAGGCCGCGACGCTCGACGGGGCGTCGCGCTGGCAGATCCTGCGCCACATCGAGCTGCCCATGCTGGTGCCGCTGATCATCATCGCGCTCATGCTGCGTGCGATCGACGCGAGCAAGATCTTCGACACGATCCACGTGCTCACCGGCGGCGGGCCGGGCAACGCCACCGAGGTCATCGCCACCTTCGCCTATCGCACCAACTTCCTGACCTGGAATCTGGGTTACGGTGCGGCGGTCTGCCTGGTTCTCGCGTTCGCGTCGCTCGTGGTCGCGGCGCTTTTCTACAAGATCGTGAGCGGCAAGGCGCCGACTCAGGAGGCCGCCTAGATGCTGCGCCGCAACTGGGTCACCTTCCTGATTCCGTTGGTCCTCTTGCTGGCCGTTGCGCTGATTCCCTACATCTGGATTCTGCTTGCAAGCTTCAAGAAGCGGGTGGATCTGATAACGCCGGATCCGAAGTGGGTGTTCGAGCCCACGGTCGTGAATTACGTCGAGATTTTCGGCAAAGGCTTCGATGTCTTTCTTCTGAACTCGATCATCATCGGGTTTTCGAGCACCGCGCTCACGGTAATCGTCGGCACGATGGCGGCTTACGGTTTCTCCCGCTTCAGGATCCCGGCCGGCAATCACCTCTTCTTCCTGATCCTCGCGACCAGGCTCGGGCCGCCGGTCGCTTATGCCTTGCCGATGTACCTGATTTTCGACGCCTTCGGGCTGGTCAACAGCCACTTTGCGGTGATCCTCGCCCACGCGACCTTCAATCTGGTCCTCGTGGTCTGGATGATGCGGTCGTTCTTCAACGACGTGCCGCGCGAGATCGAGGAGGCTGCTTACCTGGACGGCTGCGGGCATTTTCGGGTGTTCTGGCGCTTCGCGATCCCGATGACCTACCCCGGTCTCGTGGCGGTGATGATCTTCGTGCTCATCTTCTCGTGGAACGAGCTGCTGTTCGCCCTGATCCTTTCGGCCGGGGAGACACGAACGCTGCCGGTGATGATCCCCTCCCTGGTGCTGCATACCGGGACGCTCTGGGGTCAGGTCGCGGCAGCCTCGATCATTCAGAGCATCCCCGTGCTCATCTTCATCTTCTTCATCCAGAAGAAGCTGGTGCAGGGCCTGACCTTCGGCGCGGTCAAGGGCTGATACGCGGAGGCCGGATTGCGGCCAGTCAGGCGCGCAGGCGCACGCCGGTCTCGGTATCGAACGCCAGCACCTTGAGGGGATCGGTCACGAGCCTGACGGTGTCGCCGTGGCGGATCCCGTCGTTGCGGATCGTCTTGGCGGTGAGCAGCGGCCCCTCGGACGAAAGTTCGAGGATCGTCTCGGCGCCGAGATGCTCGACCGCATCGACCCGACAATCCAGCCCGACCGCCTCGCCGTCGGCCTCGAGCGCGAGGAATTCGGGTCGGATCCCGAGCGTGACCGCCCGTCCGCGCGCCGCAGCATGGGTGGGCGGCAACCTGAGCACGAGATCGCCGGCGCGGAAGACCGCCGCGCCGTCGGCCGGCTCGACCGTGCCGTCGATCAGGTTCATCGTCGGGCTGCCGATGAAGCCTGCGACGAACATGTTGTCCGGATTGTCGTAGACGGCGAGCGGCGTGCCGATCTGCTGGATGCGCCCTTCGTTCATCACGACGATGCGATCCCCCATGGTCATCGCCTCGGTCTGATCGTGCGTGACGTAGATCATCGTCGCGGAAAGCCGATGGTGGAGCTTGATCAGCTCGCCGCGCATCGCCATGCGCAGCTTGGCGTCCAGATTGGAAAGCGGCTCGTCGAACAGGAAGACTGCCGGGTCCCGCACGATCGCCCGCCCCAGCGCGACCCGCTGCTGCTGCCCGCCCGACAGCGTCTTGGGCTTGCGCGGCAGCTCCTCGGTGATGCCGAGGATCGCCGCCACGTCGCGAACGCGGCGGTAGATCTCGTCGCGGGGGACCTTCTTGAGCTTGAGGGCGAAGCCCATGTTGTCGGTGACCGACATGTGCGGGTAGAGGGCATAGGACTGGAACACCATGGCCACGTCGCGGTCCTTGGCGTGGACGGTGGCGACATCGCGATCGCCGATGAAGATGCTGCCCGAGGTGACCGCTTCCAGCCCGGCGATCATCCGCAGGCAGGTCGTCTTGCCCGAGCCCGAGGGGCCGACCAGGACGACGAACTCCCCGCTATCGATACTGAGATCGACAGCATCGACGGCGGCCACGGCGCCGAAGCGCTTGGTCAGGCCTTCGAGCCGCACCGCGGTCATCACAGGGCTCCCAGGTAGATCATTTCGGCAGCCACGAAGATCGCCACGCCCCAGAAGCGGACCTCGCCGGGCGTGAGCCAGCGCTTGCGCGTGTTCCAGATGCCCAGAAGAATCTGAAACGGGGCGCAGACGGCAAAGACGATGATGTGCTCCAGCACGGCTACGCCTGCGGGGCGTTCTTGTCCGCTCGGAGGACAAACAGGAACGGCACGCTCGCGATCAACGGGAAGGCGAACAGGCCGATCGGCACCACGATGAAGTGCGAAATACCGGCCTCGATCATCGAGCCGCAGCCGACGACAACCAGGAAGGAATAGAGAACTGCCCAGAGCGAGGCGCGGAGGTTGGGGCGATCGAGAAGCATGCGGCGAGCACCTCGCGCAGTGCGGCCGGGCTGGCCGGCGGGCGCTTGTTTTCCCGTGGCGACCATAGCATCGGGCCTTGGCGCGGTACACTGCCGCGGTTGGAGTGCGGCACGGAACGCCTCGACGCGGCGGGGCGCGTTGCTAAACTGCCCCGCGCCAAACGATCACCAAGAGGCCTTTCGCCGATGAACCCCGAGGTCCGCGCACGATCGACGAGGGACGTCATCGACCACGGGAGACGAACCCGCGCCTCATGACACAAGATCCCACATCCGACGACGAGGTCTACTCGCTGATCGGCGGCGCGCGCGGCATGGAAGCGCGCAGCGGCGCCGCGATCGAACGCGCGCGGGCGCTGCCGATCTGGTCCGGCGCGGTCGAGCCCACCCTGTTGAGCGGAGGCCTGAGCAACATCAACCTGACCGTCGACGACGGAGGCCAGCGTTACGTCATCCGCGTCGGCGAAGACGAGCCCATCTTCGGCGTCTTTCGCGACCACGAGCTCCTGGCCTTCCGCGCGGCCCACGCGGCAGGCGTGGCGCCCGAGGTCATCTACGGCGAGCCGGGCCTGATGGTGATCCGCTTCATCGAAGGCCGCTCGCTCATGCCGGCCGATGTGCGCGAGCCGGCGCGTCTCGCCGAGGTGGCCCGTCGCTTCCGCCAGCTTCACGACGAAGCCCACAAGCACCTGGACTCGACGGGTTTCATGTTTTGGCCGTTTCAGCACCAGCGTTCGCACATTCGTCTACTGCATCAGCGTTCGGAGCAGCTCTACGAGCGCTGGCGCGGCATGCTGCCGGGCCTTGCCGCTGCCAACGAGGAATTGGAGCGCGCCCTGGGCCCGGTAAACGTGGTTTTCGGCCACAACGACCTCAACCCGCAGAACATCATGGACGACGGCGAGCGGCTCTGGTTCGTCGATTGGGAATTCGCGGGCTTCGTGGTGGACCTGTTCGACCTCGGCGTTCTCGCCATGAACATCGAAATCGGGCCCGGTGAGAGCGATCATTTTCTTGAGAATTATTTCGACGCACCGGTCACAGACGAGCTTCGCTATCGCTTCTCGGCCGCGAAAGTCGCCGCGGCCCTGCGAGAAACGACGTGGAGTTTCGTCTCCGAGATGATGGACAAGCCCATCGACTTCGACTTCCGCATCTACTCGACGATGAATGCGGACCGCTACGAGCGCATGTACGCCGAATTCCGCGAGACCTACGGCGCCTCGGGATAACGAGGGGAAGGACTGATGAGCGAAGAGAGACAGCCCGATGAGACGTGCCGCGTCGCAGTCGAGGGCGGCGAAGTGGCGGTCTACAGCTACGGCGCAGGCGAGCGAGTCTTGCTTTGCCTTCACGGCGGCCCCGGTCTCCCTTGCGACTACGTGCGCGACAGCCATTCGGTGATGGCAGCGCACGGCTATCGGGTGGTGGTCTATGACCAGCTCGGTTGCGGCCAGTCCGACAAGCCGGACGACACCGCGCTCTTCAACGTGCCCCGCTACGTCGAAGAGGTCGAAGCGGTGCGAACCGCGCTCGGGCTTGGCCGCGTGCACCTGCTCGGGCAGTCCTGGGGAACGTGGCTCGGAACGGAATACTGCCTGAAGTACCCGAGCAACGTCGCGTCGTATGTGATCGCGAACGGCTCCGGCAGCGTGCCGCACACCGTCTCGGAGATGAAGCGCCTTCGCGCCGCTCTCGGGCCAGAGACGGTGGCCATGATGCAGCGGTACGAAGCGCAGGGAACGACCGACCACCCGGCCTATGAGGCGGCCGTCACCATCCTGTATCGCAGGCATCTCTGCCGGGTCGACGATTGGCCCGCGCCGCTGCAGCGCTCGCTCGACGGCATCAATATGGCCGTCTACGGCACGATGTGGGGCCCCAACGAGTTCTGCTGTGTCGGCACGCTCAAGGACTGGGACCGGCTTGCGGACATGGCGCGCATCACTGTCCCCTGCCTGATCGTGAGCGGCCTCCACGACGAGCTGACGCCGGAAGGGGCGATGCTCATGCAGGAGGCACTGCCGAATGCGGAGAGCATCGTCTTCCCCAACAGCTCGCACACACCCTTCTTCGAGGAGCCGGAGGCTTACATCGCGGCGTTGCGCGACTTTCTGGACCGCCAGGAGGGCTGAACGCTCGCGCCGCAAGCGGCGTAACTTCCGTGCTACCGTGAAGGAGAGCGGCGGGGCGCCCGCCACCGGCGTCTTCAGATTGGCGGCACGACCGGTTCAAGCACTTCGAAGTCGCGTCGCACCACCCAATCGGGGCGCCGCGAGCGGCCGGGCTTGTTATCGATGGCATTGTAGGTGATCGACGCCAGCGTGCGCGGCCAGGGCGACATGTTCGTCCCCGATCCATGCACGATGTTGGTGTGGGCGAAGATCGCCGAACCCGGGTCGCCCTTCGGCGCTTCGATCCCCCGCTCGCCCGCGAGCTTGGCGACGACCTTCTCGTCTGCCGCCCGCAGCGGGTAACTGGTGGTCGTATCGTCCACGGCGGTCTCGTAGGCCGGCGCCTTGTGGCTGGCAGGAATGATCATCAGTGGTCCGTTGAACTCGCGCACCTCGTCGATGAAGACCAGTGCGTTGACCAGGCGAGGCTCGGGCATCGCGTCATCGTGGTGATAGGTCGGAAAATCCTGGTGCCACTGCCAGACCGCGCCGTGGAACGGGCGTTTCATGTTGATCACGCACTGGAACAGGTAGATCTCGCGCTCCAGAAGCTGCCGACCGGGCCAAGCAGAGCGGGATGCCGCACGAAGCGCTCGAACGGATCGCTGAACGCCTGCGGGTTCATCACCGAGCGCACGGTGCGGCCGTCATTCTCCAGGATCACCTCATCGCGAGTGAGCCGGCAAAGCCCGCCGAGCTCGTCCCGTATCCGGGCGATGTCCGCCCTGGAAACGAGGTCTGGCAGGAACACAAAGCCGTCATCGCGGTAGCTGGCGCACTGCTCCCCGCTCAACTGAGGGAGATCGGGATCGCTCATCGTCGGGCCTCGCTTTGGAGCGGAGTGGATCCCGCCGCCGTTGACACACCCACGGCTTGCACCGGGAATTGAGTATCCCCGACGGTGACGTGCTGGTCCATGCGGGCGACTTCTGCAACGCGGGCGAGGCTGTCGAAGCGAGAGTGTTCGGGGAGTTCTTCCGCGAACTGCCACACCGGCACAAGGTGGTGATCGCCGGAAACCACGACCGATGCCTGGAGGCGGACCCCGGTCTGAGTCCTGAGATATTTGCCGGTTGTCACTATCTCCTGGACAGCGGCGTCCGGCGGCGTATGTCAACTTCAAATAAACCCCATAAGAAAATCTTTCTGGCGGCTGCGAAACCGCTGCTCTTCCGACTCCTCCGAACCCTGTCCGCCGCGCCGGCCTTCCGCCATGATCAATCCAGCCCGTCCGTGGCCATGCGCGTGTGGAGACGCTCGACTGTGGCCGCTGCCGCCCGCTCCCCGAACAGATCGGTGAGGAGCGACTTCAACTCGTACTCGCGCGCGTCGCGCACCATCTCCCGAATCCTCGCTTCCACCAGAAAGTTGAGGGCGTTACGGATGCGCGTCATCACAGCTTCCTCCGATTCCGCCTCCGCCGTGCGCTTCGCGATCTTCACCACACTGTCGTGAAGGCGTCGCTGTTCCGCCTCGTCCAGCACCAGGCGCGGTGGCTTTGGCGCCTCCGTCGTCGGGTCCACGTTGAGCCCGCACTCCACGAGATAGCGCGAGATGGACATCTCCCGACGGTCGGCCAGCACGCGCGCACGCTCCCACTCGGCGTCGGTGCAGGAGATTTGATCCTCCCCCATCGCATTGGTCCACCCTTAGGTTAGCTACTATTTCACGATGACGGGCAAGGTCCGTAATCTGTACTCCATCACGTGCCAGTTTCAACCGATCCTCCCGGATGGCACCAGCGAGGCGGAAGCCAAGACCTGCGCTCGAGAGCTGGTCGAAGTGTACCTGGACAAGTTGGACCGGGTTTACCGGGAACTGGTGAAAGGAACACGGGAGCCGTTCCTGAAAGACTCTCCGCACGAGGTGACCGCCGGCTACCAATTCGAGGGACGAGTCAGGAAATTTCCTCTTGCGGTTCTCACGCGCCGTGCGAGGAAGGTACTCGCCCACCCGACGGTCCGCGATCCGCGCAGGCCCTCAGTGTGTTGACGCCGGTGAAGAGGCGCGCTTATTCGCCGGTTTTCCAGCGCGTGAGGCTGTTTTCGGCAGACGGTTGAGCGCCGACGCTGTTGGTTCGGTGACGAGGGCATGATTCTGTAGTTGGTTTCGGCCGCGATCGGGCG
>JAJEEP010000156.1 GCA_022820945.1 Alphaproteobacteria bacterium | reverse complement strand
TCGACAGCGTCAACGCCAACCCGCGACCCTTCCGATGGACCAAGTCCGCAGACGACATCCTTGCAACCATCAGACGCTTCTGTCTGCGAACCCTCGATACCGCCGAACGGCAAAAGCAAATCATCAAAACTTCGGAATCAGGACATTAGCGACCTGTCCGATTCTCCGGCGCCACCTCACCATGACCGGCGGCAGAGGCTATTGCTTGCCGCCGCACGGGCCAGCCCCGGACATGGCCTTGCCGGCGACCCTCAACTAACATCCGAGCCGGCTCGCACCATGAAGCAAGTCGACCGGATCCGGTATCGTTTGGGCCTCATTGCCTGCCAGCGCATGTTCTGCGCGCGAAGGGGACGCGCGCAGTCTGACTGGCACCCTGGAAACGGAGGAAACAGGAATGGAGCGTGAAGCCGGCGACCTCGACAGTGGGGACTTGACGGCTCTCGTGAAGAGGCTGGCGGACGAATCCTGCGACGTTGCCCACGTTGGCATATTCGACCTGAATGCCACCTTTCGCGAGCGCCGCGTCAGGGTCGCCGATCTCGCCAAGGTATTCGGGCCGGGCGGAGCGTTCGTCAACGTCGTGCACGAATGGGATACCGCAGAGCGGATCTTCGGTGCCGGCCCGTTCGTCGGCGAGCCGGTTGCGATCGATGCCGCGTCGCTTCGTCCATACCCCTTCGAGCCCAAGGCGTGCGCCCTTGTCGCCGACTACACTGGCCCCTCCGCCGAATTCTCGCCGAGACGGCTGCTGGAGCGGTTGGTCGCGAAAGCCCACGACAAGGGATTGGCCGTGCGCGCCGCCTTCGAGTTCGAGTTTCTGATGCTCGATGACGATGCCGCCTCTTTGCGGGAAGCCGGGTTTGCGAGTCTCAACTTGTTTGCCGAGGACAATCGTTGTTGGGCAGGAGACAGTGCGGCCATCCGAGCGGATCTCGTGGCGGAGCTGGAGCGGGTTCTCATCCAGGGAGATGTCGATTTGCTGGCGCTCGGCCTTGAGCTGGGGCCGGGGTGTTTTGAAGTGACTCTCAGCCACAACGACCCGCTCCGCGCCGCCGACAATGCGGCCTTCTTCAAGATGTTCACCAAGGCGTTTTGCCGGCAGCAGGGCAAGACGGCTTCGTTCATGGCGCAGCTCGGCGGCGACTATCCCGGCCTGTCAGGCCATATCCATCTGTCGTTGACCGACCGCGACACGGGCAACGATCTGTTTCCCGATCCGGCCGACGAAAAAGGCATGAGCAAGGCCTTCCGGTCCTTCGTGGCGGGGCTGGTCGCGCTTGCGCCCGAGGCGATGCCGCTGACCCACCACACCGTCAACGCTTACCGACGCCACGCCCCGCAGAACTGGGCGCCGAGGACGGTGTCCTGGGCCGTGCAGAACTATGCTGCCGCCGTCCGCGTCGTCCCGCAGCCGGCGGACCGGTGCCGGCTCGAATATCGGCTTCCGGGCTCCGACATCAATCCTTTCCTCGCCCTGGCCTTCGTGCTGGGCGCGGGTCTCTGGGGGCTGGAGTCCGATGCCGAACTCCCGCCCGAATTGACCGGCGGGGGACCGGGCCTTACGGTCGCCGGGGGCACGGCGCTGCCCCACGATCTATTCGAAGCCATCGACCGCCTCGCCCGCTCCGAACGCGCGGGCGAAATCTGGGGGGAGACATTCGTGCGGCATCTTGTGGAAGCGTGCGGCCAGGAGGAGGCCGCTCTGAGGCGCGAAACCAGTGCCGCCGAGCGCGCCAGGTATCTCGAAGTAGTCTAGGGCGCACAACAAGAATGAGTGACCTGCAGGACTACTTGAACGAACCGAACCGCGACGGATTGGTCGCCGAGGTTCGCACGAAGATCGACGCGCTCGAGATCGACGCCATCTACTACCAGTACATTTCGATCACCGGCCGCATCATGGGCAAGATGATCCCGGCCAGGCATTGGGAGCGCGCGGCACGAGAAGGAATGCAGACCTGGATCGGCGGAGTCGCCAACGTCGTCGCCGACAAGGACGGGAACCTGATCGGCTTTCCCCCGAACGCTTCCGAGCTCCTGGCCCTCCCCGACCCGGAAACGTTCTGTCAGCTTCCCTGGAACAAGCGCGTGGCCAGGGTCTTCTGCACCGTGTTCTTCAGTCGGGAAGACCCGGAGCGCCCGGAAGAGTTCCTCGACGCGGATTGCCGCGGGAATCTGCGGCGCGTGCACGACGCGTTCCAGCAGGATCACAACGACCTGCACATGAGGGTCGGCTGCGAGCCGGAAATGCTGTGGCTGAAGCCGGGTGACGGCGAGAAGCCCTATTACGAGACGACCAAGCCCTACGCCTACCACATCGATCAATTCGAGCAGCTGGAGGAGGTCTGGCTGAAGCTCTACGAGTACGGGACTGCCATGGGCCTCGACATGATCCAGGCGGATCACGAGGACGCGCCCGGCATGGTCGAGATGAATTTTCAGTACGACGATGCGTTGCGTACGAGCGACCGCCTGACCAGCTACCGGCAGCTGTGCGCGCAGGTCGCACGCGAATGCGGACTCATCGCGGTGTTCATGTCCAAGCCTTACATGAGCCTGTCGGGCAACGGCTGCCACCACAATCTGTCGCTCTGGCGGGGCGGCGAGGACGCGGTCGAGTCGATCGGCCGGCAGGGCCAGCCGGCGATGGACGACGTCTTCGCCTACCGCAAAGGCGGCACCAACGAGATCGAGAACCCGAACCATGCCTGGATGCCCTCGGAGCTCGGGCGGCACGCGCTGGGCGGCATGCTCGCGCACCTCAACGCGCTGGTTGCCATCGGCTCGTCCACGGTGAATTCCTACCGAAGGCTGAACGATACGGGCCTGTGGGCGCCGGTCGGCGCGGGGTGGGGCCTGCAGAACAGGTCCTGCGCCATTCGCGTCTCGAGCCCGGACCGGCTCGAGTTCCGCTGCGTGGACAGCATGGTCAATCCCTACCTGATGCAGGCGGCGCTGTTGAAGGCCATGGACGACGGCATCAGGAATCGGATCGATCCGGGAGAGCCGGAAGACCGGAACTTCGTCGATCTGTTGAACGCGGGCGAGGACATCGAGCGGATTCCCACCACGCTGCGCGACGCGCTCGACGCGCTGGCAGAAGACGAGGTGGTCAGGTCCGCCCTCCCCGGCGACCTGTACAGGGTCTACGAGTGGTACAAGCGCGACGAATGGAACAAGTTCATCTGGCAAGTCTCCGACTGGGATGTGAACATGTACCTGGATTGCCTGCCCTAGCGGGGCGCAGGAGAAGCGCAGATGGCATTCGAGCTTACGCCCGCACAGATCGACCGATTCAACGAAGACGGCTTCCTGATCGTCGAAGACCTGATCGACGACGAGACGGTCGAGGCGGTGAGCGAGCGCTACGAAAAACTCTTTCGCGGCGAGTTCGAAACCGGCATTCGGCCCGACGAAGTCAACTGGCAGGAGGGCGAGAGCGATCCTTCCCTGACCCGGCAGATCTGCAACGCATGGAAAGCGGATCGGACGATTGCGTCGGTGGTCATGCGGGCGGACCTGGGCAAGGCGATCGCCACGCTCGGCGGCTGGCCGGGCGCGCGCCTGATGGTCGATAACGTGCTGTGGAAGCCGCCGGGCACCCGACCGCTGGCCCTGCACCAGGACAACGCCTACTTGCGGTGGTTCCAGCCGACTGAGCTGCTGAGCTGCTGGATGGCGCTTGACGACACCAGGACCGATGCAGGAACGCTTGAGTTCGTCCGCGGCTCGCACCGCTGGCACCAATCGCAGCCCGAAGGCGAGTTCCACGGCCCCAAGGAGTACCGCAAATACATGGAGCAGGCCGCCGCCAAGGAAGGCGTCGAGCCCGAGATCGTTTACGTGGAAGTTCCCAAGGGCGGCGGCTCCTTCCATCACGGCTGGACCTGGCACGGCTCGGGCAACAACACCGCGACCATCCCCCGCCGCTCCCTGGTGCTGCACGCCATGCGCAGCGACACGCACTACGTGCCGGAGCACCTGGGCCAGGGTGTGGGCTCGATCTACAGCCGTTACAAGCGGCTCGGCGACAACACCATCGACGAGAACTACTTTCCGGTTCTCTGGACTCGCGACGGCTATCGCACCCCCGATATCGACACGTTCCTGACTGGCGCGCGCACCTGATCCTGTGCCGGCCAGGAACCCGGAGCATCTTCACTTGTGTGGTGACGGGCGATGCGCAACAACCGTCCGGCCTGATAACTCAATCGACCACAACACGCGCGGGAAGGGAGAAGCATGTCAGCAGCGGACAAGTTGGGTGGATATGCGGCCGGATTCAGCGGCCTGGACGCCGAAACGATCGCCGCGAACGTGACGGACGACTACCGGCTTCTGGACAAGGACGGGGCCGTCTACGGCAAGGACGACCTGCCGGGCTACATCGCCGAGCTGAGAAAGATCGGCGACAAGATGGACATCACCGATGTCGTGGTCGAGGGTGGCACCGCGTGGTGCAAATGGCAGGTCGGCGACATCGTCGGCGCTGGCATGATCAGTTTCGGCGACGAGGGCGTCACCCAGGAGCAGCTGTTCTACTTCTGACAAGAAACGGCCGCACACGCGTCCTCGGCCCGGAATCGTGCACGCCCCGCCGCAGAGTCAAAGCGCGCGCGTGCGGGTTTCTCCGGAACCGCGGACCGCTATCCGTGACACCGTTGCCGCGCAGTCGACGGCCTCTTTGTAGGGTTCGAAGTGCCTGGAGCTGGCACGCGGCCATCGTGCCGGGTTGCGCCTGCCTCACGCTTGCCTGTCAATTCGAAGCCACATAACCTGTGGTGCGGAAAGAATTCCGGGCGCCGGTCCGTTGAGGGAGTGTAATCATGGCGCGAGACCCCAAGTACGACATCCTCTTCGAGCCCATCCAGTTCGGCCCGAAGACGATGAAGAACCGTTTTTACCAGGTGCCGCACTGCAATGGCGCAGGCTCGGAGCGGCCGGGCACGCAGGCCGCGTTTCGGAGCATGAAGGCCGAAGGCGGTTGGGGTGGCGTCTGTACGGAAGCCTGCTCGATCGACCATGAGGCCGACACTTCGCCGGGTGTGCTGGCCTGCCTCTGGGACGACGGCGACATCATCAATCTTCGGCACATGTGCGACAGCCTGCACAAGTGGGACGCGCTCGCCGGTGTCGAGCTTTGGCACATGGGCTCGGCTTCGGCGAACCTGGAGACCAGAACCGCTCCGTCGTCTCCCACGCAATCGACCTCGGACTGGTCTATCGGCACCTATTCGCACGAACCCGACGAAGCCGAGATCATCGAGCTGCAGGGCATGTACGTGGAGTCGGCGAAGCGGGCCGTGCAGGCCGGCTTCGACATCGTCTACGTCTATGGCTCGCACGGCGTCCTGCCGGTGCAATTCCTGTCGCGCTTCTACAACAGGCGGACGGACAAGTACGGCGGCTCCTTCGAGAACCGCGCGCGCTTTTGGCTGGAGACCATCGAGAAGGTGAAAGAGGCCGTCGGCCATGAATGCGCGATCGCGGTGCGAATCTCGATCGACCAGATCATGGGGCCGGACGGCGTGCAGGCGGAAGATGACGGTATCGGGTTTATCGAGCTCGCCACCCGGCGCGGCCTGGTGGATCTCTGGGATGTGAACGTCTCGACGTTCAGCGAATGGGGCGAAGATGCCGGCCCGTCGCGCTTCTACAAGGCAAACCACCAGGCGCCGTTCACCAGCCACGTCAAGAGCGTCGCCAAGGTGCCGGTGATCAACGTCGGGCGCTTCACCAGTCCGGACGACATGGTCCATGTGATCAACTCCGGACAGGCGGACATCATCGGCGGCGCGCGCCCCTCGATCGCCGATCCGTTCATGCCCCAGAAGATCGAGGAAGGACGGCTCGAGGACATCCGCGAGTGCATCGGCTGCAACATCTGCATCTCGCGGTGGGAGCGGGGCACGGCGCTGGTTTGCACGCAGAACCCCGTTGCCAACGAGGAGTATCGCCGCGGCTGGCACCCGGAAAAGTTCGATCACGTCGAGGACGCCGGATCGGTTCTCGTCGTCGGCGCAGGGCCCGCCGGGACCGAGTGCGCGCGAGTCCTGGGGCATCGGGGCTACGACGTGCATGTCTGCGAAGCGGAGTCCGAGATCGGCGGGCATGTCCGCGACGTGGTGCGCTATCCTGGCATGGCGGAGTGGGGCCGCATCACCAGCTACCGGCAGGCTCAGCTCGACAAGCTCAAGAACGTGGAGGTGCACACCAACGCACGCCTCGAATCGGACGACGTGCTGACATACGGCGCCGACAAGGTGGTGCTCTGCACGGGCTCGCTCTGGGCGGCGGACGGCTTCAGCCACATCACGATGGCGCCGGTACCGGGCATCGATGCGACCGCGCCTCACTTCGCGACGCCCGAGCAGGTCATGGCGGGCAAGGATATCGGCGAGCGCGTCGTCATACTCGACGCCGACGGGTACTTTACCGGCGTCAGCCTGGCCGAGATGCTGGCCGATCGGGGCAAGGAGGTGTCGATCGTCACGCAGTTCTCCGAAGCCGCGCCGTTGATGGAATACACGCTGGAAGCCCCCAACCTGCACCGCATGCTGCACGAGAAAGGCATCACCCAATACGGCGGCACGTGGGTCGAGGAGTGCGATCCCGGCAATGTGGTGAAGGTGAAGCTCTTCAGCCTCTCCCGCGACGGCTACAAGCGCACCGTCGAGCCGCGGCCCGGCGAGCACGTGCGGAGGATGGGCGAGGAAACCAAGACCGTCGATGCCGACACCGTGATCCTGGTCACGGCGCGGCTCGCGAACAACGCGCTCTACAAGTCGCTCTGGGAGCGTCGCAACAAGTGGGAAGAGGAGGGGATTGCTGGCATCTATCAGGCCGGCGATTGCTATGCGCCGCGGCTCACCGGCGATGCGATCTTCGACGCGCACCGCCTTGCCCGGGAGTTCGAATCGGACAATCCGCAGCGGCCGCAGCCCTATCTCCGCGAGCGCATGATCTGGGGGCGAGACGACCCGTCGGTGACGGTGAACTGATCGTGATCGAAGTTCTGCAAAGAGTTGGCGCGCGAGCATGACATCGGGAACTTCCGTTGCTGGACGAGCGACCCGCAACGGCGCGTATCTTCACAAATGTCGGTAAACACAGGAGGTCTTGATCGATGAAAGCGAACATCACACGACGCAAGTTTATGGCAGCAACGGGTGGCGTTGCCGCGGGCTTGACAGCCATCGGCGCGACGCCGTCCAAGCTTTTCGCCGGCGAGAAGACGGTCAAGATCGGATTTCTCGCGGCGCTCACCGGCGATGCCGCAGGCTGGGGTCTTCCCGGACTCTACGGAGTCGAGATCTGGGCGGAGCAGATCAACGCTGCCGGTGGCATCGACATGGGTGGCGAGAAGTACAAGGTCGAGATCATCTCCTATGACGACGAGTTCGACGCCGTCAAGGCGACGGTCGGCGCCAAGAAGTTGCTCTTCGAGGATGAGGTCTCGATCGTCCTGATGCTCGGCGTCACGCCGGTGCTGGCGGTGAAGGACTTCATGACCCGCAACAAGATGCTGACGACGACGCTGGTGCCGACCGACATCAGCGAGGACGCGCCGTATCTGTTCGCGCCCGTCGAGGTCCATCCCTTCTACAACGTGACCGCCGTGGACTACATCGCGCGCAACATGCCGCACATCAAGACGGCAGCCATCGCGACGCAGAACGACGAGCTGGGCCTGAGCTCGCTCGCGACCTACCGGGCCGCGTTCGAGGTCGCCGGCATCGAGATCGTCGAGGAGAACCTGTTCGGCTTCGAGGTGACCGACTTCGCGCCGGTGGTGTCGAAGCTGATCGCCGCAAACCCCGACGTGATCACCTGGGACACCGCCTATCCCGATTACGTCAACCTGCTGACCGAGCAGGCATACCTGCAAGGCTACAAGGGTCAGTTCGTGAACTGCACGCTCGACCAGTACGATCACATCCTGAGCAAGACCAGCAAGGAGTTCCTGGAGGGATTCCTTTGGCAGTTCCCGGACCTCGACGACCCGATCATGCAGGGCCCCGACACCCATTTCGACAACGCGGCGTCCTTCTATCAGACCTACGCCGAGCGTTATCCGGGTGCCTGGACGGCGGTGTCGTGGGAATATGCCGCGGCGCTCGAGATGTGGCGTTCTGCCGTAAGCCAGGCCGGCACCTTCGATCCGCCGGCGGTCGCGGACGCGCTTCGCGCGCTCAGCCCGGTGCCGCACGCGTTCGGCGACGCCGAATGGTGGGGCGAGGACTTCTTCGGCGTGAACAGCGCGGCGCTCGGCAAGTGGCCCGTCGTTCAGATGCAGAACGGCAAGGCCGTCATCGTCGAGATGGGCGACGTCAGAGCCTGGTGCGACCAGCATCTCGACGTTCTCAAGAAGCACTTCATAGAGCTCGGCGTCCCGCTCGCCGGCTAGACGAACCTCAGGTGTTGTGCCCCGCTCCGGCGGGGCACACTCTTTCCTCAAACAGACACTGGCGATCGGCCGGAACGGGCCTTAGCGAGACATGACGGATCTGGAACTCATCCTTCAGACCATCATGAACTCGCTGATTGCAAGCAGCTTCACCGCGATATTCGCGGTCGGCCTGGTGCTGATTTTCGGCATCATGCAGATCGTCAACTTCGCCCATGGCGCTCTCTACATGGTGGGCGCGTACGCGACCTGGTACCTCTACGCGGAACTCGGAATCCCGTTCTTCGCCTCGATCGTGATCGCGACGCTCCTGACGGTGGCCATCGGCCTCCTGATGGAACGCGCGCTGTTTCGCCCGATGCGCGGCAACTTGTTCGGCGGCCTCATCGTCTCCGTCGGCATGATGTTCGTCCTCGAAGTTCTCGTTGTGTATCTTTTCGGCCAGGGGCTCATGAAGAACATGACGCCCTATTTCAGGGAATCGTGGCATGCCTTCGGGATCGAGAGCGTCACGATTTCCCACTCGCGCCTGTTCGTCTTCGCGATCGCGGCATTCATCCTCGTCGCCTTCTGGCTCTTCATGAGCCGCACCAGGATAGGCTGGGCGATGCGCGCCTGCGCTCAAAATCCCGAAGCGGCGGCGCTGCAGGGCATCGGCATCGGCAAGATTTCCATGCTGGCGATGGTGATCAGCGCGGCAATGGCCGGGATGGGTGGCGCGGTCATGTCGCCGCTCGTGCGCATCACGCCGCAGATGGGCCATCCGGTTCTCGTCACCGCCTTCATCGTCATGATCGTGGGCGGCATGGGCAGCATCGAAGGCGCCCTGATCGCGGCCGTCGTCTACAGCTTCTTCCATACCTTCGTCACCACCTACATAGGCGGTGAAATTGCGACCATCCTGGGTCTGGCGTTGATGCTGCTGGTGCTGATCGTCAAACCGACCGGGATCATGGGAGCGCGCGAGAGTGTTTAGCCGGACGCACCGCAATCTCGCCGGCATCGCCGTCCTCCTGGCGGTCGTCTGCGTCCTGCCGTTTGTCCTGCGGCCGTATCAGCTCGATTTCCTGATTTTCATGTTCATCAACATCATTCTCGTGGTGAGCTACCGGTTCATCGCCATCACCGGCGAGTTTTCGCTGGCCCATGCCGTGATCATGGGCGTGGGCGCCTATGCAAGCGCTCTTCTCGCGGCACTGCCTATCTCACCGTGGATATCCATGCCGCTTGGCGGCGTAGCGGCGGCGGCCATCGCCTACGTCCTGAGTTTCCCGCTCTTCCGCATGAAGGGGTTCTACTTCCTCATCGGCTCCTTCGCCGCCGCCGAGGCAATCCGGCTTTGCTGGGTGCAATTCAACGATCCGTTCGGCGGTTTTCGCGGCCTGCGGCGCATCCCGGTTCTGGAAATCGATCTGGGCGAGCTGCTGTACATCGATCTGGGCGCCCCGGTGCCCTACTACTTCTTCGCACTGATCGTGGGAATTGTTTGCCTGTTCGTCATGTATCGTATCGAGCATTCCCGCTACGGCTTCGTCTTTCACGCGGTGCATCACAAGGACACGCTGGCGCAATCGGTCGGAGTCGACGTGCGCCGGTTCCGCACCATCGCATTCGTTACCGGCGGATTTTTCGCGGGCATCGCGGGCGCCATGGTGGCGCACTACGTCACGGCGATTAATCCGGGCCTGTTCGGCCTGAAGCAGATGCTCTTCGTCCTGGTCTGGGTGCTGGTGGGCGGCATGGGCCACTTCGCGGGTCCAATCATCGGCGTCACGGTGCTGTCGATCATCGACGAATCCCTGCGCGGCCTGGATGAGCTGCGGCCCGGCTTCTACGGCCTGGTGCTGATCGCGACCGTGCTGTTCCTGCCCGAAGGCCTGGTCAGTCTGCCCAGAAAAGCTCTGCAGTGGTCGACCTGGTTGTGGAACCGCGGAGGGGAAACTCTCGTCAAGCGGGAGTAGGAAGTACTAGGTGCCGACCCGGCGGCACGGCGGCGCGAGGTAAACCGCTGCCGTCAGCTTTCGGGTGTCGGTCATTTTCCGCCAACGCTTCCTGCGAAAGTCTTCGATCCCGGCATGGAACGGCTCGGCATCGATCTCGCGCGCCCGGGCCCGTTGCTCTTTCGCTTCGCCGTGACGACCGGCGTCTTCCAGGAGACCCGCAAGATTGTCGCAAATGATGGCCACCCCGGCTTCCCGGTGGCTGAGTGATGTTTCCCGCAATTTGCGCGCTCGGCGGTAGAGCGCCTCCGCTTCGTCGCTCCGTCCCGTCGTGTGCAGGAGCTCGGCGAGATTGCTCAGCACTGCCGCGAGGCCGCCTTCGGCGAGAGTAGCGTTGATGCTGCGCTTGAGCTTGCGCAACTCCTCCGTCCGCTTCATCTCGAGACGGATGTGCATCGAGGCGCTGCGCGCGGTGAACTCGACTTCCATCTGCGAGACCCATTTGGGCACCCGCTCCCAGGCGGCGATGGCATCGCGATACCGCGCCTCGGCATTCGCCATGTCGCCCGCCTCTCGTGCAACCGCTGCGAGGCAATGAAGACTCGCCGCGCGCCGTGGATCCGCTTCGTCGAAAGCCTGGCTCAGCGTGGCGCCGGTTCGCCAAAGTGCCCCACCCTCGCCGCCTGTCTCGGAGGAATCGGCGGCCTCCTCGGCGAACCGCTCCCACAGGAAATCGACGAGCAAGCAGGGCCGCATGGGTCGAGGCTTGTCTGGTGCCGGCGCGGACGCTCAGGCCCCGAGATAGGCGTGGCGAACGTGATCGTTCTCGTGCAGATCGTTCGCCTTGCCTTCCAGCGCGATGCGGCCGGTTTCCAGCACGTAGCCATAGCTCGCCAGCATGAGGGCCAGCTCGGCATTCTGCTCGACCAGGATCACCGGGACGCCCCGACTGTTGATATCGTGGATAATTCTCGCCACTTCCTGCACCATCACCGGCGAAAGGCCCAGCGACGGCTCATCCATCAGGATCAAGCGCGGACTGGACATGAGGGCGCGGCCGATCGCGACCATCTGCTGTTCGCCGCCGCTGAGCGTCTTGGCTCGCTGGTTGCGCCGCTCCCTGAGTACCGGAAAGCGCTCGTGAACGTCTTCGAGGTCACGCGCAATGCCCTGTCTGTCCTTCCGCAAATAGGCACCGGTGTGAAGGTTCTGATTGACGCTGAGGTCGGGGAATACCTGTCGCCCCTCCGGCACATGAGCGATGCCCATGCGGACGATCTTTTCCGGCGCCAGACGATCGATGCGCTGGCCGTCGAACCAGACGCTGCCCGTCGTCGCACGTTTCAGCCCGGATATCGTGCGAAGCGTGGTGCTCTTGCCGGCTCCGTTGGCGCCGATCAACGTGATGATCTGGCCTTCGTCGATCGAGATCGAGATATCCGAGACCGCCTGAACGCTCCCGTAGTGGACGGTGACGTCCTTAACTTCGAGCAGCATTGAGGCCGGTTCCCAAATAGGCTTCGATGACGTCCTTGTTGTCCTTGATTTCGTCCGGCGCGCCTTCCATCAACAGCTGACCGAAATTCACCACGGTAATTCGTTCGCAGAGACCCATCACCGCCTGCATGTCGTGCTCGACCAGCAAGATGGTGATGCCGCTTTCGCGCACCTTTTGGATCAACGCCATCATGTTACGTGTCTCTTCCGGGTTCATCCCGGCGAAGGGCTCGTCCAGCAGCAGCAGTTTGGGCTCCGTCGTGAGAGCGACGGCGATACCGAGGGCACGCTGCAGGCCGTGCGGCAAATTGGAGGCAAGCTCGTCCTTGCGCTCGGCCAGGCCGAGGAATTCCAGCACCTCAAGGGTCTTCGCGTCGCTCGCCCGCTCACTCGCCCGCTGGGTGTTGAACAAAGCCGAGATCATGTTGCTCTTGGTGTGGAGATAGCACCCCATCAGAGCATTCTCGAAGGTGGTGAACTCCCGGAAAAGCGTCGTCTCCTGGAATGTGCGGACCAACCCCTTGGCGGCCACCTGATGCGGCTGCAGACCGCCGATGGACTCGCCCTGGTAGAAGATTTTGCCTGCGGTCGGCCTGTAATAGCCGGTGATCACGTTGAAGACGGTGGTCTTTCCCGCCCCATTCGGGCCGATGAGCCCGTGAATGGCACCCTCTTTCAGTTCGAAGCTCAGCCCGTCGATGGCGGCCAGGCCACCGAACCTCTTTTGCAGGTTCTCGAGTCTGAAAAACGCCTGCTCGCTCATCTCGACCGGCCCGAGGTGATGTGCGCGTCGTTCACCGAGACGCCCCTACAGGTAACGATGTCAGGTCCTTGCGCTGGTCCGAGAGGCATTCGGTAACGCTCGTTCTGTATAGTAACCTTCGGCCTCGTACACAAATACCGGACAACCGGTTTCGTCGCCGGCCGCGCGCGCACGGGAGGGTGAGCGCGCTCCGGGCGAGCAGTTTCGGCGCGACCGTTGGCAACAGAGAGACAGTTGGATGGGAAAGAAGATCGCCGTGTTTCCCGAACCCGGTGCGATCGGCCCGGTGATGAATCTGGTCGGCATCTGCCAGGGCCTGCGTGACATGGGCCACGAGCCAGTTTTCGTGCTCGAGCCCGGCCTCAAGGGCACCGTCGAAAGCTATGGTTTCGACGAGCGCTACGTATCCTGCATGGAGCCGATGAGTCCCGAGGAGCAGGCGACCTATTGGGACGACTTCATGATTCGATACATGCCGACCTTCAGGACTTCGGCCTACGATCAGATCGCCACCTACGTGAAGGGCTGCTGGGAGGCGATCATCTATACGTCGGAATGGTCGGTGAAGAACGGGCTCGACAAGGTCTTCGCCGAAATCGATCCCGACCTGATCGTCAACGACCAGGAGATGCGTGCCAACGTCGCGGCGACGAGTGCGTACATGCAGGCGCAGGACGGCCGCATGCGCGCCGCCAACGCCATCAACGAGCTGCTGGAGCGCCTATAGCGATGCCCGCGCATGTAATGGCGAACGCCGCCACGCTCGACCCTGCCGCCTTCACCGACTGGGGTGACGTCCCTGCTCCGCTCGGCGAGCCGGTTTCTCACATGAGCGGCCTGATCCTGTTTCGGAACGGGGACCGTTCGTCGGAGATGGGGCTCTGGCAATGCACGCCCGGGCGCTGGCGCTGCGAGGTCGAGAGCGACGAGTTCTTCCACGTGCTTGCCGGCCGCGCGGTCTATACGGCGGACGACGGCACGGTGACCGAAATCGCCGCGGGCATGACCTGCGCCTTCCCCGCCGGCTGGAAGGGCGCGTGCGAGGTCGTCGAGACCGTGCGCAAGGTCTACATGGTGCGCTAACGCTTGCTCGCCATGCGCGGGAGGAGACTACGCGCGCGCGGCGATCTCGATCAGGATGTCGGCCGCCTTCGCGCGTCCGTCCTGCCGCTGCATGTGGGCGCTGACCTCCGCCAAACGCCGCTGCATGGCCTGATCGCTCAACAGCCGGTCGACGGTGCCGGCAAACGCCTCGTCGGTCCAGTCGTAGCGCGGCAGTCGTGCCCCGAATCCGGTGTCCTCGACCCGCTGCGCGTTGTCATGGCCGTCCCAGACGAACGGCATGACGATGGCCGGCTTGCCGAAATAGAGGGCCTCGTTGAAAGAGTTGTTGCCGCCGTGATGGATGACGAGATCGACCTGCGGAATCACCGACGGCTGGGGATACCAGGGTGCGACATGCACGTTGCCCGGTAGGTCCGCATAGTCATCCATCCGCTCGCCGACACTGAGGAGCGCCCGATAAGGCAGCGTGCCGATCAGCTCGATCAGCCGCTTGTACAGATCGACATCGGCCTCGTTCAGGCTGCCGGAGCCGATGTAAATCAATGGCTTGTCGGCGTTCTTCGAGAACGTCGGCATCGTGAAAGGTTCGTCCTCGCGAACGCAGCCTTCGAGATACTGGAACAGGGCGGGATCGAGGGGATTGCGCCGCCTGAACTGAAGCTGCTTGGGGTACAGCAGGAAGTTCATCGTCGGCGAGGTCTCGAGAAACTGGCCCAGGGGATAGGGCGTCTCGTCGCAGGATTCGAGAAAGGCGTTGAAGCGGTCGTGCACCGGCTTGATGACGTCCATGAACTGCGTTCGGAAGGCCGCAAAGCACGCTTTGTCGTTCTCCGCGCAGCCGGAAAGGTGAGGCGGGATGTCCGGATCGGTAATCTCGTTCTCGGAGCAAGAGACGATGCGAACCCACGGGCACCCCGCCCGCTTGATCGCGGGGAACATGATCACGTTGTCGAGGCAAATGAGGTCGGGCTCGATCTCGTCCAGCGCGACCGCCAATTCCTCCTGCACATAGATTGCCGTGTCGACGATGGCGCTCCAGCATTCGAGGACGTAGTTGGGGATCTGCTCGATCGGGGACAGCCGGAAATTCGGCTGGTGAGAAGCGATGAAGTCGAGCCAATACTGGCTCGCCGCGGCTTCGTCCATCGGCTCCGACATGGCGACCAGGCGCTCGGGAAATCCGAAGCGGTCGAAAACGCCCTTGAACGAGGAGTCCACGACGAAGACCGCCTTGTGGCCGCGCTCGCGCAGCCGTTGAGCGATCCCGACGCAGTTCATGGACGGCCCGAAGGCCGCCTCCGGAAAGAACACAACGGTCTTGGCGTCCATCGCCGAGCACCCCCTTTCGTCGCACGAATCGTCAACGATCTTAGCACCGTAGCGCGTCGTGGCAGACCGCGCGGCGAAATGGATGGGCTCTTGCTGCCGTCAACCGGCGGTGACTGCGGCAGGGCGCTTCCTCGACTCTTTGCTCAGCGTGCCGTCGTTAAGAATGTCGGCAATGTCGACCGCCTCCAGCGTGCCGTGTTCCAGGAGAGCGGCGGCAAGACGGTGAAGCTCTGCCTCGTGGCCCTCGAGAATGTCGCGGGCGCGGCGTTCCGCCTCGTTCATCAGGCGGCGCACGCCCGCCTCGGCCTCGGCGACCGTAAGGCCGGCGGCGGTTCCGCCGAGCAAGTCGAACGCGATCCTTTCCGCCGCCTTGATGTCGGACGTCATCGCATCGGTCATCCCGCCGTCGCCGCGCGCGATCTCCTCGGCGATCAGACCGCCCAGAGCGATAGCGATCTCCGCTTCCTTGCGCGCACGCCGTGCTTCGTCGCCCAGATTGCCGTCCGCTGGAGCGCGGGTCATGCTGCCGAGCACGCCCCAGCGCGAGACGATGGTCACTTGCAGGATATCGCCGCTTGCCGGGAGCTTGGCCGCGAGGAGGGCGTGGCCGCTCTCGTGATAGGCGGTGATCCGCCGGTCTTCGTCACTGATTTTGGGGACACGGTTTTCGGAGGGCGGGTCGAGCATGGCGGCGGCGACCAACCCGCCCAGCAACATGAGCACCGCGACGCCGCTGTAGTTGATTTGGGCAGTGTCGAACCTGCGCGGCACTCTCATCTCCGGCATGGCCCGATCGGCGCAAGCAATCCCCGGCGGCAGATCATGGCCCTGCGATGCGAACCGCATCGCATCGTACCACCTCCGCCACTCAAAGCAGGGCACCAACGGGCCCAAAACCCCGCCCACAAAAATTCCGCTAGACTGCGGCCCTTCTGTCGCATCGCGATTCACGACGAACGGGGAGATGAAATGGTGACAAAAATGTGGGGCGGCGAGCCCTATTTTGGATTGTCCTATGAATTCGATCCGCAGTGGTATCTCACCGACGAGCAAAAGAAGATTCAGGCGCGGCTGATCGAACTCTGTGAGTCGACGATCGCGCCGCACGCCATCGAGTGCGATCGCGACAGCATCTTTCCGCGCAAGAGCATGGAGGCGCTCGCATCCCAGGACCTCTTGGCGCTCCACGTGCCGAAGAAATACGGCGGCATGGGTCAAAACCACGTCTGCGTGACGATGGTGCTGGAGACCATCGCCCGCTATGGCTGCGCCAGCACCGCACTGGTCTACACCATGCACCTGCTCGCGGTCAGCGCGCTGCTGCTCCGCGCCGGCGGCAACCCCGAGATACAGAAGACGCTGCGGCGCATGAACCGCGACGTCTTCATCGGCACGGCGTCCTACTCCGACCCCGAAACCGGCTCGCACTTCTGGTATCCGATGGCGTCGAAGGCCGAGAAGATCGACGGTGGCTGGCGGGTCAACAAGAAGTCCTCGTGGACCACGTCGGGCGGGTTCGCGGACTTTTACGTGGCGCAGACCACCAGCCCGGACTTCGACGGCGACTTCTCCGATCTCTCCGTGTTCCTGATCTACGCGGACGAGGTCGTCGCGCACCCCGCGAGCTGGGACGCGATGGGCATGCGCGGCAACCAGTCGGGGCCGATCGAGATCACGGACGTGGAGGTGCCGGCTGATCGCATGGTGGGTCCACCCGGCGACGGCGCCCGCTCGAACGACGAGGGACTGGACCCGATCGGCCTCTTGATGCTCGCCGCGGCGTACAACGGCCTTGGCATGGGCGCGATCGACCTCGCCAAGCGGCAGGTGACGCGCACGACCCATGCGGATGTGGGCATGCGCGTCTGCGACTATCCGTCCATCCAGGACTACTTCGGCGATGCCATCATGGATACCCAAGCCTCGCGCGTTTATACCTTCGCCGTCGCCCAGCAGATGGACGCCGTCACCAACAATTGCGACTGGACGATCCACGAGGACGATCTCGACCTGCTGCCCCGCTCGGAGTTCCTGACCTGGAGCTGGAAGGCGAAATACATCGCGAGCAAGAGCGTCTATACGGTGGCCGATCGCATGCTGAACGCCTGCGGCGGCACCGGCTACAAGAAGAGCCTTGTCATCGAGCGCGTGGTCCGGGACGCCAAGGCCGGCTGGATCATGGGGCCGACCAACGAGGTGCTGCGCCAGTTCGTCGGCAAGTGGGCACTGCTCGGGTTCGAGGCCCTCGACTACTGGAACCAGTCGGTCAACGAGCGCGCCATGAACAACGAGCTGAAGAAGCTCGACGACGACGCCAAACGTGCCCTGATCGATAGGCTCAGCGCCGAGCTCGCCGAAGCCGAAGCAGCCGAGTAGCGGCGCGCAGCGCCTTACGCTCCGTTAGCGGTGAACGTTCTCGCTCTCGTCGAGCGGGCGAAATCCGCCGCGGATGAACACTGCGAGCGTGGCGCCGTCCTCCGAGACCGAGACGTGTTTCGAGCCCGGCTTCAGTGAGACGAAGTCGTTGCGGCGGTAGACCGTGCCGTCGCAATCGGTCAGCGTCCCGTCGAGGACCAGGAACTCCTCGTAGCCGATGTGCTCATGAGGCGTCGATGAGGTTCCCGGCGCAAATCGAATCAGGTAGCAGCCTTCGCCCGCGTCCGCGTCGTAGCTGATGTTGCAGTAGGTGACACCGCCACGCACCGGACGATCGGCGCAGACCGCGCGCATCATGCGATGGGGCGGTTCCGTGCCAAAGGTCGCGGTCTCGACGTTCACGACCGTGCGATAGGATGCGAGAGACGTGCTCATCCGGGCCTTCGCTTGCACGGTCGGCGCTCAGGCGTCGACCGGTTCGTCCTTCTCGAGCGTGCGGAAGCCGCCGCGAATGAAGACCGCGACCGTGCAACCGGTGTGCGAGACCGAGAAATGCTTGGAGCCGGGCTTGAGGGACACGAGATCGTTCTTCCTGTAGACGGTGCCATCGCAGTCCTCGATCTCGCCGTCGAGAACCATGAACTCCTCATAGCCCACATGCTCGTGAGGTATTGAGGTTCCGCCGGGCTTGAATCGAATCAGGAAACAGCCGCCGCCCTCCGCCTCGTCAAAGCTGACATTGCACCAGGTCAGGTCGGACTGCTCCGACCCTTGCAGCCCGTATGGCACAAACTCCGCCGTATCGAGGTTGACCATGCGCCGCTGTGAATCGAGGGTGGTCGACATTGTCTCGCCTTCCCGGATTTGGCCCCGCCACGACGGGCGGGCGGATGGTTGATCGCCGCGCGCAGCTTACGCCGGCGCCGGACAAGGCGACAAGACTCCGCGAGCGCCACGCTCGGTTCACGCGACGAGGTCACCCCTTCGCGGGCCCCGGCCGTCGCGTTGCGACAGCGCGAGGGGCGGCACTAGAATGATGGGAACTCGAACGCCCCTTCCGACCGGTTGGCCACCGCGGAACATCGAATCGCGATCGATTGGGGAACGCCGAGACGGAGCGAGTGTCATTGCGACCCAGTGCGATCGTGGAGTGCCGCAACCTCTCTCCACAGTGGCGCTATCGGCCTAGGGCCGGGGGCATCGTCTCTTGAGCACGCACGGGATGGTCCATACCGGATCCACGCGCACCTTCATGTGGTTCTGCATGGGCCCGGTCCTCCTGTTGCTGATCATCGTGGCCATCGCCCCGGTCACGCTCGCCATCATCGACAGCTTCCGCGACCTCTCGCTGGCCATGCCGAGCAAGCGCGGGCAGTTCGTCGCCCTCGACAACTATCGCGATCTGCTGGGCTCCGACGGGAACTTCTACCGGTCCCTGGCCCACACGGCGATCTTCATGATGATCGCCGTCCCGATCGAGATGGCGCTCGGGCTTCTCATCGCGCTCTGGATCAACCGGGAGTTCGCAGGCCGCCGGCTCGTTCTCACCATCATCATGATTCCGACGATGATCGCCCCCGTCGTCGTCGGCATGATCTGGCGCTTCTTTCTGATGCCGAGTTTCGGCGTGCTGACGGTCTACCTCAATCGCCTGGGGCTATTCGAGGAAACCAGCGTGTTTTCTGGGGCGATCACCGCTTTCGGCGCCCTGATCATCATCGACATCTGGGAATGGACGCCCTTCATCATGCTGATCATGCTGGCGGGGCTGAGCGCACTGCCGCAGGCGCCCATCGAGGCGGCGACGATCGACGGCGCCTCCCGCTGGCAGATCTTCCGGCATATCCAGCTGCCCATGCTCTTTCCGCTCATGGTCGTCGCGGTCATGCTCCGCGGCATCGACGCCAGCAAGGTGTTCGACACCATCTACGTGCTCACGGGCGGCGGGCCGGGCAACGCGACGGAGGTCATCTCGACCTTCGCCTACCGAACCAACTTCATTCGCTGGGACCTCGGCTACGGTGCCGCCGTCTGCCTCGTGCTTGCGTTCGCCTCCCTGGTGGTGGCCGCGCTCTTCTTCAAGACCGTGAGCGGCAGGCCCAAGCCCGTGGAAGAGACCTCATGACCGGGCGCAGCCTGTTTACGCGCAAGCTGGTCACGTTCGCGGTCCCTCTTCTCGTGCTGCTGGGGGTGGCGCTGATCCCCTACATCTGGATCCTGCTGGCCAGCTTCAAGACGCGCGGCGAGCTGATCTCGCCCGAACCGAAGTGGGTCTTCGACCCCACGACGATCAATTACATGGACATCATCTACAAGGGTTTCGACGGTTACCTGCTGAACTCCGTGATCATCGGCTTTTCGAGCACGGCACTTTGCGTCTTCGTCGGCACGCTCGCGGCTTACGGCTTTTCCCGCTTCAAGATCCCGGCCGGCAATCACCTGTTCTTCTACATCCTGGCGACCCGGCTCGGCCCGCCGGTGGCCTATGCGCTGCCGATGTACCTGATCTTCAGGGATCTCGGCCTCGTCAACACGTACGCCGGCGTCATCCTGGCGCACACCACGTTCAATCTGGTCCTGGTGGTCTGGATGATGCGGTCGTTCTTCGACGACGTGCCGCGCGAGATCGAGGAGGCGGCCTATCTCGACGGCTGCGGCCATTTCCGGGTGTTCATGCAGATCACCCTGCCGATGACCTACCCCGGGCTCGCGGCGGTCTCCATCTTCGTCCTGATCTTTTCCTGGAACGAGCTGCTCTTCGCCCTGATCCTCACCGGCGGCGACACGCGCCCGCTGACGGTCATGATCCCGTCGCTCGTCCTCCACACGGGAACGCAGTGGGGTCAGGTCGCGTCGGCCTCGATCATTCAGAGCATTCCCGTGCTGGTCTTCATCTTTTTCATCCAGAAGAAGCTGGTGCAGGGCCTGACCTTCGGCGCCGTAAAGGGCTAACCACGAAGGCGCATTCCCGAGTCCCGGTCGAATGCCATGACCTTGGCCGGATCGATCCACAGGCGGATATCGCTGTCGTAGGAGATGTCGTCGTTGCGCATCAGGCGGGCGACCAGCGTGGGGCCCGCCGTGGCCAGCTCAACGATGGTGTCCGCGCCGAGATGCTCCACCGCTTCGACCCGCCCCGCGATGGCGAGGGCGCCGTCGGACGGGTGCAGATCCAGGAACTCGGGCCGGATGCCGATCGTGACGGGGCCGCCGCGCGCGGCCGGATGGCCGGCCGGAAGGCCGATGTCCAGCCCATCGGCCCGGAAGGTGGCGGCGCCATTGCCCGGCTGCGCCACGCCGTCGACGAGGTTCATGGCCGGGCTCCCGATGAAGCCGGCGACGAATGCGTCGTGCGGATCGTCGTAGACCTCCAGGGGCGAGCCCACCTGCCGAATGCCGCCCTCGTGCATCACGACGATACGGTCGCCCATGGTCATCGCTTCGATCTGGTCGTGGGTCACGTAGATCATCGTCGTGTCGAGCCGATGATGCAGCTTGATGAGCTCGCTTCGCATGGCGACGCGGAGCTTGGCGTCGAGATTGGAGAGCGGCTCGTCGAACAGGAACACCGCCGGATCGCGCACGATGGCCCGGCCGAGCGCCACGCGCTGCTGCTGACCGCCGGAGAGCGTCTTGGGCTTGCGCGGGAGCTCCTGGGTGAGGCCGAGGGTGGCCGCCACCTCGCGCACGCGGCTTTCGATCTCCTGACGCGGCAACTTCCTGATCTTCAGGGCAAATCCCATGTTGTCCGCGACCGACATGTGGGGATAGAGCGCGTACGACTGGAACACCATGGCCACGTTGCGGTCCTTGGCGTGGACCTGGGCAACGTCGCTGTCGCCGATGAAGATGCTGCCGGAGGTCACCGTCTCCAGCCCGGCAATCATGCGCAGGCACGTGGTCTTGCCGGACCCAGACGGGCCGACCAGGACGACGAACTCGCCGGAATTGATGGCGAGGTCTACGGCATCGACCGCCACGACCGGACCGAAGCGCTTGGTCAGGCCCTCGAGACGCACGTCGGTCATGACACCGCGCCCAGATACACGAGCTCGGCCGCGATGAAGAGGGCCACGCCCCAAAACCGGACCTCGCCGGGCGTCAGCCATCGCCGCCGCGTGTTCCACACCCCGATCAGGAGTATGAGCGGCACGCAGACCGCAGCGACGGCGACGTGTTCCAACATCGTCTAGTCTCGCGTCGGCGAGCCGGCGGATCTGAACCGGATCATGAAGGGCAGGCTTGCCAGCAGGGGAAACGCGAAGAGGCCAACGGGCACCACCACGAAATACGACACCTCCTGTTCGATCATCGCACCGCACCCGACAACGATGAGCAGGCAATAGAGGATTGCCCACAGGCAGGCGCGAAGATTTGAGCGGTCGATCAAGACGGAATTCCCGAATCCCGTGGCCAACGCATTCAATCGGCAGCCATCTGGCCGGTCAAGCATGCGGGCAGCAGCGGCGCATGCTAGGGTTTTTGCGGTCTATCGGGCGCGCGCCACAGGGTTCGCGGCAAGGGGGAGGCTCATGGAGGGGTTGGAGCGCTACCTCAAGCTCGATGAAGGGCTGATCGGCCGCAAGATCTTCTTCGACCCGGAGATCTACCAACTGGAGCTCGAGCGCATCTTCGCGCGCTGCTGGCTGTTCCTCGGCCACGAGTCCCACATTCCCGAGCCCGGCGACTACATGACGTCCTACATGGGCGAGGATCCCATCCTCATCTGCCGTGGCGACGACGGGGCGGTCCGCGCGTTCCTCAACTCCTGCCGCCACCGGGGCATGCGGGTCTGCCGGGCGGATCGCGGCAACGCGCGCCAGTTCACCTGCAGCTTTCACGGCTGGACCTACGCCAACACCGGCAGGCTCAAAGGGGTGCCGCTGGAGCGGGACGCCTATGGCGACCGGTTGGACCGGGACCGCTGGGGCCTGCTCGAGGTGCCGAAGCTGGCGGTCTACGGCGGCATGATCTTCGGCAATTGGGATGCCGGCGCAGACAGCCTCGACGACTTTCTGGGCGACCTTCGCTGGTATCTGGACGTGATGATCGAGCGCCACGTTGGCGGGATCGAGTTCGTTCCCGGCGTCCAGCGCTATTCCCTCAACGCCAATTGGAAGATCGCGAGCGAAAACTTTACGGGCGACACCTACCATCTGCCCTATTCGCACGGGTCGATGTACAAGCTCGACATCCCGCAGATCAATCCGGCCAATCCGAGCTTCCGCGACAAGGAGGACGAGTACTTCAACATCGGTCTCGACAACGGCCACGGCATGACGGGGATCGTCTTCGGCGGCGAGCGCTATGAGGTCGACCGGGAGCTCGCCAAGTCCTACGGACCCGAAGTGGTCGAGTACGTCGAGGAATGCCAGCAGCGGCTGATCAAGGCGTTTCCAAAGCACCAGGCCGGCCTCTACGCGCTCTCGTTCAGCAACATGTTCCCCAATCTCTCGTTCAACGACTTCAGCGCGCTCAGGCCAATCGGCTTCTATCTGTGGATTCCCAAGGGGCCAGACCGGTTGGAGGCCTGGAACTGGTGCGCGGTAGACCGCGATGCGCCGAAGGCGATCAAGGAGCAGGCGCGGGTCGATTTCACGCGCATCCAGGCGGTCAGCGGGATCGCCGCGCAGGACGATACCGAGAACTTCGAGCAGGTGACCGGGGCCACCCGTGGCGTGGTGGGTCAGCGGCTGGACTTCAACTACCAGATGAATGTGGGCGAGCCGCTGCTGGACGGACCCGAGGGATGCCCGGGGCGTTTCTCGCCCTACATCTCGGAGACCAATCAACTGAACTTCTACCGGCACTGGGCGGCGCTCTTGGATGCGCCGTGGTCCGGACGGTCTCGTGGTCGACGCCGCGTTGCAGCACCGCGTTGAGCAGTTCCTTTACCGCGAGGTTCGCCTGCTGAGCGAGCTTCGCCTGGAGGAATGGCTCGAGCTCTTCACCGACGACGCCCGCTACTGGATGCCGGCGCGCGAGACGGTGGACGGGCAGCCCGACGCCGTGGCCGCCGACGGCGAAATGGCCTTCTTCGACGACGACAAGGCGTTTCTGGCCGCCCGGATCGAGCGGCTGCGCTCGTCGCTGGCCCATGCGGAACAGCCGCCGTCCAGGATGCGCTACTTCGTCTCGAACGTGGAGATCGAGAAGGCGGGCGACGACGCGCTCGACGTGCGCTGCAACCTGCTCGTCTACCAGTCGCGTCTGGAGCGCACGGAAGTGCTCTATGTCGGACGCCGCGAGGACCGGCTTCGCCCCGAGGGCGATTCGTGGCGCATCGCGCGGCGCAAGGTTATCCTCGACCAGACGCTGATCCCTCGGACCATGTCGACGTTCTTTTGACCCAGGGCACGCACCGCTAAGGTGTCTCAGTGGAGTAACCCATGTCCCGCGATCCCCGCTTCGACGTCCTGTTCGAGCCTGTCCAACTCGGTCCCGTAACGGCGCACAACCGCTTCTTTCAGGTGCCGCACTGCAGCGGCATGGGCCACCTGCTGCCGCGCTCCGATGCCGCCATGCGGAGCATGAAGGCCGAGGGCGGATGGGCCGTCGTCTGCACCGAGCAGTGTTCGTTCCACCCCCATGCGGAGGCCGCCCCTTATCCGGAAACCAAGCTGTGGGATCAGGACGACGTCATCCGCATGCGGCACTGGACCGACACGATCCACGCCCACGGCGCGCTCGCCGGCACCGAAATCGTCAGTAACGCCTCGGCGCTCGCCAACTACTACAGCCGCGAGATTCCGCTCGGACCTTCGCACACGCCGGTGACCTACAGTCCCGATCCGGTGCAGGCGCGCGCCATGGACCTGGACGACATCCGAGAGTTTCGCCGCTGGCACCGCGACGGGATGTTGCGGGCCAGGGATGCGGGCTTCGATCTGGTCTATGTCTATTGCGCCCATGACATCGCCATGCCGATGGATTTCCTCTCCCGGCGCCGCAACCGGCGGACGGACAAGTACGGCGGCCCTTTGGAGAACCGCGTGCGGCTCCTGCGCGAGCTCCTCGAGGACACGGTGGAAGCCGTGGGCGGCAGCATGGCGATCGGCCTCAGATTCGCCACCGACGAGCTCCTGGGCAGGGACGGCATCACCTGGGAGGACGAGGGCTGCAAGATCGTCGAGATGCTCGCCGACATTCCCGATTTCTGGGACGTGAACGTCAGCGACTGGACGCACGATTCCGCAAGCTCGCGCTTCACCTCGGAAGGGCATCAGGAGCCCTACATCGCGTTCGTGAAGGGCATCGTGAAGAAGCCCGTCGTCACCGTCGGCCGCTATACCTCGCCGGAGACCATGCTCTCGTTGATCACGCGGGGGATTTCCGATTTCGTCGGCTGCGCCCGCCCGTCGATCGCCGATCCGTTCATCCCCCGCAAGATCGAGGAAGGGCGGCTCGACGACATCCGCGAGTGCATCGGCTGCAACATCTGCGTGACCGGGCAGCACATGAAGACGCCCATGCGATGTACGCAGAACCCGACCGTCGGCGAGGAATGGCGCCGCGGCTGGCACCCCGAGAAGATCGAGCCCAAGGGCTCCGACTCCTCGGTGCTCGTGGTGGGTGCCGGGCCCGCCGGCCTGGAGTGTGCGCTCGCGCTCGGGCAGCGCGGTTACCGGGTCGGGCTCGCCGAGGCTTCCCGCGAGCTCGGCGGCCGCGTGACCCACGAATCCGCGCTGCCCGGCCTCTCCGAATGGGCACGCGTGCGCGACTACCGCACCTACCAGATCGAAAAGCTGCACGAGACGGTCGAGG
Source organism: Alphaproteobacteria bacterium (assembly GCA_022820945.1). Lineage (GTDB taxonomy): Bacteria > Pseudomonadota > Alphaproteobacteria > UBA828 > UBA828 > WTGU01. The sequence continues at coordinate 2,382 of JAJEEP010000156.1, read as the reverse complement.
TCTTCCGCGAGAGCGAGATGACGGCCGAGACGGTGCTCGAAGCCGGTTACCAGCACGTCGCCGTCGCCACCGGCGCCCGATGGCGCCAGGACGGCATCGGCCGCACGCACACGGCGGCACCGGTTCCGGGCAGCGATGCCGCGCATGTGTTCACGCCTGACGACCTCTTCGCCGGGGCCGCGCCGGCATCCCCGGTCGTCGTGTTCGACGACGACTGCCACTACCTGGGCGGCACGATCGCGGAGAAACTCGTCAATGACGGTCTCAGCGTCATACTCGTGACTCCCTCGCCGGTGGTCTCCGCCTGGGCCGAGGAGGCTCTCGAGCAACACGGCATTCAGTCCAACCTTGTCAAGATCGGCGTGGAGATCGTCACCGGCCACAGCCTGACGCAGATTGACGCGGGAATCGTGCAGGTGGAGGGGGTCTACGGAGAAAGTGCGCGAACCATCGAATGCGGCTCCGTCGTGATGGTGACGTCGAGGCTGCCGAACGACGCGCTTTACTACACCCTCAAGGACTCGCCCGAGCGCCTCGCGGATGCCGGCATTCACTCGGTCAAGCGGATCGGCGATGCCCTGGGACCCGGACTGATCGCCGCCGCCGTGTGGAGCGGTCACCGCTTCGCCCGCGAGCTCGATGGGCCGCCGCCCGGCGATGTGCCGTTCAAGCGCGAGCTGGTGGTCGTGTGATGCCGCGGCACCACTCAATCCGAGCTTTGCGAACGAGGCCGCGACGAGACGATCCTGAAAGCCACGCATCCCGCATCGCAGCCAGGCCAGGGTGCGGGGTGGCGTCACGGGAACGGCCTGGATGCAATTCGGGGAGATTTCGATGATGAACAGGCCGATACATCAACGCGTGAAGGCGCTGGCTCTTGCCGGTGCTCTGGTCGTGGGCACCGCCGGGGGGCTGGCGTCGACGGAGGCATCGGCGTGGACGCTGGAGGAAGCCGCCAAGCCTTACGCCGGCACCGAGGTCCGGGGTATCTGCGACGGCTATTCCCCCTGCCTCGCCTATACCGAAATGGCCAAGAAGTTCGAGGAGCTGACGGGGATCAAGGTGGCCCTGGAGGTCGCCGATCTCGAGGCGGTCTGGCGCCAGGTGCTGGCCGACCAGCTCACCGGCGGCCAGTACTACGACATCTTTCCCGCCGCCAACAACCAGACGGTGGCCTTCGCCGCACCGGGCTTCACCAGCGACCTCAACCAGTTCATGAACGATCCCGCCCTGCGCGATCCCGCCGTCAAGGTCGAGGACTTCGTTCAGGCCCACTTCGAAATCTCGGGCTACTACAACGACGCGCTCGTCTCCGTGCCCTACCACTACCTGCCGCCCTATGCGGCGTACCGGACGAGCCTCGCCAACGACCCCACCGAGCAGGCCAATTTCGAAGCGGCCTACGGCTACGCCATGCCGCTGCCGCCCACGACCTGGGAGCAGTTCCGCGATCTCGCCGAGTTCTTTACGCGGGAGAAGGGTGAAACGCTGGCGGGACAGACCCTCGAGTCCAACTTCTACGGCACGATCGCCGCGTTCAAGCGCCATCTTACGGTCTTCTACGACTTTGAGCGCATCCTGCTTGCGATGGGCGGTGAGTATGTGGATGCGGACCTGAACGTCGCCATCGACAAGGACGATACCGCGGTCAAGGCGCTGCAACTCATGCTCGACCTGCGCCAGTTCGCGCCGCCCGGCCACACCGAGGCGACGTGGGACACCGAGTATTCCGAGATGTGCAGCGGCAACGTGTTCATGATCTTCACCTGGGGAGACACGACGCCCTATCTCGAGATCCCCGGCGATTGCCCGGCGTCGGCCGGTGACATGACCTACTTCGCCCATCCCGGGAATCATGTGACGGCGGCCTACGGGCAGTCGTGGATGATCCCCGAGAGCGCGCAGAACAAGGAGGCGGCCTGGCTCTTCGTTCAGTGGCTGCTGACGAGGGAAATCCAGAACGAATGTCTGCCGCTTGGGTGTCTCGCCGTCCGCAGCGACGTTCTTGCCGACCCGCGCTGGACGGAGGAAGGCTGGGAGAACCGCCAGCGTGAGGCCATCCACATCTGGCTGGACGAAAACAACCTGCTCTACGAGCTGCCCAACACGCCCAACTGGTTCGTGTGGCAGGACATCATCATCGAGGAGCTGAGCGCAGCCGGCGCCGACCAGAAGGACGCGGCAACGGCCATCGCCGACATCGCCTCACGCATGCGCGAGGCTGTCGAGTAACGAGACTGCGTGTTGACGCCGGTGAAGAGGCGCGCTTATTCGCCGGTTTTCCAGCGCGTGAGGCTGTTTTCGGCAGACGGTTGAGCGCCGACGCTGTTGGTTCGGTGACGAGGGCATGATTCTGTAGTTGGTTTCGGCCGCGATCGGGCG
>JAJEEP010000004.1 GCA_022820945.1 Alphaproteobacteria bacterium | reverse complement strand
CCGCCCCCCGAGCCGCATCGCCTCCGTGCCGACGTATGCAGGCTCGGGCTACGTGACGCTTGACGTTGGCCGGGTTGAAGCCGGAGATTCCGCACCAGTCGACGTGCTCTCACTTGTGATCGGCATCGAGCGGATGTCGTCGTATAGTGAGGGATACGCGACGCTGCGTGAGGCGTTCTCCGCCCTTCGCGGCGCCGAGCACCGGCAGTTGCGCCGGACGCTTTATGACTGGTTCACTTTGCTTGCCGGGCAAGGCGCCGCAGGCGCTTTGATCGAGGAGTTCGAGGAGATGGAACGGATTCCTGAAGAAGGAGAGATGCGGACGCCGGTCCAGGACCGCGTGCGCGCATGGCGCGAAGCCGACCGTGAGCAGGGCCGCGCCGAGGGCGTCGAGAAGGGTCGCGCCGAGGGCGTCGAGAAGGGCCGCGCCGAGGGCGTCGAGCAGGAGCGGGCGCTGCTGCTTCGCCAGATCGAGCGCAAATTCGGCGCAGACACCGCCGAGCGTGCCGCCGCACTGCTGGCCGGGATCGGGGAGCCGGAGCAGCTGGCCGACGTCGGCGAATGGATCATCGACTGCACCACGGGCGACGAACTGATCGCGCGGCTGGAGGACGCTGACTAACGCGCGCTGCCGGCCCCTCGCTGGACTCGGCAAGGGGTCAATACCGCCGAAGGCCGCGCCGCCGAAGCCGCGCCTGCCCGTCTTCCCATTCCGGCCATCGGCGCACGCTCCCGCCGGCCCCCCGGCAGAAGTGGCACGTCTCCGTCCGGTAACTCGAGCAAACGCGCAAGTCAGCCATCATGCCGGCGAGCAACACGATTCTGCCGGACCCGCCGCAGAGGCGGCACTGCATCACCGAGCCTCGTTCCGCTCGCCTCCGCCCGGCATGATATCGGCGGCGATGCTGGCCGCCACCAGGGCAGCGGACTCCTTCACCGAGTCCCGCGCCAGGTGCGCGTACCGCGCGGTGCTCTGCAGCTTCCTGTGCCCGAGAAGCTTGCCGATCATCGTGAGGTCATGGCCCAGCGCCAGGGCGCGCGAGGCGAAGGAGTGACGCAGGTCATGAATGCGCACGTCGTCGAGACCGGCGTGCTCTCTCACCTTGTACCAGTAATAGGTGAGCTGCATCTGCCGCTCGCCCGGCTCCGGGCCTGCGATCACCCACGGGTTGCCCGCGAGACGCGGCAGCCCGGCCAGCACACGCGCCGCCGCAGGCGAGAGCGGAACGATCCGCGGACCGGTCTTGCTATCGGCCAACCTGATCTCGTTCCGCTCCAGCGCCACGTCGCTCCAGCGAAGCGTCAGCACCTCGCCGGACCGGCATCCCGTCAGCGTCAGCAGCCGGAACGCCGCCGCGACGTGAACCGGCAGCCGCCCCTCGGCTTCGAGGTCGTCCAGGGTCTGGCCGAGACGGCGGAACTCGTCCTCGGTCAGGAAGCGCTCGGGCCGCCGCGTCCGGTAGGGCTTCACGAAGCGGCAGGGGTTGCTGCCGCCCGGCAGCAGCCCCCACGCCTGCGCACGGTTCAGCATCCGAGACAGCGCCCCAACGGCGTCGTTCGCCGCCGTCGGCCTCTTGCGCAGGCGATACTGAAGCTCGGCAACGTGCGTGCGGTCGAGCTCCGTGATCGGCAGCTTGCCCAGCCTCGGCAGGATGTTCCGCTCGATCGTCCGGCGGTAGCCCAGGGCGGTGGCCGGCTTGCAGTGAACCGCCACGTGCTCGCGGAGGTAGCGCTCCGCGAGCTCCGCCACCGTCGGCCCGCCCTCTGCATCGGGTTTCCCGCCCGGCTCGCCGCCGGTCTCCATGCGGGTGAGGATCACAGCCGCCTGCCGGCGCGCCTCGTCCACGGACAGGGTGCCGTGGCGGCCCACGGTGATCCGCTTCGAGCCGCGCCGGCCCCTGCGCTGGACCACGTAGGTCTTGGACCCGTTGGGATAGACCCGCACGCCGAAGCCCGGCAGGTCCCGGTCCCAGCACATGATCTCCCTGTCCTCCGGGGTCAACGCGTCGACCACCCGGTTGGACAGCGATCTCTTCTCCAGTCGCGGCATGTCCCGTTCCCCTACGCCGCCTCGACCGGCGTCATGCCGTCGGCACCGGCATGGGCGGCGGCGCTCTCCATGCGCAGGATGTCGTCCTCGATGCTGCCGCCCACGCGGGCGGCAGCGACCTTCTCGGCCTCCTGCGACAGGTGCGCATACCGCGCCGTGCTGCTCACGTCCGTGTGGCCGAGAAGGCGGCCGATCATCGGAAGCTGAAGACCCAGAGCCAGGGCGCGAGACGCAAAGCTGTGACGAAGGTCATGAATGCGCACGTCCTCGACCTTCGCGCGCGCCCGTACCCGGTGCCAGTGGCTGGTCAGCGTCGCCAGGTGGCGGTTCGGCTTGCTCCCCGTGATCACCCAGGGGCTGCGCCTCACCCGCTTGATCCCCGCCAGGACCTCCAACGCCGCAGGCGTCAGCGGCACCATGCGCGCACCGGTCTTCGCGTCGCGCAGGCGAATCTCGCCGGCCTTGCGGTCGATGTCGCTCCACCTCAGCGTCTGTATCTCCCCCAGCCGGCATCCCGTCAGCATCAGAAGCCGCAGCGCCGCCGCAGCCCGAGCCGACACCGGGCCCTCCGCCTCAAGCTCGCACAGTGCACTACCGACACGCCGGTACTCGTCCTCGGTCAGGAAGCGCTCGCGGCGGCCCTCCTTGTAGCGCTGCACGAAGCGGCAGGGGTTGCCGTCACGTGGCCCGACACCCCACGCCTCCGCCAACGAGAACATCTTTGACAGCACCATCAGCGCCCGGTTCGCGGCGCGCGGCGTCTCCCGCAGTTCGTAGTGCAGCGCCGCCACCTCGGCACGCCCCACCCCGTCCAGGGGCAGCGTGCCCAGCGCCGGCAGGATGTGGTTCCTGAGCGAGCCCTTGTAGATGCCTTGCGTGTGGGCGTTGCAGTGCACCATCACATGGGCCTCCAGATAGCGCTCGGCCAGTTGGGCGACGGTGAGCGCAGGGAGGGGTCTCGCCACCGGGTCCTCGCCCTTCTTGATACGGGTGATGGCCGCAGAAGCCTTCTTGCGCGCCTGCTCGGGCGTGACGTCGCCGTGGCGACCGAGCGAGACGCGCTTGATGCCCACCGGCCCGCGGGACTGCACGATGTAGATCTTGCTGCCCGAGGGGTAGACCCTGACACCGAAGCCGGGCAGCTCCCTGTCCCAGAAGGTGGTGTCCTTGCCCTCGACGGCGAGCATGTCGACGGTGCGCTTCGAGATCGAGAGTTCACTTCGCCTGGGCATCGGATATCTCCCTGGTGCGCGCCGCCCTGCCGGCCGGGGTCATCGGCGGGGCGCTAATTCCGCAGTCGCCTCTCACCGTCACCTGACGACCGAATGAATTCGGAATCCGGGATTCCGCCGCCTCGCGGCGGGAAAATTCGGGATCGGTCGGAATGGCCGAATTTGCCGTCATCACTGCGGACGCCCGCGACATCAAACTCCAGCGTATTGGAGCGTAGGATTGTCGTCTCGTCAAGAGCGGAGACGCTACCTAGTGGACGGAAACAACGTAGAGAATCGTAGTATAGCGTAGCTCTGACGTCAGAATTAGAACAAACGCTACACGAACCTGTGGCAAAAGGAGAGCCTCGAAGCCATGAAGAAGACGAAGCTGACTCGCAGTTTGCTGGCGGCGTTCTCGATCGTCGCCCTCACGGCCGTCGTGTACGGCTGCAGTAGCAGCGGTGAGGACGCGGCCAATGACCGCGCCGATCAGGCCGAGATGCAAGTGACCATGCTCCAGGGGCAGATCAACGCCCTGCGGGCGCAGCTCGGACTGGCACCGGCCGACGACCTGAGCGACAGCATCACCGATCTCCAGGACCAGGTCGACGACTTGCGGCAGCAGATCGCTGACGCGGCTAAGGCTGCGGCGGATGCAGCTGAGAAGGCGAGGCTGGCCGAAATGGCGGCCACGGCGGCGAAGCTGTATGCGGGGATCAGTGCTCAGATGGGCGCCATCGCCGCCGACGGCACCGGCACCGCAGCCACTGATCGGGACGCCGCCTATAACACCGCCGGCACCGCCATCTTGGTGAGCATTGGCGACGGCACCAACGCGCCCACAGCCCTCACCCTCATGGAAGACGAGGATACGATGGTCGCCAAAAATCACGGCTGGGCAGGCAAGAGGTACGCCGACCCCGCCGGCGGTGACATGGTCGAGGCGATGGTCTACTCGAACGTCGCAGACCCGACGCAGGGCAAGAAGTTCGGCGGCGCGACAGCAAACGACGAGTTCGAGTACGCGCTGACGGACGGGGCGCTGACCAACGCACAGCTCACAGCCGCTGCTTCTGGCACCACCCCTGCCGCTGCATCGCGGATCGTTCTCACGGGCGTCACCCGCACCGCCGGCACGGAAACGTTCGAGTTGCCGGATCCGAACCCGACCGGCATATCGGTAATCACTGTCCCCGGCAGCTTTCACGGCGTCTCCGGAACCTATAGTTGCGCAACCACCGCCGGGACCGCCTGCACGGCCGCCGTCGCTGCGAAGGGCTTCACACTTGCTGGCGGAACGGCAGGATGGACCTTCACGCCCAGCGACGCGAACGCTAGGGTCATGGACGCGGAGGACACCGCTTACGCCTCCTACGGCTGGTGGCTCCACAAGACCGAGAACGGCCAAACGTTCACCGCGAGCGCGTTCGTGGATGAGATGGGCACAGTTGAGGCCGCCAGTGGTCTCGATACCTTGAACGGCTCGGCGACCTACATGGGCGGTGCCGCCGGCAAGTACGCGCTCGCCAGTTCCACGGGCGGCACAAACGACGCCGGCCACTTCACCGCGAGGGCGACGCTTGAGGCCAATTTCACCGACAACGAGATCACCGGCACCATCGACATGTTCATGGGAGCCGATGGGATGGCGCGTGACTGGTCGGTCGAGTTGATGAGGTCCAGCGTCTCACCTGCCGGGGTTATTGCCGGTGATCCCGACACAGCCGGCAACACCGATGCCCAGATGACGGAGTGGACCATCGGCGGAACGGCCGCTGCTGCCGCCGGTAGTTGGACCGGCTCTCTCCGGAACAACGGCACCGACGGTGTTCCGCAGGTCGCGACCGGAACGTTCTACTCCGAGTACGGCACGGCCGGTAAAATGGTCGGCGGGTTCGGCGCCAACGAGCAGTAGCCACACTTCGCGAGGATCGGGTCGGGTTTCCCATGAGAACCTGACCCTGATCCTCCGGGGTTTCGTAAAGAGGGTGGCGCAGGAAGAGCGCCACCCTCTCTTTCCTTCCATCCGGTTTCTGCCCGGGCGTGTACCCCAATGCACTGCCGCTCTCTCTGCCTCGTTCTCGCAACAGTCGCTTGCGTTCTGATTGCCGCCCCGGCCTGGGGTGCCGACGATGCGGCCGATCCCCCGTCGCAGACTCCCCGTGCGGACGGCGCGGCCGCTTCCGAAAGGGCCGACGCCCAGGCGCTGGTGGACGCCGGCCGGTTCGAGGAGGCGATCGTCGCGCTGCGGCCGCTGCTCGAGCAGGAGTCGGTCGACGGCAACGTGCTCTTCCTCTACGGCCTGGCATCGCTGGAGGCATCGCAGCGGCCCGGCCGGGCAGACGACGACCGCGAGATCCTGCTGAACGAGGCCATCGGTGCCTTCCACCTCATGCTGGTGGAGGCGCCGGGGCTGGTGCGGGTGCGGCTGGAGCTGGCCCGCGCCTTCTACCTCAAGGGCGAGGACGGTCTCGCGCGGCGCCACTTCGAGGCGGTGCTGGCAGGCGGCGTGCCGGACGAGGTGGCCGTCAACGTCCAGCGCTTCCTCGAGGAGATCAGATCGCGCGGGCGCTGGAGCTTCAACGCGGGCTTCGCTCTGGCGCCGGACACCAACATCGGCTCGGGCTCCGACGTGCGCACCATCTACATCCCTGTCTTCGGCCAGCCCCTGCCCTTCCAGCGGGACGCGGCGCAGTTGACGACGTCGGGCATCGGGGTCTCGGTCTGGGGCGGGGCGGAGTACCAGGTGCCGCTGGCGGAGCGCTGGCGGCTGCGCGCAGGCGGCCAGGCGGCGCGGCGGGAGTACGAGGGCTCGCAGTTCGATCAGCTCTACCTCGGCACCCATCTGGGGCCGCGCTGGCTGGTGGACGGGAACACGGAGGGGAGCCTGCTGGCGAGCGCGCGGCAGCGCTGGACCGGCACCGTGCCGGACAACCGCGAGCTGGGCGCGCGCCTGGAAGTGGCGCGCCGGCTGACCCCGCGGGTGACGGCATTCGCAAACGCCTCCTGGCACGACCGGCGCTACCGGGTGCAGAGCCACCTGGACGGCCCGGTGTGGGACGCGTCGCTCAGGGGCTCCTGGGTGGTGACGCCGACGGTGCGGGCGGACCTCTCGGCGGGCTACGCCAGGGAGGAGCCGGAGCAAGTGCGCGCGCGCAGCCGCAGCCGCTGGCTGAGAGCCGGGGTCACGGTGATCCTGCCGGCGGGCTTCACCGTGGGCGGCGGCGGCGAGGTGCGCTGGACCGACTTCGAGGACGCGTGGTTCCCGCACACGCCGACCGGCGAGGACCGGGCGGACCGCACCCAGAGCGTGCACCTCTCCGTCCACAACCGGGCCTTCACGCTGTTCGGCTTCAGCCCGGAGCTTGTGGCGGTGCACGAAGAGCGGGACACCAACGCGCAGCTCTACGACTACACGCGCACGCGCGGCGAGCTGAGGTTCGTGAGGCAGTTTTAGCTTTTCCTTTTCATTTCCCTCAGGCGTTGTTTGCTTGATGCAAGAGCCCACCTCCCCCTGTCCCCCTCCCATCTTATTCATTTCCCTCAATCGGCGGGCGCTCGCACTTTATTCATTTCCCTCAATCGGCGGGCGCTCGCACTTTATTCATTTCCCTCAGACGCCGGGCGCGAACTCCGTTCGCTTGGCTTACGCGCCTGACGGCGCGGCGCGCAGTCGCGCGCTCCGGGCTGCTGCGCAGCCCGGTCCCGATCATGGTCGGACTCCGCGCGGGTTGTTGTGCGGGGCGTTTGGGCCTGCGGACCGGGAAGGCGGAGGGGGGACGTAAGTTGCATCGTCCGTGGACTTTTCTCACCGCCGGAGAGAGCGGAGGTGGAACGCAGGCCGAGAGGGCGCGTTTCACTCTTCTCTCCCTCTCCTCCCCCTCGCGCCGGAGGCGCGGTAGCCAAGCTCGCGGAGCGAGCGTCCGTTCCGGTGGGTTCCTGACCATTCCGCGTCGTTCCCTTCTAGACTTCTATAATAAATACTTAGACAAAGTTCTTGGCCCTTGCGTTCCGGCTCGTTCTGACTCATTCTTGATCCATTCGTGGGACGCAATGTGGGTGGGGAATTATGGCTGTTTACAGTGGGGCCGCCTCGAACACCGCCAAACCGGGACGCCTCAACGCTGCCTTCGTCCGAACCGTCAGCCGACCGGGCGTCTATGGCGATCAGCACGGACTGAGGCTCAGAGTCTACAAGTCCCGTAAACGGGCGTCGATCTCCAAGCAATGGATCTGGCGCGGAACCGTCAACGGAAACCGACGCGATATCGGGCTCGGCGGCTTCCCCTGGGTTTCCCTGGCCGAAGCCCGGCAGACCGCCTTCGAGTACCGCAAGGTCTCGAAGGCCGGCGGCGATCCGAAGGCCCTCAGGCGCAGGCCCGAAGTGCCGACCTTCGCGCAGGCCGCCGAGACCGTCATTGGTATCCACCGCGAGGGCTGGAAGGATGGCGGCAAGAGCGAGATGCAGTGGCGGGCCAGCCTCAGGGACTACGCCATGCCGAGGCTCGGCCGCAAGGGCGTCGACGAGATCACCACGGCAGACGTGATGGCGGTGCTCATCCCGCACTGGCATACCAGGACCGAGACCATGCGCCGGGTGCGCCAGCGTATCGGGGCGGTGATGAAGTGGGCCGTGGCGCAGGGCCATCGAGGCGACAACCCTGCCGGCGACGCCATCGCCGCCGCACTGCCCAAAGGCGGTGGTGTGCGCCAGCATCAGCGCGCCTTGCCCTTCCGGGAGGTCAGGGCCGCGCTCGCCACGGTGAGGACATCGGATTCGTATCGGCCTGCAGCGCTCGCGTTCGAGTTTCTGGTGCTGACGGCGTGCCGGTCCGGCGAGGTCCGGTTCGCGACCTGGGACGAGATCGATTTCGCATCGGCGACGTGGACGATACCGGCGCGGCGGATGAAGGCGAGGCGCGAGCATCGTGTTCCGCTGTCCGCGCGAGCGCTGAAGATACTACGCGAGGCGCGTGAGCTGGGAGACGGGTCGGGCCTGATCTTTCCGTCGCAGCGTGCCCGCGCGATCCACGGCGGCACGGTCTCCAGGCTCGTACGGGAGCTGGGGATCGATGCGGTACCGCACGGGTTCCGGTCGTCCTTTCGGGATTGGGCAGCGGAGTGTACCGATGTGCCTCGCGAGGTTTGCGAGCTCGCGCTTGCGCATGTGAACTCCGACCGAGTGGAAGCCGCCTATCGGCGGACCGACCTCTTCGACCGGAGGCGGGCGCTCATGGAGCAGTGGTCGGAATTCGTCGTCGGGTGATCGGATGAGGAGCGACAAACGCCTTCTCGCCTCGGCAGACGCCAAGCCCGCTGCAGAGTCGCAGACGCGTCGACTCCCTTGGTCGGCGAGACCAAGCGCCGAGCCGGGTACTGCCATCCGGCTGTTTGCCTTGGCGTCTCACGACTTCGCTCTTGCGCGCCGGCACGAAGGTGAGGTCGAGACTGAAGTAGAGCGTCAGGGCATCGGCGATCTCGCGTTCGATGACGCGGCATTCATCCCCGGTTATCTCGCACTCGAGAGCCCTGCCGCGGCGTTCTACCGTCTTGAGGCACGACGCCGGCCGCTGCACCTCGAGGCAACACTAATAGGGCGCTGGAGTCCTCAAAGCTGGATAAAGCCTGATAGGCAACTGACCCCCGTCTGACGCATAAACTTGCAGGTATCCAAATCGGTGAAACTCACTCAATTTGCGAATACTCACCCTATATTTTCCGGAAGTCGGTCTGTGCTATTGCGCATTCTCTACGTCACCACCGATAATTTCCGCACCTGCACCCACAACACCAACCGCATCCCACCATTCTTGAGGCACCTCTTGGATTTCCTCTTCCATAACAGGAGAGCCATTCTCTATCAAGCGCCTCTTGAGATCTTCAATGCTTTCAGCGCGCAGTCCGATCGACTCAAAAAAGTCGAGAAAATGCAACCTAATCTCCTCTAAAATACCCGGATCATCCGCAGTGAGATAACGATGAACTTGCCTCTCGTATTCAGATATTGATTGGGGGTTCTCCCCAAATAACGTATAGAGTTCAGCTAGTTCATTTAAATCTAATCTGAATGCCTGCACTGCAACACTACCCCGGTTTCTGTCAGTGAGATGAATTGTTAATCTCGCGTCTTCGTGGTAAATCCCTATGTTGGCTTGTCCCCACAGCCGACGCAGTAAGTTAGTCGAGACGTTAAAATCCTGCATTTCTGAGCTTTTAAAGTAGAAACCACCTGAAATATCAGCGCGATAAACGGCGGAGGCAAGGATGCTGGTAGGGGAGTTTCCATTGTGAATTTCTCGAACGAGTTGACATCGGACGTCTGGCGACACCATAGACCGGCTAAGTTCGTATTGATCTGGATCTGGAGCATATCCTGCAAGATTCTCTACGAGCAGCACGGAGCGACCAGATAAGACTTGCTGTAAGTCAGCCTCGAAATCAGAAAACCGTGGCATCCCAACAGTGCCAGTCAATTGAAGGACTGTGTCATATGAAACCGCAATAGTGTCCTGACCAGAAGAAGTCGTTCTTTCGTTAAGATTAGGATAACAGACTCCAGAAGATTGAAGCACCGACTCCGTTCCGATATCTATAACGTCACCTACAGAGATGGATCGATTATTTATTATGGGCATTGCTCGCAAGTTCTGGAAGGCATACATCGCCAACGCCACACGAAATTTTGTTGACGAGTCGGCATGTGATGTAGCATTCATAGCGACGCAAGAAAAGATTGCTGCAACCAACGCGTTGAAAACGAAATGCACGGCGCGTATGGTAAAATACTGGTATCGTTTTGACAAACGCAACTGACATTCCTGAAGTTCTCCGGTAAAGGAGAGATATCCTAAAAACGAACGAACTGACTTCACAGCATGTGGCACGTTTTGCACCTTCATCATATCGTTCTCGCGTGATCATCGGCCACTGAAGCAAGCGTGATGGTAACATGACCGGCATTGTATTCCTATGGCGATGAAAGTCGGCTGATATGGACGGTGGTCTTGATCGATCAAAGGGCAAGTGCCAAGGCGAAGCTATGTGTATGCAGCCGCTTCCAGAGGGTCAAGTTCCCCGCCATGGATTCGCGCAGTCGCGCTCATGAGCGCTGAGGTCGAAAGGAGATGAAATTTCAAGATGTCGCGCCAGCTTGGCTGGTTGGGCGTATAATCCCTCGCAAGCGCCGGTGATCAGGGCAGATCCCCGGTAGTGTGGAACTACAAAGCTCTCGCTCGGCTGCGACTGATCCAATCGGCTCCGCTGTAGCTCACGACGTGGACGAATACTTCCTCGTTTGTGTCGTCGACCGTGAACGCGATGACGGCCCTCTTTCCGGCCGGGATGGCCCGGAGACCAGGAGCAATTTCATTGCGGACGGTTCCCTTGTGCGGCGTCTGCGTCAGAGCGGTGATCGCCTCTTCTATCTCTGTGAGCCGGCGGTTTGCCGCCTCGCTTCCCGCGTAATCGACGATCCACTGGGCGATCGCCTCAAGATCACGGGAAACGAGTGGGTGGTAACGGATACGATATGTCACCCCTCTCGCGCCGCCGCGACGGTTGCGCGAGCAGCAGAGAAGGCTCGCTCGCCGTCCACATATTCTGTTCGCGCCGTTTGCATTCGCGCGCGAACCTCGTCTGCCAGAGCGGTAAGTGCGATGTCGCGTTCCAGTTCGTCACGCATCATATTCTCGATGGCAGAGGCGACCACTGCGCTTTGAGAGGCGAAGACGCCCTCGTCAACCTTCGTCGACATGAACCTGTGGTGCCGGTCCGTGAAGCTGAGTGTCGTCTTGACGGTCATCAGCGCCTCCCCAGTATGACTTGGTCATATAGCATTGCGTGGGCCGCGCTCCAAGAGCGAACGACAGGCAGCGCGAGTGCTCAGATAACGGTCTGTAGCAGACAAGGCCATCGGCACGACGAGGTCGGACTACATACTCAAGCCCCGGCTCCTGCGGTGGTGCCTGCCGCGCTTGCGCTCTTCTCTTTCGGCCTTCTCGCGCAGTTCCTTGAGCTTCTCGGGATCGTCGAGGATATAGGCGAAGCCCTTCTGCCGCTCGGCCTCGCTCAGAGGCTTGGCGGGCGGCCTGTCGAGCGTGTGGGCGAAGCCTTCTGGTTCAGGGTCCGGCCTTGGCCGCGGCGCCGGTGTCTGCACTTGGCCTTCACGCAGCCGGTTGCGCAACTGCTTGAGCGTCAGCTCGGCGCGGGACTTGCCGAGCGTCATCGCGTCGAGCCAGGGGCCGTACTTGTCCTCTTCCGTGGTGACGGCCGCACCGACCCCGGCGAGCATTTCGGCTGCCTCACGCCACTTGGGCCAGGCGTCGAGGCCGGCGACGGCGACGCCCCGCTCGCCGGCCTCACGCTCCAAGGCTTTGAAGGTCTCGACGTGACGCTCGGCGACGGTGACATAGCCCTGGGCGGTCTCGCGCGCGACGGCCTCTTCCGCGTCGTAATCGATGAGACTGGCGAGCACGCTGCGCGCACGCTCGGAGAGGCCGGGATGCTCGGCGAGGGAGCGGACGCGGTCGATCAGGTTGTCGTAGCCCTGCATGAGCGGCAGGGGCAGATCGGGTTCTCCGGCGCGAGCGTCCTCGGCGTGAGCGTCCTCGGCGCGTGCGACGAGGGCGTTCCAGTCCCGTTGCAGCTCGCCGTAGAGCGTGCGCCAGTCGGGCGCTGACCCCTTCACTTCTTCGCCCACAGTAGATTCCGCCGGGGCGCGTGGCACGGTCTCCTGCGCCGGCGTTTCGACATGATCGGCAACAGCGTCGCCCACAACCTCCACGCCGATCCTGGCGGCCTCTTCATGCGTGGCGTCATGACGCTTCTCGTCCTGATGCTCCGCATCCTGGCGCTCCCCGTCCTGCCGGACGGCGTGCGCGGTTTTGGCGCTGACCGAGCGCAGATACCTGCGGGCACGGACCTGCTGATCCCGCAGCTCGTCGAGCTCGTCCTGGCCGATGCCGGCGCGCTCGGCGAGGAGGCGCTCGAAGACCTGCGGGCGGGCCGTGAACGATGCGGCCTGCTTCATGAGCGCGCCGTGACGGTCGAGGGTCTCTCGGAAGGCAGGGCTGAGCGCTACGGCCCCACCCTCGTCGCGGGAGCGCTCACGCAGTGCGTCCCACGCCGCGAGCACTTCGCCACGTTCGTCCGCGAACGCGTCGATGGCGGTGCCGTGGCGCCAGCTGTTGACCGCATGGCGGATTTCCTGGGCGATGCGGACCAGCGCATTGTCGTTGGCGGCACGCACTCCGGCGGCAGCAGCCGCTCGCCCTGCTTCCTCACTGCTCCCTCCAGCACTGCGCCCTTCGCTTCGATCCGGCTGGCGATGGCGCGCCTCCTCCTTCGCATCCCGCCATGCGCCTTCGGCGATGTAATCGAGCGCGGCCTCCTTGGGCACGGATCGTGACCAGCGCTCGGCAAGATACGCGCGGATGTCGATGTCGGTGACGGGACGCTCCGCCTCGTCCTCGGGCCTGTGTTCCGCGATATCGAAGGCGATGGGGGAGCGGTTGACGTAGACGTCGATGCCGTCGCGATGCCGCGTGGCTGCCGGGTATATCGTCTCCCGTGCCGGACGGTCGTCGATCAGCAGGAAGGCGCGGTCGACGGTGAGCCCCTGGGCGGAGGCGATGGTCATGGCGTAGCCGTAGTCGAGGCGGATGTTGTCGTGGTAGTCGCGTATCTCGTCGTGGCGGAAGGTGACGCGCCTGCCGTCGTCGGTGCGCGCGGTGATGTGCACCGGGGATTCATCCCTCGGCTCGGCCTTCGATGGATCCGCATTCCGGTCGACACCGCCGACGCCTTGCTCCGGTCCCATCTCGCGTCCCGCAGTCATCCGATTGCGCGCCTTGCGCGACACCGCCGCCTGTTCCCCATCCCGCACCTCGATGCCCTCGACGGTGACTATGGTGCCGTTGAAAAGCTGCTTCTCCCACTGGGTGGCGCCGATGCGGATGCGGTCGCCGACCGCGATCTCAAGCGGCTCCGTTACGCGGCCGTCCAGGTCGCGGCTGACCTCTATGACGGCGCGCTTTGTGTCGGGCGTGCTTGCAAGCACGCGCTCCCGCATGAGCCACGACAGCGCCCGCGCCTCGGCCCGCGTGCGCGCGAGCACCACCGACGACGAGTCCGGCTCCCTTCGAACATGCGCCGCCCAGTCGTCGACCAGCCTGGTCAGCGTCTTCTCCTCGTCGTAGCAGAGATGCAGCCGGCACCGAAGATGCCACGCCTCGACGGCCTTCTCCGCCTCGCCGTCCCTCAGCGCCTCCGACACCGCCACCTGCCACGGCGTGAACACAGGCTTCTTCTCCATCGCCTCGTACTCGGTGAGGATCGCCTCGCGCTCCTGTGGAGCGGTCAGTCCCGCCCGGAAGCGCGCCTGCTCCGGGGTCTCGCCGTGGACGTGAACGAGCACGTCCTCCAGGTCCGCCTTCTGGCGCCGGATGCGGTCCACGCGAACGCTGCCCGCGACGTCCCGGATCAGCCGCAACCCTGGTCCCGCCTCGACGGGCTGCTGCTGGCGGGTGTCGCCCGCGAACACCACCTTGGCCCCGTGGCGCTCGGAGAGCTGCAGGATGTGGTGGGCCTGGCGCGTCGACAGCATCCCCGCCTCGTCCACCACGATCAGCGTGTTCCTGCCGATCTCGATCTGCCCCCTGGCGGCCAGCTTGAGCAGCTTGTCCACGCAGTAGGGGCGTGCATCGCAGTCGTCGCCGAGGGCGACGGCAGTGCGCCAGGCGACTGCCGTCGGCACGATCTCGTAGCCGTTCTCCCTGTGGAGGTCGGTGATCGGCCGGAGCGTGGTGGTCTTGCCCGAGCCCGCCGCGCCCTCGATGACGGCGACGCGCCCGCCCTTGACGGTAGCGTGACGAATGGCGAGTGATTGCTCCTGGCTCAGCGGATAACCGTCAGCCAGGAGTGTCTCGACCTTCTGCCTGACCGCATCGTCGGGCAGGCCGTGGCCCGTATCGGCCGCCATGGCCCCGGCCATGTCCTTCACGGCCTGTTCCAGCCCCAGGTTGTGCCGGGTGGAGTAGACCTCGGTGTGGACCATGCCCGCCCTGGACTCTGCCGTGGGCTTCTTCGGCTCCAGCCGCTCGATCTCGGGGTTGCGCCGCAGGCGCTCGACGGCGGTCCTCACCGCGTCCCGGCCCATGAGACCGGCGGCGGCGTTGGCCGCTGCCTCCACCATGTCAGGGCGCCGGAACACGGCCTCCTCGCGGGCCAGGTGGGCGGGAAGATCGTCGAGCCGCTCGGTCAGCGCCCGGACCTCTTCGCGCCCGACCTTGACCTCATGCCCCGTCACGGCCTCGATCAGCGCCTCGCGCTCGCAGTAGCCTTGCGCCTCGCCGCGCCAGCGGCGGTGACGGACCTCCGGGTCGTTGTCGTGGGATTTGCCTGCCCTGGTCAGCTTGTTGACGCCGGCCATGCGCGACGCGTTGCCGAGCGACGGGATGCCCAGCTCGCCGGCCTTGGCCACAATGGCCTTCCGCCGCTTCGACCAGAACGATTGCAGGTCCTCGGGCATGCCGGCAATGCGGGTGAATTCGGCGTTGGGGCCGTACTGCTCCATCCGCACCCCAAGGCCCTGCTGAAGCTCCCAGGCCATATAGGCCCGGAACGAGGCTCCTGCCGCCTTCTTCCAGCTGTAGACCGGGTACTGGTGGTGCGCACGCCACTTGCCGTCCTCGCGGGTGCGGGCCGCGTTGAAGATCGTGCAGTGGACGTGAAGCTGGGGGTCGTTCTCACGGCTGGTGCCGTGGACGAAGGTGGCGCCCATGAGGTCGGCCTCCACGGCACGGCTGACGCCGTCGGCGGAGACACGGGTATAGCTGCAGTAGCGCAGCACCGTGTCTTCGAGGGCGGCACGGGCGGCAGAGACCGCCATCGCCTCGATCCTCTCGCGCATGTCGGGCTCCGCGATGGCCCAGAGCGCAGACACGCTCTTGTCCACCGAGAAGGTCAGGTCGATACCGGGAGACCGCTCCGGGTTGCCGGCCCTCTGCGCCAGCTTGGACGACCCGTCGGGAGAGAAGCCGTTGTAGAGCTTGTAGAACTGGCCGGAGTCCACCTTGCCGCCGTCACGCACGCCGAACAGGCCTGCGGGATTGAACCAGGCGCCGTCGGGCTCCTCTCCAGCGGTATAGTACTCGTTGGGATGGCGGAAGGAGCGCTGGCTCTCCAGGTAGTACTCGGCGGACGCCATCTGGCCGATGGTGGCTACCATGGCGAGCCTGCCCCGGCGTCGGGCGCCACCACGACTACGCGCGTGGGCCTTCCGAGCCCCATCGCCTTCGCGGAACTCATATCGTGCCCCGCCGATAACGCCTTGAATATGCGGCCATGTTCCGCCTGCCAATTTGACGTTCCGTCGCTCGATAACTCATCGTACTTGCCACACATAGGTTCCGCAAGCGTCAGCTTGCACAGGTGTACGAGGGTCGTAACTTCACCATCCAGTGATTCCGTAAGCCATTGACACCGTTGCGGGAACCAGCGTTGCATTCCGGCGGGGAAAATGCCACAAGTGGAGCCCGGTATGCGGGCCTGGACGGCATAGGCGGCCGAATCGGGCTTTTTGGCTCATGTGCTCGGACGTGCCTGGGGCCGAATCGAGACGGAATGGAGGAGGACATGGTGGCGCGGCGCTTCAATGAATCGGATATAGACTTCGAAGCCATCGATGCGGACTTGGCGAAGCTGGCGCCGCCGAAGCTGACCCTGAAAGACGTGCTGGACCGCTTGCGAGAGCGCATGCTCGAGCAACGGGCCAAGGGCGTGACCGTGGCGCAGATGCATGAAGTGCTGAAAGCACGAGGCATTGAGCTGGGCGAGCGCAGTCTCAAGGTCTTCCTCGACAAGGGGGAGCTTCCTGGGCGCAAGGCTGCTGCGGTGGCGGCGAAGATGGGCGGCGGTGCCTCGGAGGGGGATGCATTCTGAGCCGGATCGGGCGAAGGCGCGCAGGCGCCGAGCCGGTCACGAGGCGAAGGCTCCTGGCGAAGACGCGGAGCGTCGAGCTTAAGACGGGCCGAGCCCGGAACCGGCCGAACCCGGATCGGCGATGCGTCGTGCGAAGCACGGGCCGAGCCCGGGTCGGCGAGCCGTGAGGCAGCGGCTATTCCAACTCAGGGGGAGCAAGCGAGCGATCGGCGGAGCCGCGCATGCGGCGAGACGGACGCGAAGCGGCGGCGGGTCGAACGGGGGAGGGGGAATCCGAGGGAGCGATACCGGCGATGTCATTCGCGGAATGGCGAGCCGTGGACTGGTATCGGGCATTCCAGTGTAGGGAGAGCAAGCGAGCGATCGGCGCAGCCGCGTATGCGGCGAGCCGAACGCGAAGCGGCGACTGGCGGATCGGTTGAAGTGGAGGGCGGGAGCGTCACCGGCGATGGCGCGTCAGCGCCTGCGCCGGACGCCTGGCGTTGTTGCGCGACACTGGGCACGGAGCAAAAAGGGGGAAGAGCCGGCCCTTGCCGAGGCGCGGACCGGCTCTTCCGGGAAGGAAAACGCGGCCATCAAGCGGCGACGCGATAGACCGGGATACCGAGCTGCTTTGCCTTGTCGACGAGGTTGCCCGTGATGCCGCTGCCGGGGAAGGCGATGACGCCCTTCGGCAGCAGGTTGAGCAGCTCGTCGTTGCGCCTGAACGGGGCGGCCTTGCCGTGCGCGCTCCAGTCCGGGCGGCAGATCACCTGGTTGACGCCTCTGGCTTCGGCCCAGCTCGCCGCGATCTTCTCGACGCCGGGGCCGCCACCGTGCAGGAGCACCATGTCGCCGTACTTCTCGCGGGTGCGGTCCAGCGTGGTCCAGACGGCGTCCGCGTCCGCGACGGTCTTGCCGCCCGTGATCGCCACCAGGGTGCCGTCCGGCAGGTGGGCGCGGGTCTCGCGGTCCTTGCGGGCGCGCCTGAAGTCGCGGGCGTCGATGGCGGCCGAGGTCAGCGATCCGGTCTGGCTGCTGTGCGATCCATGGCGGGGGCGCCAGACGTCGCCGGTGTGGACGCGGTAGGCGTCGGCGGCGATGTCACGCATCTTCTCGAAGGCGTCGCGCCGGGCGCCGAGGTTCTGCGCGCGATCGGTGAGCGTCTGCAGCTCCCACGCCTTCACTTCGGAGCCGTCCTGGGCGGTCTCGAGGTCCTTCATCTCGGGCACGATGCGGTCGACGGTCCGGTCGAGGCGGGTGACTTGTGAGTGCAGGCAGTTGACGAAGCCCCAGAGCAGCGCCTCGCGCTCGTCGGCCATCTGCGTGCCGTCGACGGTGACGCCCTCCACGATGATGCGGATGGCCTCGCCCAGGGCTTGCGTTGCGTCGTCCTCGTCCCAGACGACGCGGCTGTCGAGCTCGCCGCGCTCAGGGCTGGCACCGTAGAGTGCCATGCTCTCGCAAACGGCGGCGGTGGCAGAAGCGGTAGCGGTCTGTGTGGCGATGGTGTCGATCATGACGATCTCCCTTTCTCATCCTTCCGGATGTTCATCCTCCGGGACCCTGTGCCCCGTCGTGATGTCCTTTCGGGACACGTGCGCGCAGCGGAAGCACCTGGCCCTGGATGGCCTTGGGCGCGAGTGGGTGCGGAAAGTCGGCGATGTTGGTGCGGAAGTTCGCGTTCTTGGTGCCTGGGAGGCCCGGCGCGCCGCCTCGCCGACTGGCCGCGTTTCGAGTAGGCCTGCTCAAGAACTGCTAGCGCCGGGCCGACACGGCGGCCCCGCGTCAGGGGCCGGCGTGCCCCACGCGAGGCGGTCGGTGGCTACGCGCAAGCGAACTTCACGGTCGCCGACTTTCACGGCGCGCCCTAGGCCGTCTTGGGCCAGGCCGGAGCGCAGCGGAGGACCCGCAGGGTTGCTGGCGCGAGCACACGTGGCACGATGGGACATCACGCAAGAGGAGCAGTCCTTTCTCCGCTCCAAAGCGGCGGAAGCCGCTTCGCGTCCTTGCGGACGCGGCCGCCGCGAGGCGGTTTCCATGGGAGCGGCGGGCCGGGAACGGCGCCGGCTCAGAGCAGGGGATGGGTCTCGACCCAGCGCTCGGCGGTCTCGCGGAGCCTGCTGCGCTCGGTGACGCGCTTCCAGCCGCGCCAGTCCTCCGCGAGCCAGATCAGGTAGTGATGCTGGCCCGGATCGAGGATGTCCTCGTGCTTGAAGATGTCGCCGATGTGCTGGCCGTCGCGGTAGATGCGCACCTCGTCGGGCGCGGCCAGCTTGAAGGCGAGGTCGGTTCTGAAGCGTCCCATCGGAGTGCTCCCCATCGTCGGTTGCAGCGGGTTCTCTCTCTCCCGCAATTCGCTCACCCCGATGCATGCCGCCCTCCGTCTCCCGGCAAGCCGAGGACCGGGGCGAGGCGCGCGCGAAGCGCGGCGGAGCCGAGAGCGACGAGCTCGTCGTTGAAGTCGCCGCCCTGGGGAGCCAGGATCGACGCGGCGACGCCCGCACGTGCGCAGCGCCGGGCGAGACGTTCGGCGGCGCGCTCGCCTTCCGGGTCGTTGTCCCGCGCGATGACGAGCCGGGCCGTGCCGGGCGGCGGCGCGAAAGCGCCGAGGCTCCCGGCCGAGAGCGCGGCAGCGGCGACGATATCCGGCAGCGCGGTGACGATGGAGAGAACCGTCTCGATACCCTCGCCGACCAGCAGCGTGCCGGCGGCGGGGTTGCCGAAGCGGACGGCGAGACCGTGGACGCGGCCGAGCGCCTTGCGCGGGCGCAGCAGCTTCGCCTTGGCGGGTTTGCGGGGATCCAGCCACGTCCGGTGCACCCCTGTGACGGTGTTCCCGTCGGCGGTGACGGCGGCGACCAGCGCCGGCAGACGGTGCGCGCCGGCTTCGTCGCGGTGGAGCAGCCGGGGATGGAAGCGGAGCGCAGGGAAGCGGCAGCGGTGGATCGCCCTGGCGCGGAGATAGGCTTCGGCATGGGTGCCGTCGATGGCGCGGCAGCGCTGCCAGAGACGGCGCGCCGCTTGCGCCCGGTCGTAGCTGTCGGGGCCGGCCGGGGCTGGCATCGGCGGCATGGAGAGGAAGGCGCGCGCCTCGGCGAGGGCGGCGCGGAGCGAGCCCGCGCCGGAGGCGATGCGGACGAGGTCGAGCAGGTCGCCGTGCTCGTCCGAGCTTGCATCGGTCCACTTCCCGGGCGTGCCGGGAGGCGCGAGTCGGACGAAGAGCGAGCGGCCTCTGGCGCCGCGGATGTCGCCGGCGATCCAGTAGCGGCCGCTCCTGCGGCCCTGCGGAAGGTATCGCCGGCAGACCTCCTCGGCGCGCCCGGCGAGCGCGGCGGAGACGCGGGCGGCCGCGCTCACGATGCACGCTTTCGGTGAGAGCGGGGACCGGCATCGCCGGGACAGGGAGCGGGGATGGAGCGCATGGGGGACCTCTCCGGATGCTGCGTGGGACGCGCCCCGGTCCCGGCCGCCGCCCGGCCTCTCGCCGGCGCCGGGACGGCGGGCGATGCGCACAGCGCGAGCCTTGCCGCCCGGCCGGGGGCTCGGGCAAGGCAGCATAAAAAACGGCCGGCGCCGCGCGGGAGGAACGCGGAACCGGCCGGGATCGGCGGGAGGGAGGGACCCGCCGAGGCGCCGTGCGAGGCGCAAACTTGACGAGTTGGGATGACCGGGAAGAGCAAGGTCCGCAGGGTGTTACCCCCGCAGACCTTACAAATCCTGTGACTTCCCCTTAGAACGGAATCTCGCCACCTGCCGGATCGGCGGAACCGGCCTCGGCGGCCGGCGTCGCCTCGCCGTCGGACGCGGGCGCGCCGTTGCCGTTCGAGGTGGCAGGCCTCTCGAGGAACTGGATCCTGCCGCCGGGGACGAGGAGGATCTCGGTCGAGAAGCGGTCGGAGTCCTCGCCGTCCTTGCGCCACTTCCTGGTCTGCAGCTTGCCCGCGACGTAGACGAGGCGGCCCTTCTTCGCGTGCTTCTCCAGCATGTCGATCAGCCCGTTCTGGAACGTGACGACGCGATGCCACTCCGTTTTGTCGATTCTCTCGCCGGTACCGTTCCGGTCGATGTAACTTTCGTCGGTCGCCACGCTCATGTTGGCGACGCGTCCGCCGGACGCCAGGTGGTTGATGGTCGCATCGGCACCCAGGCGGCCGATGAGCTGTGCGGAGTTGAGTCCAAACGACATTGTCCGTCTCCTTCTCTTCCGGATTGCTGACGATGGTTGCCGAGCGGGTCGGGGACTCTCTCAACCCCTTCCCTGCTCGCCTTCTCCAAGCTCTTCCCTGACTCTCGTCTGCCGTCTGCCCCGGTGCCCGCGGGGAGACACCGGCCTTGCCGACCGCACGGACGCCCGCGCAGGATGCCCGGGAAGGCCGGCAGCCGCCGGATGCGGCAGACACGGCACCGGGATCGGAGGAACGGGCGGCAAAGATCGCATGCTCGCGGCGCGAAGCGCTGCACACGAACACGGGGTGGGCCGCGGTCTCGGTGGCCGATGCCGGTGTCCCCCCAGCAGCAGCCCCGTCATCGCGAATTGACCGAACACGGCGCGCGGCTATGGTGCGCGCAAACTGGGAGACCGATACGCCATGGCGACGGTGACCGTGGCCGATCCGACGGAAGCTGTGCGCGAGGAAGCCGGCATGGCCCGACGCGACACGGCGGGGATGGCCGACGCGGCAGAGGGCGCATAGGCGGGTCGGGCCCGGCGGCACCGGGAGCGCGAGGCACACTATAATTGTGCCGAGCTTCGAGTCGGCAGAGGGGAGACGGGACTGTGGACCGGACATCATCGGACAGGATCGACGAGAGCGCGTTGACTGCCGGGCAGCGGCGCAAGCTTCGCGCGCTGAAGAAGTCGGTGGGGGACGAAATCGGCGAGCGCGCCTTCGCCGAGTGGCTGGCGTCGCAGGGTGCTGCCGAGACCAGGGCGGACGCGAAGGCCGCACTGATCGTGGACACGCTATGGCCTATGGTTCAGCAGGGCACGCTGGCGATCCCGCGCGGCGGCTACCGCATCAAGCGCGGCCGCGGTCGCATCATCGTGGAGGCGGCGGGGCAGTAGATCGTCGGGCGCGCGGATTGCGGAGCGCGGCGATCGCGCTGTAGCCTCGCAACGCTCATCTGCGTCTCCCTGTTGGACGCGCGGGCGCCGGAGACCCTGTCCGGCTCCCGCGCGTCTCTGCGCTTCTGGCCTGCACGCGTCCCCTCTCACGGGCGGCATTCCTGCGGCAACGCCGTGAGCGTGAGCGCGAGGAGCGGCACGTTGGAGCGGATTTCCACCTGGTCGGGGCGCAGCCCCGCGAAGGCGAGGCAGTGTTGACGCCGGTGAAGAGGCGCGCTTATTCGCCGGTTTTCCAGCGCGTGAGGCTGTTTTCGGCAGACGGTTGAGCGCCGACGCTGTTGGTTCGGTGACGAGGGCATGATTCTGTAGTTGGTTTCGGCCGCGATCGGGCG
>JAJEEP010000089.1 GCA_022820945.1 Alphaproteobacteria bacterium | reverse complement strand
AGCCGCCGCGTCGCCATGATAAGCAGGGTAAGCAGCAGTGCCAGCACGATGAAGACAAAGACATAGAGCGCTGCTTCGGTCGGTTAATTCAGATTCAGGATCGCTGCTTCCAACGATGGCCCGAGCAGGTTGACGAAGCCGCCGCCCAGCATTTCCGGCTCCACCCAGGTCGCCATGAGCGGCACCATGGTGAACACGGCGCCGGCGACGATGCCCGGCAGCGAAAGCGGCAGGATGATGAAGAAGAGCGTGTGCAGCTTGCTCGCGCCGAGGTCGCGGCTCGCCTCCAGATAGTGGTCGTCGATGAGGCTCACGACCAGGAAGATGGGGAACACCATCGTCGGGAAGTAGGGCGCGAGCATCCCGAAGTGGACGGCGAATTCCGAGAACAGCATCCATTCCATGGGCTCGCTGATGATGCCGAGCTCCATGAGGACGGTGTTGATGATGCCGTTCTTGCCCAGGATGGCGCGCCAGATGATCGTGCGCGAGGAGGGGTCGAGAAAGAACGGGATGGTGAGCAGGGTAATGATGACCGCCTTGGTCACCTTCGACTTGCAGGTCTTGGCAAGCCACAGCGCGAAGGGGAAGGCGATCAGGAACTCGACCACCGTCATCATGAGCACGACCCGGAGCGTGCGCACCGCCGCGATCCAGCGGCCGGAATCGATCAGCGAGTTCCATGTCTTGAACGAGGCGTCGTAGGACACCTGGTAGTTCTTCATCTCGAAGAACGAGTGCGCGACCATGACCAGCAGCGGCAGGATGACGATGACCACCCACACCGCGACGAACACCGGCACCACCCAGTTGCCCGAGAACATCCGGGTGTAGCCGGCGCGGAGATCGTCGAGGAAGCCGCTTCCCGCCGAGTCAGTCATCGCTCGCCGACAAAGAAAGAACCCCGGCGCGCCGTGCGAAGGTGTTCGCGGGGCGCACCGGGGCTGTCGTCACATCGCGAATGGCGCGGTCAGGCGTTCAGGAACCGCTGCCACTCCTCTTCCATGACATCGGAGTTCGGCGCCGCCGGCTTGCCGAAGAACGGCTTCTCGAATTTCTTGTTGACCTTCACCTCGGTCCACTTGAGCTCGTCGATCTGCTCCTGCGGCCAGCCGTTGTCCTCCGCGTACTTGACGCCGAGGTCCATGTTGGGCCCGGCGTAGCCGCGCTGGATCGCCTGGTAGGCACGGTACTCGCCGGTCATGTAGTAGTTGAGCACCTTGTAGATATTGTCGACGTTGTCGCGCTCGCCGGCCTTGGTGTGCATGTAGGCGCCGTGGCCCCACTTGTAATAGCCCTCGACCGTGAAGGCGTAGATCACCGTGCCGGGGCCGAGGATGTTGTTGGCCTCCTTGGTGGCCGGCTCCCAGCAGTTGATCAGGTCGATCTCCTTGTTGCTGAGCAGCTGCACCTGCTCTTCGAAGGCCGCGTGCAGCGAGCGGAACTGGCCTGCGCGCTTGCGGTCGGCCGCGAAGTCCGCGACCACGCGGGCCTCCTCGCCGGTCATGTTGGCGACGTCCTCGATCTCGGCCCGGCCGTTCGCCTTGAGGTAGAGAGCGACCTCGGGGCTCGACAGCAGCCAGCTGCGGTCGAGCGAGACGCGGCCCTTGGTGTCCTCGTCCTCGAACATCTTGCTCCAGGGGATCTCGTCGAGACCCTCCGGGTTGGCGCCGATGGCCTCGGGGAAGTAGCCGAAGCTGTCCGCGTTACCGATGACGGGCACGCCGAACTGGTTGCCGTCATAGTCCTGCAGCAGGTCGGTGCGCTTCCAGTCGTCGGAGGTGCGCTCCCAGAGCTCGAGGTTCGGATGGTCCTCGATGACGGTGGCGTAGTAGCCCTGCGGGCCCAGGATGTCCTCGGTCCCGCCGTCGAAGATGAAGATGTCGTGAGTCTCGCCCAGATCGTTCGAGATCACGTCACGCATGTAGGTGCCGATGTCGGCGTTGGTCCCGGTGAATTCCATCGTGATGCCGATGGCCTTCTCCATGATGGACCAGTCCTTGAGCTGCGACGTGGTGACGCCGTAGCCCTTGACCGTCGTGGACGCCGCCTGCGCCACGCGCGTCGTCGCCAGCGATCCAGCGGCCGCCAGAGTCGCGGCAGCCGCCGTGCCCTTAAGCACGTCGCGGCGCGATATGTCCGGAATACGCAACTTTTCGCTCATACTCAGCCTCCCCTTGCCTGTCACCAGGTCGGACCATAGCGCTTCGGACCGCAGCCGTTTGCCGTGGCACGGACTCCGCGCTCGCATCGCGCGACACTATACACGGTTGGTGCGGGCCGGTGCCATGGTGGATGCGGACGCCGCCCCGGAGCGATCCCTGTCGCCCGCGCCCCTCGATTGCGTATCCTGATGGCTGCCCAATCCCGGAAGGAAGCATCCCATGCGCAAGCCCGCCTCCATGAAGGCCCTCGAAAGGCTCGGCCGGGTCCGGCTGTCGGAGCACTTCTTCATGCGCGAGATGCTCTACAGCGAGATCGCGAACTTCCACGGGATTCCCAACATTCCGGACGATCCCGACCTCGCCGTCGCGGCCGGGACCCGGCTCTGCGAGGAGCTGCTGGAGCCCCTGCACGCCACCTTCGGCCATGTCTCGATTCGCTCCGCCTTCCGCTCAGTCGAGGTCAACACCTACGGCCACGAGCGGTCGAGCAGGGGCTACAACTGCGGCGAAACAACCTGGAATTATGCGAGACACGTGTGGGATCGCCGCGATGCCGAGGGCCACATGGGGGCGACCGCCTGCATCGTCATCCCCTGGTTCGTGCCGCGCTACGAAGCGGGCACGCCCTGGCAGGCGCTCGCCTGGTGGATACACGACAACCTGCCGTACTCCGACATGGCATTCTTCCCCACCTACGCCGCCTTCAACCTGCGCTGGTGCGAGCAGCCCAACCGGCGCATCGAGAGTTACGCGGCGCCCAAGGGCTGCCTCACCAAGCCCGGCATGGCGAACCACGACGGCGATCATTCCTCGGAATACCCTGGCTTTCCCGCGCTGAAGCGCCGCTGACGCGCGTTTTCCCTCCGGCTTGCCGGTCCGACACGTCGCGACGCGTGTTATTCTCGTCGCAGGAAGAGGAGGATAAAATGGCCGAAACCACCGTATTCAGCGCCTGCCCGCACGATTGCCCCGACACCTGCGCCATGCTCACCACGGTCGAGGACGGCAAGGTAACCAATGTACGCGGCAATCCCGACCACCCGTTCACCCAGGGCGGACTCTGCGTCAAGGTCAACGACTACCAGAACCGGGTCCATAGCGAGGATCGGGTGCTCTATCCCTTGCGCCGCACCGGCGCCAAGGGAGCGGGCGAATTCGAGCGTATCTCATGGGACGACGCGCTCGGCGAGATTTCGAGCCGCTGGAACGCGATCATCGACGAGGACGGCCCAGCCACCATCCTTCCTTACAGCTATCTCGGCACCGAGGGCATTCTCAACGGCCTCAACGTCGGCGATGCGTTCTTCAACAAGCTGGGTGCCGCGGTCTCGGAGCGCACCTTCTGCGATTCCGGTGCGATCACCGCGTTCTTCATGACCTGCGGCCCGACTGCGGCGGTCGATCCGGAGAGTTTCGTTCATTCCAGGTACATCGTGCTCTGGGCGATCAACACCATCAGCACCAATCTGCACCATTGGCCGTTCATCGCGGAGGCGCAGCGCCGGGGCGCCAAGGTGGTGGTGATCGATCCCGTGGCGACGCGCACGGCCAAGCAGGCCGACTGGCACATCCCCATCAAGCCCGGCACCGATGCCGCCCTGGCGCTCGGCATGATCAACGTGATCATTGCCGAGGACCTGGTCGATCACGACTACGTCGAGAAGTACACGGTGGGCTACGACGAGCTGAAGGAGCGCGCGGCGAGCTTCACGCCGGATGCGGTGGCGGAAATTACCGGGATCGAGGCCGACGACATCCGCACGCTCGCGCGCGAGTTCGCCACCACGCAACCTTCCGTTATCCGCATGGGGGTCGCCATCGAGCGCAATGCCTCCGGCGGCAACGCCGTGCGCGCCATGTCGTGCATCCCCGCTCTGGTCGGCTCGTGGCGCCATTGCGGCGGCGGCATCCTGCACATGCCGATCTGGGCGTTCCCGGTCAATTGGGACGGCCTCAGCCGGGGCGACTGGATTCGGGAAGGCACGCCGGTCGTCAACCAGTGGCGGCTCGGCGCAGCGCTCGCGGGCGAGCTCGAGCACAAGGTCAACTCGCTCTTCGTCTACAACTCGAACCCCGTCGTGGTGGTGCCGGAGCAGGACAAGGTGCTGCAGGGGCTCGCGCGCGAGGATCTCTTCACCGTGGTCAGCGAGCACTTCATCACCGATACGGCGCGCTACGCCGACATCGTGCTGCCGGCCACCACGCAGCTTGAGCAGTTCGACGTCATGTTCTCCTGGGGGCACCTCTACCTCACGCTCAACGAGCCGGCGATCGCGCCGCTCGGCGAGTCCGTGCCCAACACGGAGATGTTCCGCCGCCTGGCCCGCGCGATGGGCTTCAACGATCCCTACTGGGATCGGACGGACGAGGAGATGGCGCAGGACGCGTTGGACTGGAGCAACCCCGTGCTCCAGGGGATCGATCTCGACGGCCTGCGCCAGACCGGTTACGCCCGCCTCAAGGTGGGCTCGCCGGAGGAGTTCGTGCCACATCGTGAAGGCAACTTCCCGACGCCGTCCGGCAAGGTTGAGTTCAAGTCTTCCATGGCCGAGGGCGTGGGCAACATGGTGCTGCCGCTGTTCCGCCAGGGCCATGCCGGCGATCAGTCGGGCGAGGTGCTCGATCCCCTGCCGAACTTCATTCCTCAGAACGAGTCGGCGAGCACCAACCCGGAGCTCGCCGCGCGCTATCCGCTCAACATGCTGTCGCCGAAGCCGCATGCCTTCCTCAACTCGTCCTTCGCCAACATGCCGACCCAGCTGCATCACGCCGGCGAGCAGATGGTGATGATCAATCCGGGCGATGCGGGGGCGCGCGGCATTGGCGACGGCGATACGGTGCGTGTCTACAACGATCGAGGCACCTTCGAGGCGTTGGCGCGGCTGAGCGAGGACGCGAGCCCCGGAGTCGTGGTCGCGCCACTCGGCTATTGGGCGGAACGCAGCCCCAACGGCCGCACGGTCAACGCGATCAACCCACCGGCCTTCGCCGACTACGGCAACGCGCCGACCTTCTCCGACACGCTGGTCGAGATCAGCGCGGCGTAGTCGGGAAAGCCGCCTCGACCCGACGCGGTCATTGCGACCGCTTCGGGATTAGAGCAGCGGGTTGTCCGTCTCCAGCCCGAGCGAGAGCCGGCCGTAGGTGATTGCGTTGGGGTCCCAGGTCTGGGTGATGTGGGCCGAGCCCGCGTGGATGTCGCGGAAGGCGCGGGAGAGGGGATTGCGGTCGTAGACGCCGCCGCCGCCGCTCGCCGCCGTGATCATGTCCACCGCCTGGCAGCAGAGCTTGGCGGCGTAGGCGCCCTCGGCCCGGTAGCGGGCGCGGGCCTCCGCGTCCGGCAGCGCGCCTCCCTCCGCAATCGCCGTCGCCTCGGCGCAGTTGCCGAGGTAGATGCGCCGCGCCGTCGCCACGGCGGCGCGGGCCTCGGCGATCTTGACGTGAATGGTGCCGAGCTCGGCGAGCCGCTGGCCCGAATAGTGCGCGGCGCGGGTGCGCGTCGCCTCGACGTAGCCCTCCACCGCCGCCTCGGCGATGCCCAGCACCGCCGCGCCGACCCAGGTAAAGAACATGGCGAAGAGGGGCAGCCGATAGACCGCGCCGGTGTTCACCGCGTTGCCGGGTGCTTCGCCGTGGCGCGTCGTCGCCGCGTCGATGGTGCGGTATTCGGGCACGAACAGGTCCTCGACCGCCGCATCGTTGCTGCCGGTGCCGCGCAGGCCCGAGGCATGCCAGGTGTCGAGCACGGTGTACTCGCCCTTCGGCACCAGGAAGATGCGGAACTCCTGCGGCTCCCTGTCCACCACCATGGCGCCGAAGAAGTTGGCGCACGCGTGGTCGATGCCGCTGCCGAAGGGCCAGCGCCCGTTGAGCCGATAGCCGCCGACCTCCCGCGTCGCCTTGCCGCAGGGGAAAATCAGGTTGCCGGTGAGCAGCGCGTCCTTGTCCGCGTCCCAGATCTCGTCCTGCGCTCGCTCGGGCCAGAGTGCGAGCTTGAAGGTGCAGCTCGCGAGGTTGCAGTAGACCCAGCCGGTGGACGCGCAGCCGCGCGAGAGCAGCGCGACGAGTTCCATCATCGTACCGTAGTCCACCTCGGCCCCGCCGAGGCGCGCCGGCAGCGTCGCCCGGATCAGGCCGCTGTCCACGAGGTCGGCGATGGACGCGTCGGGGATGCGCCGGAGGGACTCCGCCTCCGGCACCCGCTCGCGCAGCACGGGGATCAGCGCTTCCGCGCGGGCGAGCAGCGTCTCCCGGTCGGGCGCCGCCATCGCGGGTCTGCTGGGCTACTCGGCCGCGGCCTGCTGCACGACCCTCTGCCGCGCCTGCGGCGGCTTGTGGTAGGCGCCGTCCTTCATGACCATCAGGATGTTCGCCTCGTCCTGGAAGAGCGTGAGATCGGCGAGCGGATTGCCGTCGATCAGCAGCAGGTCGGCGAGATAGCCGGGCTTGACGCGGCCCAGCTCGTCCGGCGCAGCGAAGGCCTGGGCGCCGTAGTGGGTCGCGGCACGGAGAATCTCGTGGGGCTTCATGCCGAGGTAGTTGACGAAGTGCTCGAAGTCCCGCGCCATCTGGCCGTGCGGCGTCCAGGGGAAGCCGTAGTCGCCGAAGGGCAGCACCTTGATGCCGCGCGCGTGCATCTTCTTGAGCGTCTGGGCCCCGATCTCGAGCTCGCGGACGAAGCCCCATGACTCGGCCTCTTCCGGCGTGATGCCGAACTCGCCGGCCTCGTAGGCGGTCGCGTGGGTGAAGCCGATGGCCGGCACCACCCAGTGCTTGTCCTTGTGCTCCTCCAGCAGGTCGAGAGATTCCTCGTCCGCATAAGTCGCGTGGTAGATCAGCTCGATCCCGTACTTGATACAGAGCCGGATCGATTCCGGGTTGCGCGCATGGGCGGCGAGGCGGCGGCCCCGCTGGTGCGCGACCCGCGCGCCGGCGGCGATCTCGTCCTCGTCCATCGCGCTCTGGGTGGCATCGCAGGCGCCGGGGATGAGGTGATCGCCCGACGGCATGAGCTTGATGATGTCCACGCCTTCGCGGACCAGCATGCGGCAGGCTTGGCGGATCTCCTCCGGCCCGTCCGCGAAGAGCGAGAGGTCGTTCTTGTAGTAGTGCAGCATGCGCTGGTCGCCCAGGCCGCCGGTCACGGTGATCTCGGGCGAGCACGCACGGTAGCGGGGGCCGGGGATGCGGCCGGCGTCGATCTCGTTCCGGATCACGATGTCGAGGCGTGTCTTCGCCGCGCCCGCGCCCACCGCCGCGGTCACGCCGTGATCGATGATCGTCCTGGCGTTGTGCATGGTGATGAGCGTGTGTTCCTCGGGCGGGATCTCGGACATCGATTCCGGCCCGGTGTAGCTCATGTGGCAGTGGGCGTTGACGAGCCCCGGCATCAGCGTCGCGCCGTCGCCGTCCACCACCGCAGCGCCCCGCCGCGACAGCTTCTGGCCGTTTCTGGCGACCTTCTCGATGCGGTTGCCCTGGACCGACACCTCGCCCCGGAAGGGCCTCTTGCTAGTGCCGTCGTGGATGCTGACGTTGGTGAAGACGGTGCGCGCCATGTCCCGTTCCTCCCTGAGAACCGTGGTCGCTGAATCCGTTATGCTCGCGCGAAGGCCGGGGAACGTCAATGAACGTGCGCGCCCGCGCACCGGGGGCTTGACGGTGCCGCCAAGGGGCGCCATATCGCCCTTGACCCAGCGAGCGGGAGGAGGCCGCGCCATGGTCCCGACACGCAGGGATGTGTTGCTGCTCAGCGCGTCAGCCGCCGCGGCCGCACTTGTCCCCGCCGGTGCGGCCAAAGCCTCGAACGGCGTCTGGCAAGCCATCGACGAATTCACCGGATCGGCGCTGCGCTTGGAAGGCGGCGTACTGCTCGATGCGCCCGAAATCTTCGACAACGGCGGCGCCGTGCCGATCCGGGTCGTCGCCGAGGGAGCGCGGCGCATCGCGCTCTTCAACGACGGAAACCCGAACCCCGGCGTTGCGGTCTTCAACTTCGGCAGGCTCGTGCGGCCCGAAGCCACGATCCGCATCCGGTTGGCGCAGAGCCAGACCGTGTATGCGGTGGCGGAGATGGCGGACGGCAGCTACCGCGAGGCCTCCCAGAAGATCGCGGTCACCGTCGGCGGCTGCGGCTGAGGAGGGGGCGATGGCGCAACCCAGGCCGCGCGTGAAGCTGCCGAGGTCCATCGAGGCGGGCGTCCCCTTCACGGTCAAGACCCGGATCACCCATCCGATGCACACCGGAGAGCGCCACGACAGCGACGGCGTGCTCGTGCCCCGCCGGATCATCAACCGCTTCGTGGTCAGCTACAACGGCGAGGTGGCGATCGCCGTCGATCTGGAGCCGGCGGTCTCGGCCGACCCTTACGTTCAATTCGAGATGGCCGTCCCGGCGTCGGGCCTCCTGGAGTTCCAGTGGTTCGACGACGATGGCTCCGTCTACAGCCTCAGCAAACAGGTTGAGGTCGACTAGGGTCACGATGGGACACCGGGCCGCCGGACTCGCGGCATGGGCCGCCTCCGGGGTGCTCGCCGTGGCGCTTCTGCTCTTGCTCCCCGTCGCCGGCGCATGGAGTGCCGATGCCGAACGCGGCAAGGCGCTCTTCGGCCATTGCAAGCGCTGCCACCAGGTCGGCAGCGGCGCGGCGCATCGCATCGGCCCGCACCTCAACGATGTCTTCGGCCGCACGGCCGGCTCGTTCGCGGACTTCCGCTATTCCGACGCGATGAAGGACGCCGGGTCCGGCGGCCTGGTCTGGTCCGAGGAGACGCTCGACGCCTTCCTCGCCGATCCGCACACCTTCGTGCCGCACTCGCGCATGAGCTTCGACGGCATGGAGGGGGTGGAAGACAGGGCAGACCTCGTGGCGTGGCTGCGTGGCTTTTCGGGAGATCACTCCAATCCGTCGCCGGCGGAGCCCACCGCCACGCCCGAGGAATACGGCCTCGACCCGCAGATTCTCGCCATCGAGGGCGACCCCGAGTACGGCGCCTATCTCGCGGGCGAATGCACCACCTGCCACCGGACGGACGGCACCGACGAGGGCATCCCCTCGATAACCGGATGGCCGCTCGATGACTTCGTGATAGCCTTGCACGCGTACAAGGGCGGAAAGAGGGTGCACCCCGTCATGCAGATGGTGACGGGGCGCCTGTCGGACGAAGAGATCGCCGCTCTCGCCGCGCACTTCTACAAGGCGGACGGCGATCCGTGAGTCGGGAGAATCACGACATGAGCAAATCGAACGGAAAGAACGGCTTGAACCGGCGCCACTTCCTTGCATCCGCAGCAGCGGCGACGACGGCGGTATCGGCGTTGTCGGCGCCCACGGTGCTGGCGCAGGGACGCCCGCGCGTCGTGGTCGTGGGCGGCGGCGCGGGCGGTGCAACGGCGGCGCGCTACATCGCAAAGGATTCGGAGGGCGCCATCGACGTGACGCTCGTGGAGCCGAGCCGCGCCTACTACAGCTGCTTCTTCTCGAACCTCTATATCGGCGGCTTCCGCGACTACGCGTCGATCGGCCACAGCTACGGGGACCTCGCCGCGAATCACGGGATCAACGTGGTGCACGACTGGGCGGTCTCCGTCGACCGCGACGCGCGCAGCGTGGGGCTCGCGGGAGGGGGCAGCCTCGCCTACGACCGCCTCATCCTCTCGCCGGGTATCGACTTCCGCGACGGCTCCGTTCCCGGATGGGACCTGTCGCAGCAGAACCGCATGCCGCACGCCTACAAGGCGGGCTCGCAGACCCAGCTGCTCAAGGCGCAGATCGAGGCCATGCCGGAAGGCGGCACCTATTGCATGGTGGCCCCGCCGAATCCGTTCCGCTGCCCGCCCGGGCCCTACGAGCGCATCTCGATGGTGGCCCACGTACTGAAGCAGTCGAACCCGACCGCCAAGATCCTGATCGTCGATCCCAAGGCGAAGTTCTCCAAGCAGGGCCTGTTCGAGGAGGGCTGGCAGCGCCACTACGCCGGCATGATCGAGCGCGTCGGCCCGGACTTCGGCGGCGACAAGGTCGAGGTGCGGCCCGAAGCCATGGAGGTGGTGATCGACGGCGAGGCGACCAAGGTGGACGTCTGCAACGTCATCCCGGCGCAGCAGGCCGGGCGCATCGCCGCAGTCGCGGGCATCACCAACGAGGCCGGCTGGGCGCCGATCGTGCCGCACACCATGCAGAGCCGGGCGGACGAGAACATCCACGTCCTCGGCGATGCCTCGCAGCAGGGCGACATGCCGAAATCGGGCTTCTCTGCCAACAGCCAGGCCAAGGCCTGCGCCATGGCGGTGCGGGGCGCGCTCACCGGTTCCTCGACGTTCCCGCCGCGCTACTCCAACACCTGCTGGTCGCTCATCGGCACCGACGACGGCGTCAAGGTCGGCGCCTCCTACGAGGCGACCGACGAGAAGATCGCCAAGACCGACGGCTTCATCTCCAAGACCGGAGAGAGCGCGGAACTGCGCAAGGCGACCTACGAGGAATCGATCGGCTGGTACGCCGCCATCACCGGCGACATGTTTAGCTAAGCCCCCTGACGGCGTTTCCGCCCAGGGTGGAAACGCCGTCGCACTTCTCCCGCTCTAACGCGCGGTGAGAAGCACCCCTGTAGCTCGCGCCGAGACGGCCATGGCGGCGAGCGCAAGCAGGGCGGCAAGGCTCGCGGTCGAGACGCCGGAGAGCCCGGCGCCCACCGTGCAGCCGCCCGCCAGCACGCCGCCCACGCCCATCATCACGGCGCCGGCAAGGTAGCGCCCGGTCTGGCGCGGACTCTCCAGGCTCTGCCAGCGGAACTCGCCCGCCGCCAGCGCCGCGGCTAGGCTGCCGAGAAGCACGCCTGCCGCGAGGCCGGTGCCGAAGCCGGCCGGAATCGAGGTCGCCGCCACGGCCCAGAACAGCGTGTCCGCCATCGGCCCCGTGAAGCCCATCGACGCCACGGGGATCGGGTCGAAATCGTCCAGCAGTACGAACCCCGTGCCGATCCAGCCGAGCGGCACCAGCAGCCCGATCGCGCCCGCCATCGCCAGGTGGGAGATCCGCGCGCGCGAGAAGAGCGCGAGTAAAAGCGCCCCGCCCGCGATGACGAGCGGCCAGACCTCGCCGCCGGGCCAGGCCGAGAGCGCCGTCGCCTCGCCGCCGGACAGGGTTGCGTCGCCGAGCGCCTCGCGGATCGGGGCCAGCGCGCCCTTCATCGCTGCATGCGCCGTGACGGCAAAGACGACGAGGACCAGCAGGGCGCGCAGGTTGCCGGAGCCGACCAGCACCGTGAGGCGCGAGACGCAGCCCCCCGCCAGCACCATGCCGGCGCCGAACAGCGCACCCCCCAGCAGCACCGATGCGAGCGGCAGGTCGGACGCGAGGAAGCGGTGCGCGTCGAATGAGATCAGCTCCAGGGCGACCGCGAGCCGCGTGCCGGCGATCGCGCATGCCAGCGCCATCACCCAGGCGCCCAGCGCCGGCAGGCAATCGCGCCACTGGCCCACCAGGCTGCGGCGCAGGCAAAAGGCGCTGCGCTGCGCCAGCGCGCCATAGGCCAGGCCGAGCACCAGCCCCAGCAGTACCGACGCCGTGATCGGCGTCAGCTCCTCGAACCCGAACTCCCCGAACATGAGGATCCGCCTCCTTCCGGCGGCAGCGCCACCCGGCGCACGATAGCCGGAACCTCTCCGACCGAGGAGAAAAAGAGCGACCCGGTCTCCGCAAGCGCCGTTCTAGCCGGCGGTGTCGAGCCGGCGGTTGAGTTCGCGGCCTTTCTGGGCTATCTCAACTGGGCCGCGTCCCCATCGTCTAGTGGCCTAGGACACCGGCCTCTCACGCCGGAAACGGGGGTTCGAGTCCCCCTGGGGACGCCATCCATTTTGCTTTTTATTTACGTTTCAACGGCCTAGAACTCCCTTTTGTCTAACCTTTCGGAAAGGTTGGACAAAACTTGTTCCGGATCTGCCCCCAATTTCGCCATGCCCGAGCTCGTGAGCCGCGCCCGGTTTGCGGCCGCGACGTACCGGCTGGCCTCCCTCGCGCTCGCGTGCGCGAGAAACGACATGCCTCCATGTGGGACGGAAACGCTCTAGCCAAGCGCCAGCCCTTCGACGATGCCGATCCGGTAAGCAATCCAGGCGCCGAGACCGATAGTGCCGAGCCCGACAGCGGCGCCCAGCGCGTTATGCGCCCAGGAGAGGCTGCGCGCCATCCGTTGCAGCGGAAACGCGATGACCACCGAGAGTGCAGCCATGCCGATCATCGAGCCGATTCCGAAGAGCGCGAGGTAGGCGAGCGCCCAGACAAGCGAGTCGATCTGCCCCGCCGTCAGGAGGATCAGCGCCGCCGATCCGGCGAGGCCGTGCATCAGCCCGACCGCGAGTGCACGCACGGGCAGGCCGCGCGCGTGTACATGGTCATGGCGCGATGCGGCGTGATCGGCCTCGCCCGCGTGGCTGTGGGCATGAAAGTGGGTCGTGCCGTTGCCGTGGCGGTGGATGTGAAAATGAACGCGCGCCGCGATCAGTCGCCGCAGCAGGTCAGCTCCCAGCAGCACCAGCATGATGCCGACGGCAAATTCGAAGAGGTGCGCGATGCGTTCGGGCATGACGCCATCGAGCGAGAGCACGACGGTGCCCGCAGCGAAGAGCGTCAACGTGTGTCCCAGCCCCCAGGCCGCACCAAGCCGAAGAGCGCTGCGTAGATCCCGGCTGCGCGTTGTCAGCGCGGCGACGGCGGCGACATGGTCCGCTTCCAGCGCATGACGCATGCCGACCAGAAGGCCGAGAACAAGAACGCCACCCACGGGCAACCTCCATCAACGCGTCGCTAGCGGCCCTGACCTGCCCCCGTCGACTGGTGCGGGTCGAATGTTAGTGCATCGACGGTTTCTCGGCCAAGTGGGTGGCCAGGGAAGCGTAGCGGGGCCGGGCAGCCAGCTCGGCATGACCCGGTCAAGGCCATGAGCGACTCAGGCACTTCGCTCTTGTACCGCGTAACGGTTCCGATCGGGGAAGCAACCTCGTTGGGGAGTCGATCGTCGCCCTCCCAGGAATGAGCCAAGGTCTCGGCAGAATAGCCAGTCTTCCAACGTCCGGCCGGATCGGTCAGGAAGATCTGCCATGCATCGGGACCGTCGCTGCGTATGTATCAACGCCTCATACTCCGGCCCGCTTCCAACCAGCATCACCGCGTGACCGCCGACGGTAACGCGGCGATGCTGGGAGCCTTCCTGTCGACCGCCTCGGATTAGCGGTTTGTTCTCTGCACTCCTGTGCCAGCTGACGCTTGCAGGAGTCGAGCCAACTACGCCGCCGACCGTAAAGAGGTGGTGCCGGTGTCGAAATTCGCCAGCAGGGGAAGGCACGCTTCGCCAGGAGAGGCCAAGCCTTCGCTTTCGGTATTGTCACGCCGATTGCCGTGGTCGTGCCGAACGGCATACACCCCTCCGGGCGACCGTGCGAGTGGAGAGCGGTTAAGTGGACAAGGATTTGCACAGCGGCGAAGCCGCGCGCATTCGCAGGCGGCTCGCGCGGCTCTCGGCCGAAAGGGAGACGCTCGAGGCCCGTCTCGCCGAACTCGACGCTTCTGAATCGCCTGCACCAGACGGCGATTGGCTCGGAGGGCCGGTGTCGAGCCGGTCGTCGGCAAGCAAGAAGATCGAACTGTTCCGGTCCCTATTTCGCGGCCGCGAGGATGAGTTTCCGAAGTGCTGGGAGAACTCCCGGACCGGCAAGACGGGTTATGCACAGGCTTGTGGCAACGAATGGAAAGCACGCCTGTGCGGCAAGCCCAGAGTCAAGTGCGGCGCCCGTCCCTGGTGGAGGCGACGGCGATGGCCGGCGAGGCCAGTCGAGATGGCCGGGTCATGGACCTTCGCCTGCCTGTCGATGACGAGGAGCCCTGGTCCGCGCCGCCCTCGCGGCGCCGGCCCCCGCCGAAGATTGCCGGATCCCTGCCGGAGAAGATCGAATTAGTTCTAGGCGATCAGATCTACATTCCGCGCGCCGGCCTGCCGCCAGGTCTGGTCAACTGGTTCATTCGTCTCGCAGCATTCCAGAACCCGGCGTTCTACAGCGCGCAGGCGATGCGTCGCTCCACCTTTGGCATTCCCCGCGTCATCGCCTGTGCCGAACTGCTCTCGCACCACCTGGCCCTGCCGCGCGGTTGTCGCGAAGAGACGAAGAGATTGCTTGACGACCTCGGCATTGGAATCGATCTGCGGGACGAACGTAATCCTGGCAACCCCATCAAGACCTCCTTTCTCGGCGACTTGACCCTGGGGCAGACGTCCGCCGCCGGGGCGCTACTGGCGCACGAAACCGGTGTGCTCGCTGCTGCGACCGGGTTCGGCAAGACGGTGGTCGCCGCGTCCGTCATCGCCGCGCGCAAGACCAATACACTCGTTCTCGTGCACCGCCGCCATCTCATGGACCAATGGACCGCTAGGCTCCGGACGTTCCTCGATCTTCCTGCATCGTCCATCGGGCGGGTCGGCGGCGGAAAGCGTGAGCCGGGCGGCATCGTCGATGTCGGCGTTATCCAAAGCCTCGTGCGGAAGGACGAGGTGGACGATATCGTCGTCGGTTACGGGCATTTTGTGGTCGACGAGTGCCACCACTTGTCTGCGGTGAGCTTCGAGGCGGTCGCGCGCCGCGCGAAAGCGAAATTCGTGCTTGGTCTATCGGCCACCGTCACGCGCCAGGACGGCCATCATCCGATCGTGTTCATGCAATGCGGCCCAATCCGGTTCCGGGCGAGCGCGAAGGCGCAGACTCGCCAGCGTCTGTTTCGGCACCGTGCGGTCCTGCGCTACTCGGGACACCGGCTGCCGGCGGACATAGGCGGGAAGCATCTGCCCAGCCAGAAGATCTATGCCGCGCTGGCTGTGGACGAGGGACGCAATTCTCTGATCTTCGGCGATGTGCTGGCGGCGCTGGAGGCAGGGCACCGTTGAGCGCTTCACCAGCCGCATTGCCAGTGCAGTAATCGCGCGCCTCGCACCATTGCAGAACCGAGCGGATGCGCTGCCGGACACGCCGGGCCGTTTCCGGTTTGACGCCCCATATTGGCTCCAGAACGGCGAGCACATCGCGACGGCCTATCCGATCCACTTGCATGTCGCCGATAATTGGCAAAACGTGGCGTTCGAGCGAGCCCCACCAATTCACCGTGTGCTTTCCGTTGCGCCATCGGGGCAAGTTCGCCTCGTACACTCGCTTGGAGACGTCCCGGAAAATGGGAACGTTTTCACGGCGTCGTTCAGCCACGGGATCGCGACCCGCGGTGACGAGCGCCTTATTGGCAAGCGCCAAGGCGCGCGCCTCGGCCAAGCCAATCGCCGGATATCCGCCGAGTCCCAGGTCCCGGCGCCGGCCGTGGATCACGATTCGCTGCATCCACGACCGCGACCCCGATCCGGTGACGCGCAAATAGAGCCCGTTTCCGTCGCCGTGCATACCAGGCTTCTTGATCGCCTTGACCTTTGCGGCGGAGAGTCTCGCCATTCACAGCCCATCACCAGCCCCACATTGATGTGGGGCAACTTAGGGTATTTCGCGGGAACACTCAGGTCCGTGATACCGAGAAAACCCAGGAAATCCGGGGTTTTTTCGGTACTCAGCGGCACTATCAGGATCAAGATATGGCGGATGGGGTGGGATTCGAACCCACGAGGGACTCGCGCCCCTGCCGGTTTTCAAGACCGGTGCCTTCGACCGCTCGGCCACCCATCCGCAGCACGTTGTCGTCAGACTTACCCGAATTTCTCACCATGGTCCCGGTCTGCGTTCAAGCCGGAGAAGCTGTTCGACAGCTTCTTGGCCCATCGACGCCCTTCTGTGCTATAGGGCGCGCGAAGTTTCTCCGCTTCCGGAGGGACTCACGAACCAGAGACATACCGGAGACGCGCGGGCGTGGCGGAATTGGTAGACGCGCGTGGTTTAGGACCACGTGGCTCAGGCCGTGGGGGTTCGAATCCCTTCGCCCGCACCATCGCCAATGCCGCTCGCGCCCGAGGCCCGATCGGGCGCCCGCCGGCCATGCGGAGCACGACATGAGCGCAGGATCATGCAGGTAACGGAAACCCTTTCCGAGGGGTTGAGGCGTGAGCTGAAGATAACGGTGCCGGCGGCCGATCTCGACGCCGATGTCGAGGGGCGGCTCGACGAGCTGCGGAAGACCGTGACCATGAAAGGCTTTCGGCGCGGCAAGGTGCCGCTCTCGATCGTGCGCCGCCACTATCAGCCGCGTGTGCTGGGCGAGGTGCTGCAGCAGACGATCGAGACGCACTCGCGCGAAGTCCTGGAGCAGCGCGAGTTGCGCCCGGCCATGCAGCCGGAGATCGAGATCACGGCCTACGACGAGGGCAAGGATCTCGAGTTCACCATGGGAATGGAGGTCTTGCCGGACATCGAGCTCGGCGACTTCTCGGACCTCACCGTCACCCGTCTCAAGGCCGAAGCGTCCGACGACGCGGTGGAGGAGGCGCTTGGCCGACTCGCCGAGGCCGAAAAGCGGTTCGAGGCGGTCGAGACACCGCGGCCGGCACAGGAAGGCGACCAGATTGTGGTCGACATCGCCGTCGAGGTGGACGGCGAGCCTGCGCCGGAGCGAAGCGGCACTGATGTGCCGTTGGAGCTCGATGCCGAAGCGCTCATGCCAGAAATGACCGAGCAGCTTGTCGGCGCGAGGGCAGGCGAGGAACGCGAAGTGACGATCACGCCGCCCGAGCCCGACCAGGAGGCCGGAGAGCAGGATGAGGCCGCAGCAACGGCAGAGGCCACCGTCTTCAAGGTCACGGTCAAGGAGGTGCAGGAACGGCTGCCCGTGGCGGTCGACGACGCCTTCGCCGAACGCCGGGGCGCCGAGAACCTGGACGGACTGCGCGGCGTGGTACGGGAGCAGATCCAGTCGGAGTATGAGCACGTCTCGCAGGCTCGCCTCAAGCGCTCCCTGCTGGATGTCCTGGATGAGCGTTACAAGTTCGATGTGCCGCCCGGTATGGTCGAGCGCGAGTTCGATGCCGTCTGGCAGCAAATCGAGAACGACGCGAAGCGAGCCGAGGCGGATATCGCCACAGTCCTCGATCAGCCTGAGGACGAGGCGCGGGAGGAGTTTCGGAAGATCGCGGAGAGGCGCGTGCGCCTCGGCCTGCTGATCGCCGAGATCGGGGGGAACAACGACATTGCGGTCGAACAGGAGGATCTGCTCCGCGCGGCCATGATGAGTGCGCGCGGTCATCCCGAGCCCCAGCGCCTCCTCGAATTCTACCGGAGCCAGCCCGACGCGCTCGAGCGCTTCCGCCCCACGGTATTCGAGGACAAGGTCATCGCTTTCCTCAGTGAGCTCGCCACGGTCTCGGACGAGATGGTGGACGTGGAAACGCTGCTGCGCGACCCGGACGACGACGAGAAGCCGTCGAAATCCGAAGCCGCCGATGGCGGCGACGAAGAGGCGGCGGAGGCCGGTGAGGGCGAAAGCACCGCACAAGACCAGTCGGGCTGATCCGCCCCGCTGAATGAGGAGAGCGTCATGGCGGATATCGTCGAGACCTACGCCAACACCCTCGTGCCCATGGTCGTGGAGCAGACCAATCGGGGCGAGCGCGCCTACGACATCTATTCGCGGCTGCTCAAGGAACGAATCATTTTTCTCACCGGCGGCATCGGCGACGAGGTCGCGAGCCTGGTCACCGCGCAACTCTTGTTCCTGGAATCGGAGAACCCGACCAAGGACATCTCCGTCTACATCAACAGCCCCGGTGGCCTGGTGACGTCGGGTCTCGCGATTTACGACACGATGCAGTACGTGCGCCCGGCGGTGGCGACGCTCTGCATCGGTCAAGCAGCCTCGATGGGTTCGCTCCTGCTGGCGGCCGGCGCGGAAGGGCAGCGCTTCGCTTTACCCAATGCTCGGATCATGCTGCATCAGCCGTCGGGTGGCTTTCAGGGACAGGCCACCGACATCGAGATCCACGCCAAGGAAATCCTGTTGCTGCGCCAGCGCCTCAATGACATTTACGTAAACCATACAGGCCAGGATCTTGCGATCATCGAAGAGAACCTCGAGCGCGACAAGTTCATGACTCCCGACGAGGCCAAGGACTTCGGGATCGTGGACGACGTGGTGGCCCGGCGGCCGGAGACCCCGGACGACTCGGAGACCAAGGGCGCCACAAAGAAGTGAAGTTAGAGGCCGCAATTGGCTGAGGCGGACAGCCGCGTGGTGCATCCAACCTGCAAATCCGGGCCGGGAAGCACTACATATTGGGTCTCGAATTCTCCCAATGTTCGGCCTAGACACGGGCCGGGGTGTTTGCCAACCTCACGGGGTTCAGGTTGTCTGGAGAAGAGCGTCACAAGCCTAAGGACGGCTTGAGCGGGCAAGTTCCGGCAAGAGACGGCACGGAGCGGACATGAACAAGTCCAGCGGCGGCGATTCGAAGAACACGCTGTACTGCTCTTTCTGCGGGAAGAGCCAGCACGAGGTGCGCAAGCTCATTGCGGGACCGACCGTGTTCATCTGCGACGAGTGCGTCGAGCTCTGCATGGATATCATCCGCGAGGAGCACAAGAGCGCGCGGGTCAAGAGCCGTGACGGTGTGCCGACCCCCTCCGAGATTTGCGAGGTACTGGCCGACTACGTGATCGGTCAGGATCACGCCAAGCGCGTGCTCTCCGTCGCCGTGCACAACCACTACAAGCGCCTTGCCCACGGCAGCAAGGGCAACGAGGTCGAGCTCGCAAAGTCCAACATCCTGCTGATCGGGCCGACCGGTTGCGGCAAGACCCTGCTCGCCCAAACGCTGGCCCGCATCCTCGACGTGCCCTTCACGATGGCCGACGCGACCACGCTGACCGAGGCCGGCTACGTCGGCGAGGATGTCGAGAACATCATCCTCAAGCTCCTCCAGGCGGCCGACTACAATGTCGAACGGGCGCAGCGCGGCATTGTCTACCTCGACGAGGTGGACAAGATCGCCCGCAAGTCGGACAACCCGTCGATCACGCGTGATGTCTCCGGTGAGGGCGTGCAGCAGGCGCTGCTCAAGATCATGGAGGGCACGGTGGCCTCCGTTCCGCCTCAGGGCGGGCGCAAGCACCCGCAGCAGGAGTTCCTGCAGGTCGACACGACCAACATCCTGTTCATTTGTGGCGGAGCCTTCTCGGGTCTGGAGAAGATCATTTCCCAGCGCGGACGCGGCATGGCGATCGGCTTCGGTGCCGACGTGCGCGCGCCGGACGAGCGCAAGACCGGCGAGATTCTGCGTGAGGTCGAGCCGGAAGACCTGCTCGGCTTCGGGCTCATCCCCGAGTTCGTCGGCCGGCTGCCGGTCCTCGCCACGCTGGACGACCTCGAAGCGGACGCGCTGGTGGAGATTCTCGTCAAGCCGAAGAATGCGCTCGTGAAGCAATACGAGAAGCTCTTCGACATGGAGAGCGTGACGCTGGCATTCACCGACGACGCGCTCCGCGCGGTCGCCCACAAGGCCATCGCGCGCAAGACCGGCGCACGCGGGCTGCGCTCCATCCTCGAGGGCATCCTGCTCGACCCGATGTTCGATCTGCCGAGCTACGATTCGGTGGAAGAGGTCGTGATCAACAAGGAAGTCGTCGAGGGCCGGGCACAGCCTCTACTGATCTATTCCGACCGGCTCGAGGACGCGAGCTCGTCGGCGTCCTGAGGGACCGCTTGAACGGCGGCGCCGCCGTACTTACCTTACCCACTGGCGAGCGGCGGTATCGGCTTCCGCTCTGACGCGCAATCGCAAGGCGCACGAGGAACAATGTTGGACGTTTCGTCGCTTCCGAGCTACCCGGTCCTGCCGCTGAGGGACATCGTCGTCTTTCCGCACATGATCGTGCCGTTGTTCGTCGGCCGCGAAAAGTCGGTCGCGGCGCTCGAAACCGTGATGAAGGATGACAAGCAAATCCTCCTCGTGGCGCAGAAGAACGCCTCCCAGGACGACCCTGCGCCGAAGGACATCCATTCCGTCGGCGTGGTCGGCTCGGTGCTTCAGCTCCTCAAGCTGCCGGACGGCACGGTCAAGGTGCTGGTGGAGGGCGGCGCGCGCGCGCGGATCGTCGAATACAGCGAGAATCCGGCGTTCTTCGAAGCGCGAGCCGAGAAGATGGAGGAAGACGAGGGCGACACCGATGAGCTCGAAGCGCTCAGCCGCTCCGTGGCGGGTCAATTCGAGCAATACGTGAAGCTCAACAAGAAAGTGCCCCCGGAAGTTCTGGTCTCGGTGAACCAGATCGAGGAGCCGAGCAAGCTCGCCGACACGATCGCCTCGCACCTCTCGATCAAGCTCGAAGAGAAGCAAGAGCTGCTGGAGATCGGCTCGGTCGGCGGCCGGCTGGAACGCGTGATCTCCCTGAT
Source organism: Alphaproteobacteria bacterium (assembly GCA_022820945.1). GTDB lineage: Bacteria > Pseudomonadota > Alphaproteobacteria > UBA828 > UBA828 > WTGU01. The sequence goes on along the minus strand of JAJEEP010000089.1, from coordinate 11,220 downwards.
GGAGGGCGAGATCGGGGTGCTCCAGGTCGAGAAGCGCATCCGCTCGCGGGTCAAGCGTCAGATGGAGAAGACGCAACGCGAGTACTACCTGAACGAGCAAATGAAGGCGATACAGAAGGAGTTGGGCGAGGGCGAGGACGGACGCGACGAGGCGGCCGAGTTCGAGGCACGGATCAAGGCCACCAAGCTCAGTAAGGAGGCGAGGGAAAAGGCGCTGGCGGAGGTCAAGAAGCTCCGCTCGATGAGTCCGATGTCGGCCGAGGCCACGGTGGTCCGAAACTACCTCGACTGGATTCTCTCGATCCCGTGGAAGAAGCGCACCCGGATCAAGAAGGACATCAAGAACGCCGAGAAGATCCTCAACGACGACCACTACGGGCTGGAGAAGGTCAAGGAGCGGATCCTGGAGTATCTCGCGGTCCAGCAGCGGGCGCGCAAGATGAAGGGGCCGATCCTTTGTCTCGTCGGCCCGCCCGGAGTCGGCAAGACCTCGCTCGGCAAGTCGGTGGCGCGCGCGACGGGGCGCAACTTCGTGCGCTTCTCGCTCGGTGGCGTGCGCGACGAAGCCGAGATTCGCGGCCACCGCCGCACCTATATCGGCTCTCTGCCGGGCAAGATCATCCAGTCGATGAAGAAGGCGAAATCGTCGAACCCGCTGTTCCTCTTGGACGAAGTCGACAAGATGGGCGCCGACTTCCGGGGCGACCCCGCGTCCGCCCTGCTTGAGGTGCTGGACCCTGAGCAGAACAACACGTTCAACGACCACTATCTGGAGGTCGATTACGACCTCTCGGACGTGATGTTCATCACCACCGCCAACACCCTAAGGATGGCGCCGGCCCTGCTCGACCGGATGGAGACCATTCGCATCCCCGGCTATACCGAGGACGAAAAGGTCCAGATCGCCAAGCGCCACCTGATCCCGAAGCAGGCCAAGGCGCATGCGCTCAAGAAGGGCGAATGGTCGATTTCGCCCGAGGCATTGCTCGACTTGATTCGCTACTACACCCGCGAGGCAGGCGTCCGCAATCTGGAGCGGGAGCTCGCGAATCTGGCCCGCAAGGCGACCAGGGAAATCGTGGCTGAAGGCCGCGAGAAGGTGCGCGTCACCCGGCGCAATCTCAAGAAGTATGCCGGCATCCGCAAGTACCGCTACGGCGAGGCCGAGCACGAAGACATGGTGGGCGTCACCACGGGCCTCGCCTGGACCGAGGTCGGCGGCGAACTGCTCTCCGTTGAATCGGTGACGCTGCCGGGCAAGGGTCGGGTCATCTCCACCGGCAAGCTCGGCGACGTGATGCGCGAATCGGTTCAGGCGGCCGAGAGCTACGTCAAGTCGCGCGCGGTCGAGTTCGGCATCAAGCCGACGATGCTCAGCAAGCGCGACATCCACGTCAACGTGCCGGAGGGCGCGACGCCCAAGGACGGCCCGTCCGCCGGTGTCGCCATGGTGACCTCTATCGTCTCGGTGCTCACGGGCGTCCCGGTCAGGAAGTCGATCGCCATGACCGGCGAGATCACGTTGCGCGGGCGCGTGCTGCCGATCGGCGGCCTCAAGGAGAAGATGCTCGCAGCCCTGCGCGGCGGGCTCACCACGGTCCTGATACCGCAAGAGAACGAGAAGGACCTGGACGACATTCCGGACAACGTGAAGAAGGACCTCACGATCGTCTCGGTGGACTCGATGGACGACATCCTGAAGCACGCGCTGGTCAAGCCGCTCGTGCCCATCGAGTGGACCGATGAGGATGAGGAGGCGCTCGGCCGGCTTGCCGCCTCCGATGACGACGCGGACGTGAGCATCCTGCCTCCTTTGGGCGGCCACGAGACACCCGTCCCACCCCCCGTTTCCTGAGCACACTCCGCCTGTCCGGTCCGCGCAGGCCGTGGTAGAACCGGCCGCGCCCATAGCCCGTGTGTCATGGGCCGATGGAAGTCCCCCATTTCTGAACCGTCACACCGCCGGGAGGCGCCGCGCATGATCGTCGAAAACCGCTGCAAGAGAAAAATGCTCGCGGGCGAGCCCGCACTGGGCGCCTGGCTCGCGATGGGCAGCCCCATCGCCGCCGAAGTCGTCGCCAACGCCGGCTACGACACGGTCATCATGGATCACGAACACGGGCCCGGCGACCTCCTCAACGCCATCAGCCTGATGCAGGCAGCGGCCGCCTCTGGCGCGACACCGATGATGCGCGTGCCGTGGAACGACATGGTCTACATCAAGCGCGCCCTCGACATCGGCGTGATGGGAGTTGTCGTGCCGTACGTTCAGAACGCCGCCGAAGCCGAGGCGGCAGTCGCCGCCTGTCGTTTTCCGACCGAAGGCGTGCGCGGAGTGGCGCCGCACGCCGCGCGTTGCTCAGGGTGGGGCTCACGGATCGCGGATTATCGCGCGGCAATGCCGGATGAGTTGCTGGTCGCCTGCCAGATCGAGACCGAGGAAGCGATCGACAATATCGAGGAGATCGCGGCCGTCGACGGCGTCGACATGCTGTTCTTGGGGCCGAGCGATATCTCCGCAAGCATCGGCCACATGCTCGACATTGAAGAGCCGGCCGTGATCCGTCTGATTCAGAAGGCCGAGCGCAAGATGCGGGCGACGGGGAAGCTGCTCGCGACGGTCACGCGCCCCGGCAAGTCGGTCAAATGGACATTCGAGCGCGGCTACGACCTGGTCGTCTGTGGCCAGGATGTGAAGCTGCTTCAGGGTGCGGCGCGTGCTCAGGTCAAGGAGTTCCGCGATTCGCCTCCCAAGAGGCGCGCTCGCTAGAGATCGAGCTCTTCGCTACACGATCGCGCTGTAGTGCGAGGCCTCGTCCGGCTCGCCGGGGCAGGCGACGCGCCCGCTCTCGACCAGATGGATCAGGTGGGCGAGTACCGTGCGGGCGGCAGCGGGGCGCAGGCGCGGATCGAGCCCTCGGTAGCGCAGGGCCACAATCTCGGGAATGGTCGCCGCGCCGTCCGCGACGGCAGACAGGATCTCCGCCTCACGCTGGCGACGGTGACCGAGCAGCTTTCCGACGAAGCGCTGCGGCTTCGGGATCGGCGGCCCGTGCGTGGGCCAATAAGTCGCTTCGTCGCGCGCCTTGAGCTTCTCCAGCGAGGCCATGTAAGCGCCCATGTCGCCGTCGGGCGGCGAGACCACCGTGGTCGACCACCCCATGACGTGATCGCCGGAGAAGAGCGCCCGCTCTTCCGCAAGCATGAAGCAGAGGTGGTTGGAGGTGTGGCCGGGCGTGTGCACGGCCTCCAACGTCCAGCCGTCTCCTTCGATCACCGCGCCGTCTGCGACCCGATGATCCGGCACGAAGTCGCGGTCCGCGCCTTCCTCGACCGCCGGACCCTCCCCACCGCCGTGCGGACCGAAGCCATAGCTCGGTGCGCCGGTCGCCCTCTTGATATGCCGCGTCGCCGGCGAGTGGTCGATGTGGGTATGAGTCACGACGAGGTGGGTCACGGTCTCGCCGCACACGGCTGCGAGCACGGCATCGACATGCTCAGCGAGGTCCGGGCCGGCGTCGATGATCGCCACATTGCCGCGTCCCACGATGTAGGTGCCGGTACCGTGGAAGGTGAAGACGCTCGGGTTGCGCGCGATGACCCTGCGGATCAGCGGCGAGACCTGTGCCACCGCGCCGTACGAGAATTCGAGATCGCGGACGTAGGGGACCGCCTCGCTCATGGCACGGATGCGTCGCGGGCGCGTGTCGGGTGCAGGACAATGCCCTCCAGGTTCGGCTCGCGGTGGAGTGGATGGCGCCGGATTGGGTGGCGGCGTCCGGTTGAACGGCGGCGGGCAATGGGTATCATCGCCCCGCCGCCGAGGTCAAATGGCGGCCGGGAACAGCAAGAAGTGGCGAGGAATGGCCCGTGACCATTGATCCGCCCGAGATCATCGAGGTCGACGATACGGTCGTCTCATGCAATGGCGGCGGTGGCGCGCTCGGCCATCCGCGCGTGTTCCTCAATCTGGAATCCAATGGGGCCATCGACTGTCCCTACTGCGACCGGCGCTTCGTCCTGAAAGAGGGCGCGGCCGGCACCGGCGGCCACTAGGCTGTTGTCTCCCGTGCGGGGCGGCGCATCGCCAGCACCGCGATGAAGCCTAGGCCGGAGACGGCGGCGCACACCCAGTAGGCTTGCGAGCCCCAGGCAGCATAGAGCACGCCCGCGAGCAGGAGCCCGGCGCCTAACCCCAGGCCGTTGGTCGTCGCGGCGAAGAGCGCCTGCGCCGTGTTGGACGAGCCGGCGGGCACCGAACGCGCAATGAATACCATCGCACCCAGGTGCATGGCGCCGAAGGTGAACGCGTGCAGGCACTGAGCGAGCGCCAATGCCCAGACCTCCGTGGTCAGCGCCAGCACGGCCCAGCGCACGACTCCGGCCACCGCCCCCGCGCCCAGGAGTCCGACCGGCCCGATGCGGCGCACGAGCGGCGCGTTGCACGCAAAGAGGATCACCTCGGCAACGACCCCACCCGCCCACAGGAGGCCGATTACCCACTCCGAGAGACCGGCCGAGAGCCAATGCAGGGTGGAGAACCCGTAGAAGACCGCATGCGCACCGTGAATCGCGGTGGTGGCGTACACCATCAGGCGAAACTGCCGCTCTCTCAGCACGCTCATGATGGGCGCGGCCGGTGGCGCGCCGCCGCCCCGACGGTCGGGCATCGCGAGCGAGCCGGCGATCATCACCACGATGGTCGCGAGAATCATGGTCAGGATCAGCTCGGCGGAGGGCACGGCGTCGATCTCCAGCACCGCGCCGCCCACCGCGGCCGCAACCAGGTACGAGACCGAGCCCCAAAGCCGCACGCGGCCGTAGCCGGACTCGGCCGATACGGTGCGGAGCGCGATGGTCTCCCCCAACGGCAGCACGCCGGCGTAGACTAGGGTGAAGATAGTGCTGACCACGAAGATCGGCCAAAAGCCCCAGGTCCAGTAAAAGGCAGCCGCAACCAGCAGCACTGTCAGCGCACAGACGACGAGCGGCCCCCTCGTGCTGTCGCGGCGGTCGGCGAAGCGGCCGATGAAGGGGCCGGCGGCAGCGCGGAGCATGAGCGTGAGCCCGAGCATCAGCCCGATCTCCGTCACCGAGAGCCCGCGCGCCTTCAGGAAGAGCGGCCAGAACGGCAGCGCCACTCCTGCCACCAGGAAGTAGGCGGCGTAGAAGGCGGAGATGCGCGGAGCCGCGTAAGGGATGGGGTTACTCGGGGCGGTCACGGGCGGGGCTCGATTGCCAGCAGTTGAAGGCGGGCGTCCGTCGGCCTGCTGTGCGGGGGCCGGCCCGCGTGGCATAGTGGCGCGCACCGCCTACCGCAAGAGTACCCCGTGACCATCCAGGAGCCGGAGCACTGACCGTGAACGATGTCGCCCCTGCCGAATCCAGCGAACTTCGCCACCTCTACCTGATCGACGGCTCGGGCTTCATCTTTCGCGCGTTCCATGCGTTGCCGCCGCTGACCCGCTCCGACGGTACGCCGGTGAATGCGGTGCTCGGTTTCTCCAATATGCTCTGGAAGATCCTGCGCGAGACCGACGCGGACCACGCGGCGGTGATCTTCGATACGGCGCGGCTCACCTTTCGGAACCAGATCTACGAGCCTTACAAGGCCAATCGGGGCGAGACACCGGAGGAGCTGATCCCGCAGTTCCCGCTGGTGCGGGAAGCGGCCGCCGCCTTCAACCTGGCATCGATCGAACTCGAGGGTTTCGAAGCGGACGACCTGATCGCCGCCTACGCCGACGCTGCGCGGGCGCAGGGCGCCCGGGTCACAATCGTCTCGGCCGACAAGGACCTGATGCAGCTCGTCGAGTCCGACTCTGTGATCATGTACGACTACTTCAAGAACCGGGAGATCGGTCCGGACGAGGTGCGCGAGCGCTTCGGCGTTGGGCCGGAACGGGTGATCGACGTGCAGGCGCTTGCCGGCGACAGCACCGACAACGTGCCGGGCGTCCCCGGCATCGGCGTCAAGACGGCCGCGCAACTTATCAACGATTACGGCGACCTCGACCAACTGCTGGCACGCGCCGAGGAGATCAAGCAACCCAAGCGGCGCCAGAACCTGATCGAGCATGCCGAGATGGCACGCGTCTCGCGCGATCTTGTGACATTGCGTCGGGATGCGCCTCTGCCGATGCCGCTGGAGTCGCTCGCACGCCGGCAACCCGAGCCGGGTGCGCTGCGCGCCTTTTTTCAGGAGAACGGCTTCCGGTCGATCGCCGCCCGACTCGACCCCGACGACGGAGAGTCGACGCTGGCGGAGGAGGAGGCAGAACCGGAGGAGACGGCCCCCTTGCCCGACTCCTACCCGCTGCTGACCGATGCCGACGCGCTCGCAGATTGGGTGGGTAAAGCGCGCGAGAGCGGCGTGCTGGCGCTGGAGCCATTCGTGGCGGATGGATCGCCGGAAGGCAGTGGCCTCGTCGGCCTCGCGCTCGCCACCGCACCCGGCGAGGCTTGCTACGTGCCCCTCGGCCACGCAGGCCCCGACCTGATCGGAGCGGAGCAGGCGGTCCCGCAGCTGGGTCCCGACAAGGCGCTCGCCATCCTTGCGCCGTTGCTGGCCGAGCCTGGTGTCCTCAAGGTCGGCCTCGATATCAAGCGCACCCTGCGTCTGCTGACGCGTGAGAACGGCGCAGTCGGCCCGATCGATGACCCGATGCTCGCCTCCTGGGTGCTCGACGGCAGCCTGCACAACCACGCGCTCGAAGACCTCACGCGCATCCACCTTGACCGCCCGGCGCCGGCGCTCACGGACGTACTCGGCAGCGGGCGCAACAAAGTCTCCGTCGACGCGGTATCGCCCGAGGCGCTGCGGGACATCGCGGCAGCGCAAGCGGACCTCGCCCTCCGCCTCCATTCCATCCTGCGCCCAAGGCTCATCGCCGATCGACTCGCCACGGTCTTCGAGCGGATCGAACGCCCGCTGATCGCGGTGCTCGCGCGCATGGAGGCAGCCGGCATCCTGGTCGACCAGGGTGAGCTCGTCGCGCTCTCCGAGGACTTCGCCGAGCGGACAGAGACGCTGGAGAGCGAGATTCACGCCCTCGCCGGCCATCCCTTCACCATCGGCTCACCCAAGCAACTGGGCGAGGTGCTGTTCGAGGAGATGGGGCTCCAGGGTGGTCGCAAGGGCAAGTCGGGCGCCTACAGCACCGGCGCCGACATCCTGGAGGAACTCGCGGCCCAGGGCCACGACCTGCCGGCGCGGGTGCTGGACTGGCGTCAGCTCACCAAGCTCAAGAGCACCTACACGGATGCCCTGATCGAGCACATCGATCCCCGGACGCGGCGCGTACACACGACCTTCACCATGACTGCCGCCAACACGGGCAGGCTCTCCTCCAACGACCCTAACCTGCAGAACATCCCGATCCGCACCGAGGAAGGCCGGCGCATCCGCCGTGCCTTCGTGGCGGCGCCCGGCCATGTGCTGGTGTCGGCCGACTATTCGCAGATCGAGCTTCGTATCCTCGCCCATGTCGCCGGCGTCGAGGCGCTCAAAGACGCCTTCCGCGATGGCATCGACATCCACGCGCTCACCGCAAGCCAGGTTTTTGGCCTACCGTTGGAGGGCATGGACCCGATGGTTCGCCGCTCGGCGAAGGCCATCAACTTCGGGATCATCTACGGCATCAGCGCCTTCGGATTGGCACGCCAGATCGGCGTCCCCCAGGCCGAGGCCAAACGCCTCATAGAGGCCTATTTCGCGCAGTATCCCGGCATCAAGGACTACATGGAGAGGACCAAGAAGACCGCGCATGCGGAGGGCTTCGTCACCACGCTGTTCGGGCGCAAGTGCCGGCTTCCGGGAATCAACGACCGCAATCCGGCGCGCCGGGCGTTCTCGGAGCGGGCGGCGATCAACGCGCCGATCCAGGGAGCCGCGGCCGACGTCATCAAGCGCGCGATGATCCCGATGCAGGGCGCACTGGAGGCCAGGGGCCTGGGCGCGCGGATGCTGCTCCAGGTACACGACGAGCTGGTGTTCGAGGTGCCGGAAGCGGAGGTTGAGGAGACCGGCACCATCGTCACCCAGGTGATGGAGAGCGCCGCCCATCTGGATGTTCCGCTCACCGTCGACATCGGCACGGGCACGAGCTGGGCCGACGCCCACTGACGTCGGGCCGTGGGAAGCAATCGTCTCGGATCGTGCGATCCAATTCATCGAAAGCAGTCAAGTGATGGCGGGAGCGGGCAGGGAGTTTCGAGTCGGCGTCGATATCGGCGGCACCTTCACCGATATCGTGCTCCTCGGCGCGGATGGCACCGTCGCCACCCGCAAGATCTCTTCGAGTGTCGACGACTATGCCCGGGCCATCATGGAGGGGATCGCCTCCCTCGTCGCCGAGCATGCGCTCGACGGCACCGAGATCGCCGAAATCGTGCACGGCACCACCGTTGCCAGCAACGCGCTGCTGGAGCGCAAGGGCGCCCGCACCGGCCTGATCGGCACGAAGGGCTTCCGCGACATTCTGGAGATCCGCAATCTCAGGATGCCCCGGCTCTACGACCTCGCGTGGGAGAAGCCGCCGCCCCTGGTCGAGCGCTATCTGCGTGCGGTGGTGGACGAGCGGATCGACGCCCGGGGCACCGTGCAAACCGCGCTCGATGCCGACGAGGCGCGCGCCGCGGTGGACCGGCTTCTCGCCGAAGGGGTGGAGGCCGTCGCCGTCTGCCTCATCAACGCCTTCGCCAATCCGGCCCACGAGCGGGCGCTGGAGGCCGTCGTCAGGGAGCGTGCGCCGGACTGCACCGTCTGCATCAGCTACGACGTCCTGCCCGAGATCAAGGAGTACGAACGCACCTCCACCACGGTGATCAACACCTATATCAGCCCCATTGTGCGCACTTACCTGGAGCGCCTGCAGCAAGCGATCCTCGAGCGCTGCCCCAAGGCTCACCTGCTCATCATGCAGTCGAACGGCGGGTTGACCTCGGCGGACGAGGCCGCGCGCCGCCCGGTCAATATCGTGGAATCGGGGCCGGCCGGCGGCGTGGTCGGAGCGCTCGCCGTGGCCGCCGACATCGGCCAGGACGATCTCGTCACCTTCGACATGGGCGGCACCACGGCGAAGGCGGCGCTGATCGAGGGCGGCGTCATCAGCCGCTCCGCCGAGTTCCAGGTGGGGGGCGGCATACTCACCGGCTCTCGACTCTTGACCGGCGCGGGCTACCTGGTGCGGATGCCTGCCATCGACCTTGCCGAGGTCGGCGCGGGCGGCGGCTCGCTCATCGCCATCGACGCCGGCGGCTCCATGCAGGTGGGGCCCGAGAGCGCGGGCGCCGAACCAGGCCCCGTCTGCTACGACATGGGCGGAGAAGAGCCCACCATCACCGACGCCAACGTCGCGCTCGGCTACCTCAATCCCGACTATCTCGTGGGCGGTGCGCTGCCCATCGACGCGGCCAAGGCCATCGATGCCTTGCGCACAGAGATCGCCGAGCCGCTCGGCGTCTCGGTGGAGGAGGCGGCCTACGGCGCGCACCGGATCGTGGCCTCCAACATGATCCGGGCGATCCGGGCGGTCTCGACCGAGCGCGGCCGCGACCCGCGCGGCTACACGCTGGTCGCCTTCGGCGGCAACGGCCCGGTGTTCGGCGCCGCGATGGCGCAGGCGCTGGATATCCGGCGGGTGGTGGTGCCGCCTGCACCGGGTCTCTTCTCCTCCTTCGGGCTGCTCACGGCGGACGTGGAGCACCATCTCTCGCGCACCTTCCGCGCCCTGCTGCGCGATCTCGACAGGGCGGTGCTGAACGCGGCGTGGGACGCGCTGGCGGACGACGCGCGGCAGCGGCTCGCCGCCGACGGCTACGGCGGAGAGGCCGGCGGGATCGAGCGCCACGCGAGCCTCCATTACCAGGGCCAGACCTACGAACTCACCGTGCCGGTGGCGGAAGGCCCCATCGACGACGCCGCGCTCGCTGCCCTGGAAGAGGCCTTCCACGCGGAGCACGAGCGCACCTACGGCCACCGTGCGGGCGCGGAGGAGCCGGTCGAGCTGGTGACGCTGCGGGTGCTGGGCCGGGGCGTCCGCCCCACCGCCCCGCCGCCCTGCATCGACCGTGCGTCAGGGGCCGCGCAGGCGCCGGCCGCGCGGCGCGCCTACTTCGGGCCGGATTTCGGCTGGCGCGAGGCCGCGGTGATCGGCCGCGCCGACCTTGCGGAGCGTCGCGAAGGGCCGCTGATCGTCGAGGAGTACGACGCGACCTGCGTCGTGCCGCCCGGCGTCTCGGCTGCGCTCAACGACGCCGGCTGCATCGTCCTCGAGGTGGGCTAGAGCGCCTTGAGCGCGTCGGCGATGGGCGTCTCGCCGTCGATCATCTCGAAGGTCTTCCCGATGGTGCTGTCGAGGGCGAGGCAATCCACCAGCACCCGCGCCACATTCTCGCGGCTCACCGAGTGGGTCTCCTTGGCGATGGGGCCGAGGTCGTCGCCAGTGGCGATGGCACCGGAGCCGGACTCGTTGGTGAGGAAACCGGGGCGCACGATGGTGTAGTTGAGGCCGCTCGCCTGCAGGTGGCGATCGGCGATCGCCTTGGCCCTGAAATAGTGATGCAGGCTCTCGGGCCCGCGCTCCGGCTCATCGACGGCAATCGAGCTCAGCATGGCAAAGCGGAGGGCGTTCATGCGCGCGCAGGTGTCGATGAAGGCCATCGCGCCGTTCTGATCCACGTCGATGGTCTTTTCCGGCCCGGTCTTTGAGCCGGAGCCGGCGGCGAAGATGGCGCCGCGGCAGCCGCGAACCGCATAGCCTACCGGTTTTTCCAGATCGCCGATTCGGCACTCCGCGCCGAGCGGCTCCAGCTCCTCGCGCTGGGAAAAGTCCCGGATCATGGCGACCGGCTCGTGCCCGGCCTCCGCCAGCATTCTCAGCACGATCCGCCCGGTGAGCCCGTTCGCGCCCGCTACCACAACCTTCATCGCCGCCTCCGATTCTGCGCCCGCCGGATCATGGCAGAGGTGCCGCGCCTTGCCCATCCCGCGCCCGGCTCGAGGAATGTGCGTTGTGGCGCTTTTCGACGGCGCGCCGCTGATCTTTGGCGGCCGGATATCGACTGCCTGACCCCCGTCTGTTGACGCCGGTGAAGAGGCGCGCTTATTCGCCGGTTTTCCAGCGCGTGAGGCTGTTTTCGGCAGACGGTTGAGCGCCGACGCTGTTGGTTCGGTGACGAGGGCATGATTCTGTAGTTGGTTTCGGCCGCGATCGGGCG
>JAJEEP010000065.1 GCA_022820945.1 Alphaproteobacteria bacterium | reverse complement strand
GCCTCGGAAACGGTCTTCTACATCATCAAGTGGCTCGGGGCCTGTTATCTCATCTACCTCGGCATCTCTCTCATTCGCACGCGAGGCGCCTTCGCCGATGTGCGCAAGGACAGCCGTCCCGCCACGCCGCCGAGCGAGATCTACCTGTTCGCGCAGGGTCTGTGGATCGTCGTCATGAATCCGAAGGCGGTGATCTTCTTCGCCGCCTTCCTCCCGCAGTTCTACGACCCGCAGCATGGACTCCTGCCGCAGTTCCTGATGATGGCCGGCACCTTCGTGGGGACCGAGGTCGTTGTCGAGATCGTGCTTGCCGCATTTGCGAGCAAGCTCGCTGCATACATGACGAGCGGCACCGGCATGCGCATGTTCAACCGTGCGACCGGAGGCGTGTTCGTGCTGGCGGGCGCGTACCTGCTGACGCTGGAGCGTCCTCGCTGACGGTGTTGCCGTAATCCGCCACTGCAATCCCGACGCACGCGTGATGCGCATCACGGTGGCGAACGCTGATTCTGTCTTCCGAGAGACCCCCTTCGGGGCGTTGACGCAGGGAAACGAGGAATCGTGGCGACGAGAGCGATGAACCTGACCGGCGGTGCGGGCGTGCTCCCGGAACCATTGGCGCGGGCGATTGTGGAAGACACGGCGTCGAGCGTCAGGAAGCTGGCATCGTCGGTCAGGCATGAGGAGAGGCTGAACTTCGCGCGGGCGATCGTCGTTGGCGTGGTGTCCGCGTACTGGAAGGAGCTGCAGGCCGTCTCCGAGCGAAGGTGGCCGTTGCGGAGACTGCCGTCCGATATCGGGCTTGCTTCAGTGCCGGAGGAGATCGAAGAGCAGGCGGAGAGGATTGGAATCGCCGCGGCCGGGCTGGATGTCCCGGACGCCGGCTACGCGATCGGGGTGCTCTACACCGCGTTGATGCCGGACCGGTTCCGGGCGTGGCTCGTGAGCGCACGCACGCTATGTGATGGTGCGGTTGTCACGGTATTTGATGGGCGTCGGCCGCGAACAGGAACGATGGGGGCCGGGTGTCGCATGGCCGTAAGCCAGCTTACGGCCACGGGCCGATCACCTGACCCACTTTCTCCGAGGATGCGTTGCGCATGGTCGCACGATGCGGGCAACCCGTTCCGGTTCCCGTTCCCTCCCACTGCTAAGGGTTAGGCCGGGAACGACTCCGGGAACGCCTCGTGTTGTCCGTTTGCGTCGACAACGCCGTGCGGCGTCGGCGCGTCGTGCACGGCGGTGGCGATGAGGCGGTAGCAGGCTTTGGAGGCCCGTTCGACGCGTCCGTCTCGAATGAGTTGTTGGAGGGTGGCGCTGACGGTGGCGTTTCGCGCCGCGGCGCGTTTGCGGATCTGAGCCTGCGAGAGCGGCTTGTCGGCTTCGGCGAGGACCTCGACGATCCGCTGCTCAGCGGTGTGCGGCGCCGGCGCGGCCTCGCTCGGCCCCTGCCGGCGAAGCCGCAGGGCGGCCCCCTGACCGTCGTCGGCGAGTTCGATCTCGATGTCGTTGAGGCCACGAGCGGCGCGATGCTCGACGGTCATGACGATCTGGTGGTCGCGGCGGCGCAGGTACAGGTTGCTGTCGCCCCAGGCATGCAACTCCGAGGTTCCACGAAGCGCCTGGCCCGGGCGCGTGGCGCCGCTCTTGCGCGAGTGGTGCACGAGCAGCACGGCGGTCTCGAAGCGGCGCTGCAGGTCGCGCAGGAAGCCGAGGATGGGTGCGATGTCGGCGACGGCGTTCTCGTCGACGCCGTGCAGGCGCACCAGGGGGTCGAGCAGCACCAGGCGCGGGCGGATGTGCTGCACGGTGTGCTCCAGGCGTTGCCTGTCGCTGCGGTGGTCGAGGCGAAGCACGGGGACGTCGATGACGGCGATGTCGAGGGAGTCGAAGTCGGCGCCGGCGGCGCGGGCGATGCCCTTGAGGCGGGAGCGCACGATGTGGCCTGCGTCCTCGGCGGCGAACATCAGGACCGGTCCGGGCTGGTCGGTTTCGAACCGACGCAGGCAGGGCACACCGGCGGCGACTGAGACGGCGATGTCGAGGGCGAGGAAGGACTTGCCGCACTTCGGTTCGCCGCCGATGATGCCGACGGCTTGGCGGCCCCACAGTGCGTCGATGAGCCATTGCTGGCGCCGGGGCCGGTCCTCGAGCTCGACCGGGGCGCGTGTGGGCAAGGCGCTCACCGGCGTGCCCGCCTGCGCTTCGGGGTCTCGCCCCAGGTGTCGAAGAAGAGCTTCTCGTCGAGGACTGCGCGGTCATTCTCGGCGGCAGTGGCGAGCAAGGTATCGGCCATGACGGTGAGCGTCCTGGGGTTGGCGCCGGCATGGGCGACGAGGGTGTCTTTGAGCGCGTCGGTCATCAGCGCGGGGTTGCCGGCTGAGTCGAGGAGATGGTCGAGGAGCTGTACGAGGTCTTCGGGCTCGGTGGGGAGCACGACGAGGCGCTGGCGGATGCGCGAGGCCAGCGGCAGCAGCTCCGAGGAGCGCAGCTTGTCGAGCAGGCGGTTGTCGCCTGAGAGGACGACGCTCAAGATGGCGCGCGAGTCGAAGTCGGTGGAGGCGAGCAGGCGCATCTCGGTGAGCACGGTGTGCTGGAGCTCCTGCGCCTCGTCGATGAGCAGGAGCGGGCGCATGCGGGTGTCGTCGAGGTGGGCCCGCCAGCGCTCGCGCAGCATCTTGAAGCCGTTCCATCGATTGTTGTGGACCAGGGGGATGCCGAACAGCTCGCCCATCTCGCGGTAGAAGTCGGCGAGGCGCGAGGAGGGATGGGTGAGCGCTGCGACGCGCAGCCCCTCGGTGCGTTCGGTGCGTTGGTCGAGCAGGCGCAGCGCGACACTCTTTCCGGTGCCGGGCTCGCCGGTGATGAGGGCGAAGCCGCCGGTGCGCACCAGATGGTGCTCGACGCGGCGGCAGAAGCTCTCCACCGCGGGGGTGGCGAAGAGAGCCTCGAGGGGCAGCTCGGTGGCGAAGGGATTGAACTTCAGCCCGTAGAGGGTGAGCAGTTCGCGGTTCATGATGTCTCTCCCCGATCGTCGTCTTTGCCCGGCTCGGGCGTTTCGTCATGGGGCAGCCAGGCCGACGGCAGGCCGGTTGCGGCCTGGGCGTCGAGCATGCCCTTGAGCAGCGGCGGGAGTTCGCCCGCCCCCGCGCTGGCGTCCCCGCCCTCGTCGGTGCCGGGGCGGGCGCGACGGCGCACGCCATCGGCGTTGCCGCGCTTGTCGAGGGGGTACAGCGTGCACAGCCGCTCGCCGCTTCGCCCGTCGACCAGGTCAACGTTGCCGAGGTCCCAGCGCGCGTAACGGACCCAGACCTCGCGCAGGTGGCGCCACGGCTGCGCCACCTGGTAGCGGATGCCTTCGATCGAGACGGTGCCGTCCGAGCGCCTGAGCGTGCGCTTCCTGGTGATGCGGAAGGCCGCCTTGAGCTCGGTCGAGCTGGGGCAGGGTCTCGATGCGTCGACGCTCCCGGCCAAGCGTTGATGCGGCGTCATGGCGAGCTCGCGGTGCTTGCGGCGATGGTAGTCCTGCTCCAGCCAGGCGATGGTGGCGTCGTTGAGCATCTTCAGGGTGAGCGCGTCGACGCCTTCGAGCTGAGCCATCAGGCGCGATTCGACGCTGCCCCAGAATGACTCGATCTTGCCGTTTTGATGGGGGCTGTAAGCGAGCGTGGTGCCCCCCGCAATGCCGAGGCGAAGCAATCCCTCCTCGACCTCGCCCGCGGTCATCGCCGCGCCGTTGTCGGTGAGCAGGGACCTCGGCAAGCCCCGCTTCATCAACGCCTGGCACAGCCCGTGGACGAACACTTCGGCGGTCTCGGCGAGGTACCACTGAAGGTGGCACCCCAAGCGCGAGTGGTCGTCGAGGAAGCCGAGCAGGATCGGCGTCTTCCATTCGCCCGAGGCGGTCAGCACACGGCGCTTGGCGCTGTGCAGATCGGCGTGCCACAGGGCATGGCTGCGCGAGACTTCGTAACTCAGCACCTCGCGCGCCTCGACCGCCGGCCTGGCCTCGCTCTCATGCCACTTGCGCCGGCGCTTGCGCACCAGGGCGCGAGCGCGCATCGCCCGGGTCAGCGTCGCGTAGGACGGCATCGGGCCGAGTTCGGGGTCGACCTCGACCCGCGCCGCCAAGTTCTCGTGGTGGAGCTGCGCCGACCACGACGGATGCGCCTGGTACTGCTCGCGTAGCGCCTCGATGAGCGCCGGCGACATCGCGCGCGGGCGCCCGGCATCGGCGCGCGGGCGCCGCTTGAGCGCCCCGACCGGGTCGTTGTCCGCCGCCCGCGCCTGGTAGTACCAGCGCTCGATCATCGAGGTCGCGAAGCGCACCGGCCCCTTGCCGCACGGGTGTTCCCACTCGCGTTCGGCCAGCCGCTCGAGCTCGGCGCGTAAGCGCCCCGCCGGCGCCGGCGAGGCCAGAAGCGGCCCGACCACCGCAAAGCGCAGCCGCGCCCACCGCTCGCGACGCTCGCTCGCGTCGTTGCTGTTCATTGCGCCATCCCCCCCTCGCTGCTTCGTGGAGGTGGCGATGATGCGGTGCCCTATCCGTGCATGACAGAAACGCTTTCTGCTGGCGATGCCCGACCGGCGCCGAGCGCGCAAAGCCCGGTCCACGGCATCAGCCAGACCAGGCTGCGCAGGACCCGCGAGCGCAAGCTGCTGCCCCTCATGTTGCGCAGCAGCCAGCGCAGCGGTGGCTCTTCGGGCGGCGCCGCCAGCTCGCTGCGTTTCGCCTGCCACTGCCGGGTCAGCGGAAACGCTTCGAGCCACCAGCGCCGCCAGCGCTTCAGCGTCGATGACGGGATCCCCCAGCGCCGCGCGATCGTCTGAAGGCGCACGCCGCCGGCCACGGCCAGCGCGCTCACCACAACGAACAGCGCCCCGACGTAGAACCGCCGACCGAAGAAACGCACCGACGCAGGCTTCACGCGGCGTCTGCACACCGAACAGCACAGGCTGAAGCGTCGGACATCGTCGCGAAGACCCGCCGCCAGACCGTGCGGCTTGCGCGGGTAGGTCGCGCTGTGAAGCGCGCCACCGCAGCGTGGACAGCGCGCCGCGCGGCACGCCTGCGCCTCGGTCGCGTCGACCTGCTTCAGAAAGTCCCAGACCCGTGCGGTGGAGAGGATGGAGTGGCGGAACAGTTTGTGTGACATTAGAGGCGTCTCAGTTGATATGGCTATCACCGAGACAAGCCCTCCGGCGCCCTTATTGCAAGATCGCCGGGGGGCACCCTCCCCAAAACCTCGATTAATCCGAGCCGATCAGCCCCAGATCGCCGCTGAAAGCGTGCGCCTGCTCAGCGCCGCCGCCTGCGCCGGCCAGCACCCGCTCGTCGAGCGCGCCGATGTCGGTGCGCCCGATCTGGGCCAGCGCAACGCTGGTCTCTTCCGCGAGCAGCTCGATGATGCGATACACGCCGGCGCGCCCGGCGGCACCGGCCGCGTAGAGAAACGGCCGGCCCAGCATGACGTAGCTCGCGCCGAGCGCGAACGCCTTGACGACGTCCTCGCCGTCGCGGACCCCGCTGTCGAACAGCACGGGGTAGTCGGGACCGACCGCCCTGCGAATGCCGGGCAGGGCGTCGATCGCGGCCGGCGCGCTGTCGAGCTGACGGCCGCCGTGGTTGGAGACGTAGACCGCGTCGGCGCCGGCCGCCCTGATTCTCGCCGCATCGTCCGGCGACAGCACACCCTTGACGACGAGACGGTGCGGCCAGCGCTCGCGCAACGCATCGAGGAACGCCCAGTCCACTGCGCCGCGGCTCTGCGAGCGGTCGAACGCACGCGATGAGCTGCCGGATCGGGGCCCATTGTGGGACCTGTTGTTCCCGAAACTCGGCACCCCCCGCGCGAGTGTGGTCAGCGACCAGCGCGGATGGAGCGCGAAGTCCAGGAGCTGGGACGGGCCGAGCCGGAAAGGCACCTTGAAGCCCCGGCGCAGCTCCCGGCGCCGCCGGGACAGGACCGGCGTATCCACGGTGAACACCAGGTGCTCGTAGCCGGCATCGAGGGCGCGCCGCACCAGGTCCCAGCCGGTCTCCGGGGCGCTCACGTAGAGCTGGAACCAGGCATTCCCGCCGGCGCGGGCGCGGCAGTCCTCGAGCGAGGTGGAGGCCGCGGTCGACAGGCAGTGGGGGATCGAGTGATCGCGCGCCGCGTCCGCGAAGGCGCGATCCGCTCCCGGCCATGCGAGATCGCACATCCCCATCGGCGCGATGCCGAACGGGAGATTCCACCGGCGCCCGAGCAGATCGCACGCGATTCGCCGCGTCTCGACGTTCACCAGCACCCGGGGCAGCAGCTCGATACGGTCGAGCGCCTCGCGGTTGCGGCGCCCGGCCCGCTCCTCGCCGGCCGCGCCGTCGATGAAGTCGAACAGCATCCGGGGCAGCCGCCGCCGGGCCGCCCGCCGCGCGTCCTCGACGCACTGGATGTGATCCAGCCGGGCCATTTCAGCTCACGCCGAGCAACCCGATCGCGGCCCGTGCCAGCGTCTCCACGTCGTCGGAGACGTCGATGTCATGAATGACCTCGCCGGCGCCCGCGGGCTCCAGGGTGGCGAGCTGGCTGTCGAGCAGCCCGGCGGGCATGAAGTGGTCTTCGCGCCGCTCCATCCGGGCGCGAAGCAGTGCAGGGGCGCCGGTCAGGTGCAGGAACCGCACGTCCGCGCCTCCCCCGCGCAGTCGGTCGCGATAGATCCGGCGCAGCGCCGAGCAGGCGACCACCATCGAGCCGCCTCCCGCGTCGAGCCGGCGCATCTCGTCCACGATCCGGTCGAGCCATGGCCCGCGGTCCTCGTCGGTCAGCGGCGTGCCCGCGGCCATCTTCCTCCGATTCGCCTCGGGATGCAGGTCGTCGCCCTCGATGAAGGCCCAGTCCATGCGCCGCGCGACGAGGCGCCCGACGCTGGTCTTGCCCGAGCCGCAGACCCCCATGAGGACGACGATCACCCACCGCTCCCCGCGCGACGACCTACGGCCGCTGCACGCCCACGCGATTCAGCACCACCGAGTACACCGAGGTCGTCGCGGTCATGAAGAGCCGGTGCTTCGCGCGAGCGCCGAAGCACACGTTCGAGACCTGCTCGGGCACCAGTATCTTGCCGAGCAGCGCCCCCCGCGGATCGATGCAGTGCACGCCGTCCGCGGCCGACGTCCACAGGTTGCCGTCGCGGTCGGCGCGAAAGCCGTCCGCCGCGCCGGGACTGACGACGTGGAAGACATCGCCACCACCGAGCGCACCGTCCTCGCCCACGTCGAACACCCGGAT
>JAJEEP010000081.1 GCA_022820945.1 Alphaproteobacteria bacterium | reverse complement strand
TGCGGGTATCAGGCTGCAGCTCCTGTTCGGCGCAAGCATCCCGCACGACGTGCTGCTCTCGCTGCCCTATCTGGCGACGATCCTCGGCGTCTGGATCAGCGGCCGGATGCGCGGCGGCGCCAAGGCCGCCACCGAGGCCTCGGAGTTGCGCGACTATTAGCGAGTGGGATCATTTAGACGAGGGGCGTGCGCACTGCACGACAGAGCGGCAAGTGATGCGAAAGCGGGCGGCTGAGGATCGACGACGCAGGGAACACGTAGGCGCTCTCCGAGCGTGGCTGCCTCCCAAGAATGGCGCGTGCTGGCGCATTGAGAATGACCCGCCTCGGTCCGGACTTGGCGTCGACGAGATTGAGCGTGTCCCCGCCCACATCCTGCCGGCATAGGGCTACGGTTTCGCTCTTCCGGTAGCCGTTCAGCAACAGAAGCAGGATGACATCTGCCTGCCGCGCGCGACGGTCGCGCGCGGTCGTGGCGATCCAGCATCCCATGGAGTCGACACACCTCCTCGCGCGAAAGTAAGCGGGTGAGCGTGGCACCGAGTGGACGTGGGGACCTGACAGCGCTGCCGCCCGCCTGCCTGCCGCGCCTCCGCCCCGCGACCGGCGATCGCCGGCGCCGGCCGACCCTGTCGATCCTCCCGCAGCCCGCGGGTCGGAGAGGTTCACCAAGACCCTCTTGGCCCGCATGACGAAGATTCGGGCGACGATGATCGGAGGCGGCAGCGAAAGAAGCAGGGCACCTGGTGCTACGGAAGCACGAGCGTGGCCAGGCTTCCTCTACAACTCCAGCTCGAGCTCGTACTCGTAGGTCTTCTCGCGCATCGGCCGTGCAGGCTGGGCAGGCCGTCGATCGGCCGGGGCGGGGTTGCCGACATCGGCACGCTCCAACGGCGCAGGTGCCAACGCACCGCGTTCACGGTCCCGCTGCGGCACAGACTTGGGCTCTACCGGCTCGCGCGCCGCATCGTCCCTGGCCTTGCCGTCCCTCGCCGGGCCGTCCGGCGGCGGCGGCGCGATGGCCTCGAGCGCCGCGATGCGCTTTCCCGTCGCCGCCTCCAGGCGCTCGCGCAGCGCGCGGCGGTCGTCGGTCACGAGCTCGGCATGAAGACGGGCACGGCTGATCTCCACGTAGAATGTCTTCTGGGTGGTCAGATGGGCGTGCTCCGCTTCCATCGCCGCGATCACCCGGTCCACGGTGCGGCCCTGGAACGCGTGCACGGTCGCTGCCCAGGCCCGGTCGATATGGCGCAGCTGGGGATCGTCCCGGCGCAGCGTCAGAGCCCGGCCGTCCTCCAGCCGGAACGAGGTGGCTCTCTCGCCAACGGCCGTCACCTCCGCCGTGCCGCTGTTCACCAGCCCGTGCCTCCTGTCGTTGCGGGTCCAGCATATGCGGTCGCCCCGGCGAAGCTCCATGGCATCCACGGCGTAGACCTCCACCCCGCCGCGCCGCGCCGCCAGCCTGGCGGGTTCCCAGGCGACGGTGGCGCCATGCTTGCCTTGCAGCGTCACCACGCCTGCGGCGCGGTCGACAGCTGCGACGCGCAGCTCGTCGCCCTTGTCGACCCCGAGACGCTTGTAGCGGCGGTGGAAGGCCACGACGTCGCCCGGGGCGTAGTTCGCGGCAAGCGCCTTCTCCGCATTGGTATAGCCGCGCGAGACGAGCCTCTCGCCGTCGATCGCAGGCCCGTCGATGACGCCGTCGCGGATCAGGCGCTCGCGGACGATGGCGTTGGTCTTCTCCCGCAGCGCGTGGCTGGGGGCCATCAGCCCCGTGACCTGCCGCTCCTCGGCCGAGAGCGCAAGCCCGCGCGCGGCGGCAGCACCCGCCAGATTGTCCGCCTTCACCTCCGCGACGTTGTCGCCAAGCTTTTGGAAGGCCCTGTGGATGTCGCCGGCGAGGCTGGCCTCGACGGCCTCCTTCAGCGCCGGCTCGCGCTGGCGCACGATCTCATCCATCACCGCGCACGTCATGCCTGCGGCCTGCAGCTGCGCGAAGGGCTTGCCGGCATCCACGGCATCGAGCTGCTTCTCGTCACCCACCAGGATCACACGGGGGATGCGGAGCGTGTCGGCGATCCTGAGAAGGTCGCGGGTCTGCGCGGTGGAGGCGAGGGAGCCCTCGTCCACCACCAGCACGGTCTTGCGGAACCGTGCCTTCATGGCCTGCTCGCCCTTGCGGGAGAGCCGGCCTTCCGCGACGCCCGCGTTGCGGGCGAGGAAGCCCTGCAGGGTCTCGCTCGCAATGCCGGCCTCGGCATCCAGGGTGCGCGCGGCAGAGGCCGAGGGCGCCAGGCCCCTGACCTCGTAGCCGCGCTTCTCCAGCAACGCCCGCGCCCGGTTCAGCATGGTGGTCTTGCCAGTGCCGGCATAGCCCTGCACGCCCACGACGCGATCGTTGTGGGACAGGATCACCTTCACCGCCTCCTTCTGCCCGGCCGTAAGGGGGCCGTTGCGGAGCGCCTTGTCGACGGCGCGCCCGCGCATGGGAGCAGCACCCCGCCCCTGTCCGCGTTCCATCAGCGCTATGGTCTCGCGTTCGTCGGCGACAGTCCTGTCGGTGGTGAGCGAATCCCCCGGCACGGGGTAGTCCGCAGCCAGTAGGGTGCCGGCCTTCTCCAGCCGCGTGACGGCGGCCTCGGCCTCGCCGATGCTCACCTTGCCGGGATTCCAGGCGAGGGTCGAGGTGAGGAGATCGGTTCGCGAGAATACCGCCTCTCTCTCGGAGAGGTGCGCCACGGCCCAGGCGGCCGCCCGGTCCACTTCCGCCGTCGTACCAGGCTCCGCCTCCCGGTGCTGGCCTGCACGGGCGAGGGGTCGGTCTCCGTAGGCCGCCTGGCGGTGCCGGGCCTCGTTCACGAACTCGCTTGCGTCGAAGCCCAGTTCCGAGGTCTGTCTCTGCCAGCTCTGGCGCAGGGCGTCCCTGTCCACCTCGCGCTTGTGGGCGCGGGTCATGAGCGCCGCGCGCGCCGCCAGATGGGGATTGCTTCCGGGATCGCCCTGGCCGCGCGCGTCCATCGCCGCCTCGATCTCGGCGCGCCTGGTGGAGAAGGCCTCGACGATGGACCGCGATACGGGGGACCGCCCCGGTGCAGGGGAACGCCCTGGTGCACCCGCAATCTCGAACCGCCCGTCCGCGTGGGTCTTCTCGATGCCGTAGCCGAGCTCCTCCAGGCCTCTCGCCAACTCGGCGCGGTAGAGCGCACCGATCAGCATCTTGGACGCATAGAGCTTCTCGTTGGCCATGGTGCGCCACTTCGCGGAACGGGGCGTTCCCCCGGATCGGGGCGTTCCCCCGTCCTGACCCTGCACCATGTTCGCAATCACCGCATGCGTGTGGAGCTGGGGGTCGAGATTGCGCGAGACCTCGTGGCGGAAGGTGGCGATCACCGCCTTCTGGTCTCCGGTGCGCACCATGCGGCCGCTGTCTGCATCCATCGTCCTGGTCTCGACCACGTTCTTCTCAATCCAGGCAAGTGTCCTGCGCACGGCGGCGTCATGGGCGGCGACGATGCGCTCGTCGCCGCCGATCAGGGCCGCGATGGATACGGACTTGGGCGCGGAGAAGGTGACGTCACGGCCGGGGCGGTGGTCGATCGTACCGTCCCCCAGCCTGCGGCCGAGCCGGCGGCCCGAGCCGTCGGGGACTTCGCCCGCGAGGATGTCGCTGAAGACGTCCGGATCGACCGACCCGGAGAGTCCCAGAGCGTCCGCGCCCCTGCCCGCCCAGGCGCTGGCCTCCCTGTGCGCCGGATCTTCCTTCGCGTAGTAGCCATCTCTCTCATAGTAAGAGACGCCCTGGGCGGGCGAGGCGATGGCGCCGATCGAGGCGACCATGTCAGAACTTGACCCAGGGCGGCAGCGTCTTCTTGTCTTCCGCCGGCGTGCCGGTCGCCGCCTTCTCCGTGTCTTCGCCCGGCGAGGACGCGGCTCCGCTGCCGTCAGGACCGGCACCGGCTTGCGCCGCACCGCTGCCTCGTTCGACCGGCCCCACCGCCGTCTCGGGCGGAGGCTCCACCGTCGCAGTGTGAGGCGTATCGGATTGCCGCGCGTCCGGCGCCAGCGAAGCGCCATCGCCGGCCAGGTGCGTCAGTCGCGCCGGCGGTTCGCCGGCAAAGCCCGGATCGTGGCTGTCGTCCGGCCTCGGCACGAAGCGCACCGCGACGATGTCCCGCTTGCAGTACTTCAGCCTGATCCTGGTCACCGGCAATTCGCCGGGGAACTTCAGAAAGCCGGACAGGTTCTCAAGACGCGACACTTCGGAGGGCAGCACCAGCGCACGCTCTTCGCGCCTCGTGCTCAGCGTCACGCCGCTGTGCGCGGTCTCGTAGCTCACGCCCTCCGAGAGGGTCTCGACCTCCACTTTGCCCAAGCTCTCCGCCGACCACTCGGACGTGTCCTTGTCGGGCGACGCCAACACGACCCGGGTGCCGCACAGCCCCGAGATCGTCTGCGCAAGGTCGCGCCCGTAGAGGTCGCGCAGAGCGGAGAACACCTGCACGCCGAGCACGAAGCAGCCCCCGTACTGTCGGCTCTCCGCAAGGCCGGACCCGAGGCTCGGGAGCTGGTGCAACGTCGGCAGCTCGTCCAGGATCACCCAGATGCGGCGTGAGTCGGAGCGCGACAGCGAGAGCAGCGAGTTCACCGCGGTCTCCAGCCAGGTGGAGATCAGCCCCCGCAAGCTCGCGTGCTGATCGCCCCGCGACGTGAGAAACAGGCAGCCGCCGCTTCCCTCGCGCTCGGTCCACTTCCTGATGGAGAAGGGCTCGCCCTCGTCGGGCAGCACTTCCATGGCGCCGATGTTGGCGGTGAGCATGGCGCGCACCGAGAGCGCCGTCTTCGGGTTGGCGAGATCGACGATGGACTGGCTCACGGTGCCTTCCATGGCCTCCGCCAGCGCGCTCAGATCGGTCTTTAGCAGGCGGTCCACCAGCACCCGGTTACGTGTCTCTCCCTGTCGCCAGAGCACGGCCGCGCCGTGAGAGAAGAGCTGGCGAGCGGCGGTGATCCAGAACGGATCGGCGGCATCCTTCTGGCGGGGGATCAGCGCTGCCGCCATTGTGTCGAAGTCCAGCGCGGTGCGGGCCTCGAAGAAGGGCGACCAGCGCGGCGCGCGGTCGTCGAGGGGATTGAGCAGGACATCCCGGCGCTCGTCGAAGAAGGTCTCGGTATAGCTCCCCATCTTGTCGTAGATCACGCAACGCTCGCCCCGGCTGCGGATCTGCTCGACCAGGTCCGAGATGAGCACCGTCTTGCCCGAGCCCGTGGTGCCGGAGACGATCGTGTGGTGCCTCTCGGCGTCCTTCGGCCAGGGGATGCCGGCGATGCGGTAGGGCTGGGCCTCAGGGGGGCGGTCCCGCAGCAGAAGCCGGCGCTGCCATGGCAGTGTTCGGCGCCTCAGCTCCTTCGCGCTTGCCAACTCGCCGCCCCGCAGGCGCTTGCCGCGCCCCAGCCTGCGCCCCAACAGGCGCAGCCCGAAGAGGACGGCAGCAGCCAGGCCTGCACAGGCGCCGCCGCCCAGCAGGGCGGCATCGACGGCATCCCCAAGCATGCGATCCCGATAGTCGAGGATCACGGGGTGTCTGGTGATGGTGTCGAGGGTCATGACCAGGACGGTTCCGTCCACGTCGCGGATCTTCTTGGTCTTGTCGGGCTTGAAATCGGCCAAGAGCATGAACTCGCTCAGCGCGTAGACGCCGAAGACGTGCCAGTCGTGATTGGTGTAGTCGCTGGTGGTCTTCCAGATTGCGGCGCCCAGGCCCATGAGGATGACGCCGATGCCGATCCACCATCCGAACCTGAACCACGTGCGGAAGCCCCGCGTAGCAACCCGGAGCCCGCGCCCGGTGTCGCCGCCCACCCCGGTCATTGCGAAGCCTCCGCCTCGGCGGCAGCTGCCGGAACGCCGGTTGTGCCGCTCCCGTCATTGATATTGCCGCCAGGAGAAGTTGCGGCCAGTTCCCTGAAGCGGGCGAGCCAGCGCTCTGCCGCGGCATCGGGCGCCATGGGACGGATGGTGCGGCGCAGCGGCGGGAAGGGCGTCCTGCCGTCGCCCACGCCCAAATCGCGGCGCTCAGCCGCGTCGGTCATTCTGGCGACGAAGCGGAGCACCTCACTCCAGTCTTCCGGCAGCTGCGGATCGAGGCCTGCGGCCCCGCGCACCGCCCTGTCGATAGCGGCGCCCAGCGCCTTGGCGCGTGCCGCCGCCTTGGCCGATGCGGGGAGACCCGCCTCTTCGTCGCCGAGCCAGGCGGCACGCGCGGGAACGAGAAGTGCGTGGAGCGCCAGGCAGCGGCAGTCTTCGCCGGCGATGCCCTCCAGCGCCTCGATTTCCCTGGACATGGTGAGCCCGTGCTGGGCGAGCGAGAGGAAGCGCTGCGTCCGTCCGCCCCAGCGGCAGGTGTTGGCTAGCACATGCGCGATCGCCTCGACGTCCACGTCGATGCCGCCGCCCTGCTCCGGACTGCCGGGCCAGCGAGGCGGCGGCGACTGGTTCGACCGCGAGTGCCGGCGGCGCTTGACGGGGGATACTTGGTCGGTCATCGTCTCGATCCTCGTGAAACACCTTCAGTGCTGTTGCTCATCGGGGGCCGACCCAGGATCGGCCCCCGATGTCGTTTCGGTGGGAATGGCTACGACCGGAAGAGCCGGCACGGAGGCGCGAACCGCCGTGCCGGCAACCCGTCAGCCGCCCGTTGCAGGTCCGGCCGATGCTGTCGGAGACCGGGCCCGCGAGAACAGCTCAGGCACCGTCATCGCCGCCCCCGGTCCGGCGCCTGGCCGGCCTCGCACCGGAGCTCCGCCCACAACCCCTTGAATACCTTGAATGTGAGCGCCGCCAATGCGAGCAACAGCGACACGCAAAGCGTGAGCATCAGCACGACGACAAGGGTTTCGATCTCGCAGGTGCTCCAGGAGGAAAACTCCGCCGCGGTTCCCGACAGGGTCTCTCTATATTCCGTCGGCAGAGGCGGGGACGTCTCCGCATATGCCGGAGCGGCCTGCGGCATGTCCGGCGCAGGCTCCCCGGTGTGCCTGCCCCGCGGCAGACCGGCGCCGACCGTCATCATCGGTCCCTCCCGGAGCCGTCGGCGCCGTCCTCGTCGTCGTCCTCGTCATTCTCCTCGTCCCCGTCTTTCGGGGTCGGACCCTGCAGCCCGTCGTCGGAGGTCGAATGCCTGCGCCGCTTCGACGCCCACTTGATGACGTCGGACAGCAGATAGCGCACGACGCCTTCGAGGTCATAGTAAGGCGGACCCCCACCGCGGGAGCGGTAGCTCTCCAGCGTGCGCGGGCTCAGGCCCAGGTACTCCGCCACCCTTTTGGTGGATATGAACTGGGTGTTCTCGTCCATTTCTTTCTCCCATGAGTCCTGCCCCATCGACCGCAACAGGCGTGACGCCGTCCCCGACCGAGGCCCGAACCTGACTCCACCGCGCTCGCGGTGTTCGCCATCAAGGCACTCATCTTCCGGTCGGTGCCGGACGTCGGCGACCGTCCCCGCCCCGGCCTGAGCACGAAGCCGGGACCGCGCATTGCCTTCTCGCCGAACCCTTGCGGCTCGACGCCGGTCTCCTCGAGGAGGGCCTCGGCCTCCTGGAGGAAGCAGGGGCCGACGGGCTCCACGTTCATGGAGGCCGGTATCGTGTCGGCAGTGCCGAGGCGCACGTCCGAGCCCCGGCCGAGGCGGCCAGAGCATGACGCGTCGCCGGGCAGAGCACTGCCGAGGGTGGAGCGCGAGAGATGCTCGCGAGCCACCAACGCCTCGATGCTGTGCGCCTTGGTGCTGTCGAGCAGCGCCTGGCGGCTGCCTGGGGCAATGCGGTCGATGTGGAGTGATGTGCCCATGGGGAGAACATATAGGGATCAAACTCCTCCGGGCAACTGGAGAGAACTCTCCAAGCAACTGTAGCGAAACGGTTATTCGCTACATATAGACGACATAGGACGACATAAGAGGACAGGAGTACGCTGGAGTACGATCCTGTAGGCGATCAAATTTTCGTGATGTTGGCACGACCCTTCCGGGTACGAAATTTCGCCGCCATCGGCCGCAAGCGCTACAGGGTCGGCGGTTGGCGGGAATTCGGAAAGCGGAGAGTGCCTGCCACCGGAGACATCGCGATGCTCGCGGAACTCCTCGATGGTTATGCCAGAGAATCACCCCGAACCTCGAACCATCGCTGTGTCGGCGTGACCCCGGCGAGGCGGCCGCTTTCCGATGAGCCGGTCTCGGCCAACCCGCGGTCGACATTTTCGAGATGGAAGCCAACACCGCTACCGGCTCGCACCAAGCGCCCGAAAGGGGGGAACTTCACATTTTGGGCAGCTCAATGTGGCACATGAAAGGGAACTTCGGCATCACCGTCGAGCGGCGTCGAGAGAGAGCGCGAGCTGATGCTGCCGCAGGCGCTCACCAAGCGGCTGGTGAACCCTGCACCGCCCAACGACGTCACGGAGGGGTATGCGGCCAATTGGACGATGGAGCAGTTGCACGGACCGGCCCAGCGTATGGCCGATCGCATCGAGGTGCTGAGAGAGAGTTGGGATTCCGTAACTGCCCAGGTGGTCTGGTTTGTCATTTAGATCCAGAGGGTTGAGGCGTGTCTCGTTCGGAATTTGCGCGAATGGCTTGACGGGAATTTCGGGAAATGACTCAACAACGACATGAGCAGTCCCGAGTCGCCGTGCGGCCCTTCGACGCGAGCAGCGTCCGACACTCCTGCGCAGAAGATCGCCCACTTGGAAGAGGAGAACGCCCGGCTTCGGG
>JAJEEP010000086.1 GCA_022820945.1 Alphaproteobacteria bacterium | reverse complement strand
CGCCGACCCCGCTGATCGTCCCTTCGTAAGCGCGCCACCAGCGCACTTTCCACATAGCAGCCAGCCGAACTCGGGGCCCGCGGCTTCGTTCAAACAGGTTGACCAGGCTCGCTCTCGCGAACCTGCTCAACCCTAAAGATTCTAGGCCATGTCGCGAAATCGCGTTTCAAGTTGGGCCACAAATAGGGAGTGATACTCGTCTCTAAGAAAATATATTCTGTTATTTCAATGCATTATTTAGAGTATATGGCGGAGGGGGTGGGATTCGAACCCACGGTACGCTCACGCGTACAACGGTTTTCGAGACCGCCCCGTTCGACCACTCCGGCACCCCTCCGCGGTCCGCCGCCCGATGGGCAGCGCGGCCCTTATCTACGCCTGGCGAGCGCCCTCGGCAACCGCAGCGGCAGCCACGCTCCGCTCGTAGCCAGCGAAATCCTCGGTGCCGAGCACGTGGCGCTCCATCCAGGCGGTGAAGCGCGCCCGGTCGCGGGCGATCCCGTCCCAATCTTCGTAGAACGTGTTGTCGCGCCGGTAGTAGCCGAGCGCATAGGAGGGCCTCGCGCCGCCCGGCGCAGGCGAGACCGCGCTCACCACCCAGTGCGGCAGGTGTACCGCGCCTGGCCTGGGCTCCAGCTCGTCCACGATCTCCTCCACCGTAACGAGCACCGTCCGGCTCGCGAGCGCCACCTCCTTCTGCACGCCGGAGATGCCCCAGAGCATGACGTTCCCCTTGCGATCGGCCTGCTGGGCGTGAATCACCGCGATGTCGGGGCAGATGGCGGGGCTGGCTGCGAGCTTTTCCCCGGTGAAGGGGCATGTGATGAACTTGATGATCGGGTTGTGCTCCGGCAGGTCCGAGCCGACGTAGCCCTGGATTACCGAGAAGGGCAGCCCGCTCGCACCCGCAACATAGGCGTTGGCGAGGTCGGCGTGGCTCCGCTCCTCGATCTCCAGCGGCCGGGGCCAGCCCTTCTCTACCGCGTCGCGGAAGCGGTGCAGCGAGCCCACCCCCGGATTGCCGCCCCATGAGAACACCAGCTTCCTGACGCAGCCCATGCCGATGAGCTGGTCGTAGATCAGGTCCGGCGTCATCCGCACCGCGGTGAGATCCTTGAGCCCTGCGCGGATCACCGCATGGCCGGCGGCATGGGGGATCAGGTGGGTAAAGCCCTCCATGGCGACGGTGTCGCCGTCGTGGATGAGGGACGACACCGCGTCTGCGAGCGGGACGATCTCGGTCATGCGCTGGGCGTACCGGGGCGCAAACGTGCAGGCGCGGGTGAGAGGACGGGCGCCGGGCAGCTAGAAGCGCACGGGCACGATCGGCGCCTCGCCTTTGGCGATCATCTCGGGGATCGCCGGCGAGGCGTTCTCCCACACCAGCAGCATCGAACGCTTGGGCGAGAAGCCCTGGTGGCGGATATCCGCCGGCATGCAGGCGACATCGCCCGCGCGCATGGTCACCACCGCGCGTGGATCGCCCGAATGCTTGTCCTTCACGTCCCAGACGATCTCGTCGGAGAGCTGGATGAACCACTCGACCCGATCGTTGCCGTGCTCCACTGGCAGGATGAACTCCTCGGACGTGGGGCAGAACAGGCTGTCCTTGAGCACGGAGCAGACCGAAGGATTCCAGGTCACGTCCGAGCGCGAGAGGTAGGCGAAGAGGTTGAAGGACTGCACCTCGTCCTCGAAGCCGGGCTCGACCTCGACCTCGGGCTCGTCCTGCGTCACGTCGGCGAACATGCGGTTGACCGGGTAGCCGCTTTCGTCGGTGCGGAGCGGCGCGTCGCCCGGCAGGCCCACCATGCGCTTTGCCGTCACCCGCACGCGGCCGAGGGCCTCGGGGTTGCGCCCGCTCTTGCGGCCGAAGGGCTGCGCCGTCTCCTGCGGGGCTGTGAAGGGGTCGTAGCCGGCATTGGTCCAGTCGTCGAGCATCGCCTGGAACGTATCCCTCAGGTCGTCGGAATCGATCGTCTCCGAATAGTCGCGGCCATTGTCCCGGTAGGCGTCGTTGAAGCGCCCGATGTAGAGCTCGACCTGGCCGTAGAGGTTGGTGGTGCCGAACACGTCGTCGAAGTTGAGGGTGCCGTAGAAGAAGTTCCACGCCACCTCACGCACCAGCGCGCGCAGGAAGGCGTCCACCGGCATGAGATGCGAGCCGTCCGGCCAGGAGACGTAAGCGAAATACTCGTCACGGCGAAAGCCGAAGCCACCGATCTGGAAGGTGCGATAGCCGGTGTAGTTGTCGGGATCGGAGGCCGTATAGGCCGTCTGTGCGGTCTGTGCGGACATCGCTCTCACTCCTCGCCGGTCTGGCAGATTTCGGCCCAGCGCTCGATGGTGAGGGGGCCGTCCATCGTCTGGAACAGGACCACGCTCGGCGTATCGGCCGAGATGCGGTAGGCGGCATTGGCGGGCAGCAGGGTCAGGTGGCCGCGCCCGGCCCGGATGCGGCCCATGCGGGGGCCGTCGGGCTCGCCGTCGAGCGCATGCGCGCCGTCGCCCTCCGGCGCGTCTCCGCCATGCTTCATCAGCTCGATCTCGATCTGCCCGTCGAGGCAGAGCGCGAACTCGTCGTGACCCGCCGTGAACCAGGGCGAGCCGCCGTCGACCCGCATGATCTCGATCGCGTACTCCAGGTTCTTGGCCACGCACACGCGCTCGAACGGCGTCGCCTTGCCGGCGACCTCGAACACGTTGGAGAAGACGTAGTTGCGCGGATCGTCGTCGATGATGTGGACCCCGCCTTTGCGGAAGTCGCCGAGCGATCCGAGCTCGGTCGTGTAGTCAGACATGGGCCGCGTTCCCTGCCCTCCGTTGTGCCTGCGGCGGCTACTCTACCCGAATCCGCCGCCAGTGCGGAGCCTGAACCAGCCCCTGATTGGCCCGCACCGTGGGGTATAGCATTCGCAAGAGCGGTCCCCCTACACGCGCAGCCCCGCCTGCCGCATCAGCGGCATCACCTTCTCGCCGAAATACTTCAGCTCCTCGTGGTAGTCGAGCCACGAAAGGATGAAACCTTCGACGCCGATGTCGGCGATGGCGAGCATCTTGTCCACCACCTGCTCCGGGGTACCGACGAGCGGGTAGCCGCCCCAGCCGGCGATGAAGCGCTCGCCCATGGCGCGAAGCTCCTCCTTGTTCGAGCCGTAGGAATAGTTCTCGCCCAGCATGAGCTCGATAATCGTGTTGGTCGCCCCCCAGTCACCCTCGTCCACGATGCGCCGGTAGAGCGCCTGGGCCTCCGCCTCGGTATCGCGACAGCACACCAGCCCGTAGCTCATCACGCCGCAGCGGCGGCCGTGCTTGGCGGCGCGCGCGTGAATGTCCGTCACGATCTCTTGCGCCTTCTCCATCGTGGTGATGGAGAGGAAGTTGAAATCGGCGAGCTTCGCGGAGAATTCGCGGCCCGCCGGCGACGAGCCCGCGTTGATCACCACCGGGTGGGGCCGCTGGATCGGCTTCGGCGCAAGGAAGCCCTGGTTGACCCTGTAGTACGCACCCTCGTGGTCGAAATCGTCCTCGCCCCAGAGCCGCTTCACGATGGAGAGCCACTCGTCCGCCATGACGTAGCGCTCGTCGTGGTCGAGCTGCTCCATGCCGAACATCTCGATCTCCGGCTTGAACCAGCCGCACACGACGTTGAGGCCGAAGCGCCCGCTCGAAATGTTGTCGATGGTGGCGGCCTGCTTGGCGGCGAAGATGGGATGCACCGTCGGCACGTGCGAGGTGGCGAAGACCATGATGTCCGTCGTGTGGCAGGCCATCGCAGCGGCCCAGGTATAGACCTCCAGGTTGTTGCCGTTGAACTGCGTGGTCCCGCCGAAGTGCCGCCAGCGCCCGACCGGCACCAGCAACTCGAAGCCGAGGCGGTCGGCAAGCTGACTGATCTCTACGCTGTGCTGGTAGGTGGGCTCAAAGGTCGTCTCGGCGTGTGTGATCGTGCAGCCGTTGGAGCAGTTCTGTCCAAAGACGCCGAGCTTGAAGCGGTTCTCGTTGAAGACCGGCACGTTGCGTGCGCGCCATTCGGCTGCGTCGTCCGGGTGCATCGTCGATACGTCGGTGGCCATCGTTTCGTGCATCCTGCCTTGCGGAATGGAAATCTCGTCGGGGCGCAAAGGGAACAGGTTCGGGCGGGCTGCGGGCGCCGCTCGGGCCGGAGAGGCCGGAGGGCGCACGCCGCCGCTAACCTACATTGTCTGGCGCGACGGTTCACCCGCCCCCGCGCGCGGACTATTCTCCCGCGACCGATCCACCTGGCGACACCGGCACCATGCGATCGCCCGACGCGAAGACCATCCCGGATCTGCTCGACGAGCTGGCAGAGCGCTACCCCGACTACGAGGCGCTGGTCGGCGGCGAGACACGGCTCAGCTATTGCGAACTGCGGGACGAGGTGCGCCGGCTCGCCAAGGGCCTGCATGCGCTGGGCGTCCGCCGCGGCGACAAGGTCGGCCTGCTGATGGGCAACCGGCCCGAGTGGCTCCTCGCAGACTTCGCGATCACGCTGCTCGGCGGCACCATGGTCGCCATCAACACCTGGGCAACGGCGCGCGAGCTCGCCCACGTGCTCAGCCATTCGGACACCAGGTTCCTCATCACGGTCGATCGCTTCCTCAAGTACGACTACCTGGAGACCCTCGACACGCTCGCGCATGACGGCGACGTCCTCGCCGGCGTGCAAGAGATCGTGCGCGTCGGCGGCCCGGTCGATCACCCGGCACGGCGCTTCGAGACCCTGTGGGAGCTGGCGGAGGCCGTCGACGACGCAGTAATCGAGCGGGCCCAGGCCGCCGTGCGCGGCGAGGACGTGGCCTACCTGCTCTACACCTCGGGCACCACGGCGCTGCCCAAGGGCGTGCAGCTCCAGCACTACGCCCTGATCGAGAACATGTGGAACATCGGCGAGCGCCTGCATCTGCGCCCTGGCGACCGGCTCTGGCTGGCCGTCTCTCTCTTCTGGGGCCTGGGCTGCGAGAACGCGCTCTTCGCAGTCATGACCCACGCGGGCTGCGTCGTGCTGCAGGAGCACTTCGACGCAGGCCGTGCGCTGCACCTGATCGAGGTCGAGCGCTGCACCGTCTTCTACGGTACGCCCAACATGGTGCATGCCCTGGAGCGCCACCCGGATCGCCCGGCGCGCAACATCTCTTCGCTCCGCAAGGGCGCGACGCTGGGCTCGCCGGAGCAGATCAAGCGGCTGATCGACCTCGGCGTCACCGAGACCTGCAACATTTACGGGCTGACCGAGACCTACGGCAATTCCAACGTCACCGACGTGGACGATCCGCTGGAGAAGCGGCTCAACACGGTCGGCCGGGCGCTGCCGGGAGTCGACATCGTCATCGCCGACCCCGAAAGCCTCGCGCCGCTGCCGGCTGGCTCGGTCGGCGAAATCCTGGTCAAGGGCTACGTCACCTGCGGCTACTACAAGGATCCAGCGCTGGACGAGCGGAGCTTTCATGACGGCTACTTCCGCACCGGCGATCTCGGGATGGTAGACGAGGAGGGCTTCCTTCACTTCCGCGGGCGGCTCAAGGAGATGATCAAGACCGGCGGCATCAACGTCTCGCCAGCAGAGGTGGAGGGGGTGCTGACCGAGGTTCCGGGGGTCGAACTCGCCTACGTGATCGGCCTGCCGGACCCGGAGCGCGACCAGCGGGTCGCCGCGGTCATCGTGCCGCGCGACGGCGCCCAGCCGACGGCCGACGCGCTCACCGCTCATTGCTCCGCGCACCTGGCCGCCTACAAGGTGCCGCGGGAGTACCGCTTTGTCAGCGCGGGCTCGCTGCCCCTCACCACCACCGGCAAGCTGCAGAAGGCCCGCCTCGTCGAGTTCTTCGACACGGACCCGGCGTAGTGTCGGAGGCGCTGCGCGAAAAGGCGGCGATCGTCGGCATCGGCACCAGTGCCTTTGGCCGCCATCTGCCGGAGAGCCAGCTCGCGCTCGGCGCCCAGGCCCTCAAGGCGGCGCTCGCGGACGCTGGCCTCGAGCGGGGCGACATCGACGGACTCTCCATCCACATCGGCTGGCCGCTCGGCGTCGACTACGACCAGGTGGCCCAGGCCTTCGGCCTCGAGATCGGCTTCGTCAACCAAGCCTGGACCCACGGCCGCTTCGTCACCGGCAGCCTGCAAACGGCAGCGATGGCGGTGGCCACCGGCATGGCGAAGGTCGTCGCCTGCGTGAACGTGCTGAGCTTCACCCGTGAGCGCGACATCCTCGGCGGGCCGCACGACTTCGAGGGCTATCGCGAGACCGGCGGCACCCACGCGGAGACCCCGCACTACGGGCTGACCGCGCCGGCCGGCGGCGCCGCGCTCGCCATGCAGCGATACATGGCACTCTACGGCACGACCAGCGCGGAGCTCGCTGCGGTGCCGGTGGCGCTCCGCGCCCACGCGCGCCTCAACCCGCTTGCCGTGATGCAGAAGCCCATGAGCGTCGCCGATCACCAGGCTTCGCGCATGGTGGTGGACCCGCTCCGTCTCTTCGACTGCTGCATCGTGAGCGATGGCGCGGCAGTGATGCTGGTAACCTCGGCCGAGCGCGCCCGCGATCTCAGGCAACGCCCCGTCTACATCTCGGGCATGCAGGGCATGGCGGCGGGCCGCAACGAGTTCATCTTCGCGCCGCCGGGTCTCGGCATCGGTCGGCAGGAGACGGCGCGCCCGGCAAGCCCTGCCGTCCGCGACCTCGCGGTCTACCGCTCGGCCGACATTCCGCGCGAGGCAATCCAGGGCCTCTACACTTACGACGCCTTCTCGCCGCTGGTGCTGTTCGTGCTGGAGCGCTTCGGCTTCTGCGTGCCGGGCGAGGCGGCGGCCTTCGCGCAGGATGGCCGCATCGGCCCGGGCGGCGCGCTGCCGGTCAACACCTCGGGCGGCCTGCTCTCCGAGGCCCACGTCGCTGGCTGGAACTCGCTCTGCGAGATGGTGCGCCAGCTGCGGGGCGAGGCCGGGCCGCGCCAGATCGCGGGCGCCCGCGCCCTGCAATGGGCGACCGCCTGGGGCGATTCCGTCATCCTGCGGAATTGACCGGACCGGGGCCGGACGATGAGCACCTACGAGAAACCCGTGCCACGGATCAGCCCTGACAACGCGCGCTTCTGGGAGAGCGCGCATGAGGGCGTGCTCCGCCTGCCCCGCTGCGGCGAGTGTGCCGCCTGGCATTGGCCGCCCGGCCCGGTCTGCCCCGCCTGCTTCTCCAAGCGGATCTGCTGGGAGGAGGCGCAGGGTCACGGCACGGTCTCCACCTGGACGGTGGTCCACCAGGACTGGTTCCCCGCGTTCAAGGCCGATATCCCGTATGCCGTGGCACAGATCGAACTGGCGGAGGGCGTGCGGCTGACCGCCAACATCGTCGAATGCCCCGCGGATGTGCTGCGGGTCGGGCTCCCGGTGGAGGTGGTGTTCGACCGCGTGACGGAGACGCTCACGCTGCCCCGCTTCCGCCCGCGCCGGGGCTGAGCGGCAGAAGGAAGGAGAGGGTCGTGGCCAACATTCAGTGCGAGCGCGCGGACGATTGCCTCCGCATCCGCCTCGCTGGCGGCACCGCCAACGCGCTGACCACGGCGGTCATCCGGGACCTCGCGGACGCGGTCGCGGACGCCAACCGCGAGACCCGCGGCGTCATGCTTTGCGGCGGCGACAAATTCTTCTGCAACGGCCTCGACCTCGAATGGGCGCTCGCGTGCTCGCGCGCCGACATCAGGGAGATGTTCGAAACGCTGGCGGGGCTCATCCTGGCCATGCTGGAATCGCCGCTTCCCGTCGTGGGCGCCATCAAGGGCCACGCCATCGGCGGCGGCATGGCCATCTATCTGGCCTGCGACTACCGCTACGCCGCCACCGGGCGGGTGCTGATCGGCAAGCCCGAAATCCTGCTCGGCGTGCCCAACCCCTACTACGGAGACCGGCTCCTCCGCTTCGTTGCCGGCGATTTCGTCGCCTCTGACATGATCTATACGGGCAAGCTGGTTCGCGCCGAGGAGGGCCGCGCCCTCAACCTCGTGCACGAAACCGGGCCCAAGGCGGACATCGAGACGACGGCGTGGCAGCGCCTGCTGTTCCTGCGCGACCTCGCGCCGGACGCGTTCCAGGAATCGAAGCGCATGCGGCTCGGCAAGTTCTGCGCGGACCTCAGGGAGCAGATGCCCACCCGCATCGCCCGCCAGGTCGAGATCTGGGCCGGCGACGAGGCGCAGGCGCGTCTCCGGGCCGGCGCGGAGCGGCTCAAGCGCCGACGGAGCGAGGAACACTGACGCGCATCTCTCGCCAGAGTCACGCCTTGTGCGTCATCGTGCGCCTCATGTGGGACGGCAAATCTTTAGGGTTGAGCAGGTTCGCGAGAGCGAGCCTGGTCAACCTGTTTGAACGAAGCCGCGGGCCCCGAGTTCGGCTGGCTGCTATGTGGAAAGTGCGCTGGTGGCGCGCTTACGAAGGGACGATCAGCGGGGTCGG
>JAJEEP010000090.1 GCA_022820945.1 Alphaproteobacteria bacterium | reverse complement strand
GCCGACCCCGCTGATCGTCCCTTCGTAAGCGCGCCACCAGCGCACTTTCCACATAGCAGCCAGCCGAACTCGGGGCCCGCGGCTTCGTTCAAACAGGTTGACCAGGCTCGCTCTCGCGAACCTGCTCAACCCTAAAGATTTAAGTAGTCCCACTCAAAAATGGTGGACCAAGGACACAGACACCGCCTCAATCGTCTCTCCGCTGTCGCGGTATTGGGTAAGGTCGGCCCGCAGGCAAAGGTCCTCACTGATCGCGATCTCACCGCCCACGCCATAGGCCAGGTTCTCGGACGTTTCGGCACTCGAATAGCCCAGCGCCGAGCTCTTGATCCTGATGGCCGCGGCACCCAGCCGGGCGTGCACGATCCCTCCCTCGAACGCGGGATACCAGGCCTTCCCGAAGACGGCAAAGCCATACTCGATGCCGGTCTCGAAGGGGATGTTGCCTTCGGGCGAGCTTATGGTCCCGGACCCATCGCTGAGGCCCAGCATGACCTCGCCCTCGATCATCACGTGCTCCTCGACCTCGTAACCGGCCCGCAAGACGGCGACGCCGAGCGTGACATCGGGGAGCGCTATGGAGCCATCGGCCGCCATATCTGGCCCGCCGTCATGGAAGACGTGCTGGTAGCCGATCTCAAGGTGGATGCCGGTCGCTTCCTCAGCAGCTTGGCCACGGTCCGCCTGGCCGAGCCCGACCAGGAGAACGCCCGCGGCAGCACCAATGATGATTCCCCTCATATGCCCTCTTCCTCTGGTTGGCTGGGGTCCGCGTTGGAGCGGCGCTCGAACGCGGGACCAAGGCGGCGCTCGCTGGGCAAGAAGGGAAGCGCCTGACCGAATACGGGGCTCGTGCCGGCCAAGCGGTGGCTGCTCGGAAGTCAGGGTCCGGGTCTAGCGGCCAGCACCTCGTCGAGGCTGGCCGCGACCAGCACCGCCGCCGCCCAAGCTTCGAGCTGGGAGGCAGACGCGCCGCGAACCCGCTCGCGAACCGCCTCCGGCAATTCACCGAAACGCAGTTCCAACTGGCGGAGCAGCAGCCCGGCCTGGCCCGTGGCGATACCCTGAGCCAAGCCCTCGGTTCGTCCCTCGGCCAGGCCCTCGGTTCGTCCCTCGGTTCGTCCCTCGGCCAAGCCCTCGGTCCGGCCGCGTTCGATCCCTTCGGCTCTTCCCTGTTCGATCCAGGCTTCCGCTACCGTGCCCATCAGCGCCTCCCAGCGGTCCGGCTTCGTCCGGCGCAACGACGCCTCCAGCAAGGGCGGCGTCAGGTTCATGCGCTCCGCAATGTAACGAATAATATGGCGCTCGAACTCGCTCCCCGCAACCGGCCCGCCGGTTATCTGATCGAGAATCTCGGGCGGGATGGCATCGGCATGGACCACCTTGAGCGCTAGCAGCCCGGCCCGCACCTCGGGTGTTCGAGAGAGTCGTAGCGGCGCGACCTCCCCGAGGTCGTGCAGCAAGTAGGCGAACTCCCGCAGGAAGGGTGCCAGCTCAACGGGCGCCTCGATCATCTCCGCCACCGAGCGGGCCGCAGTCCATTTGCCCTGGCCGTGGTAGAAAACGAGCGGGATGATCGGCGGGAGCCTGTCCCTGGCGATGCCGCCCTCGATCTCGCGGAGCCAGATGTTGGCCATGTACTTCAGAATCTGAAGGGGCGTGTCGGCGTCGACGTTGCTCTTGTGCTCGAGGAGGACATAGATGCGGGCTTGGTGTCCGGTCTTGAGCTTGACCCTGAATAGGGCGTCGCACTGCGTCCTCGCGGCGTCCGCGTCGACGAAGCTGCCCTCGACCGCCTCGGGCGGGGTGCCGGGATCGAGCAAATCGGCGACTCTCTTGGGAAGGTATTCCGCGAGCAGCGCGCCGGCGCGGGCTGGGTTCGAGACCAGCGCCCGGAACAACGCGTCGTGCGGCGACGTGGGAAGGCTCACCGGGTGGGCTTCCCGTCAGTGGCACCCAGCCATGATCGGGGGATGTTCCACCTGTATGCGACGGCGATCAATTCCGACATGGCGCCAGACTACGCCGAACATGCAGTCGCGGTCGACCGGGATGCGCGGGCTTAGCTGGACAAGCCCTGCGACTCATCGATATCGATTCGGAGGGCAAGTGCGGCAGCTTCCGAGCCCGGCACGGTGCCAGCGGCCGCGGCCATGCGGCGCATCGCGGCAATATCTTCCCCGTATTGCTCGAGCCGGCGCTCCCAGGTGGCGCGCGTCTCTACGCAGACCAGTGTGTAGGGCCGGCCCTGTCGCTCGGTCTCGCGCGCATGTCGATCTTCACCTGCGCGATCTCGGTGCCGAGGTGCGCCCTGAGACCGACGCGAACCGCGAAGCGGTATACCGCGGCGGTTGGGCCGGCACAGAACTTGCGCAACTCCACGCAATGGGCACAGCCGCAAGTCAAGCGGTCCGTCGGCAATCTCCAGTCCGTCGGCGGCTCCGGCGCATGGACGGTGAGCGCCGGGGCCCCGATTCTGATCGTCCGACGACCCTACGCAAGCCCCGGTGCTTGGTGATCTTGATCGACGTGCTACCCATTGCGGTATTGGCTCCGAACCGGTGACGGCGGCAACGAAAAGACCCACCTGAACGGTGAACTCGGCGGCGTTGAGCATCGCGCACTATGCGCACAGCCTGGCTCACTCGCCACTCAGCATGTGGGCTTGCGCGAACTATCCTGCTTGATCGTGACGTCTAATTCGTCGTCGATTCCATCACGGAGAACATTGTTGCGCTTGACGGTCGAGACGAAGTAGATGACGCGGCAGATGGTCTCTATGCTTCGATCCAGATTGACGGAGAAACAACGTGATCGCGCTAGCGCGATCACGTTCACGATGACCGATGACCGTCATTGGTGCCATTTGTGTGCTGGTTATTTCGGGCTCTTGTTGGAATAGAACAAATCAACATCCTCGCAACCGGTCCGAGCGCTCTCAATTGGTGGGTGCAGGTGCCGGATTGCGTGGCTGAAAAGTAGGTTTCTAAGGTGATAATACGCTCGCTAAACTTGTCACTCGCATTGATTATGATGTAGGATTGGATTCCCCCTGAGCCGGAGCGGAGCCATGAGATTCGCCAGTTGCTGCCTGCTTGTCGTTTCGCTCTTGAACGTCGACGGGGCGTTTGCGGAGCCTCCGAGCTCATATCAAGCCGCCAAGCGGATGCTTTCCGAAATCCACGAGGACATCGGTCACTTAGTGACGCTCTACTGCGGCTGTCCTTACGAGCGGGTTGGCTTGTCAGGCAAGATCAATTCGGTGCCGTGCGGGCACGAGACCCGCACCGACGAAACGTACTCGGGGACAGTGCAATGGGAGCATGTCATTCCCGCATCCTGGTTCGGCGCGCATCGCCCGTGTTGGAAGAAGGGGCATGAACTGTGTGTGAGGAAACGCGGCAAGAACAAGGGGAAGCTGTACCGTGGAAGAGATGTAAGAAGCGAGAAGTGGACCCCGAGTTTCTGGCGGCGTTCGTCGATCTTCACAATGAGTGTCCCGGCCGAACTCGCACAATGCCTCTACGTTACGAGGGCTTGGCGATGACAGGATGTCGGCCAAGGCATTGTTCTGGCTCGATTATGGCGGATCGTTCACGAAGCGACGCAAAATGCGACGCAGTTATTCCGGCACGTCAGAGCTACGCTCTTCTACGAAGTTTCGTAGCAGACCGTCCCAATCTTTAGGGTTGAGCAGGTTCGCGAGAGCGAGCCTGGTCAACCTGTTTGAACGAAGCCGCGGGCCCCGAGTTCGGCTGGCTGCTATGTGGAAAGTGCGCTGGTGGCGCGCTTACGAAGGGACGATCAGCGGGGTCGGCG
>JAJEEP010000032.1 GCA_022820945.1 Alphaproteobacteria bacterium | reverse complement strand
CTATGGGGTGGAAATCCTCGAACCGCCCTATCCGCACATCGCAGATCCGCAGAAATCTGCGATGCTTCTGGGGTAAGAAAAGTCTCGGGTCAGCTGGAGCCCTTGATCACCAAGGGATTCACGACAGCGCACACGCCTCTGAAGTTCGGCGACCGTGAAGATGGCTTGCGTGTTGTTTTCCGGTCTAGCCGGATAGAAGCACGGGTTTTTTTCTCACTTTGATTGGTTGGTGGATTTCCCGGGATGGTGGCCGAGTGCGGGAAGGACGCTGCCTGCGGCATTTTTTTGATCCTCAGCAGAATCCTCATTGCTGTTGAAGCTGTGGAGCGGTGGGCGCGAGATCGGCGAGTGTGGTCAGGCGGTGGGCAAGCGCCAGCTTGTCCACGGTCTGTCCACACGGTCCGCAGGACGCCGATCGGTCCGCAGGACGCGTCCACGGCTCCACAGCTTGGCGGCGCCGGGGAGCGTCCGTAATCTCGGCCTCTCACTGAACGACAAAGAGAGGCCCGGGGGACGGAACTCCCGCCGGGCCAGGGCCGGTGCAGCTTCGCTACGAAACGGGGCTCACCAGCGAGGAATACGTTAAGACCGAGGCGTGGCGCGACGCAAGGCTTGAGCGCTGCCCGAATCACCCGCACGGCGGATGTCCTGTGGCAAGCCACGGCACCTACGAGCGGAAGACCCCGCCCGGCGCAAGGGTTCCTCGCTGGTATTGCCGTGAGAGCCATACGACCATCGGCCTGCTGGCCGACTGTCTGGCGGCGCGGCTGCCGGGCACGCTCGATGCGCTGGAAGCGGTTGTTGTCGTGGCGGAGGAGGCCGGCAGCCTGGAGGAGGCAGCGGACGAGGTGCGCTGCCCCGAGGACGAGGACGCCATCGAGCTTCCCGGCGCCGTGCGTTGGATCCGCCGCAGGCTGAAGCTCGTGCACAACGCGCTTGTGCGCGTCATCGGCCTGATCCCCGACCTGCTCGCGGGCTGCGCGCCCACCATGAGCGCGGTGCGCGAGCGTCTGAAGAGCGACAGCGCGTTGATGGAACTGCGCGGCCTGGTTGCGGGGCAGCTCCGGACGCTGCCCGCGCCTCTGGGCTTCCAACCCCACGGCATCGACGTGGGGAATCGCAAACCGCAGTTCCAACAACGGGCGGGGCCGGACCCGCCGCCGGAGAGTTCGTAGCGTGACGATCCCGGGGCCAGGGAGTCCCTGAACGAGGATCGCACCATGAACAGCTCAGACGACGACCTTCGCCAACAGATCGCGCTCTTCCGATACGACGTCATCGCCGATCTGGTGCATCTGCCCGTGGGTGCACCGGGTGCCGGCGCGATGATGCGCGCCAAAGCCGAGAAGACCTACACGATCCCCGGAACCACCAGGACCCGGGTCGCCGCCGAGACCATGCGGCGCTGGATCAAGGACTACCGCTACGGCGGCTTCGACGCGCTCTACCCCAAGCCCCGCACCGACCGGGGGAAGCCCCGGCGGCTGCCGCCCGAGGTCGCCGAGCGCCTCATCGCGCTGAAGACCGAGAACGACGCATTGTCGGTTCGCGCCATCATCCAGAAGGTCAAGGAGGAGGGTATCGACCACCCCCTCGCCTCGTCCACCGTGCACCGCCTCTTCAGCCGCGAGGGCCTGTTCGACAAGAAGCCGCCCGACGGGACGGATCGCCGCCGCTTCGCCTTCCGGCATGCCGGCGAGATGTGGATGAGCGACGTCATGCACGGACCCAAGGTCCGGCACGGCCGAACCCGGCGCAAGACCTACCTGATCGCCTTCATCGACGACGCCACCCGCGTCATCCCGTTCGCCGCCTTCGCCATGGCGGAGAACACTGCGGCGTTCCTGCCGGTGTTCAAGGACGCGCTGATCCGGCGCGGCCTCCCGGCCCGCTTGTACGTCGACAACGGAAGCGCCTACCGCTCCCGTCATCTCTCCCTGGTCTGCGCCAGGCTCGGCGTTGCGTTGATTCACGCAAGAGCGTTCCAGCCAGCGGGAAAGGGTAAGATCGAGCGCTTCTTCCGCACCCTTCGGGCCGGCTGGCTTCGCCACCTCGGCGATGACGTCGACAGCCTGGAGGCGCTCAACCGCAGCCTCTGGGCCTGGATCGAGGGGGAGTATCACAACAGCCCGCATCGTGGCCTCGACGAGGGGCGCACCCCGCTCGAGCAGTGGGCGCTGGCCTCGGCCGGCGTGCGCTATCCCGACGCCACCATGGACCTCGACGATCTGTTCCTCTTCGAGGTCAGGCGCCGTGTCTACAAGGACCGCACCGTCAGTCTGAACGGCCGCGTCTACGAGGTCGATACCGTGCTGGTCGGCGAGAAGATCACCCTGCGCTACGACCCGGCCGCGCCGCCCTCGCGCCCTCTCGACGTGGTCCATGACGGCAAGCCGGCCGGCAAGGCCACCCCTCTCGACGCCTACGCCAATACCGCCGTCAGGCGCACCTACCCGGCCAGGGAGATCGAGGTCGACGACCCGGCGCCCGAGCCTCCGCCCTCGCCGCTGGCCATGCGCAACCTCAAGGACAAGAAGGAGGACGAGTGATGTACCTGCGCCACTTCGCCTTCACCCGCCTGCACTTCGAGACCCCGGCAGAGACCGACGAGCTGTTCGAGTCCAACGCGCGCCGCGAGGCCGAGGCCAGGCTCGGCCACCTCATCGACCTGCGCGGCATCGGCCTGCTCACCGGCGAGGTGGGCTCCGGCAAGACCACCGTGTGCCGGCATCTGACCGCGCAGCTTCATCCAGGCCTCTACCGGGTCCACTACGTCTCGCTGACCACGGGCAACGTGCTCGACATGTACAAGGCGATCGCGTGGGAGATCGGCCTGCCTATCGAGCGCTCCCGCGCCTCGGCCTATCAGGCCATCCGCAACGAGATCTCCCGCCTCGTCACCGAGGCCAAGCAGCTGCCGGTCCTCGTCATCGACGAGGCCCATCATCTGCGCAACGACGTCCTTGAGGACCTGCGCCTGCTCACCAACTTCGCCATGGATTCGGAGCAGCGCCTGTGCCTAGTCCTCGTCGGTCTGACCGAGCTCAGGCGCCGCCTGGCCATGGCGATGCACGAATCCCTCAGCCAGCGCCTCGTCGTCCGCCATCATCTCACCGGCCTCGACCGCGACGAGGTGGACGCCTATATCAAGCACCGCCTCAGGCTCGCGGGATGCGAACTGCCGCTGTTCGAGGAGCCCGCCGTCGAGGCCCTGTTCCAGGGGGCGAGGGGCCTGCCGCGCCAGATCAACCGCATCGCCCACTACGCGCTCTCCGCCGCTGCCCTCGACGAGGCGAGGACCGTCAGCGCCGAGCACCTGCAGCACGCGCTCGAGGAGCTGCGGCCATGAACGGCTTCCCGACCCGCGCCCCGGTCGAGCTGGAGGAGCGCCCGCGCGAGCAGCAGTGGCTGGTGGACACGCTGTGGGGCGAGCAGGCCGTCGGCATCGTCGGCGGCGAGCCGAAGTGCGGCAAGTCCATCCTGGCGCTGGACCTCGCGGTCGCAGTCGCTGCCGGCGCCCCATGCCTGCGGCACTTCGCCCCGGCCCGGCCCGGTCCGGTCCTACTGTTCGCCGCAGAAGACGCCGGCCACCTCGTGCGCAAGCGCCTGCAGGGGATCGCCCGCGCCGCAGGCGCCCGCTTCGAGGCCCTCGACATCGCCGTCATCGACGTGCCCACACTGCGCCTCGACCATCTCGACGACCGCCGCCGCCTGCAGCAGACCGTGGAGCGCGTCGCACCGCGCCTCGTGGTCCTCGACCCCCTGGTCCGCCTGCACGGCGTGGACGAGAACACGGTCGCAGACGTCGCCCCGATCCTCGGCTTCCTGCGCGACCTGCAACGCCGCTTCGAGACCGCCGTGCTGCTCGTCCACCACGCCCGCAAGAGCGGGGCCACGCGGCCCGGCCAGGCCTTGCGGGGAAGCAGTGAGCTTCACGCCTGGGGGGATTCGAATCTCTACCTGCGACGCCGGGATCGGCAGACCCTCATGACCGTCGAGCATCGCGCTGCTCGCGGTCTCGACGACATCGAGATCGAGCTCATCGATGACGGGGAGGAGCCCGCCTTCCGGCTGCGCCAGCCGCCCCCGGCCGACGGTGCGCCTCAGCCTGAAACCCCCGAATGCCGCGTCCTCAAGGCGCTCGCCGACGCCGGGGCGCCGCTCTCGCAACGCCAGATCCGGGAACGCGCCGCGACCCGGCACAAGACCGTCGGCGTAATCTTGCAAAAGCTCGTCCAGGAGGGTCGCGTCGCGCGCAACGCCGAGGGCGGCTACAGCGTCGTCGCAGGCGCAGCGGACAAGCGGGCGGCGGCCGCCGCCGCCAACGGCAGCTCCCGGCCGCAGGCCCCGCGGTTCCCGGAGCCCGGTTCCGCCAACGCCTAGGGGTTCGAGCCGGAACCGCCGTCGGGAACCACCCTTCCCCAACGGTCCGGAAGGCGCTGCGCCTCCACCGGGACACTGCGTCAGGTGAGCGGCCAGTCCGTGGCCGGAAGCTTGCTTCAGGCCATGGCAGCACTTCGTCGCGTGGACGGTGGCGAGTCACACGAAGGGCCGAAGCGAAGCGCAGGAGCGGCGCAGCCGCTTGACGCGCCGACGGCCGCGCGACACCGCGTCAGCTCTCCTCAAGCACCAGTCCAAACCTCAATCAGACAGCGACCCCGGACCGCCCGCAGAGACCATGAGCTCCTACGCTTCGATCCGGAAAAGACCGAGCAATCTGGGAAATCAGGGCAGCGATCACGTCAAATAATCTGGGAGATTCGGCGTCAAATAACGTGCGAAACAACACTTGCGTGTAATCGCCAACCGCCTCGTCTCGCAGCGCGCCGGCCCCTCACGCGGGGCCGACGCGTCACGCTGCACCGCCTCAAATCCATTCGCGGAACCATTCATGGCGGCGCCTAGACGCCGGGCAGGCCCAAGCGGGCCCGCCCGGCACGGCGCCGTAATGACCACTGGAATGGATTTGCTGCGGAGCACCGTTCCCACCGGCACGCCGGCACCATCTTCCGCA
Organism: Alphaproteobacteria bacterium; assembly: GCA_022820945.1. GTDB lineage: Bacteria > Pseudomonadota > Alphaproteobacteria > UBA828 > UBA828 > WTGU01. The sequence goes on along the minus strand of JAJEEP010000032.1, from coordinate 338 downwards.
CCAGCTCGCCGAACTTCCGCGCCACCCCGCCTAACAGTTCCTAAGGCCAGGTGCTGCCTCTGCGCGCGCGTGAATCAAGAAGGACATCACAACGGGGCACAGGGTCCCGGAGGTTGAACCAACAGGAGACCGTCATGATCGACACCACTACCGCATCCGCTTCTTCCACTGCCACGGTCTGCGAGAGCATGGCCCTCTACGGCGCAGCGCCCGAGCGCGGCGAGCTCGACAGCAGGGTCGTCTGGGACGAGGACGACGCCATCGACGCGCTGAACGAAGCCATCCGCGTCATCGTCGACGGCATCACCGTAGACGGCACGCAGATGGCCGACGAGCGC